>CAWJYQ010000026.1:0-133185 GCA_963847045.1 uncultured Alphaproteobacteria bacterium | reverse complement strand
GCGGCCAAACTGATCTGGACTTGCTGGCGTTATCGCGAACTGCAGAAGAAGTCGCGTCGACCGATGGAGGATGTGAAGGCCCCAACGCGCAAGCGTCCGCTCCGCAAATCGCTCGCTTTATATTGTTGGGCATCTATAGCGGGACGCGGGCGGGAGCCATCGCCGCGGCATCACCCATCCCAGCGGTCGGTCGATCTTATGTCGATCTGGAGCGCGGACGCTACTATCGCCTGAAGCAGGGCAGCGCGAAGACTAACAAGCGGCAACCGACGGTCCCGATCCCCTCGCGCTTGCTTGCCCACTTGCGACGCTGGCACCGAATTGATCCTGAGGCGAAACACTTCGTTGAGTTCAACGGCAAGCCGGTGACTTCGGTCAAAACTGCATTCAAGAGCGCCGTAAGACTTGCGGGGCTCGGTCCCGGAATATCCCCTCATACTCTGCGACACACTGCGGCGACCTGGCTGATGCAGAGAGGTGCAGATCCATGGCAAGCAGCCGGCTATCTTGGGATGTCTCTCGAAGTTCTTCTGAACACCTATGGACACCACCATCCTGACTATTTGTCGGATGCCGTTGAAAAGATTGCGATGCGCGAACGCGGCGAACGAAAAGCGCACATATCTGGTGCGGTTTCTGGTGCGGTGATCCCGCTGCGGCCAAGCAAGAACTGATAAGCAACTGAATTCACTGGTGGGCCCGGCAGGACTCGAACCTGCAACCAGACCGTTATGAGCGGCCGGCTCTAACCATTGAGCTACAGGCCCCGCCGCGGGCTGCCGCGCTAGCGCGGCGAGGCAACGGTGCCGCCTCGGTTTACAAGGCAGCAACCGTTCCCGCAATGCCGCAAGCCGCGTTTTGCGTTAATCAACCGATACGCCGGCGAACTCGACCACCTTGCGCCATTTCTCGGTCTCGTCGGCGACCAGCTTGCCGAATTCGGCAGGTAGCATCGGCTTCAGGATGCCGCCCATTTCGGCCAGCCGCGCCACCAGCTTGGGGTCCTTCGGCGCCTCGCCGACGGCCTTGTTGAGGGTATCGACGATCTCGCCCGGCGTGCCCTTCGGCGCCGAGATGCCGTAGAAGCCGACCGATTCGAATCCCGGCACGGTCTCCGCGATCGCGGGCACATCCGGCACGCCGGGCCAGCGCTGCGGCGAGGTCACGCCGAGCGCGCGCACCGTGCCGCCGCGCGCCTGCTCCAGCGCCGACGGCAGGTTGTCGAAGATCAGCTGCACCTTGTTGGAGATGATGTCCGGAAAGGCGAGCGCCGATCCGCGATAGGGCACGTGCAGCATGTCGCATTTGGTCATGGCCTTGAACAGTTCGGCCGACATATGCACCGTGGTGCCGTTGCCGGCCGAGGCAAAGGAGATCTTGCCCGGATTTGCCTTGCAGTAGTCGATGAACTCCTGGACGGTCTTCACCGGCATTGCCTTCGCCACCACCATCATGTTCGGCACCTGCGTGAACATCGCAACCGGCACGGTATCGCGCATGAAGTCGAACGGCAGGTGCTTGTAGAGGGAGGTGCTGATCGCGTTGTTGGCGCCCGTGAACATCACCGTGTAGCCGTCCGGCGGCGAGGCGATCCCGGCGGCGGTCGCGATGTTGCCGCCCGAGCCGGCGCGGTTCTCCACCACGAATTGCTGGCCGAAATGCTCGGACAGCGCCTGCGCCATGATGCGCGCGATGGTGTCGACGGGGCCGCCGGGCGCAAAGCCGTTGATGAAACGCACGGGGTGGTCCGGATAGCCGGCGGCGGCCGGCGCAGTTGCGGCGGCGAGGCCGAAAATGCAGAACAGGGCAGTGCGCAGAAATCCGCTCATGGTGCCTCCCGTCATCTTGTTTTCGCCCATGCTTCCATAAAATGCGGGAGTTGCCTACAAGGACGGTAATGTCGAAATCGGGCATGTTGCCGCGGAGCGATGCAGTAATGAGTGCAACGAAGAAAACGAAATTCGCCCATATCGCCTGTGCCGGCATCCTGTTGCTGGCGACCAGTGCGGTGGCGGAAGAGGGAGGCAAGGCCATTCCAAAGACCAGCATCAGTCTCGGGACCGCGACGCCCGGCGGCGGTTTCCCGCTCTATGGCAATGCGTTTGCCGAGATCATGAACGCGGCCGATCCGACCCTGTCGATCGAGCCGCGCAACACCAAGGGCTCCAACGAGAACATCCCGCTGATCGAGGCAGGAGGGGTCGATATCGCACTGGTCGCGGGCGAGCCTTCCTATGAGGCCTTCATGGGGCTCGGCGGGCGGAGCAAGACCAGCGCCAAAATCCTCACCGCGATGTATTCCTCGCCGGGGATGTTCGTGGTGCGCGCCGACAGTCCCTACAGGACCATCCGCGATCTCGTCGGCCAGCCGGTCGCCTTCGGTGCCAAGGGCTCGGGCCTGCCGATCCTGTCGCGCTACATGCTCGACGGGCTTGGGTTGAAGCAGGACGAGGATTTCAAGTCGATCTATCTCGACCGCGCCGGCGACGGCCCGGCCATGGTGCAGGACGGACGCGCGGCGGCACTCTGGGGTGCCGGCATCGGCTGGCCGGGTTTTGCCACCATGGCGCAAAGCGCTGGCGGCGCGCGCTTCATTGCGCCCGATGCGGCCGAGATCGCGCGCATCCGCGCCAGGCACTCGTTCCTGAAGCCGCTGTCGGTGCCCGCCAATAGCTATCCCGGCCAGAGCGCGCCGATCGATTCCGTCGGCTCGTGGAGTTTTGTCCTGGTGCGCGAGAATCTGCCCGACGACGTCGCCTATCACCTCGCGCGCACGCTGCATGGGATCGAGGCGAAGTTCTGCGAGAAGCTCGCGCAGGCCTGCGAAACCACGGCCGCGAACACGCTCGCCGCTGCGCCGGACGTGAAGCTGATTCATCCGGGGGTGTTGAAGTATCTGAAGGAGATCGGAGTGGCGAAATAGCGCCGTCGTCCCGGCCAAGCGAGCACTTGCGAGCGCGAGCCGGGACCCATAATCACCACTCGGCGTTTTGCGAAGGCTGGGGCCACAAAATGTCGGGTTCATGTCTTCGAACAGCGTGAGGATGTGACTCAGCATTCTCGCGGCATGATGTGCCCGAGGTTTGCTTGAATTTCAGCGCCCGGTAACAAAGAGGGCGCAGGGAAGACCGGGTGCGCGCTGCACCCGCGGTCCCGTGTGCAAAAAGCACATAGAAAACGCACACGAGCATACAGGTTCAGCGGAAGCAATCCGGCCTTCCCTGCGCGATGGTGTTACGGCTTACTTCGAGCTCTCCCTGGTGACCGGGCTCTTTTGCCACCATCACTCGCAAGACGCGGAAGCATCTCTGCGAGCTTGGCGCCAGCATCGGGGCGCCAGGACCACACGACTTCGCCGTCCGCGGGCGCTTGCGTTCGTCGTTCGCAAGCTCCGCGTCCACCGCATCCCACCACGCATTTCGTGACGTGCGCAACGCCCCTCTCGTCGGGTGAGACGGGGCGAATTGGTATCTCTGATTTGCCCGACGGGTTAAGCGGAATTTTGCCCGTCGGGTTACTTTGCCGCAGCCGTTGCATCCGGATTTGCCTTGCGGGCGAAGCAAAGCAGTCCGCAGCCGATCACATATTGGCACTCTTCAGAGGCGGCGATGATGCGTGATGTCCGCTGTCCGGGGAAGACCCGAAGTGGTCAACGGAGGGGCAAGCCGACGCGATTGCCCTTTTGCTGACCTGACGAAACTTGCCTTCGATGTGGGCTTCCTGGATAAAACCGGTCATCGAACAAGCTGACAAGGAGACATTTCATCGTGGTCGAGAAGCTTGGGCGGCGGACTCGAGTAGCTTAGGAATGTAGCGATGGCTATTATTGTCAGCCGCCACCCCAGAGCGGGGCGGGAGTGGCGGCGATGCGACAGCGCATTCAAATTAAAGGAGAGAATCGATGGACCTGAAGGGCGTGGTTGCACTGGTGACGGGCGGCAATGGCGGGCTGGGGCAGCGAATCTGCCACGCGCTCGCGCAAGAGGGCGCACATGTCGCTGTCATGTACGCTCGCAGCCGCGACCAGGCGGAAAGCGTCGCTAGCGAACTAGCGTCGCGTTATCAAATCAACGCTCGAGCTTTCGCCTGTGACATAACCGACGGCGCGGCTGTGGATCGGATGGTCGGCGAGGTAACCCAGGCCTTCGGCCGCCTTGATGTTCTAATCAATGACGCAGCTTACAACGTCTCGATCCCCTTCGGCGATCTAGACAATCTGACGCTGGAGGTATGGAACCGGATCATGGCCATTAACCTGACGGGGCCGATGCGCCTGACCAAGGCGGTAGCACCTCACATGAAGGCCCAGGGGCGAGGCCGCATCATCAACATCGCTTCGGTAGCAGGGCTCAGCCCAACCGGCTCTTCTATCGCCTATGCCGTGTCGAAGGCGGGGCTCATTCATCTGACGCGCTGCATGGCGGTGGCGCTGGCGCCTGAGACGCTCGTCAACTGCGTGGCACCGGGTCTGCTGGACGGCACTCGCGCGACAGCCAATCTCAGGTCCGAGCAGATCGAGCGCTCCGCATCGGGCTCGCTCCTGAAGAAGCCCGCCGACAAGGACGACTGCGCCGACATGGTGGTCGCCATGTGCCGCACGGAGACCATGACCGGCCAGACCGTCGTCATCGACTCTGGACGCATCTTCCACTAAGGAAATCGTGCGTTGGCCAGCGATAAAGCGGCCTTTGGCAAGTCTGCTTTTAATCGCTGACCGGACGTGACAAGGCTGGTGGGGACCGCCGTTACCGCCGATCATCCTCGTCCGTCGCTGAGATATCTCAGGATCAGGGTGAGGGTGAGGATCGGCAATGCACCAGGGCGGCGCATCAATACGCGTGCAACTTTCGTTTGAACCTGAGAAGCGCAAAATGAAGGCGCGTGCGTATCGGGTGAAGCCGCATTTCTCTCTGCATTGCCATCTGCTTCTGTTTTTGCATTGCCATTTTCTGCTGAATCATGGCTTGGCGTTTTGCAGCGAGAACGCTGGCGTCGGGAAGCTGCTCCGACGAGGCCGCGGTCTGCTGAACATCGGCACCGGCCACAGTGAGGTCCGCCCCGGCGTGAGCTGCAGTGGCGGATAGAAGAATAGCGGCAATCAGGAAAAACTTGCGCATCGTCGCCTCCATTTGATGATGGCGACATCCTCTCCTATCCCCGTGTGAAATTATGTGATTTGTGTCACCCGTGCCCGTGGCTTTCAAAAACAACGAATAAAAGCGAGTGGAGATCGCCGGCAATTACGAGCCGAAGGGCGGCAAGGGCAGCGTCACCGCCGCAGATGCGAAGCAGGGCCCCTGGTGAAGCGCGCGTTGGTTGCTCCCAAGCGCAACGCCTCCAAGTGCCACTTCAAGCTGCTCAGCCTGTGCATTTGAAAGTTGGGCGAGGGATGTGTGACCTGCGTCAAAGACCTTTGTTGAACGGAATCCAGTATTTGCAACGGGATTGTTTCATCGAGCTGATGAGCTCCCTGTGAAGAACCACTTCCCATTGCTGGATCCGCTGCGCTTCGGTTCGGTCTGGGCATGCTGTCCTGGTCTGCTGGCTCATCTGCGCGAAGATAGAGCCCGCCATTAGACGTCTGCTAAGGGAAATCTTTTCAAGCTTCGGACTGCTTCCGAAAACAGAGCCGCCATCGAGCCTTCCAAGTCCGCCTCCTGGGCTGCTCCTTCCGCTGCCCGTCCGAGCAAAGGTGAACTTCATGGGGCGGTAGCGTAGTTCGCAGGGTGGGTTAGCGACGCGTAACCCACCATCTTCGAGACCAGCACTGAAGTCGGCGGATTGCGCTTCGCTAATCCGCCTACGGGCCTGTTCATGTCGAGATATGGGAGTCGAGACATAGGAGGCCGATCTTCAACCGCAGTGGATACAGTCGCCTCATGGGAGCCGATGAGGCCGGCAAAGTGACAAAGCCGTGCGAACAGCGCCAGGCCGTCGCTGCGGCGGCCGGCCGCTACGTACCCTAATGAACTGGATCCAGCACGACCACCGGTATCTCGCGCTCGGTCTTGAGCTGATAGTCGGCGTAGGGCGGCCAGAATTCGAGCGCCTTTTTCCAAAGTCGGAGGCGTTCCTCGCCCACCGTTGTCCTGGCCCGCGCGTTCATCTTCTTGGTCCCGACTTGTACGTCGACGTCGGGGTTCGCGAGAATATTGCGGTACCACCCAGGGTGTTGGGGCGCGCCTCCCTTCGAGGCGATTACGAAGTAACTGCCGCCGTCCGTTCCGTAAAACAGCGGGAATATGAACTTATCGCCAGACTTGCGGCCGGTGGTGGTCAGCAGCAGTGCCGGCACCGTGATCTCACCTCGCTGGGGCACGGTTACCTTGTACATGTGCCCGTCGGTTCCGCCGCTCGCAAGATAGCGGTTCGCGTGCTCGAGCATCCAGCCCGGCAGGTTCGGAGCGAGTTTCGCTTCAGCCATCGTGCCCTCCTTCAAAGCTGCAGGGAACATACCATCGGGCGGCGGATCGGCCAATTCCGGCTTCGAGAGCAAGCCGATTTGGCGCTCGGTGAGTGACGATGTGTTGCGATCGATAAGTCAGTTGTTGGCACCAAACGGACCGGCCGCGCCGGTCTCGCGATGTGCGTTGATTGGGGAAGACCGAAAGTAGCGGCCGGGGCGTCAAACCGACGCGATTGTCATTCCGGGGCGCGAAGCGAACCCGGAATCTCGGGATTCCCCGATGCGCAATGGCGCATCTGAGGTCTGCGCTTCGCGCATCCCGAACGGCCAAACAAACGCTCGTCAACGGCAGCTCCTGGCCCTTCGCGTCATCTCGCTGCTGCGCAGCAATTCGGTCGCTTTCGTTGGCCTCCAAGCAAGTGCCTGCCGCACTCGCCTTGCAGGAGCGCGCGCGCCGCTTGCCGTCGAATGGCTAGCGCAAGCGCCTCGAATATCGGAGCAGGCATGGCCGAACCGGCATTCGCGGATTAAGTGGAACGGGCGTGGCGCATTGCGCGACCGTCGCGCGCGCGAACGCAGAGCACGATCATATGGACAAAATTGATCGGGATGTCTCGGAAAAAAGGCTTGATTTTCTTATCTTCTCGGTCCGCGACAATTGGGTTTAGTGAGCAGACGCGATGACTGATCAATACGCTTTAAGACGGTTGCATCAACGAGGTAGTGTCTCAGCGCTCAAAATTGGGAAGCCGTTTCCATCCATTGTTCTGGCCGCATGCATTGCAGCGCTGTCGTCGATTGGGATGACAACCGCGCAGGCGAAGCAACAATGCAGTGTCGCGGTGCCGTCAGATACGCACGGGCAATGGTGGTCCTATCGTCTCATCGATGGACGAAAATGCTGGTACGAAGGCAAGCCCGGGCTTTCGAAATCATTGTTGGAGTGGCCTAAGGAAACATCCGAACAACCGGGCTCCGGCAGAGAAGTTACAGGCGACGTCACAGAGACGCCTGGAAATCCATCAGACTCTCAAGCGCGGGCACAAGGCTCTGACACCTTAAGCCGCTTTGGCGATTGGACTATCACCAAGAACGACGCTGTGATCACGCTTTACTCCGACACGGGGAATCTTGCCGTCAGGTGTTCCGACGCCGCAATGACCTACCTGGCCTTTATTAGAATTTCTGATCCCCACTCGAATACTGGGCGCCCTGAAACCAAACCAGCTCCCTATTTTAATTTTACAGCATGGGCGGATTCAAACGAGCCGGCGGGTTTCACCTTTTTGGTGCCTTACGTAAGCGATGCGTACGCGACCGGAATAGTGCTGTTAAATCCTGAGTTCGCTGATCAGAATACGAAATTTTGGGCCATGCTGAAATCGGCGAGATCCCGGTTCTCGTATAACACCAGCACAGGAACTATTTCAGTGAACGCAGTAGATTTGTCGCCTGCTATTGCGCGCTTCCAAAAGGAGTGTTTTAGGATTTTCAAGGCTAATGCTCACCACCGCCTGGACGAGCCAATTCACCTTGACTGGCTGCGTCGTTAAGCTGGCCGCGCAGGTGAGGGCGCCTACGCGCGATCTACCCGTCGAACAGCCGATCAAATTTGAGTTCGCGATCATATAAAAACCGCCAGGTCGCTCTGCGTTGACATTCCCTCGACACTGCTCGCCCGCACCGACGAAGTGATCGAATGATGGTGCTTTTCGTTGCAGCGCATGAGTGCGCAGTTGGCACAAAACGGACCAAGTGGGCCCGTCCCGCGATGTCCGTTCATTGCGATAGACCGGACATAGCGGACGGGTGTCAAACCGACGCGATCGACCCAAAGCGGCCACTTGGAATTAAAGACCATTTGTTCTATATATCGGCAATGCGCCACCAAGCCCCAGTGCAGTTGCCCCGTGGCCGCCCCCGAAGTTTCGACACGGAAGCCGCTGTCGAACGCGCGATGGGTGTGTTCTGGTCGCGCGGCTATCACGCCACGGCGCTCCCGGACCTGCTTCGCGCGACGAAGCTGTCGCGTGGCAGCCTTTACGCCGCTTTCGGTGACAAGCATTCGCTCTTCCTGCGTGCGCTTGATCGCTACGTTGCCGATGCCCTGACACGGATGGATATCGAACTCGATCCCCGCAGAGAGCCGGTCGACGGCCTGCGGGCCTACCTTGCCGGCTACGTGGACCGCACGAGCGGTGCCAATGGTCGGCGAGGATGCCTGCTGGTGGCCACAGCCATGGAGCTGGCTGGCCGTGATGCCGAAGTTGATCGTCGCATCGGGAGCTTTTTCAAAGCCATGGAGACCAGGGTGGCTGATGCATTTTCCCGTGCGAAGACGGCGGGCAAGCTGGCTGATGGTGTTGAGCCTTCAAGTGCCGCCCGAATTCTCGTCTGTTTCGTCGAGGGGCTGCGAGTGGTCGGTAAAACGGCAACGACACGGATCAGGTCGCAAGCCACCGTTGACGCTCTTCTCGACCGCTTCATCAGGTAGACAACCCATGGACGCCTCCGCTATCAGCGCGTCGATATCTAGACCGAATGGTCTTGAAAGGAAGGGCGTCATGTCTGCCATCCAGATCGTCTGCGCGGTGGCCGTCCCCATGCTCTGGGGTTATCAGTTCGTGGCCATCAAAGTGGGCGTTATGGAGTTTCCGCCCCTCTTCTTCCTTGCGCTGCGCTTCCTGGCCATCGCGCTGCTGCTTATTCCGTTCGTCAAAAGGCCCACACGTCAACAGTTCGGCCCTATCGCAGCTATTTCGGTTTTCCTTGGTGGACTGAACTTCGGGCTCTTCTATGTTGGCCTTGGGCTCGGCTCGGGAAGCATGTCGGCCGTCGCATATCAGCTCGCGACGCCCTTCACCGTCCTGTTGGCTTGGCCGCTGCTGGCGGAGAGGCCGTCTCTAACCACGTCCGCCGGCGTGGTGCTTGCATTCGTCGGCGTGGTCGTGTTGGCAGCGGGGCCTGGCCTGTCGGCAAACGCGCTTCCGCTGCTGCTTGTGGTCGGGGCGGCCTTCGCGTTCGCGATGTCCAACATCTTGACGAAGCGCTACGGCCCTTTCGACCCCTTGATGTTGATGGGGTGGTCGTCGCTGCTCACGGTGCCGCAGGTCATGTTGATGTCGTTGCTCCTTGAGCATGGCCAACTGGCGAGCCTTGTCACGGCGGATGAACGTGGTTGGCTGGCACTCGCCTACACAATTTTCATCGGAGGAATTGTTGGGTTCGGCCTTTGGTTCTGGCTCATCGCCCGTTGCTCCATGGGCCGCGTCGCGCCCTTTGGTCTGCTGCTTCCGGTGTTCGCCTTGATTTCGAGCGTGTTGTTCCTTGGCGACCGTATGACCCCAAAGTTGATTGTCGGTGGGCTGCTCGCGATCTCCGGCGTCGCCATTACACAAGTAAGACCGAGCGCCCGACCAATTTGAACCCGGAAGTCGCGTCGTGGCGACTTCCGAGTTGGGCACCAAACGGACCGGCCGCGCCGGTCTCGCGATGTCCGTTGATTGGGGAAGACCGAAAGTAGCGGCCGGGGCGTCAAACCGACGCGATTGTCATTCCGGGGCGCGAAGGGAACCCGGAATCTCGAGATTCCCAGATGCGCCGCGCATCTGAGGTCTGCGCTTCGCGCATCCCGGAATGCCGCTACGCCGTCACTTCTTCACCAGCGAACATTCCGGATTGGGCGGACCGAACGCCTGCTCGCCCGGAATTGTCGCGAGAACCCTGTAATAGTCCCACGGATATTTGCTCTCCTCCGGCGATTTGACCTGCACCAGCCACAGATCATGCACCATCAGATTGTCCTCGCGCAGTTTGCCGTGGCGGGCGAAGAAATCCTCGATCGGCTTCTCGCGCATCCTGGCTGCGACCTTCATCGGATCGTCGGTGCCGGTTTCCTTGATAGCGTTGAGATAATGCTTCACCGAGGAATAGACCCCGGCCTGCCACATCGTCGGCATCCGGTTCATCTTGGCGAAGTAGCGCTTGGACCATTCGCGGGTCTTGTCGTCCATGTCCCAGTAGAACGAGGTCGTCAGAAAAAGGCCCTGCGCCGCAGGCAGTCCCAACGAATGAATATCGGTGATCAGCGCGAGCAGCGCCGCCATCTGCTGGCCGCCCTTGAACACGCCGAACTCGGCGCCGGTCTTGATCTCGTTCATGTTGTTCGGCGGGCCGGCGGCGATGCCGATGATCTTGGCTTTCGAAGCCTGGGCCTGCAGCACGAAGGAGGAGAGATCGGGGGTTGCGAGCGGCGGCTTCACCGAGCCCAGCACCTTGCCGCCATTGGCGGTGATGACGGTGGAGGCATCGCGCTCCAGGGCATGCCCGAAAGCGTAGTCATCGGTGATGAAGAACCAGGTATCGCCGCCGCGCTTGACCACCGCCTGTGCGGTGCCGACAGAGAGCGCGCGGGTATCGATCACCCATTGGATGGCGTAGGGTGAGCAGAACTTGCCGTGGAAATCCGCGGCCAGGGTCGACTGCGTAATGAACAGCTTCTTCTTCTCGTTGGCGATGTTCTGTACCGCAAGTCCCACGGCCGAGACCGGCACGTCGACGATCAGATCGACCTGCTCGGTGTCATACCAGCGCCGCGCCAGGCCTGCGCCGATGTCGGCCTTCAACTGATGGTCGCCGACGATCACGCTGATCGGCTTGCCCAGCACCTTGCCGCCGAAATCGTCGATCGCCATCTGCGCCGCCGTCACCGAGCCCTGGCCGGTCGGCGTCGAGGCCGGGCCGTTCATGTCGGTGAGCACGCCGATCTTGACGACGTCGTCCGAGACCTGCGCGAGCGCCGGTGGCGACAGCGCCATCGCGGCGAATGCGGCAAGCACGGATAATCCTTTGGCCAACATTCAATTTCCTCCCATTGGCTCCGGCGCTTCGGCCGTGGTTGCTTTAAGTGTCAAGCATTCGGCAGGCGGCGTCAACGCGGCCAAAAGGCTATTGCCGGCGCTTCTCGCACTGGATTTCGGACACGATTTCGGACATACGCCCGTCATGAATACCGACCAGCGCTTGCCGGCTTCGTTGACGCCACTTGACGTGGCGCTGGCCGCGCTGCTGCGCGATCTCGAGCCGGCTGCGGTGCGCCAGCATAAGCAAGTGGATGCGCCGCCGTGTGCCTTGGCCGAGATGCCCGAACTCGAAGCCTGGCCGCCGCATGATGTTGCCGCTGTGGACGGCTGGGCGTTGCGGGCGTCCGATCTCGTCGGCGCCTCCAGCTTCGCGCCGGTGCCGTTAAGTCGATCGCCTGTTTGGGTAGAGGCGGGCGACCGGATTCCCGATGGCTGCGACTGTGTGATTGACGCGGATGCGATCGACCTGATGGGACCGATTGCGCAAGCGCTGTCAGAGGCAATCCCGGGGCAGGGCGTCCGCCGAAAGAGCGGCGAGATCGCTGATGCGAGCCGGATCGCCGGCGCGTGGCGGGGGGGCCGCCATGCCGGGTTGCGACTGCGCGTCGTGAACGTTCCCGGCGGCACCATGACGGCGAAGCTGATCGTGGGAAGTTTGCGGGAGGCCGGCATCGAAATCATGTTCGTCGAGGCCGCGACGCGGGACGCGGCCTCCGTCGCCGGATTGCTCCAGGGCAACGGCTGCGATCTGTTGATCACCATCGGCGGCAGCGGCGTCGGCCGGAGGGATGCAACGGTGATCGCGCTGGCCGAGCGCGGCGAGGTCATCGCGCATGGGCTCGCCTTGCAACCAGGACGCACGGCCGCGGTTGGACGGATCGGCCGCACGCCGGTCATCGCAATGCCCGGCGCTCCCGATCAGGCGCTTGCCGTCTGGTGGGCGCTCGTCCTTCCGGTACTCGACCGCTTGAGCGGCCGGCAAACACGGCCGACCGCCACGCTGCCGCTGGCGCGCAAAATTGCGTCCAGCGTCGGCATAGCGGAGGTCGTCCTGCTCGAGCGACAGGGCGATAGCTGGATGCCGCTCGCGACCGGCGATCTTCCGCTCGCGGCCGTTGGGCGCGCGGACGCCTGGCTTCTGGTTCCCGGCGGCCGCGAAGGATATGCTGCGGGAACACAAGTGAATGCCTATATGTTGCGGGAATGAATACCAGGATGACGCAAAACCCCGCCAAAAAGCCCGAAAGCGCCGATCAGGACCAGTTCCTGACCATCCTGTCGCGCGAGGAGGCGCTGGCGCGCTTTGAAGCTGCGCTGTTTCCGCGCGAACTCCCGAATGAACGGCGCGCGCTCGCCGATGCGCTCAGTTGCGCGCTGAGCGAGGACATCACGGCGCCGATCGACGTGCCGCCATTCGACCGTTCCAATGTCGATGGCTTTGCGGTGCGTTCGTCCGATCTGGCTTCGACAAGCGAAGCGGCGCCGGTGCGGCTGATGCTGAACGACGAGGTGATCGCCTGTGGCGTGACACCGGCGCGGCCGGTGCTGTCGGGCACGGCGACATCGATCGCGACGGGCGGGCCGCTGCCGCGCGGCGCCGACGCCATCGTCATGATCGAGCACACGCAGCCCGCTAGCTCGCGCGCGATCGAGATCCGCCGCGCCACCTCGCCCGGACAATTCGTGGCCTCAGCCGGCTCCGACATCGCGCGCGGCGAAGCGCTGCTGCGCGCCGGCACGATCGTCGGATCGCGCGAGATCGGCATGCTGGCGGCCTGCGGCATCGCCGAAGTTCTGGTGGCGCGCAAGCCGCGCGTCGCCGTGATCTCGACCGGCGACGAGCTGGTGCAGCCGGGCCAGCGGCTGCGGCCGGCCGCGATCTACGACACCAATGGTGCGATTGTCACGGCCGCGATCAACGAGAACGGCGGCGAGGCGCGTTTCGTTGGTGCCATTCCGGACGATGAAGCCGCGCTCGAAGCTGCGATGCGCAAGGCGCTCGCGACGAGCGACATGCTGGTGCTGTCGGGCGGTACCTCGAAGGGCGCGGGCGACGTCTCCCACCGCATCATCGGCCGGCTCGGCAAACCCGGCATCGTCGCCCATGGCGTGGCGCTGAAGCCGGGCAAGCCGCTCTGCCTTGCGGTCTGCGATGGCAAGCCCGTCGTCATCCTGCCGGGGTTCCCGACCTCGGCGATGTTCATCTTCCACGACATGATCGTGCCGGTGCTGCGGCGGATGGCGGGCTTGCCGCCGCGTTCGGAGGCGAAGGTTTCGGCCAAGGTTCCGGTGCGCATTGCCTCCGAGCTCGGCCGCACCGAATTCGTGATGGTGTCGCTGGTCGAAGGCGCCGACGGCTTGATCGCCTATCCCTCGGGCAAGGGCTCGGGCGCGATCACGTCGTTTGCGCAGGCCGACGGTTTCCTGAAGATCGACGCGCTCGCCGAGCAGATGCCGGCGGGTACCGAGTCCGAGGTCACGCTGTTTACGCCGCACGTGCGGGTGCCTGATCTCGTCATCGTCGGCAGCCACTGTACCGGGCTCGATCTCGTCACAGCAGCACTCGCGCGCGCCGGTCTCACGGTGCGCTCGATCGCGGTCGGCAGTCTCGGCGGTCTCGCGGCGGCCAGGCGCGGCGAATGCGATCTGGCGCCGATCCATCTGTTCGACGACAAGAGCGAGACCTACAACACGCCGTTCCTTACCGACGGGCTTGAGCTCGTGCCAGGCTGGCGGCGCATGCAGGGCATTGTGTTCCGCAAAGGCGACGCCCGTTTCGAGGGACGAAGCGCGCAGGAGGCGGTACGTTCAGCGCTCGCCGATCCCGCCTGCATCATGGTCAACCGCAACCAGGGCGCAGGCACGCGCATCCTGATCGACCGGCTGCTTGGCGACGCGCGGCCCGATGGCTACTGGAATCAGCCGCGCTCGCACAATGCGGTCGCCGCCGCCGTGGCGCAGCATCGCGCCGATTGGGGCATGACCATCGCGCCGGTCGCCCATGCGTCCAGCCTCGGTTTCATTCCGTTCGCCGAAGAGCATTATGATTTCGCGCTTGTTCAGGCGCGCAAGCAACGGGGCGCGGTGCAGGCCTTTCTCGACGCGCTGGCGTCGGAGGAAAGCCGCGCGGCGCTGACAGAAGCTGGATTCAGGCCGGCATAACCGGCCGCGTCAGAAGTTGGGGTGGGGAACGATGGCACAGCCTCTCAAGGTCGCGATCATCGGCGCCGGCATGGGCGGGTTAGCGACCGCCGCGGCGCTGCGGCGGGTCGGTATCGACGTCACGGTATACGAGCAGGCGAGCCAGTTCGCCCGGCTTGGTGCCGGCATCCAGGTCGGCTGCAATGCCATGAAGGTGCTGCGCGGGCTCGGACTCGAGCAGAGGATGCGCAGCCAGTCCTTCTATCCGCGCTCCTGGAACAACCGCGACTGGCGCACCGGCGAGGTCAAGTTCGACATGATCTTCGGCGAGAGCGCCGAGCAGAAGTTCGGTGCGCCCTATCTTCTCGCCCATCGCGGCGATCTGCATGCGGCGCTCGCAAGCGCAGTTCCCGACGAATGCGTCCGGCTCAGCCACAAGCTGGTCGGGTTGGATGAAACTGCCGACGGCGTTCGCCTGAGCTTCGCCAATGGCGCGACCGCAGTGGCCGACGCCGTGGTCGGCGCCGATGGCGTGCATTCGATCGTGCGGGATATCCTGTTCGGAGAGTCGCCGGTGTATTTCACCGGGCGCATCGCCTACCGCACGACCTATCCGGCCGCGCTTCTCAACGGCGAGAAGATCGACGACTGCACGAAATGGTGGGGCGAGGACCGCCACATCGTCATCTATTACGTGAAGCCGGATCGCAGCGAGATCTATTTCGTCACCAGCCAGCCTGATCCGGAGTTTCGGATCGAGTCCTGGTCGGCCAAGGGCGATGTGAAGGAATTGCGCGCGGCCTTCGATGGCTTCGATCGCCAGGTCGGGCACGTGCTCGCCGCATGCCCCGACGTGCACAAATGGGCGATCATGGATCGCGACTCGCTGCCGCGCTGGGCGGAAGGCAGCATCACGCTGCTCGGCGACGCCTGCCATCCGATGACGCCCTACATGGCGCAGGGTGCTGCGATGGCGATCGAGGATGCCGCGGTACTGTCGCGCTGCCTCGACGGTGTCGGGCGCGAGGGCGTTGCCGACGCGTTTCGCCGCTTCGAGGCGACGCGAAAGGAGCGGACCATGCGCGTCCAGGACACCTCGCGCAAAAACATCTGGCTCAAGCAGAAGACCGACGGCGATTGGGTCTATGGCTATGACGCCTGGAACGTGCCGCTCGCAGCGTGAGACTTATTTCTTGCGCATGATCCCTCGGGTCAAGCCCGAGGGCATGCTTTTCGGAAAACCGGTTCCCACTTTTCCGGATCATGCGCTAGGCCGCGAACCGGACCTCGCCCGCATTTGTGGTGTCGTAGCCGGTCAGGTCGAGCGCGCGCCGCTTCAGGCGGTCCTCGCGAAGGAAGCCGACCAGCGCCTGCATGCTGGGACGGAAATAGCTGCGCTGGCGCATCAGGAGATCAAAATTCTCCCAGAGTATCGGCACGAATTCGAGCCCGGCCGACTTCGCCGCCGCCCGGGTCGCGACGCCGCAATCGGCATGTCCGGCGCGGATGGTGGTGGCGAGGTCGGGACCGGTGAGGCAGGGCGGCTCGCGCCGCCGCAGATTCTTGACGCTGGCTCCCTGGCGCGCCAGCAGCGCCTCAAGCAGCAATTGCGCGCCCGCGCCCGGCTGCCGCATCGCGACCAGCGCGCCCGAAGCCAGCACATCCGACAGGCTCTTCAGGTTCCTCGGATTGCCCGGCGCCAGCAGCAATCCCTGTTCACGCCGCGCGATGCCGACGAGGACGGCGTCATGCAGGCTCGGTATGCCCCGCAGCGCCGCGACATTGGCGTCCTCGGCGGCGTTGGCCGAAACCTCGGCTCCATGAAAATGAATCGCAGTCGCGATCACTTCGCCGCGCTGCAGCCGCTCCACCCCGCGCGTCGTGCCTTCGTTGAGCGAGGCGAGGCCGGAGCCGGATTCGCGCAAGGCCCATTCGAGCAGATCGTCCTGGCTGCCGCCGACGATCAGCGGCGGCTCAGGCGCGATCATGCCGGGCGGACGCGCCAGACCCGACATCACCCAGAGATCCAGCTCGTGACGGGGAAACAGCCACTTTCAGGTCACCTTGCTGCAGGGGATCGCGCCCTCGGTGACCAGCTCGCAAAGCTTGCGCTCGCCCAGCCGAAGGTAATCGGCGGCCTCGCTGGTGGTCAGGAATTCCATCCTGCGTTTATATGCATATTCCTGTACCGGCTCAACTAACTGAAGGTAGACGGAATACTTGCGCCTATCGCGGAGGAAGTCGCCATCCGTGGCTACCGCTAATTAAAGGCCATGCCGCCGTTCAGCGCGATGGTCTGGCCGGTCATGTAGTCGTTGCCGAGCACCATCAGCACCGCCTGCGCCACCTCCTCGGAATGGCCGAGGCGGCCGAGCGGGATGCGCGCGGCGAGATCGGAGCGGCCGCGCATCATGTCGGTGTCGATCAGCGATGGCGCCACCGCATTGACGGTGATGCCTTCCTTCACCAGCCGCGCGGCATAGCCACGCGTCAGCCCCTCCATGCCGGCCTTCGAGGCATTGTAGTGCGGCCCGATCGCGCCCGCGCCGCGCGCCGCACCCGAGGTGATGTTGACGATGCGGCCCCATTTTTTCGCGCGCATCGAGGGCAGCACGGCCTGGGTGCACAGAAACGCCGACTTCAAATTCACCGTGATGGTCTTGTCGAAATCCTCTTCGGTGAGATCGTCGACGCCGCGCACGATCGCGAGCCCGGCATTGTTAACGAGGATGTCGATGGCGCCGAGCGCCGAGTGGACGCGATCGACCATTTTCGACACCGCTGTGGCCTGCGACACGTCGGCAGCGACGGCGACGGCGCGGCCGCCTGCCTTATTGAGGTCGGCAACCAGCGCGTCGGCGGCGTCCGCGCGCTCGCGGTAGTTCACCGCCACCGCGGCGCCGGCCTCGGCGAGCGCGACCGCTATCGCCGCACCGATGCCGCGCGAGGCGCCGGTCACCAGCGCGACCTTGCCTGTGAGATTCGGGCTGATGATCATGGAAACTTTCCTTTTTGTTCAGCCGCCATCGAGCGCGGCCAGCCGGTCGGCTTCCGCAATGTCCTCGACCGTATTGGCATTGAAGAAGGGATCGAGCGGCGTGGTCGGCCAGGTCACGGTGGCAAGCGGATAACGCGCGGTCCAGCGGTCGATCTTGCGGATGTCTTCCTCGACCAGCGCATGGCGCAGCTCGTCGCGCAGGCGCACGCTCCACAGCCCGATCACCGGATGCGTCTGTCCATCGGAAGCCGCGACTGCGAGCTCGGCATTTTGCGCCGCGCGCGCTTCGTCGAGCCGCTTGACCAGATCGCGCGGCAGGAACGGACAATCGGCGGCGGCGCTCAGCACCCGCTTCACCTCCGGCCGGTTGGCGGCCATCCAGTCAAGCGCGGCGAGAATGCCGGCCAGCGGCCCGGGAAAATCCGCAACCGTGTCGGCGATGACGGGCAGCCCGAACGCGGCAAAGCGCGCGGGATCGCCATTGGCGTTGAGGATCAGCCCGTCGCATTGCGGCTTCAGCCGCGCGATCACGCGTGCCAGAATGGTTTGGCCTGCAATGCTGCGCATCGGCTTGTCGCCGCCGCCCATCCGGCGGGCGAGGCCGCCGGCGAGCAAGACGCCGGGAATGTCCAGCGCGCCTCTTGGCGCCGCCCGCGCGCCTCTTGGCGTCGCGTCAGTCGTCACTGCTCTCGCCCTTGCGCTTATGGGCCGCGGATTCTTCCTCGACGTAATCGAGGTTCTGGTCGTAGACGATGCGCTCCTCGCCCGACAGCGCGATGAAGCGCTTGCCGCGCGTGCGCCCGACCAGCGTCAAGCCGACCTGCCGCGCCAGATCGACGCCCCAGGCGGTGAAGCCCGAGCGGGAGACGAGAATGGGAATCCCCATCCGCACCGTCTTGATCACCATCTCCGAGGTGAGCCTTCCCGTGGTGTAGAGGATCTTGTCGGCGGGATCGACGCCGTGGCGATAGATCCAGCCCGCGATCTTGTCGACGGCGTTATGGCGGCCGACGTCCTCGGTGTAGCAGACAGGCGTGCCTTCCTTGCACAGTACGCAGCCGTGGATCGCGCCGGCTTCGAGATAGAGCGAAGGCATGGTGTTGATCGCATGCGTCATCTGGTAGAGCCAGGAGGTCCGCAATTCCGCTTTCGGCAGCGCCACGCTTTCGACCGCCTCCAGCAAATCGCCGAATGCGGTGCCCTGCGCGCAGCCCGAGGTTTGCGTGCGCTTCTTCAGCTTGGCCTCGAAATTGGTGTGATGCTCGGTGCGGACCACGACCACCTGAAGGTCGTCATCGTATTCGACCTCGGTGACGACATCGTCGTATTTCAGCATGTTCTGATTGAGCAGATAGCCGAGCGCGAGATATTCCGGATAGTCGCCGATCGTCATCATGGTGACGATCTCCTGCGCGTTCAGGTACAGCGTCAGCGGCCGCTCCACCGGCACCCTGATCTCGGTCTTTGCCCCGGTCTGGTCGATCCCCGTGACGCGCTCGGTCAGCCGCGGATCGTCCGGATTGGGGACGATCAGGGGGATTGGGACTTTCTCGATTTTCATCATAACGCGGACGTTAGCATGACATTCCCTGACAGCCGATATAAAGCGAGTTTAGCTAATGGCCTAGCCCCGGTTCCGGGACGGGCTGCGGAGAAATGGGATGAAGGTAATAGGGCTCGCGGGCTGGAGCGGCGCCGGCAAGACCACCTTGCTGACGCGGGTGATCCCGCTTCTCACGGCGCAGGGGCTTCGCGTCTCCGTGATCAAGCATGCCCACCACAAGTTCGACGTCGACAAGCCCGGCAAGGATTCCTGGCGTCACCGTGAGGCGGGGGCCGAGGAAGTGCTGGTCTCCTCCGGCAATCGCTGGGCGCTGATGCACGAGCTGCGCGGCGAGCGCGAGCCGCATTTGCCCGAACTCCTGCAAAAACTGTCGCGCGTCGATCTCGTGGTGATCGAAGGCTACAAATCCGAGCCGCACCGCAAGATCGAGGTGTATCGCGCCGAAAACGGCAAGCCGTTCCTGTTTCCGACCGACGGCGACATTGTCGGCATCGCCGCCGATATCGCGGTTGAAACCAGGCTGCCCGTCGCCCATCTCGACGATATCGCAGGCGTTGCCGCCATGATGAGGCGATACGCAATTCCAATCGAAGACGTGCTCGCGATGGCCGAAAGCTAAGAAGCAGGATGGCGCAACTCTCCGACGATTGCTTTGCCTTTGGCGGGCCGATGCTGTCGGTCGATGAGGGCGTCGGTATCATCGCCTCGAAGGTGGTCGCGGTCGGCGAGACCGAGCGGGTGGCGCTGGTCGAAGCCGACGGCCGCATTCTTGCGCACGACATGGCGGCGCCCCTGCCGCTGCCGCCTTTCACCAATTCCGCCGTTGACGGCTATGCCGTGCCGGGCAGCGAGCTGCCGCGCGATAAGGAGCGGGCTTTTCCGATCAAAGGCCGCGTGCAGGCGGGCGCCGCCGCGCATGCCGCGCAGGCAGGCCACGCGGTGCGCATCTTCACCGGCGCGCCGATGCCGGAGGGCACCGACACCGTGTTCATGCAGGAAGATGTGCGGCTCGACGAGAGGGGCCATGTCGTGCTGCCGGCGGGCCTGAAGCCTGGTGCCAATGTGCGCCCCGCGGGCGAAGATATTGCGAAAGGCCACGTCGCGCTGAAAGCCGGTCGGCGGCTGCGGCCGCAGGATGTTGCGCTCGCCGCCGCCTTCGGCCTGACTGAGCTCGACGTGATGAGGCGTCTGCGCGTCGCCGTGTTCTCGACCGGCGATGAATTGGCCTCTCCCGGAGGTCCGCGTGCGGCCGCGCAGCTCTTCGACTCCAACCGCTTCATGCTGACGGCGATGCTGAAACGATTGGGATGCGACGTTTCCGATCTCGGCATCCTGCGCGATGCGCGCGAGCCGCTGGCGAAAGCGCTGAAGCAGGTCGCCAGTCGCCACGATCTGATCCTCACCACCGGCGGCGTTTCGACCGGCGAGGAGGACCACGTCAGGGCCGGCGTCGAAAGCGTCGGCTCTCTGGTGCTGTGGCGGATGGCGATCAAGCCGGGGCGTCCGGTGGCGATGGGTATCATAGCCGGCACGCCATTCATCGGACTGCCGGGAAACCCCGTGGCGAGTTTCGTCACATTCGTCCATGTGGTGCGGCCGACCGTGCTCGCACTCTCCGGTGCCGCGCCGTCGCCGCTGGTTCCGATGCCGGTGCGCGCCGCCTTCAGCTACAAGAAGAAGAGCGGCCGCCGCGAATATGTCCGCGTCACCCTGCGGCGATCAGATGATGGCGGATTGGAAGCGATCAAATTTCCGCGTGAGGGCGCAGGGCTATTGTCCTCGCTGGTCGATACCGATGGACTCGTCGAGCTCGGCGAGAGCATCACCAGGGTCGAGCCCGGCGATCGTGTTGGCTTCCTCGGCTATGCAAATTTGCTGTAGGGTCCTGCACGCATGACTACGACCAGGCTCGATCTCACCGGCCTCAAATGCCCGCTGCCGGCGCTGAAGACGCGCAAGGCGCTGAAGTCGGTAACGCCCGGCAATTTCCTCGAGGTTCACTGCACCGATCCGCTATCGGTGATCGACATTCCGAACCTGATCCGCGAGACCGGTGACAAGGTCGAGATCACCGAACGTGATGAGAACAGGATCGTTTTCCTGATCGAGAAGCGCGGTCTACAATCGGCCGCTAAAAAGTCCTGATCCATCTACTCGACAGAATACGCGGACCGACTCACTTTCGCATCAGCGAGGGGTTTCCTTCAACATCGCTACCATTTATCTATCGACATCGCGGACCGCTTCTGTCCCAATTGGATTCCCGCAGGGGTGCGGAGGTTGAGTTGTGGCCCATATGCAAGTGGGCCGGGATGGGGCGTTTTCCAGGACATATGCCAAAACGGGCATAAGCTGTGGGCGGCGGTGTTAGAGGACTCGTGTGCGCGTTTTCGATCCTGGCGCGTGTCGAGGATTGTGCAAGGCAACAAATCAGCTGCTTGCCTTGGCCGGAGTAAGAGCGGGATCGTAGACGGTAGAGACGCGCCGGCATGGGCGGCTGCAGGGAGGGACGAATGGCAACTGCTGAGACGGCTGGCACGATGACGGGCGCCGGGGCGGGAATTTTTGATCGCGAGCACACGATCGCAAAGGCAGGCTTCAACCGCTGGTTGGTGCCGCCGGCCGCACTTTGCATCCATCTCTGCATCGGCATGGCTTACGGCTTTTCGGTGTTCTGGCTGCCGCTATCGCGCGCCATCGGATTGAGCGCGCCGAAGGCGTGCCCCGACATCTCTTTGTTCCAGGAGTTGTTCACGACGACCTGCGACTGGAAAGTCGCGAGCATGGGCTGGATGTACACGCTGTTTTTCGTGGTGCTCGGCGTGTCGGCCGCGATCTGGGGCGGCTGGCTCGAGCGAGCGGGTCCGCGAAAGGCGGGCGCGGTCGCTGCTCTGTGCTGGGGCGGAGGCCTCCTCATCGGCGCCTTCGGAATCTATGTGCATCAGCTCTGGATCATGTGGCTCGGCGCCGGCGTGATCGGCGGTATCGGCCTCGGTCTCGGCTACATCTCGCCGGTGTCGACGCTGATCAAATGGTTCCCCGACCATCGCGGCATGGCGACCGGCATGGCCATCATGGGCTTTGGCGGCGGCGCCATGATCGGCGCGCCGTTGGCGAACTTGCTGGTCAACTATTTCAAGACTCCCACGTCAGTCGGTGTCTGGGAAACCTTCGCGGTGATGGGTGTCATCTACTTCGTGTTCATGATGATCGGCGCCTTTGCGTATCGCGTTACGCCCGCGGGTTGGCAGCCCGACGGCTGGACGCCGCCGAGCGAGAAGAAGTCGATGATCTCGGAGCATCACGTTCATCTCGACAACGCGCACAAGACTCCGCAATTCTGGCTGATCTGGTGGGTGCTGACGCTGAACGTGTCTGCCGGCATCGGCGTCATTGGTATGGCCTCGCCGATGCTGCAGGAAATCTTTGCCGGCAAGCTGATCGGACTGCCCAACCTGACCTTCAGCCAGCTTTCGGCCGATCAGAAGACCTTGATCGCGGGCATCGCCGCAGGCTTCGCCGGTCTGCTGTCGCTGTTCAACATCGGCGGCCGCTTCTTCTGGGCGTCGCTGTCGGACTTTATCGGCCGCAAGAACACCTATTATTGTTTCTTCTTGCTCGGGATTGCGCTCTACGCCCTGGCGCCGACCTTCGCCAATATGGGCTCGAAGGCGCTATTCGTGCTCGGCTTCGGCATCATCCTGTCGATGTATGGCGGCGGCTTCGCCACCGTGCCGGCCTATCTCGCCGACATGTTCGGCACGCAGTTTGTCGGCGCCATCCACGGCCGTCTGCTCACGGCGTGGTCGACCGCCGGTATCATCGGTCCGGTGGTCGTGAACTACATCCGCGAGTTCCAACTCAGCGCTGGCGTTCCGCGCGACAAGCTTTACGACAGCACCATGTACATTCTTTGTGCGATGCTGATCGCCGGCTTGATCTGCAACTACTTGATCAAGCCGGTTAATCCCAAATGGTACATGAGCGAGGCGGAAGTCGCCCGGCTGCAGGCTGCGAGCGCCAAGGGAGATGCCACGATCCAGCATGGCTCGTTCGGCATCGGCAAGGGCGGCCTAGATGCCAAGGCGGCCGCCTTCTGGCTGTTCGTCGGTATTCCTCTCGCATGGGGCGTCTACAAGACGCTGGAGAGCGCGGTCAAAATCTTCTGAGTATCGCTTACCGCCGCGGGACGCCTTTAAATGGCGTCCCGCGCGTTCGTCTTTGTCGGCCCAAACCCGACGGCTCCGGCCACGACCGACGCCAAGCCGTCGAAAATGAGGCTGACGATAGATTGCATGAACAAGACCTGATCAAGAAAGCTGATCGGGCGATTTGGAAAAGGGGCATGACAGCCACGCTGCGTGCCCCTTAATGTTTGTGGAGGCGTTCTAATCTCTTGGCATCTGGCATGCCAGAGGCTAGAAGCAAGTGACCAAAGGAGAACGAAACGTTCCATGAGTCACGACGTTCAGAAAGTTCGTGCGTTCGAACACCCCGGCGAAGGCCGCAGGCGCGCGAAGGCGACGCCGAAGGGTCGCCAGGTCGATCCCGTTGCCGCGCAGGAGGTCGAGGCGTTGCTCGGCGACCGGCCGCGCCGGCGCGATCTCTTGATCGAGCATCTGCACCTGATCCAGGACAGGTATCACCAGATCTCGGCGGCCCATCTCGCGGCGCTTGCCGACGAGATGAAGCTGTCGTTTGCGGAAGTGTTCGAGACCGCGACCTTCTACGCGCATTTCGACATCGTGAAGGAGGGCGAGCCGGACATCCCGCCGCTGACCATCCGCGTCTGCAACTCGCTGACCTGCGCGATGCTGGGCGGCGAGAAGCTGCTCAAGGATTTGCGGAACAAGGCGGGCCCCGGCATCCGCGTGGTGCGCGCGCCCTGTGTCGGCTTTTGCGACAGCGCGCCGGTCGCCGAGGTCGGGCATCGCTACGTGCTGAACGCAACCACTTCAGAGGTTCTCGCTACCGCCGGGCGCGGCGAAACCGACCCGATCATTCCGGCCTATGTCGACTACGACGCCTATGTGAAGGACGGCGGCTACAAGCTGCTCGCTGATCTGCGCTCAGGCAAGATCGACAAGGAACACATCCTCAAGGCGCTCGACGATTCCAGCCTGCGCGGGCTCGGCGGCGCGGGCTTTCCGACGGGGCGCAAATGGCGCGCGGTGCTGGGTGAGCCCGGCCCGCGACTGGTGGCGGTCAATGCCGATGAAGGCGAGCCCGGCACGTTCAAGGATCGCTTCTATCTGCTGCGCGACGTGCACCGCTTCCTCGAGGGTACGCTGATCGGCGCGCATATTGTCGAAGCTTCCGATGTCTACATCTATCTGCGCGACGAATATCCTGCGGCGCGTAAGTTGCTGCCGATCGAGATCGCGAAACTGCCGCCGGGGGGGCCGCAGATTCACCTGCGGCGCGGCGCCGGCGCCTATATCTGCGGCGAGGAGTCCTCGCTCCTGGAAAGCATCGAGGGCAAGCGCGGCCTGCCGCGGCACAAGCCGCCTTATCCGTTCCAGGTCGGGCTGTTCGATCGCCCCACGCTGATCAACAATCTGGAAACCCTGTTCTGGGTACGCGACATCGTCGAGAAGGGCGCGGCCTGGTGGAGCGCTCAGGGCCGCAACGGCCGTCATGGCCTGCGCAGCTATTCGGTTTCCGGTCGCGTCAAGAATCCCGGCGTGAAGCTCGCGCCCGCGGGCATCACGGTGCACGAACTGATCGATGAATATTGCGGGGGTATGGCCAACGGCCATACGTTCCATGCCTATCTGCCCGGCGGCGCTTCCGGCGGCATCCTGCCGGCGTCGATGGACGACATTCCACTCGATTTCGGCACGCTGGAGAAATATGGCTGCTTCATCGGCTCGGCCGCGATCGTGATCCTGTCGCAACAGGACAGCGTGCGTGGTGCGGCGCTCAATTTGATGCGCTTCTTCGAGGACGAGAGCTGCGGCCAATGCACGCCCTGCCGGGTCGGCACCCAGAAGGCGGTGCAGCTGATGGAAAAGCCAGTCTGGAACCAGCAATTGCTCGACGAATTGAGCCAGGCGATGCGCGACGCCTCGATCTGCGGATTGGGCCAGGCGGCCTCGAATCCGCTGACCTCGGTGATTAAATATTTTCCGGACGAGTTCAAGGACGCAGCCGAATGACCAAGATCCAGTTCGAGCTCGATGGCAGGCTGGTCGAAGCCAAGCCGGGCGAAACCATCTGGCAGGTGGCGAAGCGGCAAGGCCAGGAGATCCCGCATCTCTGCTATTCGCCCGCGCCGGACTATCGCCCCGACGGCAACTGCCGCGCCTGCATGGTCGAGATCGAAGGCGAGCGCGTGCTCGCCGCCTCCTGCAAGCGCACGCCGACCGTCGGCATGAAGGTGAAGACCGCAAGCGACCGCGCCGTTGCCGCGCAGAAGATGGTGATGGAGCTTCTGGTCGCCGACCAGCCCGCGCGCGAAACCTCGCACGATCCGGAATCCAAGTTCTGGCACTGGGCCGAGAAAACCGGCGTCACTGAAAGCCGCTTCCCCGCCGCCGAGCGCTGGGACGCCGACGCCAGCCATCCGGCGATGCGGGTCAATCTCGATGCCTGTATCCAGTGCGGGCTGTGCGTGCGCGCCTGCCGCGAGGTGCAGGTCAACGACGTCATCGGCATGGCGTACCGCAATCATGGCGCCAAGATCGTGTTCGACTTCGACGATCCCATGGGGGAATCCACCTGCGTCGCCTGCGGCGAATGCGTGCAGGCCTGCCCGACCGGCGCGCTGATGCCGGCGGTCATGCTCGACGACAGGCAGACCCGCGTCACCTATCCCGACCGCAAGGTGGACTCGCTCTGCCCCTATTGCGGCGTCGGCTGCCAGGTCACCTATCAGGTCAAGGACGAGAAGGTGATCTATGCCGAGGGCCGCGACGGCCCGGCCAATCACAACCGGCTCTGCGTCAAGGGCCGCTTCGGCTTCGACTATATCCACCATCCCAACCGCCTGTTGAAGCCGCTGGTGCGGCTGCCGAACGTCAAGAAGGATCCCAACGACCAGGTCGATCCCGCCAACCCGTTCACGCATTTCCGCGAGGCAAGCTGGGAAGAGGCGCTCGACATCGCCGCCAAGGGTCTCGTGAAAATCCGCAACGAGAACGGCGTGAAGGCGCTGGCCGGCTTCGGCTCGGCCAAGGGCTCCAATGAAGAGGCCTATCTGTTCCAGAAGCTGGTGCGCACCGGCTTCGGCTCGAACTATGTCGACCATTGCACGCGGCTCTGCCACGCGTCCTCGGTCGCGGCCTTGATGGAAGGGTTGAACTCCGGCGCGGTGTCGGCGCCGTTCGCGGCGGCGCTGGATGCCGAAGTGATCTGGGTGATCGGTGCCAACCCGACGGTGAACCATCCGGTCGCGGCGACCTTCATCAAGAATGCGGCCAAGAACGGTGCAAAACTGTTCGTGATGGACCCGCGCGGGCAATCACTGTCGCGCCATGCCACCAGACATCTCGCCTTCAAGCCGGGCAGCGACGTCGCGATGCTGAACGCGATGATCAACACCATCATCAGCGAAGGCCTGACCGACGAGCAATACATCGCGGGTTATACCGAAGGCTATGAAGAGCTGAAGACCAAGATCAAGGAGTTCACGCCGGAGAAGATGGCGCCGATCTGCGGCATCCCCGCCGAGACGCTGCGCGAGGTGGCGCGGACCTATGCGCGCGCGAAATCCTCCATCATCTTCTGGGGCATGGGCATCAGCCAGCATGTGCATGGCACCGACAATGCGCGCTGCCTGATTGCGCTCGCGCTGATCACCGGCCAGGTCGGCCGTCCCGGCACCGGCCTGCATCCGCTGCGCGGCCAGAACAATGTGCAGGGCGCCTCCGACGCCGGCCTGATTCCGATGTTCCTGCCGGACTACCAGCCGGTCGGCCGCGACGACATGCGCGGCAAGTTCGAGAAGCTGTGGAATCAGAAACTCGATCCCGTGCGCGGGCTCACCGTGGTCGAGATCATGAACGCGATCCATGCCGGCCAGGTCAAGGGCATGTATATCGAGGGCGAAAACCCCGCGATGTCGGACCCCGACTTGCAGCACGCGCGCCAGGCGCTGGCCATGCTCGATCATCTCGTGGTGCAGGATCTGTTCGTCACCGAAACGGCCTTCCATGCCGACGTCATCCTGCCGGCTTCGGCATTTGCTGAAAAGTCCGGCACCTTCACCAACACCGACCGCCGCGTGCAGCTGGCGCGCGAGGTGATCAAGCCGCCCGGCGATGCGCGCCAGGACCTCTGGATCATCCAGGAGATCGGCAAGCGGATGGGCCTGCCCTGGAACTACAACGGCCCGGCCGACGTGTTCACCGAGATGACGCAGCTGATGCCGTCGCTCAACAACATCACCTGGGATCGCCTGGTGCGCGAGGGCGCGGTGACCTATCCGGTCGACGATCCGAACAAGCCGGGCAACGAGATCATCTTCACCACGGGTTATCCGACCGCAAGCGGCCGCGGCAAGATCGTGCCGGCCAAGGTGCTTCCGCCGGACGAACTGCCCGACGACGAATATCCGATGGTGCTGTCCACGGGGCGCGTGCTCGAGCACTGGCACACCGGCTCGATGACGCGGCGCGCGCATGTGCTCGACCAGATCGAGCCGGAGGCGGTCGCCTTCATGTCGCCCAAGGACATGCGGAAGAAGAAGCTCGCGCCCGGCGATTTCATCCGGCTCGAGACGCGCCGCGGCGCCGTCGAGGTCAAGGTGCGCGCCGACCGCGACGTGCCGGAGAACATGGTGTTCATGCCGTTCTGCTACGCGGAAGCGGCAGCCAACCTGCTCACCAATCCGGCGCTCGATCCGTTCGGCAAGATTCCCGAGTTCAAGTTCTGCGCCGTGCGGGCCGAGCCGGCAGATATCCGCACCGCAGCGGCGGAGTAGGAAGCCAACCACCTCGTTGCGACGATGCCCGCAGCGGCGCCATCACGCCGCGCTCAGTGGATGCCGGTCGTCTGTTGCGCGATCTCGTTCTGCGCGATGATGGCTTCGGCCCGCGCGAGATTTTGCAGCAAGCGCTGGCTGGTCAGGACGAGGAAGTAGTAGCCGAATTGCGGGTTCTGGAAGTAAATCTCAAGCAGCTTTTCGTAAGTGATGGTCAGCACCTGGCCGTCCTCGATGCATTCGATCGTGGCGGTCCGGCGGTTATCGGGAGTGAGAAAGCCGAGTTCGCCCATCAGATTTCCCGGCGGAAGTTCGACGTCGATTTCGATGACCCGGAATCGGCCGGTGACGGTCAACAGCATTTCATTGGCGACGTCGCCTTTTTTCATCAGGATATCGCCCCTACGATACTTGCGCTGGGTCATGAACGGCTTCAGCCACTCCATCGACGTGTCGCCTTGTATTGCGCTTCGGGCCTTCTTCACGAGAGCGAGCATTTGACGAAGGCGATAGGCATTGATGGGGATCATCAGGAGATACAGGAGGAAGGTCGTGACGGCTCCCGTGAGCGCGCCGGCGACGGCGAAGAAAGCGCAACCGATCATGTTGGCGACCCGCAGCGGCACCATCGTCTGCGTCAACAGGGTGGCGACAAAGAAGATCGCGCCGACCAGGGCAAACATGTTGGCAAGGTTGATGTTGTGGAGGAAGATTTCCAGAAGGCGATTGAAGATTGCGTCATAGGTGACGTTATTGGGGTCGAGACCCATTTGAATCAGAATCTTTGCGACCCTGAGGTTGTCGGTTGCCGCGTCGAGAATGCGGTCTAGTACGTTGGACATGTCTGCACCGCTCGGCATGGTCGGTTTTGGCCAATAAGTTGGCTATAATTTGTACGGCGATAAGTAGGGTATTCAAGCCGGAAACCCGGAACAGCTCGACTTAGACGAAAGACTCGGCCAGCGCCAGACATAGCGCGAACAGAGAGCCGGCGAAGGACGGCCGGTGACGCTTATGCCGCGCTTATGCGCCGGCACGCCGCCACGTCTCGATTTCCTATGCACGCTTGCGCATCTTCGGAAGCAAACCGGCGCCTGCGCCGGATCCCTGGAAGATGAGCAATGACCTTGTTACACCTGCATCATCATGGCGTCCGTGGCTTCGCCCGCGAAGCGCGCCTTCCGCTGCGGCAAGTCGTTGGATGGATAGGCAGCGCCTTCAGGGTGCTGCACGAGGCGATCATTCGGGCAAAACTCCGCCGGCTGCGCACCGAAATGCTGTTCCGGCCGGACTACGACGAAATGCTCTCGTCAGAGCGCGACGCCAGCAAATTCCCGCAGCGGCCGCTGATCCTCGGCGACAAGTGGGATTTCTAGGGGGTGCCGCAATGAAGCTTTCGCGGCAACTGCTCAGGGCAGGAGCGTCCCGCGCGATCGGCGGGCTCGCGTCGATATGCCATGTCGCCATGACCGCGCTGCTGACCTTTGTGTTTCCCGACTGGTACGGGCCGAACAAGAGATATCGACCGGAGCAGCACTATATGCGGGGCCCCGGGCCGAAATGGCGAGCCAAGCGGGGCATTTAGAGCAAGTCATGGGCATCCGGTGCGTGGCCTCAGCCACGCCATGACGATGACGTGAGGTGTTCGCCGGCTGCGTGGCAGTTGATGGCGTTGCAGCGCCGCCTTCGTGAAAGCGCGCGCCTGCTGACCGGTCTGCCGCTTGTCGCGCGGAAGCGTCATCCATTCACGGATGATCGTCCGCCTTACATTCGATTTGGCCATGGTGGGCTCCTTTCCTTTGAAAAGCGGCGGCAAGATCGTCCCGCAAGGAGATTGCGGGCGCCTGCCGCCGCCATTCGTTCCGTTTCAGCCGGCGCTAAGCCGCTTTTTGCAGCGGATAGGTTTGCTGCCGGCGCGCCGACAGCGCGCAGCCGCATTCGTGCACGGTGCCCTGCTCGATGGCGAAGCCGCGCCTTTCGATCGAGGCGCGAAGGTTTTGATCCGCAGCCGGCTTGTGCGCATCGACCCACACCACCAGCACGCCGCCAGGCGAAAGGAAATTCACCAGCCAGTCGAGCGTCGTCTCGAGCGATAGGAGCGTGCGCCGCCGCCAATCGACAAGAGCGACGTCGTATTGACCGGCGGGACGGCCGCAATTGCCCGTGGATGCCGCACGGACGTAACCGCGACGATGCAGCTCCAGCATCAATTCCATGCTCTTGGAGCCGGCCACGACGATACGATCGTGCGCGGAGCAGCCGGCCAGCGCGATCATCGGATCAATAATTCGGTCGCCTTTGGCGACCTGAAGGGAGGCCATGATATCACCTGTCTCTTGTTGTTGCTTGCTCGGCTGACCCGCGGCTCGCGCAGGCGGAACGCTGGCGAAGCGGCGGACCTTCCGTCCGCCGCACGCGTCGCTTGCAGGCTGTTCGGATGGTCTTATGGTCGGTGCGAGGTCGCTTGACTCATGCCGCCAATATCTTCGCGCGCGCGTATGATTTCGAGAGAGATGCGATGTCGTTCGTATAAACGGCGCATAGTGTTTGCGGTGCGCACTCGCCTCGGAGCCGGCCATGCCTGAATGGGTGACGGCCGGCACCAATTGCTCGCTGGCTCAGTGCTGAACATTGCCTCGTGTCGCCAGTCCCCGCCACAAGGAGGCGCCGGGATTGGATCGTGCTTTTTCCCGAGCCCCGCGCTTGATTTCGAGTGCTGCCGCAAGGGCACGCTTCAGGCGAACATCGTCGATCTGCATGAGATATTGTCGCAAGATAGCCTCGGCGGCGCCATTCTGCTGAAGGATGGCCGAGCATAGTTTCGAGCTTGTCTTCCGGAAAAATCCAAAGTGAGGTCTATCCTTGTGCTGCCTGCCAAGGCCGTCGATTTCGTTGGCAATGGCAAACGCGCCGAGCCGGTCCGCATTCTCCCGCGTCACGGCAAAGCGGAGGATAGCCAGGTGCCAGCTCCGCACCATCCTGCCTTGCCATTCGGCCGAGCATTGCAAATCCATGTCTGTAAGCCTTTGGGACGCCGCGGTGCCCCACTGTGCGGGTGGCTTCGTCAGCCTTCAGCGATGGCGGGCTGATCCTCGTCAATGCCGGCGAGTGCGATGGCAATTGCGGCCTTTGCCGGCCCATCCAGCTCGACGATGGGCAGGCGGGTTGTGGGCTGCATCAGGCCGAGCAGGTGAAGTGCATATTTGAGGGCGGCAGGACTGTCAGCGGACAGGCAGGCTTGCAGCGACAGGAGCCGCTTTTGCAGGTCCCATGCAGCCTGCAGCCGGCCCTGCCGGATGCCCGAAAAGATTTTCTGGCACAGGCTTGGCGTCACATTGGAGATCGTCGAGATGCAACCATGTCCGCCATTGGCCAGGTAGGCAAGTGCGGTGGCGTCATCGCCTGTCAGGTATCGAAAGCGGGGCGGCAGCAGTGCGCTGAGGCGCATCGGACGGGTAAGATCACCCGACCCGTCACGCAGTCCGATAAACTGCTTGGATTCGGCGAGGCGCGCCAGCGTGGAATTGGCCAATTCGCGCATGGTACGAGCGGGGATATCGTGCAGGATGATGGGCAGCGCGGTCGAATCGGCGATCGCTCGGAAATGCGCGTAGATGCCCTCCTGCATCGGCTTGTTGTAATAGGGCACAACGGACATGACCGCGTCCGCGCCGGCGGCCTCTGCGCTCTGGGTCAACTCGATGGCGTTATGGGTCGAATTCGAGCCCGCGCCGGCAATTACCCGGGCGCGCCCGCGCGCGATCTCGACGGCAGCGTGGATAATGGATTCATGCTCGGCCAGGGACAGGGTCGAAGTCTCGCCCGCGGTCTCGCCAACCACGAGGGCGGAGACGCCGGCCGCAATCTGCCGCTCGCAGAGCCTGCCGAATGCGTTCAAATCGACCGCGCCCTTTGCGTCGAACGGCGTGGGCAGGTCGGGGATGTAGCCTGAAAGCCAGGCTGGGTGAGTTGCCGGGATGATCATGGGATTTTCACGCAGCCCTTGCCATTTGTTCGTAGCCTTGCCGCGACGCGGACAGCACGAGACCTTGCGAGCACCTGACGCCTGCCTCGATCCGAAAGCCGAGCGCCTCGAGTTTGGTGCGGATCTTCCGGCCGTTCTCCCCGGAACCGACCAGCAGCGCCAGACCCGCGTTGACGGTCAGAAACGCCGATATCTGTTCGAGGCCGCCTTCAATGCCGGCACCCGAATCTTGGCCTGCAAAGTCTTGGCCTGCAAAGTCTTGGCCTGCAAAGTCTTGGCCTGCAAAGTCTTGGCCTTCAATCCGGCCTGCAATGAAGCCAACGGCATGCTGCGTCCGCTTGTGGCGACATAGCTTCGGCGTCGTGGCCCGAATGAAACCGCGCTGCCGCAACTCCAGATACAATGCAATATTGTCACTGCCGGCAACGATGACCCGTTGCAGCGGAGTGAGGCGTGTCAGGCCGATCATGGTGTCCAGGATCTGCCCGACGCCGGGTGTGACGCAGGATCGAGCCATTGGGCTCTCCATGATGTTGGTGTGTCAGGCGATGCGCCGGCTAGCCGGGGAGAGATGCCGGGCGTTCATGTCGAGCTCGATCTCGCGGGAGAGTTCGACGATGGTCTCGGGATGATGGCCGTTCTCCGAGAGCGCGTATTTGATGGCTTGGGCACGATTGACGAACAGGCCGCCATAGAGGCCGTTCTGTTCCTGCGCGACCCACTGACCGCTGTGGTTTCGGCCGATGAACACAAGAGGGAAAGCAGCAGAGCTGCACGAGGGGGGTTCGACGAGCTTCACGTTGGGTTTCCTTCCAAAGATCGAGTCCCGCGCCGCGGCGTCGCGCCATTCCGTTTCGATTGGGTCGGAAGTGGGTGGCGGGCATCGCTGGACTCATGCGCCAAGATATCCTCCGCTCTGGATAGGAAATCGAGGGTGAGGCAGCGGCGATCTCATAAGCGCGATATAGGATCGCGATGAAGGCTTATTGCGGTGTAGCCAGGCCCAGCCCGACACTCGCAAAGTAGAGCGCGGCATAGGCCATCGCTTCGTCCCAATGGTTAAGCGTGCGTTGAAACGCCGCCTCGCGCCGGAGCGTCGCGACAACGGCGCAGAGGATCGCCGACATCGCGAGGAGCGCGGCCAGGCTGTTGCCGAAGCCGACGCTGCCGAACGCGGCAAACGTCATCAGGATGATGCTCCTTATGCAGAAGCGCAGCAACACCCGGTGCGGACCAAGCTCGCGCGGAAAATTCTGAAGCTGCGGCAAGTTATCGAAACTCCGGCAGTCCGATCGGTGGTTGGCCGCTCAGAGAAAATTGTCGGTCGGCAGCGGCTGGTAGAACTCCCACATGCTTCGGCTCACCGTGGGGACACTGGTCCGCCTCTCCGGTTCGCTCGCCCGTTGGGCTTCGACGAATGCGCTGAGGATGGCGAGCGCCAGATCCGCATGGCGGGCTTCGATGAAGTCATCGAGCCAGTCCGGCAGCTCGCGTTCGCGCGACAGCGCGCAATGCCATTCGCCGTCGTCATAGGCGAGGCGGCGGACTTGCCAGAGCGGCAGCTCGAGATCGATCAGCGCCAGCGCCGCGTCGGTCCAGGCGCCGGACTGGATCAAGCGCTCCACCCTCGCGGTCTTCTCGCTCTGGCCGAGCGAGGGAAACCTGCGGCATGCCGTGCCGAGGATTTCGGCCATCAGGCTGATGTCGACTTCGCGGGTGTCGCGGAGCCGTACACCGAGCTCGCCGAGATCGTGATGTTTGATGAGTTGCAGCATGGCTTTGTCCCGATTCAGGCTGCGGCCGGCACGCCGGTCACCCGCCAAAATTGGTCAAAACGTCATTTGAAAACGAGAGGAGGCGGAGCGGCGAAATATAGAAATGTCATAGGAAAATTTTGGCCGGGCTTGCGCGAGAACCGACGCAAGCCGGGATGATGCCCATCTTTATGAGATTCCTATAACTTCGCCATAGCCGCCTTCTCGAAAACCTATGCAACGGGTGGCACCTGTGGCCCAGGTAAACGCACTGGATCGACCCGCAGTTGATCCAGCGCAACCCTGCCTTTCCAAACGCGGCAATGATCATCAGCTCGATGAAAGCTGCCACAGGAGCACACCATGATGGACATCCTTATGTCGGCGCTCGGCCTCGCCTTCTTCGCGGCCGCGATCGGCTACGCCTACGCCTGCGAACGGCTGTAACGGGAGCAAGCCATGATCTTCGACTATTCGCTCGCCGGCCTCGTTTCGCTCGGCCTCCTCTTCTACCTCACTTACGCGCTGTTGCGGCCCGAGCGGTTCTGATCCGCCGCCGCACAGCTTCGCATCATCTTAAAAGGCTGAAACTCCCATGACCGTCATCGGCTGGATTCAAATCCTACTTTATTGCGCGATCGTGGTCGCGCTGGTGAAACCGCTCGGCTGGTACATGACGCGCGTCTTCAATGGCGAGCGCACGTTCCTCTCGCCGGTCCTGCGTCCGGTCGAGGCCGCGCTGTACTGGATCAGTGGCGTCGACGATAGACGCGAGCAGCATTGGCTGACCTATACGGTCTCCATGCTGCTGTTCCATGTCGGCGGCGTCTTCATCATCTATGGTTTGATGCGGCTGCAGGCGATATTGCCCTTCAATCCGGCCGGGCAATCGGCCGTGGCGGAAGATCTCTCCTTCAACACCGCGATCTCCTTCATCACCAACACCAACTGGCAGAACTACGGCGGTGAAAGCACACTGTCCTACCTCGTGCAGATGCTGGGCCTGACGCACCAGAACTTCCTGTCGGCGGCGACCGGCATCGTGCTCGCGGTCGCGCTGATCCGCGGCTTCGCGCGCGCTTCCGTGCGCACCGTCGGCAATTTCTGGGTCGATGTCACCCGCTGCACGCTCTACATCCTGCTGCCGATCTGCATCGTCTATGCGTTGTTCCTGGTTTCCCAGGGCATGCCGCAGACGCTCGGGGATTATGTCGAGGCCACGACGCTGGAAGGCGCCAAGCAGACCATCGCGGTCGGACCGGTCGCTTCCCAGGTCGCGATCAAAATGCTCGGCACCAATGGCGGCGGCTTCTTCAATGCCAATGCCGCGCATCCCTTCGAGAATCCGACCGCGCTGTCGAACTTCGTGCAGATGATCTCGATCTTCGCGCTCGGCGCGGCGCTGACCAACGTGTTCGGCCGCATGGTCGGCAACCAGCGCCAGGGCTGGGCGATCCTCGCGGTCATGGGCGTGCTGTTCCTCGCCGGCGTCACCGTCACCTATTGGGCCGAAGCCCATGGAACCACCGCGCTCGATGCGCTGGGGCTCTCCGGCGGCAACATGGAAGGCAAGGAAGTCCGCTTCGGCATCGTGGCGTCCTCGCTGTTCGCCGTGATCACGACGGCGGCCTCCTGCGGCGCGGTCAATGCCATGCATGACTCATTCACCGCGCTCGGCGGCATGGTTCCCCTCATCAACATCGAACTCGGCGAAATCATCGTCGGCGGGGTCGGCGCCGGCATGTACGGCATGCTGCTGTTCGTCATCCTTGCGATCTTTGTCGCAGGCCTGATGGTCGGCCGTACGCCGGAATATGTCGGCAAGAAGATCGAGGCGCGCGAGGTCAAGATGGCGATGCTCGCCATTCTGATCCTGCCGCTGATGATCCTGGGCTGGACGGCAGTCGCCGTTGTCTACCCGACAGCGGTGGCCTCGATGGCTAATGCCGGTCCGCACGGCTTCTCCGAGGTGCTTTATGCCTATTCCTCACAGACCGGCAATAATGGCTCGGCCTTTGCGGGTCTTACCGGCAACATCTTCTTCTACAACCTCACCGGTGCCGTGGCGATGTTCGTCGGTCGCTTCTTCATGATCGTGCCGGCCATGGCCGTCGCAGGCTCGCTGGCGGAGAAGAAGTCGATCCCGGCGTCGATGGGTACCTTCCCGACCACGGGCGGCCTGTTCGTCGGCCTCGTGGTCGGCGTGATCCTCATCATCGGCGGCCTCACCTTCTTCCCGGCGCTCGCGCTCGGCCCGATCGTCGAGCATCTGGCGATGAACGCCGGCACCGTATTCTGATCGAACTCTTTCGGAGTAACCTCCATGGAACCTGTCCACAAACCTAACAAGCGCATGCCGGTCTCGGCGATGCTTGATCCGAAGATCGTGATTCCGGCGTTCGGCGCGGCGTTCACCAAGCTCGATCCCCGGGCCATGATCAAGAACCCCGTGATGTTCGTGGTCGAGATCGTGGCTGCGCTCACCACGGTGATCTTCCTGCGCGACCTCGTGACCGGTGGGGAGCATCTCGCCTTCACCTTCCAGATCATCCTCTGGCTGTGGTTCACGGTGCTGTTTGCCAATCTCGCCGAAGCGGTGGCTGAAGGCCGGGGCAAGGCGCAGGCAGAATCGCTGCGCAAGACCCGCACCGAGAGCCAGGCCAAGCTTTTGACCGGCTCTGGCAAGACCTTCAAGCTCGTGCCCGGCACCAGCCTGAAGGTCGGCGACCTCGTGCTGGTCGAGGCCGGCGATACCATCCCCTCCGACGGCGAGGTGATGGAAGGCGTCGCTTCCGTCAACGAGGCCGCCATTACCGGCGAATCGGCGCCCGTGATACGCGAATCCGGCGGCGACCGCTCGGCGGTGACCGGCGGCACGCAGGTGCTGTCCGACTGGATCCGCGTCCGCATCACCGCCGCGCAGGGTTCGACCTTCATCGACCGCATGATCAAGCTGGTCGAGGGCGCCGAGCGGCAGAAGACGCCGAACGAGATCGCGCTCAACATCCTCCTTGCTGGCCTGACAATTATCTTCGTGTTCGCGACCGTGACCATTCCGAGCTATGCGGCCTATGCCGGCGGCTCGATCTCGGTCGTGGTGCTGGTGGCGCTGTTCGTGACCCTGATCCCGACCACCATCGGCGCGCTGTTGTCGGCCATCGGCATCGCCGGCATGGACCGCCTGGTGCGCTTCAACGTGCTGGCGATGTCCGGCCGCGCGGTGGAAGCCGCCGGCGACGTCGACACCCTCCTGCTCGACAAGACCGGCACCATCACGCTCGGCAACCGGCAGGCGACTGCCTTCCGTCCGGTGCGCGGCGTGGGCGAACAGGAACTTGCCGACGCCGCGCAGCTTGCCTCGCTCGCCGACGAGACGCCGGAGGGCCGTTCGATCGTGGTGCTGGCCAAGGAAAAGTACGGGATTCGCGGTCGCGACATGGCCGAGCTTGGCGCCACCTTCATCCCGTTCACAGCACAGACCCGTATGAGCGGCGTCGATGCAGGCGGCACCTCGGTGCGCAAGGGCGCGGTCGATGCGATCCTCAGTTATGTCTCGGGCGAATCACAACCGGTCGCAAGCGGCAATACTGTTCGTTCGATTCAGCCGCTGCTCAATTCCGATGTCGGCCGTGAGCTGCAGTCGATCGCCGATGAAATTGCGAAATCCGGTGGAACGCCGCTCGCGGTTGCCAAGGATGGCCGCCTCTTGGGCGTGATCCAGCTCAAGGACATCGTCAAGGGCGGCATCCGCGAGCGCTTTGCCGAGCTTCGCCGCATGGGCATCCGCACCGTGATGATCACCGGCGACAACCCGATGACCGCAGCCGCGATCGCCGCCGAAGCCGGCGTCGACGACTTCCTCGCCCAGGCCACGCCCGAGGACAAGCTCAAGCTCATCCGCGACGAGCAGGCCAAGGGCAAGCTGGTCGCCATGTGCGGCGACGGCACCAATGACGCCCCTGCGCTGGCGCAGGCGGACGTCGGCGTTGCCATGAACACCGGCACGCAGGCGGCGCGCGAAGCTGGCAACATGGTCGATCTCGACTCCAACCCGACCAAGCTGATCGAGGTGGTCGAAATCGGCAAGCAGCTGCTGATGACCCGTGGTGCGTTGACGACGTTCTCGATCGCCAACGACGTGGCGAAATATTTCGCCATCATCCCGGCGATGTTCCTGGCGTTCTACCCGCAGCTCAACGTGCTCAACATCATGCACCTGACGAGCCCGCAGAGCGCCATCCTGTCGGCGATCATCTTCAACGCGCTGATCATCATCGCGCTGATTCCCCTGGCGTTGAAGGGCGTAGCCTATCGCGCCATCGGTGCCGGCGCGCTGCTCCGCCGCAATCTGATGATCTACGGTGTCGGCGGCATCATCATTCCCTTCATCGGCATCAAGGCGATCGACCTCGTCGTCGCCGCCTTGCACCTAGCTTAACACGCAACCGTCATTGCGAGGAGCGAAGCGACGAAGCAATCCAGAAATGCCACCGCAGACTTCAGTCTGGATTGCTTTGCTTCGCTCGCAATGACGAGGAGACCCAGGAGACCAACATGCTCAGAGAAATCCGTCCCGCCATCATCCTTCTGCTCGGCCTTACGCTGATCACGGGCCTGGCCTATCCGCTCGCCATGACCGCGATTGCCGGCGTCATCTTCCCGAAACAGGCCCAAGGCAGCCTGATCGAGAAGGACGGCAAGGTGGTTGGCTCCGCCCTGATCGGGCAGGAGTTCAAGGAAGACAAGTATTTCCATGGCCGGCCGTCGGCGACCGTGGCGCCGGATCCGAACGACTCGACCAAGACGGTGGGCGCGCCCTACAACGCGGCCAATTCCGGCGGCTCCAACCTCGGCCCCACCAGCAAGGCGCTGAACGACCGGGTCAAGGAAGACGCCGAGAAGCTGAAGGCCGAAAATCCTTCTGCCGCCGTGCCAGTCGATCTGGTCACCACGTCCGCCAGCGGGCTCGACCCCGACATCTCGCCGGAAGCTGCTCTTTTCCAGGTGCCGCGTGTCGCCAAGGCCCGCAACCTGCCAGAGGAGAAGGTCCGCCAGCTCGTCACGGAAAATACCCAGGGCCGTTTTGGCGGCCTGCTCGGCGAGCCCCGCGTCAACGTCCTGGCGTTAAACCTGGGACTCGACGCCGCGTCGAAGTAAGGCAGACTAGGCCCGGCGCTCCGCCACGCTTATATTGGCCGCATGGCAAATCAGCGCCGTGATCCCGAACAACGTCCCTCGCCGGAAGCCTTGCTGGAGGCGGCCCGGCGGGAGGACAGCCCTCTCGGCAAGCTGAAGATCTTTGTCGGCGCCGCGCCCGGCGTCGGGAAGACCTACGAAATGCTGCAAAGCGCGCATGCCAAGCTCAAGGCCGGCGTCGATGTCGTGGTCGGCGTAATCGAGACCCATGGCCGTGCCGAAACCGAGGCGCTGCTGCGTGGGCTGGAAGTCATCCCGCGCAAGCGCATCGAATACAAGGACCAGATCCTCGAGGAGATGGACCTCGATGCCTTGATCGCGCGGCATCCGAAGATCGCGCTGGTCGACGAGCTCGCCCACACCAACGTTGCCGGCAGCCGGCACCCGAAGCGCTATCTCGACGTCGAGGAGCTGCTGTCGCGCGGCATTGACGTCTATACCGCGGTCAACATCCAGCACATCGAAAGCCTCAACGACGTGGTCGCGCAGATCACCCATGTGCGGGTGCGCGAGACCGTGCCGGACTCGATCTTCGACCGCGCCGACGCCATCGAGCTGATCGACCTCACGCCGGATGACCTGATCCAGCGGCTGAAGGAGGGCAAGGTCTATGTGCCCAAGCAGGCCGAGCGCGCGCTGGAGCATTATTTCTCGCCGGGCAATCTGACGGCGCTGCGCGAGCTGGCGCTGCGGCGCACCGCCGATCGCGTCGACGAGCAGCTGCTCACCCACATGCAGGCCAATGCCATTGCCGGCCCCTGGGCCGCGGGCGATCGCATCCTGGTCTGCGTCAGCGAGGATCCGCGCGGGGCGGGGCTGGTGCGCTACACCAAGCGGTTGGCCGACCGGCTGCACGCGCAGTTTACCGCGATCTCGATCGAGACGCGGCGCAGCCTGCAGCTCTCCGACCAGGAACGCGACCGGCTTGCCGACACGCTGCGGCTGGCGGAGGCCCTGGGCGGCGAGGCGCTCACCATTCCCGGTGTCGGCCGCCGCATTGCCGACGACGTCATCGGCTTCGCCCATGCCAATAACGTCACGCAGATCATCATCGGCAAGTCGACCCGCTCGCGCTGGTTCGAGATGACGCGCGGATCGGTCGTGCATGATCTCGTCCGGCGCTCGGGCAACATCACCGTTCACGTGATTGCCGGCGAGGACCTGCCGGCCGGACCGGCGCCGAAGCCCACGGTGCAGACTGCGGCGCGGAGCGAACCGTTCGACCCCCGTCCCTATCTGATGGCGCTCGTGATCGTCGGGGTCGGCCTCGGCGCTGCCGAGCTGATCCGGCCGTGGTTCGGCATTGAGAACGTCGACCTCGTGCTGTTGACCGCCGTGGTGGGGATCGCCGTCCGCTATGGGTTGGGGCCTTCGCTTCTGGGTACGGTCGCGGCCTCGCTCTGCTACAATTTCTTTTTCCTACCGCCGATCTACACCTTCACCATCACCGATCCGACCAATATCGCGGCCTTCGTCCTCTTCCTGGTGGTCGCGATCCTGGTCTCTAACGTCGCGGCGCGCGTGCGCACCCAGGCCGACACCGCAGTCGGGCGGATCAGGACGACCGAGCAGCTCTATGCCTTCAGCCGCAAGCTCGCAGGCACGGCGACGCTCGACGACGTCTTATGGGCGACCGCCTATCAGACCGCGCTGATGCTGAAGGTTCGCGTGGTGCTGCTGTTGCCGGAAACGGGTCTGTTGACAGTGAAGGCCGGCTATCCTCCCGAGGATCAGCTTGATCAGGCTGATCTGGCCGCGGCGAACTGGGCGTGGAGCAATGACCGGCCCGCGGGGCGCGGATCGGACACGCTGCCCGGCGCCAAGCGGCTGTTCCTTCCCATGCGCACCGGGCGCGGACCGATCGGCGTGATCGGTATCGACAACGACCGCACCGGCCCGTTGCTGACTCCGGACCAGCGCCGCCTGCTCGATGCGCTGGTCGACCAGGGCGCGCTCGCGATCGAGCGCGTGCTGCTGGTGGAGGATATGGACCGCGTCAAGCGCACGGTGGAATCGGAGCGGCTGCGTTCGGCCCTGCTCACTTCGATCTCACATGATCTGAAGACGCCGCTGGCTTCGGTGCTCGGCGCAGCCTCCACCATGCGCGATCTCGCCAGCAACCTGTCGGACACGGAAAAGCGCGACCTGCTTGCGACCGTCATCGACGAATCCGAGCGGCTCAACCGCTTCATTGCCAACCTGCTCGACATGACCAAGCTCGAATCCGGCGCCATCGTGCCCAACACGGCGCTGCACGACATCGGCGAGATCGTCGGCAGCGCGCTGCGCCGCGCCAGCAAGATTCTGGCGCGACACAAGGTGTCGCTGGAATTGGCCGCCGACCTGCCGATGCTCGAACTGGATGCCGTCCTCTTTGAGCAGGTGCTGTTCAACCTGTTGGACAACGCCGCAAAATATTCGCCGGCCGATACCACGATCTCGATCCGGAGTTTCCGCGAGCGTGATGTCGTTTCGTTGCAGGTCGCCGATGAAGGCGAGGGTATCCCGCCGACCGAGCTGGAAAGCGTGTTCGACAAGTTCTATCGCGTGCAGAAGGGCGATCATGTCCGTCCCGGCACGGGGCTCGGCCTTGCGATCTCGCGCGGTTTTGTCGAGGCGATGAATGGCCGGATCACGGCCGCCAACCGCACCGACCGCAGCGGCGCGGTGCTCACCATCCGCTTGCCGATCCCGGCAGGCTTCCGTGCCCTGGATACCGCCGCATGAACGCCAACCCGATCAAGGTGCTTGTCATCGACGACGAGCCGCCGATCCGCAAATTGCTGCGGATGGGATTGAGCACGCAGGGTTACGAGATCCTGGAGGCGCCGAACGGCAAGACGGCGCTGGAGCTGCTCGCGCAAAATCCCGCCTTGATCATCCTCGACCTCGGCCTGCCGGATATCCAGGGCCATGAGCTGCTCCGCACCATCCGCGGCCGCAACGAGGGCGTGCCGATTGTGGTGCTGTCGAGCCGCGGCGACGAGGCCGGCAAGGTGCAGGCGCTCGATCTCGGCGCCGACGACTACCTGACCAAGCCGTTCGGGATGGAAGAATTGCTGGCGCGCCTGCGCGCGGCGCTGCGCCACCAGCTGCAGGTCCATGGCGAGCGGCCGGTGTTCCGCTCCGGCGATCTCTCGGTCGATCTGGTCCGGCGTATCGTGAAAGTCGGCGAGCGCGAGATAAAGCTGTCGCCGAAGGAATATGAGCTGTTGCGTGTGCTGGTGCAGCACGCCGGCAAGGTGCTCACACATCGATTCCTGTTGAAGGAGTTGTGGGATGAACTGACCGATGCGCAATATCTGCGGGTCTATGTGCGCCAGCTCCGGCAGAAGATCGAGGCTGATCCCGAGCGCCCGCAATTCGTGCTGACCGAGACCGGCATCGGCTATCGGCTGCGCGCGGCGGATTAGCGCATGATCCGGAAAAGGCCTGCCCCGCACTTGATGCGGGGTGGGTACCGGTTTTCCCTCGCGACAAACGCGTAGCGTTTGCGCGGAGATGATGCGCAAGCCATAAAACCAAAGGGGGATGGCGGCGAGCCATCGCCCTTTGGAGGAACTTCCACCGCCATTTCCGGGTTCTGGTTCCGGCGGCGCGTGCTAGGCTGGCGCGCCCCTTGACCATCGCGGGATCGATTGTGCCTTCCGGGAAGCTATTCACCTACCAAAAGAAGCGGGATTTCGAGAAGACCGCCGAGCCCTCGGGCGAAGCGAAGGTGGCACCGTCAAAACGCCGGCGCTTCGTGATCCAGAAGCACGCCGCGACCCGGCTGCATTACGATTTCCGGCTCGAATGGGACGGCGTCTTCAAGTCCTGGGCAGTGACGCGCGGGCCCTCGCTCGATCCTCATGACAAGCGGTTGGCGGTGGAAGTCGAGGACCATCCGCTCGACTATGGCGATTTCGAAGGCACGATCCCGAAGGGGCAATATGGCGGCGGCACCGTCCAGCTCTGGGACCGCGGCTATTGGGATAGCGACGATCCCGAAGCCGGCTTCAAGAAGGGCGACCTCAAATTCACGCTCCACGGCGAGAAGCTGCATGGCAGCTGGGTGCTGGTCCGCATGCGCCGCGACCGCAATGGCGGCAACCGCACCAACTGGCTGTTGATCAAGCATCGCGATGAATTTGCGCGCGAGGGCGAAGCCAACGACATCCTCGATGAAGACCGCTCGGTCGCGTCGGGGCGGACGATCGCTGAGATCGCGGAAGGCAAGGGCAAGGCGCCAAAGCCGTTCATGATGGCGAAGAACGGCCGCGGCAAGGCCGCCGCGGTCTGGCACTCCAATCGCGGCGAGGCAGCGGAGGCGCGCGCGGAGCGCAAGTTCGACACGCCGGCCAAGCGCGTGCAGGCCAAACGCATCGATTCCATTCCCGCCTTCATCGCGCCGCAGCTTTGCGTCCCGGTAGAGCGCCCACCGAGCGGCGAAGGCTGGGGCCACGAGATCAAGTTCGACGGCTACCGCATGCAGTTGCGCGTCGAAGGCGGCAAGGTTTCCTTGAAGACGCGCAAGGGACTGGACTGGACCGACAAGTTTTCCGCGATCGCCAAGGAAGCGAAGTCGCTGCCCGATGTTTTGATCGATGGCGAGATCGTCGCGCTCGATCATAACGGCGTGCCGGAATTTTCCGCGCTGCAGGCCGCGCTCTCCGAGGGTAAGACCGGCAAGCTGATCTTCTTCGCGTTCGATCTGCTGTTCGCGGAGGATATGGATTTGCGGCGGCTGCCGCTGCGCGACCGGAAAGCGCGGCTGAAGGAGTTGCTGTACGGGCATGGCGGCAAGAACATCCGCTATATCGAGCATTTCGAGGTCGATGGCGGTGCGGTGATGGACTCCGCGCGCGAATTGTCGCTTGAGGGCATCGTCTCCAAGAAGCTCGCCGCGCCCTATCATTCCGGCCGCACCGACAGCTGGACCAAGGCCAAGGCGCGTGACGGGCAGGAGGTCGTGGTCGGCGGCTGGAAAACCACCAACGGCAAGTTCCGTTCGCTGATGGCCGGCGTCTATCGCGGCAATCATCTTGCCTTTGTCGGCATGGTCGGCACCGGTTTTGGCCAGGACAAGGTGAAGCGCATCATGCCGGCGCTGAAGGCGGCCGCGTCCGATGAGAGCCCGTTCGGGGGCAACAATGCGCCGCGCAAGACGCGCGAGGTGCATTGGCTCAAGCCCGAGCTCGTGGCCGAGATCGAATTTGCTGGCTGGACCGGCGATCGCAATATCCGTCAGGCTGCGTTCAAGGGGCTGCGGCAGGACAAGGACGCACGTGAGGTGCGGGCGGAGCTGCCGGAGATGACGCGCGTGGCGCAGCCGGCTGCGGCGAAGGTGGCGGTCAAATCCAGCAAGCCCGCGGACAAGAAGGCCAACGAGGTCATGGGCGTCGTGATCTCCCATCCCGACAAGTCGATGTGGCCGGATGCCGGCGACGGCGAGGCTGTTACCAAGCTCGATCTCGCGCACTATTTCGAGGCGATCGGCGAATGGATGATCGGTCATCTCAAGGGCCGGCCGTGTTCGATCGTGCGCGCGCCCGATGGTATCAAGGGCCAGCAGTTTTTCCAGCGCCATGGCATGCAGGGCACCTCGAAACTGTTTCGGCTCGTCAAGGTGTCGGGTGATCGAAAGCCCTATTTGCAGATCGATCGCGTCGAGGGCCTCGCGGCGGTGGCGCAGCTCGGCGGGCTCGAGCTGCATCCCTGGAACTGCGCGCCGGACGAATATGACGTGCCGGGGCGGCTGGTGTTCGATCTCGATCCGGATCCGGATGTGAAATTTGCCGATGTGATCGAGGCCGCGAAGACGATGCGACAACATCTGTCCGATCTCGGGATGGAAAACTTTTGCAAGACCACCGGCGGCAAGGGCCTGCACGTGGTGGTGCCGCTGCTGTACGGCGCAAGGGACAAGGTGGGCTGGAAGGAAGCCAAGGCATTTGCGCAAGGCGTCTGCCAGCTGATGGCGAACGAAGACCCCGACCGCTACCTCATCAACATGTCGAAAGCCAAGCGCAAGGGAAAGATCTTCCTCGATTATCTGCGCAACGACCGAATGTCGACCGCGGTCGCGGTGCTGTCGCCGCGTGCGCGCAACGGCGCGACCGTCTCGATGCCGTTGACTTGGGCGCAGGTGAAGGGCGATCTAGACCCGAAACGCTTCACCATCCGCAGCGTGCCGTCGCTGCTCGCCAAGACCAAGGCATGGCAGGGCTATGACGACGCGGCGTCGTCGATCAAGGCGGCGATGAAGAAGCTGGGCTGATCATCAACCTCGTCGTTCCGGGGCGTGCGTCAGCGCGAGCTATGATGTGCAATTGCACATCAGAGAATCCATGACCACCATCGTGCATGCGGCTTGCCGCATTCGCGACAACGAAGAGAAGGCGCGCGTGCTTATTTTGATTGCGCGAATGGCCCAAGGGCCAAGCGCGCCATGAGTATGGATTCCGGGCCTGCGTGCTACGCACGCATCCCGGAATGACGAAGAGAGGGTTACCTTATATCCGCCCGAGCAGCAGCAGGATCAGCAGGATCACGATGATCAGCCCGAGGCCGCCGCCGCCGTAATAGCCGGTGCCGTAAAACGGTCCGCCACCGATGCCGCTGAAGCCGCCGAGCAGCGCGATGATCAGAATGATCAGAATGATAGTGCCGATTGACATCTCGAATTCTCCTCAGCCCTGAGGGCAACGTTGGTGCTCGCTGGTTCGCGGGGGAAACCTGCGGGAACATCGAAAGTTCCAGCTCGTGCGCCGCGATAATTCGCCGGCTCTTCCTTTCGTTCGCGGCGGAACTACATGGAGTCCGGTCAAGCAGAGGATTTCGCGATGCCCGCACCGCTCGTCGTTTCCATTCCCCATCGTCTCGGCCGCCAAGAAGCGTCGCGCCGCCTCAAGCAAGGGCTGTCGCGAGCCGCGGCCAGCGTGCCGATCCTGCAGGTCGATGAGGAGCGCTGGGAGGGCGACCACATGTACTTCCGCGTTCGCGCACTGGGGCAGGCGGCGTCAGGCCATCTCGATATCGCCGACGATCATGTGAGGGTCGAGGTGATGCTGCCCTGGCTGTTGCAGCGCTTTGCGGAAATGGCGCAGGTCGCGATCCGCGATCGCGGAACGCTGCTGCTCACCAAGGGCAAGTAGCGCGCGGTCTTCGCATCTGCAGCAACAAAAAACCACGCGAGCGCAGGATTTCGTCAGCTTGCTGGTAACGAATTCGGCGGACCATTTACCCAGCGCGGAGGAGGGAACCGATCCTCGAATCGGCACGACATCCGGCGGGCCGCCCGGCCGTCGATCCCGGGCGGCCTCCGCGTTTTGGCTTCAGGCAGACAACCGCTTTCGCGCGGGCTTCTCTTTCACCAGCATTGTTGCTTTCAACACCGCAACGGGAAGTTCGCGAAACAGCGTTGATAGCGGCAGCTCTGCCGTGTCGATGCCTTCAACCGCAAATCCCGGCAGGCCCAGCGTTCCCTCTAGCGCTTCACCACGCGGCCAGGTCCGGCCGCCTTCCGTGAACGCGGCCAAATGTCTGATAACGGCGACAACAGCGGCGTCGCTGCCGTGCCGTCGCGCAAAGGCAACGACTTGCTCGCGATGCGGCCCGCTCACCTCCAGCGGCTGATAGTCGCCGAGCGTGAAGACGTCGGCGAGTTCGGTGCGCAGCTTGAGCAAATGTGCAGTCCAGGCGAGCTTCAAACGGCCGCTGGTCCACTCCTGCGCAAGCGCGGTCCAATCGGGCGCGCGCAGCGACGCGAGCGCAGCCGTCCGCGCAGCAAAGTCGACCGGCCTGCGGTTGTCTGGATCGACCAGCGACAGATCCCAAAACTCGGTGCCTTGATAGAAATCGGGCACTCCAGGCAGCGTCGCCTTCAGCGTGAGCTGGCTGATCGAATTGAGCGCGCCGAGCAGCGCGACCCGCCGCGCCAGGGCCGCGATCGAATCGAGGAATTCACCCGATCTCGCGGGATGGAGAACGCGCTCGACGAATGTCTTGAGGCCGGCCTCGTAATTCTCATGCGGATTGAGCCAGCTCGTCTGCTCCTTGCCCTCGCGTGCAGCCTTCAGCGCGTAGCCCTGGATTCGCTCCGCGAACGTCGCGTCGGGCCCTTCAAGCGGCCACGCGCCGATCAGTGTCTGGTACAACATGTATTCCGCGGCGGTCGTAGGCGCGCGCATCTCGCCATCCGTGACCACCTGCGGCGCGTTCAACACTTTCCAGCGCGCTACCGCACTGGTCCAATCATGCGGAATCTCCGTCAGCGCCATCAGCCGCGCGCGGGCGTCCTCGCCGCGCTTGGTGTCATGGGTGGCGGTCGCGGTCATGCCATGCGGCCATTCCTTCGCTCGCGCCTGCATCATGCCGTGAAAGTCCGGAATCGATAGCGCGTTCGCGGCGGGATCGCCTCCGACTTCGTTGAGCGCGAGCAGGCGGTGGAAGCGGTAGAACGCGGTGTCCTCCAGCGACTTCGCCATCAAGGGTCCGGTGAACTGCTGCAGCTTCAGCGCAAAGCGGCGCACGCGCGGCGCGCTGTGCGGCGGCCGGCCGGGCTTGATCAGGTCGAGCGTCAGGGCATCGCGGAGAAAATCGAATATGCCTTCATCCGCCGCGTACCATTCCGCGCGTGCCCGCCCGATGGTGATCTCGATCAGCGCGCGGTCATGCGCGGTCGGGCCGGCTGCGGTCAGATAGGTGCGGTAGACCGGGAAATGCAACACATACAGTTCAAGCGCCTGGCGCAGACTGTCGGCGGAAAAATCACGCGTCGAATAATGGCCGCTGGCGATGCGCGCCAGCAGGCGAACCAGCACGATGAATTCGCTGGTCAGCAGCGTCTCCAGCACGCGCCGCTTGGCTTGCTTCAGCACCGGCTCGAGCCTTGGCGCCTGATTGCTGACCTGACGCCACACCTCGTCGAGCGGATCGAGGCCTTTGCCATCGATCAGGAGCTGCGCGATCGCATTCATCCACTCATAGCCGGTGGTGCCGTGAACGCCGGCAAAGGGCCGCAGCCTCTCGCCTTCGCCAAGGATCTTTTCGATCACGATGTAAAACGGTTTGGCTTCGCCGCCCTGTGCCTCCCGGATCAGCCGCTGCAGGCGCTGGAAATATTGTGCGGGATCGCGCAGGCCGTCGATATGGTCGAGCCGCAGGCCCTGCAGCTTGCCCTCGGCGATGAGTTGCCTCACCAGTCGGTGCGCCGCCTCGAAGGTATTGATCTCTTCGACGCGTAACCCCGCGAGCGAGTTGACGTCGAAGAAGCGGCGATAGTTGATATCGCTGGAGGCGAGCCGCCAATGGCCGAGCTTGTAGTGCTGGCGCTCCAGCAGATGATGCAGCGCCAACGTCTGCGCCTGGCGGTTCGCGCCGGCTCGGTACGCTGACAGCCCACGTGCGATGATCTCGGCGCCGCCGGCAATCTCCTTCAGTTCCTGCTTGAAGCGCGGCGCTTCCTGGCGATTTGGATGGCGCAATCCCTTGTAGCGTGAAGCGAGGGCGAGGATGCGTTTTCCCGCTTCACTCTCCTCGGCGCCGGCCTCCTTCACCACCATCCGCAGCACCTCGCCATAGCGCTCCGGCGCGATCGGCAGGCGATGTTCGAAGTACCAGCAGGAGAAACTGCCCTCGTTCGCGTCGTAGCGCAGCTCGATCTCGCCGCGCTCCAGCGCCTCGCCATAGGACGAGCCGAGAATGGGCAGCAGCACGCCGCCGCGCTTGCGATACGGCAGCTGCTCCCAGTCGATGTCGAAGGCGCCGGCATGCGGCGAGGCCGGGCCCCATTCCAGCATGTCGAGCCACCAGGGATTATCGGCAAAGTGCACGCCGACATGGTTGGGGACGAAATCGAGGATCAGGCCGAGGTCGTGCGCGCGCAGCGCGTCCGAGAGTTTGGCAAAGCCCGCCTCGCCGCCAAGCTCCGGATTGAGTTTTGTATGATCGACCACGTCGTAGCCGTGGGAGGAGCCCTTGCGCGCCTTCATGAAGGGCGAGGCGTAGAGATGCGTGATGCCAAGCGCCCCAAGATAGGGAACGACTTCAGCGGCCTTCTCAAAATTGAAATCGGCAGTCAGCTGCAGGCGATAGGTCGCGAGCGGAATGGACGGAGGCATGTCATCCTCCGATGCGCCAGTACACCGACCAGGGTGGCAACCGGTCGCCGGGATCGCCGCCCCAAATGGACGCACCGGTGGTATGGGGCGCATGGTGCGTGACTTCGTTCGACGAGAGATTGGCCGTGAACCGCAGCGTCGCGCCGTCGCCCATGTGCCAGTGCGCCGTGAGCAGGCCGTTGTCCGCGGCATGGGCCTCGCCAAAGCGGGCGCCAGCCAATCGCGGTGCGATCTCCTGCCGGCGGATGGCGAGCAGTTCGCGCACCAGCGTGAGCCGCTTCGCACCAGCGGGCGTGTCGCGCGTCGGCCAATCGATCACCGCTGACTGGAACGTCGATAGCTCGAGCGGATCGGGCACCTCATCGCCGTATGTCTCATAGGCCCATTTGTATTCCTGCTTGCGCCCATTGCGAACGGCGTTGGCGAGATCGTCCTCGAAGTCGCAGAAGAACGGGAAGGGCATCCTCGAGCCCCATTCCTCGCCCATGAACAGCATCGGAATCATGGGCGCGAGAAGCGTGACCGCGAGCGCGGCTTCGATCTGCTCCGGCGACGCCAGGCTCTCGAGCCGGTCGCCAAGCGCCCGGTTGCCGATCTGGTCATGGTTCTGCAGGAAGTTGACGAATGTCGCGGGCGGCAACTGTCCGCTCGGCTCGCCGCGCGGCTTGTTGCCCCAGAAGGCCGAGATTTCGCCCTGATACACGAAGCCCGACGCCAGCGCGCGGGCGAGCTCGCCCCGCGGCGAGCGCTGATAGTCGCCGTAATAGCCGTTGCTCTCGCCCGTGAAGAGCACATGCCAGGCATGGTGATAATCGTCGTTCCATTGTCCGCGATACTTGCCGCGCGGCGGCTCCTGCGCGGCATCGAGCAAGCTTGCGCGGTTATCGCCATTCTCGAGCACGAGATGAATATGCCGGCCGGTCGCGATCGCGAGCCGGCCTGTCGCGATGCTGAGATCGTGCAGCATCGACGGCATGCCGGGTTCCGAGAAGATGTGATTGGCGGCATCGAGCCGAAGCCCGTCGAAGCGATACTCGCGCAGCCAGTAAAGCGCGTTCTCGATCGCAAAGGCGCGCACTTCCGGAACGCGATAGTCGATCGCGCTGCCCCAGGGCGTATGCGCCTCGGTGAAGAAGTTCGGCGCGTAGCGGCCGAGGAAATTTCCCTCAGGCCCGAAGTGATTGTAGACGACGTCCAGAAACACCATCAGGCCGCGCAGATGTGCTTCATCGATCAGTGTCTTCAGATTTTCTGGCCTGCCATAGGCGCTGTCGGGCGCATACCAGAGCACGCCGTCATACCCCCAGCCGCGACGGCCGAAGAAATCGGCAAGCGGCATCAACTCCACCGCCGTGATTCCCGTGCTTACGAGATGGTCGAGTTTTTCGATCATCGCGCGATAGGTGCCGCCCTCGGTGAAAGCGCCGACATGGGTTTCGATCAACACGGTTTCGGCCCAGGGCCGCCCACGCCAATCCAGCGCGCGCCACTGAAACGCTCGGTGATCGATCACCTCGCTCGGGCCGAACACGTCGTCCGGTTGGAAGGCTGAGGCGGGATCGGGCACGTCGATCTCGTCGTCGATGCGGAATCTATAGCGCGCGCCGGCACCTGTGCCCGCGACGCCAAGCGAAAACCAGCCGTCCTCGTCGCGCCGCATCGTCTGCGGCTTTTTCTCCAGCACGAGATCGACGCGCTTGGCCGCCGGCGCCCACAGCCGGAACGACGTGCCGTCCTTGCCTGGCCTCGCGCCAAACAGCGCGTCACTCATGCCGCGCCCGCAAAGGCCAGCACCGAGCGCGGCGGGGCCTTTGTGTCGGCGCCGGAGGCAAACGTGGCGCTCTCCTGCTTGACCTCGGTGGTGTTCAGCACCTGCTGCCAGCTCCTGTATTCCGGCGTCTTCGGCAGTTTGAACGCGATCTCCTCTGGCGCCGCGTTCAGGACGATAAAGATCGGCGCCTGTCCTGGTTCCATCGGATACAGCACATAGGCGAGAAAGCGCCCATCCGGAAATTTCCAGTCGGCTTCCTGCATCTCTTCGGCGGCCGGCGTCAGCCACAGCACGCCATAGGAGCCGTCCGCGCGCCGTCCGTCGAGCCAGCGCTGGCTGTTGATTTGCGGGAATTTCTCGCGCAAGGCGGTCATGTGGCCGACGAAATCGGTGAGGTCGTCGCCTTCGCGGCCGAGATTTTCCCAGGAGACCCAGCCCGTCTCATTGTCCTGGCAATAGGCGTTGTTGTTGCCGTTCTGGGTGTTGCCGACTTCGTCGCCGGCCAGCATCAGCGGCAGGCCCTGGGCCAGAAACAGGCATGCGAGTTGGTTCTTGCGGAGCTGGCGGCGCAGCGCGACGATGGCGGGATCGTCGGTCGGGCCCTCATGGCCGCAATTATTGCTGTGATTGTCGTTGGAGCCGTCGCGGTTGTCCTCGCCATTGGCCTCGTTGTGCTTCTGGTTGTAGCTGAACAGATCGGCCAGCGTGAAACCGTCATGGACGGTGATGTGGTTGACGCTGGCGCGCAGCTTGCGGCCGTCATGGTGGAACAGGTCGGAAGAGGCCGTCATCCGGCCCGAGACTTCGCCGATCAGGCTGCCCTCGCCGCTCCAGTAGCGCCGCATGGCGCTGCGATAGCGGTCGTTCCATTCCGACCATTGCGAGGGAAATCCACCGACCTGGTAGCCGCCCATGCCGAGGTCCCAGGGCTCGGCGACGAGCTTGGCGCTGGCCAGCACCGGGTCCTGGCGGACCGCGGTGAGAAAGGCCGCATTGCGGTCAAAGCCGGTCGGCGTGCGCGCCAGCGTGGTCGCAAGATCGAAGCGGAAGCCGTCGACATGGCAGACCTCGACCCAGTACCGCAGCGAGTCCATCACCATCTGCAGCACGCGTGGATGGGTGAGATTGACCGAAGAGCCGCAGCCGGTGAAGTCGTCGTAGTAGCGCGGATTGTCGGGCTGCAGCCAGTAATAGGAGGCGTTGTCGATGCCGCGAAACGACAGCGTCGGGCCGAGATGATTGCCCTCGGCGGTGTGGTTATAGACGACGTCGAGCATCACCTCGATGCCGGCGTCATGCAGTCGCGCCACCGTAGTGCGGAACGCGTCGAGCGGATTGTCCTGGGCGTAGCGCGGCTCCGGCGCGAAGAAGGACAGCGTGTTGTAGCCCCAGTAGTTGACGAGCTTCTTCTCGACCAGGATGCGGTCATCGACAAAGGCGTGGATCGGCAACAGCTCCACGGTGGTGACGCCGAGCTTCTTCAGATGCGCGATCATCGCCGGCGATGAGAGACCGCCGTAGGTGCCGCGCAAATTCGGCGGCACATCGCCGCGGGTTTGCGTCAGACCTTTGACGTGGGCCTCATAGATGATGGTGTCTTCCCAGGGGATGCTCGGGCGGATTTCGCGCCGGCCCCAGTTGAAGGTCTCGTCGACCACGACGGCCTTCGGCATGCCGCGCGCATTGTCGCGGCGGTCGAAGGAAAGGTCTTCGCGGGGGCTGCCGGTGCGATAGGCGAAATGCGCGTCGCTCCAGACCAGACGTCCCGCGAGACGCTTGGCGTAGGGATCAAGCACCAGCTTGTTGGCATTGAAGCGGTGGCCGTGCTCGGGCTCGTAGGGACCATGCACGCGATAGCCATAGAGCTGCCCCGGCGAGACGTCGTTCAGATAGCCATGCCAGACGTCTTCGGTGCATTCCGGCAGCTCGATGCGTTCGAGCTCGCGGCGGCCCTGATTGTCGAACAGGCACAGCTCAACCTTCTCCGCATTCGCCGAAAACAGCGCAAAATTGGTGCCGCGGCCGTCCCAGCTTGCGCCAAGACGCGAAAAGGTTCCTGCGGTGAGGCGCATGCATCAGCCTTCAGGTACAAGAAAAATGGCGGCCAACGGCGGGATGGTGAGATTGAGATCTGGCGCAGCGCCATCCGATGCGCGAACTCCGCCGAAATTGCCAACATTGCTGCCGCCGTACAAGGAGGAGTCGGAATTGAAAGCCTCGCGCCAGAGCCCTGCGAAGGAGACGCGGACGCGGTAGTTATAATAGACATTCGGCGAAAAATTCACGACGACCAGGCAGCGCGCGCGGGCGTCACTCCCCTTGCGGATCCAGGCAAATACGTTGTGGTCGGCGTCCTCGGTGATGATCCATTCGAAGCCCGCCGCCTCGCAATCGAGCTCATGCAACGCAGGAACGTCGCGATAGAGATGGTTGAGGTCGCGGATCAGCGTCTGGATGCCCTGATATTTCTTCTGCTCGAGCAGATGCCAGTCCAATGCTTGGTCGTGATTCCATTCGCGCTCCTGGGCGAGCTCGCAGCCCATGAACAGGAGCTTCTTGCCGGGGTGACCGAACATGAAGCTGTAATAGGCGCGCAGGTTGGCGAAGCGCTGCCAGTCGTCGCCGGGCATGCGCCCGAGGATCGAGCGTTTGCCGTGCACGACCTCGTCATGCGACAGCGGCAGGATGAAGTTTTCCGAGAAGGCGTAGTGCAGGCCAAACAGGATGTCGCCGTGATGATATTTGCGGTGGATCGGATCCTTGCCGATATATTTGAGCGTGTCGTGCATCCAGCCCATGTTCCATTTGTAGCCGAAGCCAAGCCCGCCATGGTCGACCGGGCGCGACACCTGCGGCCAGGCGGTGGATTCCTCCGCCGCCGTCGTTGCCTGCGGGAAGCGCGCAAAAACCTCGGAGTTGAAGCGGCGCAGGAAAGCGGTCGCCTCCAGATTTTCCCGGCCGCCATGCTTGTTCGGAATCCAGCCGCCATAGGGGCGGCTGTAGTCGAGATAGAGCATCGAGGCGACCGCGTCGACGCGCAGGCCGTCGATGGCGTAGCGCTCCAGCCAGAACAGCGCGTTCGACACCAGGAAGTTGACGATTTCCGTGCGGCCGTAATTATAGATCAGCGTGCCCCAGTCGAGATGGCGGCCCTGCAGCGGGTTGGCGTGCTCGTAAAGCGCGGTGCCGTCGAAATGGCCGAGTCCGTGCGGGTCGTCAGGGAAGTGTCCGGGCACCCAGTCGAGGATGACGCCGATGTCCTGGGCGTGGCAGGCATCGACCAGCGCGCTAAAATCCTCCGGCGAGCCGAAGCGGCTGGTCGGCGCAAACAGTCCGGTTGGCTGATAGCCCCAGGAGCCATCGAACGGATGTTCGCTCACCGGCAGGAACTCGACATGGGTGAAGCCGAGCTCGCGCACATAGGCCGGCAGCTGTTCGGCCAGCTCGCGATAGCTCAGCCATTCATTGTTGCCCTTGCGCCGCCATGAGCCGAGATGGACCTCATAGATCGAAATCGGTGCGGCGCGCGAATTGATGCCGTCCGGCGCCGGCCGTGGACGCGGTAGCTTCGACTCATCCAGCACGATGGAGGCGGTCTTCGGGCGCACCTCCGCGGCAAAGGCCAGCGGATCGGCCTTCAGCGGCAGATGCTGGCCGTGTGGGCCGATCATGTCGAACTTGTAGTGATCGCCGGCCTTGGCCTGCGGGATGAACAACTCCCAATAACCCTGGCCGCGCGAGCGCATCGGATGCCGACGGGCGTCCCAGAAATTGAAATCGCCGACCACGCTGACACGCCGCGCGTTCGGCGCCAGCACCACAAAGGCGACACCCTCGACGCCATCCATGACCCGCGGATGCGCGCCGAGCTTGTCGTAGAGGCGCTGGTCGGTGCCTTCGCCGAGCAGATAGAGGTCGAAGTCGCTAAGTACGGGCGGAAAGCGGTAGGGATCGTCGAGCTGCACGACATTGTCGCCGAATTGCGCGCGCAGATGATAGCGCTTCGAACCGCCCGGCATCGTGCCGGTGAACAGGCCGGCATCGTGGATGCGCGACAGTTTTGCGGTCTCGCCGTGCTCGCCGACGGCCTCGACAGTGGAGGCCTCGGGAAGGAAGGCGCGCACCACCGTCTTGTCACCCTCGGTATGGACGCCGAGATAGCGGAAGGGATCGGCGTGGCGGCCTTCGACAATCGCATAGGCCTCGGCGGACAGCTTACTCATCAGGACTCGCTTGCAGGCTGGAGCATGATCCGGAAAAAGCCCGCCCCGCACTTGCGGGGTGGACGCCGGTTTTCCGAGAAGATCATGCTCAATTCAAAACTCTAGCATACGCAACAGACCGGCCACCGGCAGGCGCAGCCATTCTACCCGGTGAGCCAGCTCATATTCGATCTCGCGAATGGCTTTTTCCAGCAAAAAGAAATTAACCATTGCATCCATTGCATGCGGATCGGCAGGCCAGAGTCGCGTGTTTGTCATGCTCTCGCGATAGCCCGCCAGGAATGCCGCCGCCGCGCGGTCGCGCCATTCACGAAGCGCGGCCGCGAGCCTGCCCTGCTCGTCGGGCGCCACCCTCAGCGCGCGATCGAAAGCGGCGATGACGGAGTAATCGATCGATCGGATCAGGCCCGCGACATCGCGCGCGGGCGGAGCCTTGCGTCTGCGCTCAGCCAAGGGCAAGCTGGTATCGCCCTCGAAACCGATGATGAAGATGTCGTCCTTCACGATCAGCATCTGCTCGAGCCGGAAATCGCCGTGAATACGGATGGCCGATCCATCGATGTCGGGCGGCAGCAACACGCTCAGCCGCCTGTGCAGGGTGTCGCGCTGTGCCAGCAGTTTCTCGACCAGCGGCCGGTCGGCCTCGCGCACGGCGTCGCGCTGGCTCAGCGTATCGAACAGGCGATCGGCGCGGGCGATGGTTTCACCGGTCCAGCGCCGTACGTCCTCCGATATGATTTCGTCCGGCGCGAAGTCGGCGATGTCGGAATGGCCGGCGAGCGCCTGATGCAGCTCGGCCATGCGCCGTCCTGCGTGTGACATGATGCGCAGATACGGAATCTGCTCCTCGTTCTTGCCGCTGTGACCGTTGGCGGCCAAGAGGCGCTGGTCGTCGACAAAGCGATCGAGATAGGCCGATGTCACCGTCCAGCCGTCGCCCTGGTGGGCCACTTGCGCATGGACGGTGGCGATCGTGCTTCGCTGCTGGCCCTCCAGGAATTCGACGGTGCCGAGCAGGGCCGGTGTATTGGCAAAATGCGTGACGTCGGTCAGGAAGCGGCCGACTTCGATGACCGGATTGATACCGGGCTCCGTCTTCCGGAACACCTTGACGCAATAGTCGCCGTCGACCAGCGCCGTGCTGTTGGATTTGCCGGTTTCGACCGTGCGAATGCTTTCGGGCTGCCGCACCTGCTTGTCGGAGAATTGGCTGGTCGGCCGGAATTCCAGTTGCAGGTTGTTTTCGGTGACTGTCAGCGATTCCCGCAAGTTGCGCAGCAGGAGCCCGATGAAGATCGGATCGGTCGCAACATCCAGCAGCGAGCCTTCGCGGGCGCCCTGGCGCACGGCGGCAAAGGCGCGCGGATTGTAACGCTCGCGATCGAACCGCACCCATTCGATCTGCATCGGCAGCAGATAGCGCGCGGTCTTGTTGTTCCGTGTCGTTTCGAAGAAGGCGAGCCACGGTCGGTTGTCGCCGATGTCGCAGAACGGAATCGCGGTGACGAGGGTGGGGCGGATTTTTTCGGGCGAACGCTCCGGATACCAGCGCGTCCGCGCCAGATGCCCCGGCAGCACGTCGCGCTCGAACACGCCGCGGGCGCGGGCGAGTGAAACCCAGGTCGAGTTCAGCGGTACCACCAGCGTTTCGAATTCGGGCACCGCGCGCGGCGTCACCGGCTCCGACTTGTCGCGCTCCTGCAGCTGAAACCAGTAGAAGCCGTAAGGCGCGAGCGTGATCATGTAGGGCAGTTCGCCGATCGCCGGAAAGCGCGTGCGGCCGAGCATTTCCAGCGGAATGCGCTCCTTCCACGCCGACAGATCAAGCTCGGTCGCCTGCGCCGAACGCGACAGATTGGCGACGCAGAGGATGGCTTCACCCTTGTACTCCCTGACATAGGCAAGCACGGCACGGTTGGCGGGGCGGATAAACGTCATCGTGCCGCGGCCGAAGGCGAGCGTCGATTTGCGGACCGAGATCAGCCGCCTGGTAGCGGAAAGCAGCGACGACAGGCTGCGCGACTGCGCTTCCACGTTGACGGCCTCATAGCCGTAGACGGGATCCATGATCATCGGCGCGTATAGTTTTGCAGGATCGGCGCGCGAGAAGCCGCCATTGCGGTCCGGCGTCCACTGCATCGGCGTGCGCACGCCGTTGCGGTCGCCGAGATAGATGTTGTCGCCCATGCCGATCTCGTCGCCGTAATAGATGATCGGCGTGCCCGGGAACGACAGCAACATCGAGTTCATCAGTTCGATCTTGCGCCGGTCATTATCCATCAATGGGGCAAGACGTCGGCGGATGCCGACATTGATGCGGGCGCGCGGATCGTTGGCATAGGTCGACCACAGATAGTCGCGCTCGACGTCGGTGACCATTTCCAGCGTCAATTCGTCATGGTTGCGCAGGAACAGTGCCCACTGGCAATCGGTGGGGATGTCCGGCGTCTGCCGCAATATGTCGGTGATGGGAAAGCGGTCTTCCTGCGCGATCGCCATGTAGATGCGCGGCATCAGCGGGAAGTGATAGGCCATGTGGCATTCGTCGCTCTGGCCGAAATATTCCTGCACGTCCTCCGGCCATTGGTTGGCTTCGGCGAGCAGCACCTTGTTCTTCGCGTAGGCGTCGAGCTCCTTGCGCAGCTTCTTGATGATGACGTGCGTCTCGGGCAGGTTCTCGTTGTTGGTGCCGTCGCGCTCGCAGAGATAGGGAATCGCGTCGAGCCGGAAGCCGTCGACGCCGGTATCGAGCCAGCGCTTCATCACCTGGATGATCGCGCTCACCACGCGCGGATTGTCGAAATTGAGATCGGGTTGATGAGAAAAGAATCGGTGCCAGTAGAACTGGCCGGCCTCGTGGTCCCAGGTCCAGTTCGACTTTTCCGTGTCCGTGAAAATAATGCGCGTGCCCTGGTATTTCTGGTCGGAGTCGCTCCAGACATACCAGTTGCGGGCGCTGGAGCCTGGATGGCTGCGGCGGGCGCGCTTGAACCAGTCGTGCTGGTCGGAAGTGTGGTTGACGACGAGCTCGGTGATGACCCGCAAGCCGCGCTTCTTCGCCTCCTGGATGAAGCGCTTGAAATCCTTCATGGTCCCGAAATCGGGATTGATCGCGCCGTAATCGGCGATGTCATAGCCGTCATCGCGGCCGGGCGAGGGATAGAACGGCAACAGCCACAGCGTGGTGACGCCGAGATCCTGGAGATAGGGCAGCTTCTCGCACAGCCCAGCGAAATCGCCGATGCCGTCATTGTTGCTGTCGGCGAAGGCTTTGACATGCAGCTGATAGATGATGGCGTCCTTGTACCAGAGCGCGTCGCGGTCGAGATCGGTGACCGGCAGTTCGGCGGTATCGATGGAAGACATCAGGTTCATTGCGCCGCCCCCACGCGTCCGGCCGCGATCCCGCCCGCTTCAGGCGCAATAAGGAAGCTCGCGCCGGTCCCGACGCTCCCGACAGTTCGAGCTGATTTGATCACGGTGATGCCATTGACATGGAACTGACGTCCCGTTTCGTTAAGCGGGAAAGGAGACGCTGTACCTACCTAGAAAGCCGCTCGCTTGCCATTGGTTCCATTCGGAACCGCCCTGTGGGCGACGGCGTTAGGAATCTCTATCCTGTTCTCCTATCTGGACAATTTCGCGACATATCTCCCCCCGTCGCGTGCAAACTGCGTGCCGAATGGACCTTTTCAGCCAAGCTCAAAGCCTGGGAATCCTGACCGAATTTACCGACGGCCAGGGCCAGCGCCATCTCACCGACGAAACTGCCTTGAAAATCATCGTTGACGCCTTCCCGGCGCTGACGCTGAGGCGGTTCGTCGACGGGCCGGTCGTGATCCGCTCAGGCCTGCCGGCACGGACCGAACTGCGCGAGGCCGCGCGATTGCCGGTCCACTGGAAGATCGAGGCCGGGGGAGGGACGCTTGCGGAGGGCGCGGCGGATGATCGCAGCCTCATCTGGCCCGAAGATCTGGCCGAAGGTACCTACCGGCTGCAGCTCACCGATGCCGCCGGCGAGCGCGAGGAAGCGCCGCTGATCGTGGCCCCGGAGCGGGCCTTTGCCGGTGATTTCGATCGCGGCTGGCTGATTGCCGTGCAGCTCTACGGCGTCCGCTCGGCGCGCAACTGGGGCATGGGGGATTTCAGCGATCTCGAACAGTTGATCCGGCTGGCGAGCAGCCTTGGCGCCGACGGCATCGGCCTCAATCCGCTGCATGCACTGTTCGAGGATCGCCCGGGCGATTGCAGCCCCTATTCGCCGAACAGCCGGCTGTTTCTCAATGCGCTCTATGTCGATGCGGAGAAGGCTCCGGGCTATCAGAGCGACGTGGATAGTGAGGCCGTCACAAAATTGCGGCAGACGACGGTCGTCGACTATCCCGCCGTCGCCGCCCTGAAATGGCGGGCGCTGCGCGCGGCCTTCGAAACGTTCAGCGCCAATCCGGATCCGATATCGCATGCGGATTTCGAGGCCTTCCGCGTCGAGCGCGGCACGCTTCTGCTGCGCTTCGCCTGTTTCGAGGTGCTGCGCCATCGCTTCGACAAGCCGTGGTGGGAGTGGCCGGAAGAGTGGCGGGAGCCGGATGCGGCGAAATGCGCGGAGCTTCGCGTCGGTCCCGACAGGAGCGAGGTCGAATTCGTCGAATACGTGCAGTGGGTCGCGGACCGCCAGCTGGGGGCTTGCAAGAAGCTGGCGGAAAACCTCGGCATGAAGGTCGGACTCTATCTCGACGTGGCTGTCGGCGTGCAATCCGATGGCTTCGACGCCTGGAACGAGCAGGTGGCGATCTCGCGGCATCTGGCGGTCGGTGCGCCGCCCGACCCGCTCAACACGCTGGGCCAGAACTGGGGGCTCGCCGGCTTCAACGCCGCGGGCCTGGAGATGAAATCCTTCGCGCCGTTCCGCGAGATGCTGCGGGCCTCGATGCGCCATGCCGGCGCGATCCGGCTCGACCACGTGCTGGGATTGAAGCGGCTCTATCTCGTGCCGCACGGCTTTCCCGCCCGCCAGGGCGCCTATGTGCAGATGCCGCTGGAATCGCTGTTTGCCGCCACCGCGCTGGAAAGCGTCGCGCAGCAATGCGTCGTGATCGGCGAGGACCTCGGCACGGTGCCGGAAGGCTTTCGCGAGCAGATGGCCGATTGGGGCATCTGGTCGTATCTGGTCGTCATGTTCGAACGCGATGAGGACGGGCACTTCCGCGGTATCGACCGCTACCAGCCCAATGCGCTGGTCACCTTCAACACCCACGATCTCTGCACCTATGCCGGCTGGCGCTCCTTCGGCGATCTGAAGATGAAGCGATCGATCGGGCTCGATCCCGGTGAGACCGACGAGGCGCGCTGGCACGCGCTCGGCATGTTCGACGAGCTGCTGCGCCATAACGGCATTCAGCAGAACGACCTCTATTCGGTCGCCAGATTTCTGGCGCGGACCAGATCGCGGCTGATGGCGATCTCGCTGGAGGATCTCCTGGGCGTCACCGATCAGCCCAACATTCCCGGCACGGTGGACGAGCATCCGAACTGGCGGCAGCGGCTGCCGGTCGCGGTCGAAGATATCCCCGCGACCATCGACGCGGCTGCGCTCAAGGCCGCGACCCATGAGCGGATAAGCATCGGCGAGTGAGGCAAATTGCCGTTAGCGATCGAAGACTATGGCCTGATCGGCGATTGTGAGACCGCGGCCCTGGTCGGCCGCGACGGCTCGATCGACTGGTTGTGCTGGCCGGCCTTCGATTCCGACGCCTGCTTTGCCGCACTGCTCGGCACCAACAAAAACGGCCGCTGGCTTATCGCGCCCGAGGGCGAGATCAAAAATACCTCGCGCCGATATTGGGGCCAGACGCTGATCCTGGAGACGCGGTTCGAGACTTCGGATGGCATCGTCGCGCTGATCGACTTCATGCCGCCGCGCGGCAAGGCTTCCGACGTGGTCCGCCTGGTGCGTGGCATCAAAGGCCGGGTGAAGATGCGCATGCAGCTCGTGATCCGCTTCGGCTTCGGCGTCGATATCCCCTGGGTAAAGCGCAGCGAGGACCGCTCCGCGCTGCTCGCGATCGCAGGGCAGGATATGACCGTGCTGCGCACGCCGGCCGAGACCCGCGGCGAGGACATGACCACGGTCGCCGATTTCGAGGTGAACGAAGCCGAGACGGTTCCCTTCGTGCTCACCTATGGTGCCTCGCATCTCGACCCGCCCGAGCCGATTGATCCCGAAATCGCGTTGCAGGAGACTGAGGCGTTCTGGAAGGAGTGGTGCGCCCGTTGCAGCTATCAGGGCGAGCATCGTGCGCTCGTGCTGCGTTCGCTGATCACGCTGAAGGCGCTGACCTTCGCGCCCACCGGCGGTATCGTCGCCGCGCCGACCACCTCGCTGCCGGAAAAGCTCGGCGGCGCGCGCAACTGGGACTACCGCTTCTGCTGGCTGCGCGACGCCACCTTCACGCTGCTGGCGCTGATGAACTCCGGCTACACCGAAGAGGCTTCGGCCTGGCACAATTGGCTGTTGCGCGCGGCGGCCGGCGCGCCCGCCAACATGCAGATCATGTACGGCATCTGGGGCCAGCGGCGGCTGCTGGAATGGGAGGCGCGCTGGCTGCCGGGCTACGAAGGCGCGCAGCCGGTGCGGGTCGGCAACGCCGCGCATGCGCAATTGCAGCTCGACGTCTATGGCGAGCTGATCGACGCCTTCCACCAGGCGCGCATGGCGAAGCTGAAGCTCGACGACGGCACCTGGGACCTGGAATGCGTGGTGCTGCAACATCTCGCCGAAGTCTGGGATCATCCGGATCACGGCATCTGGGAGCGGCGCGACCAGCCCAAGCACTACGTCTTCTCCAAGGTGATGACCTGGGTCGCCTTCGACCGCGCCATCAAGAGCGCGGAAAAATTCGGCTTCAAGGCGCCACTGGAGGAGTGGCGCGCCTTGCGCGACGCAATTTGCCGCGATGTCTGCGCCAGGGGTTTTGATGCGGGCCTCAATTCCTTTGTCGAGTCCTACGGCTCAAAACTGTTCGACGCGAGCCTCCTGCTGTTGCCGGCGGTCGGTTTTCTGCCCCCGACGGACGCGCGGATTCTCGGGACGCTGGCAGCGATCGAGCAGCACATGATGCGCGACGGCTTCGTGCTGCGGCACGACCCGCGCGAGATATCATCGCAAGAAGAGCAGCCGATCGAGGGCGCGTTCCTGGCCTGCAGCCTGTGGCTTGCGGACGCCTATGTGCTGGCGGGCGAGTTGGCGAAGGCGCAAACGCTGTTCGATCGCGTCGTCGCCATCGTCAACGATCTCGGCCTGCTGGCGGAAGAATATGATTCGATCGCGCGGCGCCAGACCGGCAATTTCCCGCAGGCGCTGACCCACATCGCGCTGATCAACACCGCGCATAACCTCGATGAGGCGACGAAGGCGAGCGAAAAGCCGGCGATGCAGCGGTCGAAATAGGTACCGGCTAATGAAGATGGCCCGCATTCGCCCGCATGAAGTGCGGAGAATGAGATCCTTGTTCGCCGCATATCTTGCGGAGAAAGCCCCTAACCCGTCCTGCTTTACGCGTTCTCCGCCAAAATCAAGTCCATCGCCTTCGCAAACCCGTCCTCTTCATTAGAAGCCGTGACGCGCTTGGCGTGCTGCTTCACCTCGTCGCTGGCATTGCCCATCGCAAACGACAGCCCGCTGACACCGAACATCGCGACATCATTGTGCATGTCGCCGATGGTGACGACTTCATCGGTCGAAATCCCGAGCCGCCGCGCCATCGCCTGCACGAAGGTGCCCTTGTTCTGGCCGGGCGGGGTGATGTCGAGATAGTAATCCTGCGAGCGCACGGCCGTCGCCTGTGGGCCGAGTGCCTTCTGCATCTCCGTTTCGCAACGTTCGAGCAGCGCGAAATTCGAGGACGAGCCGACCACCTTGCACGCGCGGGACACATAGGGCGTGAAATCGTCGATCAAGGTCGGGTCGGCCCTGATCGCGCGCTTTTCGTTGGGGACGTACTCGCCGTCTGGATTTCTGGTGAACCAATGCTCGTTGGTGAACAGCCAGATATCCACGCCGTATTCGTTGAGCATGTCGAGGCTCTTCTGCGCGGCGGAGGCGGGGATCAGGTGCTGCTCGACGGGATTCATCTGTGGATCAACGATCGAGCTGCCGTTGAAGGGACCGACCGGAAGCCGGATCCCGAGCGGCTCGATCAGGAAGCGCATGCCGATGGCCGGCCGACTCGAGGTGATGGTGAAGCCGATGCCGGCCTCGTGCAGCCCCTGCACGGCGGCCTTGTTGGCGTCGGTGAGGGTCTTGTCCTTGGTCAACAGCGTGCCGTCGACATCGGACACCACGAGTGAAATGCGGGTCATATGTGGCTCAATTCCAATTGGCGCAGGACATCGTCGACGATCGCCTCGACCGGGGCATCGATGGATACCGTCAGCGGATGTTCGTCCGCTGTGGGCGGCTCCAGCGTGTTGAACTGGCTGGTCAGCAATCCCGGAGGCATGAAATGTCCCTTCCGCTTGCCGATACGATCCGCGATCACGCCCTGTGTACCCTCGAGATAGACCAGACGGATGTCCGTTCGTCCGTGCACCAGGATGTCGCGATAGACCCGGCGCAGCGCCGAGCAGCCGATCACGACGCGCTGGTCGGCCTCGCAGACCCGGTCGATCTCGGCGGCGATCGCCTTCAGCCAGGGCCAGCGGTCCTCGTCGGTCAGGGGATGGCCGGCGCTCATCTTGGCGACATTGCTCGCTGGGTGGAATTGGTCAGCGTCCTCGTAAGGCCAGCCGAGGCGCTTCGCCAGGCTTTCGCCGATCGTGCTCTTGCCCGAGCCGGATACGCCCATCACGATCAGCGCACATGGCGTCGCGTCAGCTGCCACAAAAACCCTCCGGTAGCGCGGCCGCATCTACCAGCCAGACCGTCTCGCCGTTCGACCGCGCACGAGCCGCCGGCAGGTTCTCGCCGGAAAACACCCGCGTCAAGATCGCGCGCTTGGCCGGGCCTGCGGCCTCGAACAGCATTTCGCGGCAGGAGGCGAGCGCGGGCAGCGTCAGCGATACGCGAGCCACGAACGGCTCGACATTGCCCTGGGGCACGCCGACTACCCAGCGCGCCGTCTCCTCCACCGCCGGGTAACCCGGAAACAGCGAGGCGGTATGGCCGTCGGGGCCCGCGCCCATCAGCACGAGATCGAACAAGGGCCTGGCGCCATCAAGCTCGTCCGCGCCATAATAGGATTTCAGTTCGCGCTCGTAGCGCGCGGCGGCCTCATCGGGGCTCGCGGTATCGGTCGGGATCGGATGAATATGGGACGCTGGCGCGAGGCGATCGAGGAAGATATCGCGCGCCATCGCCATGTTGTTCCTCGCATCGCTCGCCGGTACGAAGCGTTCGTCGCCGATGAACCAGTGCACGCGGTCCCACGGGATTTTGCTTCGACAGGCCTCGGTAGCGAGCAGCTCATAGAGCTGCTTCGGACTCGATCCGCCGGTGAGGCAAATCGCGATGCGGCCGCTGTTCTCGGCAATCCGCGCCAGCACGCGATCGGCGGCGGTCCTGGCGAGCGCGGTTGTATCCGCAACCGCAATGACCTTGCGCGGTCGGCCTGCCGCCATCGTCAGGTCAGCTTGCGCCAGCTGCGGCCGTCGCGGGCCAGAAGCTCGTCGGCCTCCTCGGGGCCTTCGGTGCCAGGGTCGTAGATTTTCAATCCCCTGGCGCCGGCCTTCTTCCAGGCGTCGAGGAACGGCTGCACCGCATGCCAGCCGGCTTCGACGCTATCGGCGCGCTGGAACAGGATGTTGTCGCCGATCATGCAGTCATAGATCAGCGTCTCGTAGCCGGTCGACGGCTCGGCCTTGAAGTAATCCTTGTAGCGGAATTTCATCTCGACGCCGTCGATATCGATAGCGGGGCCGGGCACCTTGGTGTTGAACTGCAGCTCGATGCCTTCGACCGGCTCGGTCGAGATCACGAGAAAATTCTGCGACAGCTTGTCGACGGGCGTGTCGCGGAACATCGCGAACGGCGCCTGCTTGAACTTGATGGCGATCTCGGTGCGCTTGATGCCGAGCGCCTTGCCGGTGCGCAGGTAGAAAGGCACGCCGGCCCAGCGCCAGTTGTCGATCGTCAGTTTCAGCGCCGCATAGGTCTCGGTGGTGCTGCCGGGCCTGACCTCAGGCGTTTTGCGATAGTCCTCGATCTCGGTGTCGCCGACCTTGCCGTGGCGATATTGTCCGCGGACGGAGTTCTTCAGCGCCTCTTCCTCGCTCTGCAGCTGGATCGAGGACAATATTTCGGCCTTTTCCGACCGCACCGCGCGCGCGTCGAACCGTGCCGGCGGCTCCATCGCGACCAGCGACAACAGCTGGAACAGATGGTTCGGTACCATGTCACGCAGCGCGCCAGTCGAATCGTAAAAGCTGCCGCGATGGCCGACGCCGAGCTTTTCGTCGACGGTGATCTGGATGTGGTCGATGTGGTTACGATTCCAGATCGGCTCGAACATGCCGTTGGCAAAGCGCAGCACCAGGATGTTCTGCACGGTTTCCTTGCCGAGATAATGATCGATCCGGTAGATCTGATGCTCGTCGACGAGTTTCAGCAGTTCGCTGTTCAATTCCCTAGCCGAGGCGAGATCGGTGCCGAACGGCTTCTCGATCACGAGCCTCCGCCACGAGCCGTCTTCCGCCAGCATGCCGGTGCGGCCGAGCTCCTTGGCGATCGGCAGGAACGCATTCGGTGGGGTCGCGAGATAGAACAGCCTGTTGCCGCCGGTTTCCCGCGCGGCTTCCAGCTTGTCGAGCTGGGCGCGCATCGCATCGAAGGATGCCGGGTCTTTCGGATCGGCCTCGAAGGAGGTGACGCAGGAGAGCAGCTTCTGCGCCAGCGTCTCGTCGATCTTGCGGGTCGCGAACTGGCGCAGGCCCTTCATCAGGCTCTCGGTCAATTGCGCGCTGGTCATGCCCTTGCGGGCGATGCCGACCACGCAAAAATTATCGGGCAGCAGATTCGACGCCGCGAGATTATAGAGCGCGGGGATCACGAGGCGATGCGCGAGGTCGCCGCTGACGCCGAAAATGACAAAGGAGCAAGGTTCGGGCTTGTAACCGTTGGTCATCTCGGGGCCTATTAGCCAGGCTTCTTCGGTTCGCGATGGCCGCCGAAACCGGCGCGCATTGCGGAAAGGATCTTTTCAGCGAAGGTATGTTCCTTGCGCGAGCGGAAGCGGGCAAACAAGGCGGCCGTCAGGACTTCGGCCGGCACGGCTTCGTCGACCGCGGCATTGACCGTCCAGCGGCCTTCGCCGGAATCCTCGACAAAGCCGGAGTAGTTGTCGAGCGTGTGGTTTTCGGCGAGCGCGGATGCGGTGAGATCGAGCAGCCAGGACGGGATCACGCTGCCGCGCCGCCAGACTTCCGCGATGTCGGCGATGTTGAAGTCGAAGCGATGATCTGATGGCAGCGCGTCGATATTGGCGTTCTTGAGGATATCGAACCCTTCGGCATAGGCCTGCATCAGACCATATTCGATGCCGTTGTGGATCATCTTGACGAAATGCCCCGCGCCGACGGGCCCGGCATGGATATAGCCTTGCTCCACGCGCGGATCGCGGCCGTCGCGGTGCGGCGTCTTGGGGATGTCGCCTGTGCCGGGCGCCAGCGCCTTGAAGATCGGATCGAGCCGGTCGACCACTTCCTTGTCTCCGCCGATCATCATGCAGTAACCGCGCTCGATGCCCCAGATCCCGCCGGAGGTGCCGACGTCGAGATAATGGATGCCGCTCTCTCTGAGCTTCTTGCCGCGGCGGACGTCGTCCTGCCAGAAGGTGTTGCCGCCGTCGATGATGACGTCGCCGGCTTCCATGAGCTTCGCGAGCGCCTCGATCGTTTCTTCGGTGATGCGCCCCGCAGGCAGCATCACCCAGGCGGTCCGCGGCTTCTCGAGCTTCTTGACGAATTCCTCCAGCGCCTTGGCGCCAGCCGCGCCGTCGGCCGCAAGTCCTGCGACCGCCTTTTCGTCCTTGTCGTACACGACGGTGGTGTGGCCATGCTTCATCACCCGGCGGACGATGTTGCCTCCCATCCGCCCCAGGCCGATCATTCCGAGCTGCATCGGTGCATCCTTAGTTCAACGCTTCGGTGATGGCGGCATCGAGCATCTTCAGTCCCGATGCCAGGTCGCCCTTGAGATGCACGCGCAGCGCCCGCCGGCCGCGCTCGGTCAGCACGTCGAAATCGCCGCGCGCCTGCGCCGCCTTGATCACGCCGAAGCTCGCCTTCTGGCCGGGCACCGGCAGGTCTTTGGCATCGTCGGCGGTAATCTGCAGGAACACGCCGCTGTCGGGTCCGCCCTTGTAGGCCTGTCCGGTCGAATGCAGGAAGCGCGGGCCGAACTCGGCGCAGGTCGCAACGTGACGCCGTTCGCCCACTTTCAGCCGCATGTCCTGCAGCACGTCGATGTGGTCGGCATCGCGCTCGATATAGGCGAGCAGGGCGACATAGTCGTCGGCATGGATGCGGGCGAGATGCGCCTTCAGCCATGAGCCGAGCGTGCCGTCGGCGCCGAGCCCGCGCAAGGCTTCGGCATTGGCTTCGTCGGTATAGAGATCGGCGTCGGCCGACGACATCGCGGGCTTTTCGGGTGGAAGTTTTCCGGTCTTCTCAAAGGCTGCGGTCAGTTCGCGGGTCTTGATCTTGGCCGACTCGACGTCCGGCTGGTTGAACGGGTTGATGGCGAGCACCGAGCCGGCCACTGCGGTCGCCATCTCGAAGCGAAAAAACTCCTGCCCGAGATGGCCGATCGACTTCATCACGATGCGGACGACGGGATGGCCGGCATGCTCTAGCGCGGTCAGCTTCTCGTCATGGGCGGCGTCGTCCTCACCCTCGGTGCGAACGTCGATGAAGAAACGGTCGTTGCCGTACAGCGAGACATCGCCGAGCGGCTCGCCGTCGATCGGGATCAGGCCTTTGCCTTCCTTGCCCGTGGACTCCGCAATCAGCTGTTCGGCCCAGGCGCCGAAATCGGCGATTTTCGGTGAGGAAAGGATCGTCACTTTGTCGCGACCCTCAAGGCCAGCCGCTCCCATCGCGAGCCCGAGCTGCACGCCGGGATTTTCATGCGGCGGCACGTCCGCGCCGCAGGAGCGCACCATCGCGAGCGCATGGCTGATCAGGCTCTTCACATCGATGCCGGCGGCCGCCGCCGGCACCAGTCCGAACGGGGAGAGCACCGAATAGCGCCCGCCGATCGTGGGCTCGCCATGGAAGGTGCGGGCAAAGCCTTGGCTGGCCGCGACCTTCTCCAGCGACGAGCCGGGATCGGTCACCGCGATGAAGCGGTGGCCGGCCGCCTCAGTGCCGATCGCTTTTGCGACGCGATCGAAGAAATAGTCCTTCATCGCGTTCGGCTCGGTGGTGCCGCCGGATTTGCTGGAGACGATGAACAGCGCCTTCTTGATGTCGATCTTTTTCTCCATCGCGCGGACCTGCGCGGGGTCGGTCGAGTTCGAGCACATGCAGTTGCGGAAAGCCGCTCCTCTTCGGGAAGGTTTCGGCGAGCACCTCGGGGCCAAGGCTCGATCCGCCCATGCCGAGCACGACGGCGTCGGAAAAATTCTGGCCCTTCACGCGCTGCGCGAAATCTTCGTAGTCGGCGACATCGGCATCCTCGGCGCTGGTCAGCCAGCCGAGCCATTTGTTCTCGTCTTCGCCGGTCCAGACCGACTTGTCCTTCGCCCACAGCCGGCGGATTTTCGCCGACGCGCGCCATTCCTCGGTGCTCTTCTCCACCGCCTTCGCAAGGCTGGCTCCGAGCGTCACGTTCTGCGGATCGATCCCTTCGCCGAGCACGGCCGCGCGTTTATGGGCGACGGCGCCGTAGAGCTTGTCGGCGGCATCCGCAAACTGCTTGACGCCGTCCTTGACGAGTTCCGTGGTGATGGCGTCGATCGAGATGCCGGACTTCTCGAGTTCCTCCAGCACATGCCGGGCGTCGTCGATATTTTCCTCGAGGCTGTCGCGGACCTTGCCGTGATCGCGGAAGGCATCGAGGGTGGCGGGCGGCACCGTATTGACGGTGTTGGGGCCGATCAGCTCCTCGACATAAAGCACGTCGCTGTAGTCCTTGTTCTTGGTGCCGGTCGAGGCCCACAACAGCCGCTGCGGCTTCGCGCCTTTCGCGGCCAGCTTCTCCCAGCGCTCGCCGGCGAACAGGTGTTTGTAGTCCTGGTAGGCCATCTTGGCGTTGGCGATCGCGACCTTGCCCTTCAGCGCGGCCAGCCGCTCCTTCTCGCTGGGGTCATTGGCCTTGGCGATCTTCTCGTCGAGCTGCTTGTCGACCATGCTGTCGATGCGGCTGACGAAGAAGCTGGCGACGCTGGCGACATGCGACGGGTCGCCGCCTTTGGCGACGTATTTCTCCAGGCCCTTCAGATAAGCCTCGACGACGTCGCGATAGACGGCTTGCGCGAACAACAGCGTGATGTTGACGCTGATGCCTTCGCCGATCAGACGCTCGATCGCGGGCAGGCCCTCCGGCGTCGCCGGTACCTTGATCATCAGGTTCTTGCGGTGGACGTCCTTCCACAGCCGCTTGGCTTCCGCGATCGTGCCCTTGGTGTCCATCGCGAGATAGGGCGACACTTCGAGGCTGACAAAGCCGTCATTGCCGTCGAACTGATCGTAGACCGGGCGCAGCACGTCCGCTGCACTCTGGATGTCCTCGACCGCCAGCTGTTCGAAGAGGTCGGCGATCGGGCGGTCGCCACGCTTGAGCGCCTTGCCGATCGGGCTGTCATATTCGTCGGAGGAGCCGATCGCCTTCTCGAAGATCGACGGATTGGAGGTGACGCCTTTGACGCCATCGCTATCGATCAGCCGTTTCAGGTCGCCTTTGGCGATGAAACCACGGGCCAGGAAGTCCAGCCAGACCGATTGGCCATGGTTTTCAAGTGCTTTGACGGGATTCATGATGCTGTCTTTCGTTCGCCTGCGCCAATTCCGGTTCCGCCGACGTTCTGGCGGTACACCCGGTTTTGTCAACAATGCCTCGGGTGAGCCTGATGCCCGAATTATGCGCATGCCCCCGGGGGATAACGCCAGTCACATCCTATCGATCCAGCATGTCGGGCAGATATCGGGGGACAGGACACTCCATCCAATTGCCAAGTCCAATTGCCGAGCGCCTTGAAACTGCTCCAAATTTGACGCGAATCACCTAATCTAGGCAGCGCCGCTGCTCGGTTGGGGTGGATGCGGAGCGCACGCAACATCCTTCGGCCCGCCGAGGTTGGCAATGATTCCTGAACTGGCTGACGATGTCGAGATCGGCTATTCCCGATTCCGATTGCTACCCCTGATCGTCATGGCAGTGGTCATGACACTGCTCAGTGCGAGCATCGCCTTCCAGTGGTTTCCGTATCACGGCACAGGCGATTATCACCTGGTGATAGGCTATGCCGGCATCGCCTGCTTTGGCCTGGCGACGCTGAAATTCGTCCGGGCGATGTTCGCCGCGAAGGGGCCGGTGGTGTTCGTCAGCCGCTATGGCATCCGCGACCTGCGCGTCGCCAACGAGTTCATCCTCTGGGACTCCGTCCTGAATGTATCGGCCTGCGAAAGCCGCAAGCAGAAGTTCGTGGTGCTGGCGCTTTCGCCCGCGCTGGAGCAGCGGCTGTTTGCGACAAGGAGCGGGCAGGCGATGCTGGCGGCGAACCGCGCGCTCGGTGTGGACGGGATTGCCATCAGCGGAAGCGGGCTCGCCACCAAATTCGACGCGCTACTGCGGAGCTGCACAGCCCATCATCACGCGGCCCTGTATCCCCGCCGTTCGGTCCCCAAGGACGAGGGCGTCGCCGCGGCGCGGCTGGTTGCGGGCTTTGCCTGATTGAGCGGCTCTCAGGGCCGCAGATAGAGATAGCCCTGCGACTGCAGCTCGGCGATGCGCACCACGCCGCCGTTCTCCGCGGTGACGAAGCCGGGCAGGAGGTCGGCCAGCGTGATCTTCTGCGCGCGCATGGTGTTGCCGCACGCAGCAAGCGCGAGGCCCGACCTGGACAGGCGGCCGACATGTTGTGTCAGCTCCGGATTGGCCTCGTTCGAGCGAAACGCCCGCAGCGCCGGTCCGTGGACCACGAGCGCAATCGTGACATTGTCGGGACCGCCGACGTCGTCGAAATGGTTCTGGATGTTGCCGATCACGAACGAGACCTTGTCGAGGTCGCTCAGGTGATAGACCACCTTCTGCTTGCCCGCTGCCGGGTTTTCCGTGGCAGCACTGGCGCGGGAAGCGGCGAACGCGGCACCGAATGCCGAGACCGCGGCCCAGAGCATGTTCCGTCGATGCATGGTGTCCTCCCCTATCGCGGGCGTAGCACCGCGCCCGGTCACTTCTGCGGTTTGAGTTCGGCCAGTTCCTCGCCCTTGGTGAGCAACTCGGCGCATTCCTTGTTGTCGACGCGATCGACGCGGAACACCTTGTCGTCGGCGCCGCCCTGCAGCGATTGGGTTTCGCCGTCGGGATTCTTGCGGTCCCAGACCGCGATCGCCTCAAGTCGGACGATCGCGGATTTGTTGTCCTTCGACATCGCGATTTCGAGGCCGCCGCCACCGCAGTCGGCGTCACAGGTGAAGGTGATCTCGTCGTGCCCGTCCGCGCTGAGGAGATGGCCGCAGGAGCTGCCGCCGTCGAAATTGCCCGGCTTGTTCCGGAACTGGACACCGATGTGGTAAGCGTAGCTGGTCGGCTCACCCGGCGCCTTCTCCGCGGTAACGAGCAGCTTCATCGCGCTCACCTTCTGCTTCGGATGCTGTGCCAGATGTCTGGCGTCGTAGCGGCGCACGAAGCAGGCGGAGGCCTTGTCGCCGACCGGACCGGCGAAAACCCTTTTGTCGAAGGCGGCCACCTTGGCCGGGTCGAGCCCGTCGTCTGGCCCGTCTTTGAGACTGTCCTGGGCGCGGGCCGCGAGAGGCGCGGTGGCGGCAAGGGCGGCCACAACCGCCAGGGCGTTCAGGATTTTCATAGGTTCCGCTCGAAAATGGTGTTTCGAGCGTTAGTCGCGCCCAAGGCCCAAGCCGTTCAAAGGCTTGGGGATGATGTCTCGTTTGAATTTGTCGGGTGATCGCCGGATCCGGATCACGTCAAGACGTTTTGCCGAGAGATGAAATCCGATGATGAGAATGAGCATGAAGCGCCTCACGCGATTGATGAACGTGTTCTCAAAGTAGTTTGAGAATCATCGCCATGCTCTTGCGCTGTATTTAGTTTTTGCAACTTCTGCCGCGTTCACGAGATGCGCGACGCTACGGCAATGGCCGCTGGTGTTGTTGATCGCATCCTAAAGATGGAAGATTGCGATTGCGTTAGCGGCGCCCGGCAAGCGCCGAACCGCGCGGACCTTGCAAGAAGCGAGAAGCCATTGCACGCCGGACTCAGCGCAAGGAGGCGTTGATCTTCTCCAGCGCGGCCGAGCCCGGGCAGATGTCCCTGGCCTCGAGCGTGTTCAGCGGCGCTTCCACCGTGTTGAGGTGGGAGTGCAGGTCTTCCGAGTCCGGATCGACATAGAGCAGGCCGGTGACGATCTGGCCCTTCGCCGCATGCTTCTGCAGGAAGGCCTGCGCGCCGACGCGGTCATGGGCGTCGTAATCGGCGTCGAGCTTGCGCAACGCCAGCCGCGTGCCGTCATGCTGCTCCACGATCTGCACCGAGCCCGGCGCGTAGTCGACGGTGATCGGTTCGCGGCCGGTGATGACGTCGAGCCGGTTCACTGCGTCATTATGCTCGCGGACATAATCGAAACTCTTGGTCGAGCCGGCGTGGTTGTTGAAGGCGACGCAGGGGCTGATGACGTCGATGAAGGCCGCGCCCTTGTGCTGGATCGCGCCCGCGATCAGCGGCACCAGCTGGCTCTTGTCGCCGGAGAAGCTGCGCGCCACATAGGTCGCCCCTAGCTGCAGCGCGATCGCGACGAGGTCGATGGCATTGTCGGTGTTGAGCACGCCCTTCTTGGACTTCGAGCCGCGATCGGCGGTCGCCGAGAACTGGCCCTTGGTCAGGCCATACACGCCGTTGTTCTCGACGACATAGGTCATGTTGACGCCGCGCCGGATCGAATGCGCGAACTGGCCGAAGCCGATGGAGGCGGAATCGCCGTCGCCGGAGACGCCGAGATAGATCAGGTCGCGGTTGGCGAGGTTGGCGCCGGTCAAGACCGACGGCATGCGGCCATGCACGGAATTGAAGCCGTGCGAATTGCCGAGGAAATAGTCGGGCGTCTTCGAGGAGCAGCCGATGCCGGAGATCTTCGCCACCCGATGCGGCTCGATCGACAGCTCGTAGCAGGCCTCGATGATGGACGCCGTGATCGAGTTGTGGCCGCAGCCGGCGCACAGCGTCGAGATCTTGCCCTCGTAGTCGCGGTGGGTGAAACCGAGCTCATTCTTCTTCAGGGCCGGATGATGGAATTTCGGTTTCGCGATATAGGTCATGATACGGCCTTGCGGAGAGGGGTCACCTTGAGATGATCCTGGTGGTCGCCAATCGCTTTGGCGATGAAGCGCGCAGTGATTGGCGTACCATCATAATGAACAATAGGAATCAGCCGCACCGGATCGATGCCGTTCTCGTTCACGATCAGCTGGCGGAGCTGGCCGTCGCGGTTCTGCTCGACGACGTATACGAAATCATGGTCGGCAATAAAACTCGCCACGCTCGAATGGAACGGGAAGGCGCGGATGCGCAGGCGATCGAGCTGGTGCCCGCGCGCCTCCAAGAGCCCGATCGCCTCGTCCATCGCCGGCGAGGTCGAGCCGAAATAGATCACGCCATATTTGGTCGGCTTGGCGGCATTGGCCTGTAGCGGCCGCGGCACCATGTCCTGCGCGGTCTCGAACTTGCGCACGAGGCGCTGCATGTTGTCGGCGTAGACCGGGCCTTCTTCCGAGTAGCGCGCGTAGCGGTCGCGAGACGTGCCGCGGGTGAAGTAGGAGCCCTTGGTCGGATGCGTGCCGGGATAGGTGCGGAACGGGATGCCGTCGCCGTCGACGTCGAGATAGCGGCCGAAGTCGCGGCCTTCGTCCAGCATCTCCGCGGTCATGATCTTGCCGCGGTCATATTGCCGCGCGTCGTCCCACTTCAAGGGACGGCACAGGCGGTGGTTCATGCCGATGTCGAGATCGAGCATCAGGAAGATCGTGGTCTGCAGCCGCTCGGCGAGGTCGAAGGCGGCAGCGGCGAATTCGAAGGCTTCCGCCGGGTCCTCGGGGAACAACAGCACATGCTTGGTGTCGCCGTGCGAGGCATAGGCGCAGGCGATGATGTCGCATTGCTGGGTCCGGGTCGGCATGCCCGTCGAGGGGCCGGCGCGCTGCACGTTCATGATCACGGCCGGGATCTCGGCGAAGTAGGAAAGCCCGATGAACTCGGTCATCAGCGAGATGCCGGGGCCCGAGGTCGCAGTGAAAGCGCGCGCGCCGTTCCAGGAGGCGCCGATCACGATGCCGATTGAAGCAAGCTCGTCCTCACCCTGCACGATGGCGTATTTGGCCTTGCCGGTCTTGGGATCGTGGCGCAGCTTCTTGCAGTGGCTCGCAAAGGCGTCGGCCAGCGAGGATGACGGCGTGATCGGATACCAGGCGCAGACGGTGGCGCCGCCATAGACCGCGCCGAGCGCGGCTGCGCTGTTGCCTTCGATGAAGATGCGGTCGCCGACCTTGTCGGACTTCCTGACGCGCAGGCCGATCGGGCATTTCAGATTCTGCAGCGCCCAGTCGCGGCCGAGATGCAGCGCGTGGACGTTGGAGGAGAGCAGCTTCTCCTTGCCCTTGTACTGCTCGCCGATCAGCTGCTCGATCAGCTTCGGATCCATCTCCAGGAGCGCGGAGAGCGCGCCGAGATAAATGATGTTCTTGAACAGCTGGCGCTGGCGCGGATCGGAGTAGGTCGAGTTGGTGATCGCCGTCAGCGGCACGCCGATGATGTTGATGTCGGCGCGGAATTTCGACGACGGCATCGGCTTGGTGGAATCGTAGAACAGATAGCCGCCGGGCTCGATAGAGGCGACGTCCTTGTCCCAGGTCTGCGGGTTCATCGCCACCATCATGTCGACGCCGCCGCGCGCGCCGAGATGGCCGGCTTCGGTCACGCGCACCTCATACCAGGTCGGCAGGCCCTGGATGTTGGAGGGGAAGATGTTGCGCGGAGAGACCGGCACGCCGTGGCGCAGGATGGCGCGGGCGAACAGCTCGTTGGCGGAGGCCGAACCCGAGCCGTTGACGTTGGCGAAACGGACGACGAAGTCGTTTACGCTGCTGATCGGCTTTTGCTGCTCGGGCATGATGAACCTGCGTGAGTCATATCGATGAGGTATTTCTGCATGTCCCAGGCGCCGGTCGGGCAGCGCTCGGCGCACAGGCCGCAATGCAGGCAGACGTCTTCGTCCTTCACCATCACCCGGCCGGTCTTGAGGTCGCTCGAAACATAGAGGTCCTGGTCGGGATGCACCGACGGCGCCTTCAGGCGCGCCCGCAGATCGGCTTCCTCGCCATTCTCGGTGAAAGTGATGCAGTCCATCGGGCAGATGTCGACGCAGGCGTCGCATTCGATGCAGAGCGAGGTGGTGAACACGGTCTGCACGTCGCAGTTCAGGCACCGTTCGGCTTCGCCGAGCGCGAGCTTGACGTCATAGCCGAGTTCGACCTCGGCGCGGATGTCCTTCAGCGCGATCACCTTGTCGCGATGCGGCACCTTGAAGCGCTTGTCGATGGAGATGTCGTTGTCATAGCTCCACTCGTGAATGCCCATCTTCTGCGAGCTTACATGCACCTCGGGCAGCGGGCGCTCCTGGATGTCCTCGCCGGAGATCATCTTGTGGATCGAGAGCGCGGCGTCGTGGCCGTGCGCGACCGCCCAGATGATGTTCTTCGGGCCGAACGCGGCATCGCCGCCGAAAAACACCTTCGGGTTGGTCGAGGCAAGCGTCTTCGGATCGACCTTGGGCATGTTCCATTTGTCGAACTCGATGCCGATATCGCGCTCGATCCAGGGGAAGGCGTTCTCCTGGCCGACCGCGACCAGCACGTCGTCGCAAGGGATGGTCTGGTCCGGCTCGCCTGATGGCACCAGGTTGCGGCGGCCCTTGGCGTCGTATTCGGCCTTCACTTTCTGGAAGGTGACACCGGTGAGTTTGCCCTTGTTGTGCACGAAGGCGACCGGCACCATGAAATTGAGGATCGGAATATCCTCATGCATGGCGTCTTCTTTTTCCCAGGGCGAGGCCTTCATCTCCTCGAAGCCGGACCGCACGATCACCTTGACGTCCTCGCCGCCGAGGCGGCGCGCGGTGCGGCAGCAATCCATCGCGGTGTTGCCGCCGCCGAGCACGATCACGCGCTTGCCGATCTTGTCGGTGTGGCCGAAGGAGACGCTGGAGAGCCAGTCGATGCCGATGTGGATGTTGCTGGCTGCTTCCTTGCGGCCCGGGATATCAAGCTCGCGGCCGCGCGGCGCGCCGGAACCTACGAAGATCGCATCGTAATTGTCCGCGAGCAGCTTCCTCATGCTCTCGATGCGCGTGCCGCCCTTGAACTCGATGCCGAGGCCCAGGATGTAGTCGGTCTCCTCGTCGATCACGGAGTCGGGCAGGCGGAATTTTGGAATCTGCGACCGCATCATGCCGCCGGCCTTCGGATCGGTATCGAACACCGTGCAGTGATAGCCGAGCGGCGCGAGGTCACGCGCCACCGCAAGCGATGCCGGACCGCCGCCGACCAGCGCGATACGCTTGCCGTTCTTCGGCGAGGGTTTCGGCAGGCGATGCCTGATATCGTCCTTGAAGTCGGCGGCGACGCGCTTCAATCGGCAGATCGCGACCGGCGTTTCCTCGACCCGGCCGCGGCGGCAGGCGGGCTCGCAGGGGCGATCGCAGGTGCGTCCGAGAATTCCCGGAAACACGTTCGATCTCCAATTGATCATGTAGGCGTCGCTGTAGCGGCCTTCTGCGATCAAGCGGATGTATTCCGGGACGGGCGTATGCGCGGGACAGGCCCACTGGCAATCGACCACTTTGTGGAAGTAGTCGGGGGCAGAAATATCAGTCGGTCTCATTCCCACCTTCCGCAGCGGTTTCAAGGGCCGTGCGGCCTTTTCGCGTTTTAGAACGCTTGGATATTAGATAGTTGGATCGCGTTCTTGTCGTTTTTGAATTGGATCATTGGCTTACCTTATTAGAGCCATTCAAGATCACGCACAAAGGTAAATTTGCCTTGATCGACGCATTTGATCGTCGCAGTGCCGTAAAGCTTAATGTTCGTGATTGCCTATGCGGCACTGCAGCAAATATCAGATGCGCGAAATTGCGCATTGATTTTTTTATTTTACGGAATGTCGCTCTTCGCCAGATCCCACATCAGGTCGTAGATGCCTGAGGAGATCAACTGCGCGCCTGCCGGCGACGCGGTGCCGGTGAAACGCGCCGCCAGCGTCGAGGCGATCGCGCCGACATCCGTGCCGTCGATCAGCACGAACCAGTCGGCGAAGCCGCTGCCAGCCGCCGGAATTTCGGCCGTGGGTCCGGAGAGTTTTGCATCGCTTTCGATCAGATGCATCGAAATGATGCCGTCGAGGTCGGCGGGATCGAGTTTTACCTTCAGTTCGCTGCGCAACGCATCTTCGTGACCGGCCTGCGGGCGCAGGCGGACGATGCCAAGCACGGCGCCGCGGCCGACCCCGCGGCTGACGGTGATGCGTGCGACGGCGCGGATCATGTTCTTGAACCGCGCCATGTTCGTCTTCGACCACTCGGTCGGATTGGACAGCCGCGCGCGATAGGCAGGACTGTCCAGCACGTCGATCGTCTTGGTCGAATACAGGAACAGGAATTTCGGGCTGCCGGTGCGGGCGCGATAGCGCCGCGCCTCGAGGAAGCCGTCGATCGCGACGCGTTCTTCCAGATGCTCGCGATCGTACCAGCGATGAAACTCCTCTTCATGCGCGCCGTCGATGTCCATCGACGTCAGCAACATGCCCTTTCCGGCGAGCGGCATTTCCTTTGTTCCTCCTTGCTAGACCCTCATGGTGAGGAGCGCGGCACGCGCGTCTCGAACCATGAGGCCAGGCTGGTGGCCTCCTCCTTCGAGACGCTTGCTTTCGCAAGCTCCGCAGGATGAGGGGATAGACTATTACTTGGCAATCTTCGATGCGATATCCGCAATTGCTTTCATCACGGCGTTGCGCATGCCGGGATCATATAGCGTATGTCCGGCGCCTTCGACCACGCGGATTTCGCTATCCGGCCAGCGCGCGGCGAGCGCCTGCGAGGTCGCCGGCGGACAGAGCAGATCGTAGCGGCCCTGCACGATGATGCCAGGGATACCCCTGAGCTTGCCGGCCTCGTCGAGGAGCTGGTTCGGCCGCATGAAGCAATCATTCACGAAGTAATGCGCTTCCATGAAGGGCGTCGCAGGCAGCGCGCTGCCGGATTTCACCGCGGCGAGATCGAGCCGCGTGCGCGAGGGGGTATGCTCCGACAGGATGCGTTCGGTATCGTGCCAGGCGCGGGCGGCCGGGCCATGCACGGCGGCATCGGCATCGAGGATTCGCCGCCAATAGGCATCGAGCGGACGGTTTCGTTCCTCTTCCGGCAACAGGCCAAGGAAATCCTGGCTGAGGCCCGGATAGAAGCATGGCAGCCGCCGGCAAAAGCCTTCCTCGATCTCGTCATACGTGCCGAGAAAGGTCGCGCGCAGCACGATGCCGGAGACGTGCTCGGGATGGGCTTGCGCATAGGCCAGCGCCAGGGTCGCGCCCCAGGAGCCGCCGACCAGTATCCAGCGCTCGAAGCCAAATCGTTGGCGGATCATCTCCAGGTCCGCGATGAGGTGCAGCAGCGTGTTGGCCACGCGCGAACCTTTCGGCCGGCTGCGGCCGCAGCCACGCTGGTCGTACAGCACCGCATGAAAGCGTTCGGGATCGAACAGCCGGCGGTGATCGGGTTGGCAGCCGCTTCCCGGTCCGCCATGCAAATACACGGCGGCGATGCCGCCTTGCCGGCCGATGCTTTCGACATAGAGGTCGTGGCCATCGCCGACGATCAATTGTTCTGACGTGATCGGCGCAAACGGATCGGCGCGCCCGGAGCCGGCGTCAGGCGCCATGGTCGCCGCCTGCTTCGGGTGTCCCACCGGCGAAATTGCGATAGAGGAAGCGGTTCTGCTCGCCTGCCGCCTCGCGTTCGGCCTGCTTGAAGATGGCCTCATGCACCGGTGACAGCGTGCAGGCGGGATCGGTATTGGCGGCGTCTCCCGTCAGCGCAAAGGCCTGGCATCGGCAGCCGCCGAAATCGATCTCCCGGAACTCGCAGGACTTGCACGGCTCCTTCATCCAGCCGGTGCCGCGATAGCGGTTGAAGGCGTCCGAGTTCTGCCAGATCCAGGCGATCGAATGGTTTGACCGAACCGACTCGAATTCGAGACCGGTGATGCTTTCGGCGGCGTGGCAGGGCAGCACCTTGCCGGCCGGCGAGATATTGAAGAACTGCCGGCCCCAGCCGCCCATGCATTTCTTCGGCCGCAGCGCGTAATAATCGGGCACGACATAGTCGATCGCGAGCGTACCCTTCAGCCGCTCGCGCGCTTCCTCGACGAGCTGGCTGGTCTCCTCGATCTGCTGCAACGTCGGCATCAGCGCGGCGCGGTTCTTCAGCGCCCAGCCGTAATATTGCACATTGGCGACTTCGAGCCGGTCGGCATCGAGATCGACCGCCATCTGGATGATGTCGGCAAGCTGATGCAGGTTCTGCCGATGCATCACCGCGTTCACGGTAAGCGGCAAATCAAGCTCGCGCGTCCATTTCGCGACTTCGAGCTTCTTCCGGTGTGAATCCTTCAACCCAGCGACGCGATCGGCCACGACAGGCTCGTTGCCCTGGAAGCTGATCTGCACATGGCAGAGACCGGCGTTTGCGAGATCGGCGAGCTTCTCGCGCGTCAGCAATACTGCCGAAGTGATGAGGTTGGTGTAGAGCCCGGCATCGTTGGCGTGCTTTACCAGCTCGACCAGGTCCCTGCGCGCGGTCGGCTCGCCGCCGGAGAAATGCACCTGCAGCACGCCGATCTCGGCGAGCTCGGACAACACCTTTTTCCATTCCTCGGTCGTGAGTTCGGTGGAGGCGCGGTCGAGCTCCAGCGGATTGGAGCAATAGGGGCATTGCAGCGGACAGCGATGCGTCAGCTCCAGCAGCACCGCGACCGGGATGCCAAAGGTTTCCGCGACCGACTTCTGCCGCTCCAGCACAGAGAAGCTGTCGCCTGCATCGGTCGTTTTTTGGTCCGCGAGTTCGCTCATGTCGTCTTCTCGCGCGCCTCCGTCAAAAATCCCTTGTCGGCGAGATCCTGCAGCATGGCGACGACGTCGGTCGCAATCGCCTCGCGCGGCGCGGCATATTTGGCCGCGAGCTGATCGACCATGTCGGCCACGCTGCGCACGCCGTCGCAGAGCTGCAGCACCTCCACCGCGATCTCGTCCGGCGCCAGCACGCGTTCCGGCGCCAGGATCACCCAGACTTTCCGCGTCTCGTCGAATTTCAGCCTGGCATGCCGCGGCAGCACCGGCCGGCTGGTCTCGCTGACGCTGATGTGGCGCGGCGTAGCCATGATTTCAACCTTTTGGGACGAACGCGCCGGGGGGAATGTGGCCCTCGACATAGGCGTGATAGAGCGCATCCAGCTGCACCCACAGCACGTTGGTCTTGAAGATAAGCGCATTGCAGACCAGTTCGCGCTGTTCCGGTGTCCTGGCATGCTCCTTGACATATTCCAGCGCAAAGCCGGCGTCGCGCGGCGCCTGCGTCAGGCGGCGGCTGAAATAGCTCATGATGTCCGGGTTGACGAAGTCGTAGTGCTTCAACATGCCCGCGATGCGCTCTTCATGCAGGTTCGGCGCGAACAATTCCGTGAGCGAAGAGGCGATCGCTTCCAGCGGGCTTTTGTCGCGGACGAAATGCACGTAGGCTTCGACCGCAAACCGCGTCGCCGGCAGGATCCCCTCGGTCAATTCCACATAGGCGCTGTCGAGCCCCAGCCCCTCGGTCAGCTTCAGCCAGCGCTCGATGCCGCCTTCGCTTCCGACATCGCCGTCATGGTCCTCGATGCGATGCCGCCATTCCAGCCTGATGCCGCGGTCGCGAAAGCGCGAAATGACCACCGCATCCTTGATCGGGATCGTGCTCTGGTAATAATAGCGGTTCAGCGCCCAGGCCTGCACCTGGCCCTTGTTGAGCTTGCCGCCGTGCAGAAGGCGATGGAACGGATGCAGGCTGTGATAGCGCGTGGCGCCGATATGGCGCAGCGCGGCTTCCAGTTCGGCCGCGTTGTTGAGCGGCACGCCCTTGCCGACCGAACAGGCGGTCATGGTGTTGGTGGGGACGACGTTCACAGCACGATCTCCGTTCCGTCGGCGGGTATCTGCCAGCCAGCGTTCTCAGCGATATTGCGCTCCTCCGAGCCATGCAGCAGCGCCGGATTGGAATTATTGATATGCAGAAATATCTTCCTGTCGATATCGAGGCCGGCAAGGCTCTTGATCGCGCCTGATGTCCCCGACATCGCGATGTGTCCCATGCTCTGTCCGGTCTTGGTGCCGAGGCCGGCGGCCACGAGCTCGTCGTCGCGCCAGACGGTGCCATCGAAGAACAGGAGCGGCGCGCCGGATAGCCGCGATTTTAGCTCGTCGCTGACATGGGCGCAGGCGGCGATGAAATAGAAGTGCTTGTTGGTTTTCTTGTCGCGGATGCGAAGGCCAAGCGTGTCGCCGGCGCCATCATTGCCGCCGGGATGGGCCTTGCCTTCGAGATACCAGGCGCCCTTGCCGGGCACGGTGAAGGCCTCGACCTCGATGCCGCTCGGCCGGCCGTCCGGCAAAGCGGGCTCGAACGCCCGGTCGATCTCGATTGCGACGCGGGCCACGCTTTTCTCGCTCAGCACGTTGAAGATGCTGTTCGACTTCAGGATCGCCAGCACCTTGGGGTGGGCGTAGATCGCAAACGGCGAGCCCTCGCGCATCGACAGCAGGCCTGCGACGGCGTCGATCTCGCCATTGGTCAGAATGACCCCCGCGATCGGCGAATGGCGCAGTGCGCCGTCTTTCGGGTGGAGCTGCGGCGTGTTGATCAACTGCTGGCGCAGGTCGGGAGAGGCGTTGACAAGAAACCAGTGCGCGCCGTCGGCGCTGACGGCGATCGACGCCTGCGTGCTCTGAAGCTCGGGATATTCGTTTCGCGCGGCCCGGCAGACCGGGCAGCCGCAATTCCATTGCGGTACGCCGCCACCCGCCGCGGCGCCCAGGACGACGACGCGAAGCATGATCCGTCTCCTGGCAATCCAGAACTTGAATGCGCCCAGATATTACGAAGGTGGACTTCGGTCCGGCCACGCCCCGCATTTAGGAACGTGTCACGCCCGAAGGTCCACCTGCGTTAAACGTCGTACGTCCGCGTTCCGCTTACTTGCGGGTGGCGCTCACATACATGTTAATTTCCATGCCGCACGGCACTTCGACGATCTTTGGTGCTTTCCAGGCCATTTTGGCTTCTCCTTGTAAACGGGACGAATTTCCGCCCTCCCTGATAAACTAACCATTGATGAAAAGTTCGCCAGTGAAATCTTTGGTCATGAAACCTGCGCGTGCTTTGTTGCGGCGCAACAGGGTCGCCCACCGGCGGCCGGGTGGGCCTGTCAAACCGGAAAGGGATCAAGGATTTCATTCCCGATCCCGCCGGGAACGGCGGTGGGCCGCCGCTGGCAGCGGGCGAAAACACCGAATAAAGAACTTGTGAGAAGGGCCCCGCTTCCAATTCCACATTCGAAGCGCCATTGGATTTGCCATGCCGAGATACTTTTTCAATACGCGGATCGGCGATGAACTCATCGACGATCCCGAGGGCGAGGAATTGCGCGACCCTGACCGGGCCTGGGAAGTCGCGCGTGCCATGATCCTGGAACTGCTCAAGACCGAAGGCGCCGACGGCGCGCTGCTCAAGGCGGTCATCGAGGTGACCGACGACGAGGGCGAAATCGTGCTGGAGTTTCCGTTCGCGGAAGCATTGCTCGACCGGCCGGACGAGTTGCTGACCCGCCACTGACGGCACTCATTCCCGCCATCGCCTGCTGCCGGCCGTCGCTGGCCATGCTCTGCGGCTGACGCTAAAAGACGGTCAGTCAAACGGAGCCCATTATGCAAGACCTCTGGCGCCTGTCGGCCGCCGACCTCGTTGCCCTCGTCAAATCGAAAAAAGTATCCGCCAAGGAAGCCGCGACGGCGGCGCTGGCGCGGCTCGATGCCGTGAACCCGAAGATCAACGCCGTGGTCGATCACAGGCCCGACGATGTGCTGAAGCAGGCGGCCGCCGTCGATGCGGCGATCGCGCGCGGCGAGGATCCCGGCGTGCTCGCCGGCGTGCCGGTCACGGTGAAGGTCAATATCGACCAGGAGGGCTTTGCCACCACCAACGGTTTGACGCTGCAGCGCGACGCGATCGCGACCGCCAACAGCCCGGTCATCGACAATTTCCGCAAAGCCGGCGCCGTCATCCTCGGCCGCACCAATTGCCCGGCCTTCTCCTACCGCTGGTTCACCACCAATCTCATCCACGGCGACACCAGGAACCCGCGCGACCCCTCGATTACGCCGGGCGGCTCGTCGGGTGGGGCGGGTGCTGCGGTCGCGGCCGGCATCGGCCATATCGCGCACGGCACGGATATCGCGGGCTCGATCCGTTATCCGGCTTACGCCTGCGGCGTGCATGGTCTGCGCCCGACGCTCGGTCGCATCCCCGCGTTCAATCCCTGCCTGCCGGAGCGCACCATCGGCCCGCAGATCGAGGCGGTGTCCGGCCCGCTCGCGCGCACCATCAGGGACCTGCGGATTTCACTGACCGCGATGTCGGCAAGGGACGCGCGCGATCCCTGGTGGGTGCCCGCGCCGCTGGAGGGGCCCGCGATGCCAAAGCGCGCGGCGCTCTGCCTCAACCCAGACGGGCTCGACCCCGTGCCTGAAGTGAAGGCCGCGCTCGCCGATGCCGGCGAGCGCCTGAAGCGCGCGGGCTGGACCATCGAGGAAATCCCGAACACGCCGCCACTCCGCGAAGCCGCGGATTGGAACGCAAAACTCTGGCTTGGCGACCTCTATGAGACACAACTCGCCACCGCCGAGAAGGAGGGCGATCCCGGCGCGCTCGCCTGCCTGCGCGGCAAGCGCAAGGACGTGTTTCCGTTCGACCAGGCCGATTTCTCCAGGGCGCTGACCCGCCGCGCGACGCTGGCGCGGGAATGGATCATGCTGTTGGAGAAATATGCGGTGCTGGTGATGCCGGTCTCCGGCGAACTGCCGTTCCCCGACCATCTCGACCGCAAGGACGATGCCTCCTTTGCGCGGGTCTGGCGCGCGCAGCTCACACAGATCGCTATTCCCTTCTTGGGCCTGCCTGGGCTAACCGTCTCCACTGGACTGGTCGGCAAGGTTCCCGTCGGTGTGCAGGTCGTCTCGGGCCGTTTCCGCGAGGACCTCTGCCTTCTCGCGGGCGAGGCGATCGAAGCCGGCGGCACACCGCCGTCGCCGATCGATCCCGTGAGCTAGAGCATGATCCGGAAAAGTGGAGACCGGTTTTCCGAAAAGATCATGCTCAAACAAGATGTGAGAAAATGATGCCAATCATCTACGACTTCACCGCCAAATCGCTGGCCGGTGAGGATGTGCCTCTGAAACAATTCGAAGGTCAGGTGCTCCTGATCGTCAACACCGCGAGCAAATGCGGCTTCACCCCGCAATATGAGGGGCTGGAGGCGCTGCATCGCGAGCTGTCGCCGCGCGGCTTTGCCGTGCTCGGCTTTCCCTGCAACCAGTTCGGTGGCCAGGAGCCGGGCGATGCGAAACAGATCGCCGAGTTCTGCGAGAGCAAATATGACGTGAGCTTTCCGATGTTCGAAAAGATCGACGTCAACGGCGCCAATGCGCATCCGCTCTACAATTATCTGAAGGGCGAAAAGATCGGCCTGCTCGGTTCGTCCATCAAATGGAATTTCACCAAATTCCTGGTCGACCGTTCCGGCAAGGTGGTCGCGCGCCACGCGCCGACCGCGACCCCGCAAGGACTGAAGAAAGAGATCGAGGCCCTGCTGTGAACGAGAAAAGCGAACTGGAGAGTGACCAGTTGCCGGACCGGCTGTCGGTCGATCCGCGCAGCCCGTACTACAATGAGCAGGTTCTGGCGCGCGATGTCGGCATCCGCTTCAAAGGCGTCGAGAAGACCAATGTCGAGGAATATTGCGTCAGCGAGGGCTGGGTGCGCGTGAGCGCCGGCAACGCCAAGGACCGCCACGGCAATCCGCTGACGATAAAAGTGCACGGCCCGGTCGAGCCGTATTTTCGGGATAAGAAATAACCCCCACCGTCATTGCGAGCGAAGCGAAGCAATCCAGAATCCTTCCGCGTCGAGAGTTCTGGATTGCTTCGTCGCTTCGCTCCTCGCAATGACGAGCAACCAAGAGCCAATCACATGTCCGTCCGCATCGTCGACGTCTGCGAAGTGACAAAACCGATCTCTTCACCGATCCGCAACGCCTATATCGACTTCACCAAGATGACGACGAGCCTCGTCGCTGTCGTCACCGATGCGAAGCGCGACGGCAAGCGCGTGGTCGGCTACGGCTTCAATTCCAACGGCCGCTACGGGCAGGGCGGGCTGATCCGCGAGCGCTTCGCGCCGCGGCTGATGGAGGCCGATGCCAAATCGCTGCTCAATGAGGCCGGCGACAATCTCGATCCGGACAAGGTCTGGGCCACCCTGATGTCGAACGAGAAGCCGGGCGGTCACGGCGAGCGTTCGGTCGCGGTCGGCACCATCGACATGGCGGTATGGGATGCGGTGGCGAAGATCGCGGGCCAACCGCTGTTCCGATTGCTGGCCGAGCGCCACAAGCGCGAGCCCAACCCGCGCGTGTTCGTCTATGCCGCCGGCGGTTATTATTATCCGGGCAAGGGCCTGTCGATGCTGCGCGGCGAAATGCGCGGCTATCTCGATCGCGGCTACAATGTCGTCAAGATGAAGATCGGCGGCGCGCCAATCGAGGAAGACAGAAAGCGCATCGAGGCGGTGCTTGAGGAGATCGGCAAGGAGGCGCAGCTTGCGGTCGATGCCAACGGCCGCTTCGATCTGGAAACTGCGATCGCCTATGCGAAGATGCTGCGCGACTATCCGCTGTTCTGGTACGAGGAGGCTGGCGATCCCCTCGACTACGCGCTGCAGGCCGCGCTCGCGGAATTCTATCCCGCGCCGATGGCGACCGGCGAGAACCTGTTCAGCCATCAGGACGCACGGAATTTGATCCGCTATGGCGGCATGCGCCCCGATCGCGACTGGCTGCAATTCGACTGCGCGCTGTCCTACGGGCTCTGCGAATATCAGCGCACGCTGCAAGTGCTGCACACGCACGGCTGGTCGCCAAGCCGCTGCATCCCCCATGGCGGACACCAGATGTCGCTCAACATCGCCGCGGGCCTCGGCCTCGGCGGCAACGAGAGCTACCCGGACCTGTTCCAGCCCTATGGCGGTTTCCCGGATGGCGTCCGCGTCGAGAACGGCCACATCACCATGCCGGATCTGCCCGGCATCGGCTTCGAGGGCAAGTCCGACCTCTGTGCCGAGATGAGGGAACTTGCGGCATGAAAGAAAGCCCGCCGACCGGGCGGGCACAAGTTTCAGGGAGGAAGCGCTCTGTCATGAAGCGCCAAGGCCAATCTCCCTGATTCGGTTGCGTGCGCGAAGATCGTATAACTACTGTCATCGACGCCATGCGAAGGCATCCGGATGGCGGTGAGTTCGCAGGCCGGCGACGTCGGAGCGTGCGTGATCAACAGGGGAGTTTCATGAGTTTTTCCAGCATGTTTGCGCGCCTGGTCGCGCTTGTCGGGGCCGGCGCGCTGGCGTGGCGCAAGATGCAGGGCGCAGAGCCCAAGCCGGCCTGGGGCAACGCGCCGGAGATTCCGGTGGCGAAGCCGCAAGGCGCAATCCCGACGCTGAAGATGCCGACTGCGAGGGGCTGGGACAATGGGCAACTGCCTGTCGCCGCACCTGGTCTCAAGGTCAACGCCTTTGCGACCGGCCTGGACCATCCGCGCTGGATCGAGGTGCTGCCCAACGGCGATGTCCTCATTGCCGAAGCGACGCAGGTCGCAGGAACCCCACGGAGTGTGTTTCATTATGCGATGCAGGCGACGATGCGGCGTGCGGATGCGCTCGGCGTCAGCGCCAATCGCATCACCCTGTTGCGCGATCGGGACGGCGACGGCATCGCTGAGACGCGCTGGACCTTCATGGAGGGACTGAACCAGCCGTTCGGCATGGCGCTTGTGGGTGACACCTTCTATGTCGGCAACACCGACGGCGTCGTGGCGTTTCCGTACACGGCCGGCGCGGACCGCATCACCGCGGCGGGCAAAAAGCTCGTCACGTTCAAGCCGGCCGGGCATTGGACGCGGAGCCTGCTGGCCAACCGCGACGGCAAGAAGCTTTATGCCGGCGTCGGCTCGCTCACCAATATCGCCGATGACGGCATGGCGGTCGAGGAAGGCCGCGCCTGCATCTATGAGCTCGACCTTGCGAGCGGCACGAGCCGCATCTTTGCGGGCGGCCTGCGCAACGCGGTGGGCCTCGCCTTTGAGCCCAAGACCGGCGTGCTCTGGACCGTGGTCAACGAGCGCGATGGCCTCGGCGACGAGACGCCGCCGGACTATCTGACCTCGGTCCGCGTCGGCGGCTTCTACGGCTGGCCCTATTGCTACTGGGGGCAGACGGTGGACGATCGCGTGCCGCAGGATCCGGCCATGGTCGCCAAGTCGATTACGCCCGACTATGCGCTGGGCGGCCACACCGCTTCGCTCGGTCTGTGCTGGATGCCTTCAGGCACGCTGCCGGGCTTTCCGGACGGCATGGCGATCGGTCAGCACGGCTCCTGGAATTGTTCGACGCTAAGCGGCTACAAGGTCGTGTTCGTTCCGTTCGAGAACGGCCGCCCGTCGGGCCCGGCGCGCGACATTCTCTCGGGCTTCCTCGCGCCCGATGAGCGGAAATCCTACGGGCGGCCGGTCGGCGTCACGCTCGGTCCCGACCGTTCGCTGCTGGTGGCGGACGATGTCGGCGATGTCATCTGGCGCGTCACGGGTGCATGATGGGGTCGAGCAGGCCGGCGAGGGCAGCATGGAACGCATGACGCGCGGTCAATGGGTGGCAGGTTGCCTGGTCGTGTTGGGCACGGTCGTCGGCGCGGCTGTGTCATCGCCCTGGGCCGCGCGAACATTTTCGCCGCCGGCATCCGCAGACACAGATCAGGGAACGGCCGGCGAGCACAAGCGCACCTGCATCACGCTCGGCGGCCAGCGCTTCGAGTGGAATTTCCCGAACCCGCCGTTTGGCACGCTTAGCTGTTCGGAATGAGCGGGCAGCGTGCTAGGCTGCCCGCAACCAGAACCGATCGCCAGGGAGGTCGTCATGTCCGCAGCCGAACGCAAACTTGTGCATTCCGACATCAAGCCGGAAAATCCGCCGGAGCGTGCGGCGCACTATCTCGATGCGCCCAACTTGCCCTGGGAGGCGACGAAGTTTCCGGGCATCCAGATCAAGGTGCTCTATACCGACGACAGCGGTATCACCACCGCGCTGTTCAAGCTTGCGCCGGGCGCCGTCGTGCCGCTGCACGAGCACACCGCGCTCGAGCAGACTTATGTGATCGAGGGCTCGCTCGAGGACCATGAAGGCAAGTGCGGCCCCGGTCAGTTCGTCTGGCGCCCGGCCGGCAACCAGCACGAGGCGGTGGCGCCGAACGGCGCGGTGATCCTCGGCTTTTTCCTGAAGCCCAACCGTTTCGCCTATGGTGAGAAATTCTTCACCGCGCCCGGCGAGCGATAGCAAGCGATCGGACAAGTCGGCTACTTCGCTGCGATGCACTTGCTCCGACAGAAGGTATCGGAGAACGCCCGTTTTGCGGCTTAACCGGCACATGATTGGGCCGTAATTCTCACCGCCTGTTTGAAGCCATTGGCCGAGGTGCTATCGTCGCCTGCATTGTTCGGTCATGCGGAGAATGTTGGTGAAAACCATCACGGCATCAGCGGCGAAGCGACTGAGCAGATTCCTGGTGAAGGATTTTCGCAAGATCTTCGGCCCCGCCCATGACGAGATAGCCGAACGATTGGGATCGATGACGCGAAGCACCATCGAATGCATCGGACAGAGCGATGCGCTCTACCACAATCTCGAGCACACGTTTCTGGTGACGCTGGTCGGCCGCGACCTGCTGCAGGGCCTCTCGCTCTCCCATCGCATCGAGCCGGACGAATACAGCCATCTCATCACCGCCTGCCTGTTGCACGACATCGGCTATGTGCGCGGCGTCCTCAGCGGCGATACCGAAACCGAGTTCGTCATCAACGAAGAGAACAAGAAGATCCAGCTTCCGCGCGGGGCCTCGGATGCCGCGCTGATGCCCTATCACGTCGATCGCTCCAAGATGTTCGCGATCGAACGGCTCGGCAGTTCGCCGCTCGTGGATGCGAAACGGGTTGCGAGGGCCATCGAGATGACCCGGTTTCCCGCGAGCGTCGATCAGACCGTCGAGACGGTCGGGCTGGAGCCGAAACTGGTGCAGGCCGCCGACCTGATCGGACAACTGGGCGATCCGATGTATCCAAAGAAGGCAAACGCGCTGTTCTTTGAATTCGAAGAAACCGGACAGAACCGCCAGCTCGGCTATTCGTCGCCGGCGGATCTGATCGACAGATATCCCTCGTTCTTCTGGAATTCCGTCTCGATGCATATCGGCGACGGCATCAAGCTGTTGAATCTCACGGTTTCCGGCCGGCAGTGGATCGCCAATCTGCATCACCATGTTCTCTGCGCGGAAAACTCGAGCCGCATGATGGGACCACAACGCTAGCGCGTAACGATCGGTCGGCAACCGGCGTTCTGTCGACACTCCATCCCGTCGATGTTACAGAAGACCCTCCGCCAATAACGGGCCGGTGCCTCGCGCGCACGGTCCTCAACAACATGACAACAGGGAGAGAAAAATGGCCAAGGCACCGCCGTCAGCCAAGCGGGACCGCATCAAGAATTTTGTGCCCGCGCTGGTCGATTACACCAACGACGTCGTCTATGGCGACCTCTGGGAGCGCAAGGGCCTTTCCAAGCGGGACCGCAGCCTCATCACGGTCGCGGCATTGGTCGCGACCTATCGGCCGGAGCAGCTTGTCTCGCATCTTTCGCGCGCCATCGACAACGGCGTTAAGCAGGAAGAGATCACCGAGGTCATCACCCACATGGCGTTCTACGCCGGTTGGCCGGCCGCGATGTCGGCCGCGCAGATTGCCTACACCGTGCTGGTCGAAGGCGAGGAGGGCTGAGCGATGGCGAACGACATTGTGGTTGGCTACATCGGGCTCGGCACCATGGGTGGCAGGATGGCCACCAACATCCAGAAGGCCGGTTACAAGCTCATCGTGCACGACCTGCATCGCCAGTCGGCGAGCCATCATCTGCAGGGTGGCGCCGAATGGGCCGACACGCCCAGGGCGCTAGCCGAAAAATGCGACGTCATCTTCACTTCGCTGCCCGAGCCGGCCGATGTCGAACGCGTCGCGCTCGGTGCCGACGGCCTGATCGAGGGCATCAGGAAGGGAGGGGTCTATTTCGACATGTCGACCAATGCCCAAAGCGTGGTGAAAAAGATTCACGATGCCTTTGCAGCCAAGGGCGCGCACATGCTCGATGCACCCGTGAGCGGCGGGCCGTCGGGGGCAGCGTCGCGCAAGATGGCGATCTGGGTTGGCGGCGACAAGGCCAGCTTCGACAGGTACAAGGCCGTGCTCGACGCGATGGGCGACCGGCCGGCCTATATCGGGACCATCGGCAGCGCCACAGTGGCAAAACTCGTGCACAACATGTCGAGCTACGCCGTCACCTGCGCGCTGGCCGAAACCTTCACCATGGGCGTGAAGGCCGGCATGGATCCCGTCGCGCTCTGGGAGGCCGTGCGCCAGGGTGTCAGCGGCCGGCGCCTGACCTTCGACGGCCTGCTCGATCAGTTCCTGCCGGGCAAATATGATCCGGCGAATTTCGCGCTGAAGCTCGCCACCAAGGACGTCAAGCTTGCCACGGAGTTGGGACGCGAACTCGGTGTTCCCATGCGCATCTGCAATCTCGCCTATGCCGAGATGACGGAGGCCTGCAACCGCGGCTGGGAGGGCCGCGACTCCCGTGTCGTGATGCTGTTGCAGGAGGAGCGCGCCGGTGTCGCGATCGCATCCGATCCGGACCGCGTGAAGCAGGCCGCCGAACGCGCGAAGTCAGGGTGAAGGCAGCGTCGCAGATTAGGGCCGCATGAACATGAAATCGGTATCGGGATCGCAATTGTCGGCCACAAAGCGTAGTTCCGACTGAACGTCTGTAACGTCCCTGGTCTTCAGATATTCCGAGACGAGCAGGCCCAGCAATGCGCGGCAGAGACCATCGTGATCGAGACCGGCGGCCTCTGCTTCCTTCACGGCGGCAGCAAAATGGCGTTGCGCGATTTCTGATACGGACATCGGGCCTCCTCCTTTGTCATCTCATCAGATGATGGCCTCGGCGCAGACGCCTTGATCTCCGTCAAATCGGCAGATTGAGCGGGCGTTCGGCTCGGCCGACTTTGGGACCGCCATCGTGCTTGAGCCTTGTGCTGCTTCGTTGAGGCGAAGCCCGCCGGCACATTGCCGGCGGGCTTTTTTGGATCATGCTCTAGGCGAGGTTCACCACGACTGACTTTTGCGATGGTTCACGAAAGTTGGCCTTCCACGGTCCGCCATAGGCGGCGTGCAGTGCGTCGACCAGTTCAGGCAGTGTGCGAACCTTGGCGCCGCCTTTTTCGAGCTCGTACGGCTCTTCCCACTCTACCTCCTCATTGGTGAAGTGCATCACGATCTTGCGATCGCCATGAATCTTCACAAGTGCCTCGAGCGTAGGCGCATCGGGGTTGTCGTACGATCCATCGGCTGAGAAGACGTAGTGCTCTGCGATAAAAAAATCGAGAAACTGCCTGGTCGTGTTCCGGATGCTTCCATGATGCGGCATTTTCAGCACGTCCAGGGTCGCAGGGGTCGGCAATCCCAATTCCTTCCAGGCTGCGACAATGTCGTCGCCATGTGCGTCTCCGGTCAGCAGCAGTGTCTTTCCCCCGACTTCCACGCGGACGACGATCGACGAAAGGTTTGGTATGGACTTGTCGAGCTCCTTCTTGGGCAGAAACAGCTCCTGAAGCGCCGCCTGGCGCTCTTTCTTGGTCGGCTTCTTGAGCGCCTTTTCCCACTCTTTTCGCAATGTTTCCAGCCGATCCTGCCTTGGACCGACGATGGTGACCTTCGCACCTTCGATCGGGATCGGCTGCTGTCCCTTCTTCGCCACCACCAGACCGCCGATCGGTTGATTGTCCTTCAGTCCCAGTGACGTCAGATCGCTGGCAAGCGCGTTGCCCTGCCCGATGCTCTGCATGATGGCCTGGGCGTGCTCGTCACCCACCCCCGGCAGATTCTCCGTCGAAAAAACCGATTGCATGGATGCCGTCTCGGCATTCACTTCCTCGGACAGGCCTGTCGGCTTCGGGCCGACAATCTTCTCGAAGGAATTGAACCAGAAGCGAGCGAACTTCACGACCGCCGGCTCGCTTGGTTTCGGTGCAACCAGCGTGCCGGTAAGCTTCTGGATGCCGAAGATATGGTCCTCGTCGATGTGGCTTACCATGCCGAGCGCGATCGGCAGTGGCACGGTCGGATTGATTTCCTTGAGGCGCGGCAACAATACGTCTTTCCAGGTCACGATCTTCTTGTTGCCGACCGTCTCTGCCTTGGGCCCGCCATCGATGATCCAGATCTTCTCTTTTCCATCGAGCCCGGGATAACGGAGCAGCAGACAGTCGCCGTAAAATGCGTTCAATGCTTCCAGCGTCACCATGTTGCTGCCTCCTTTGCTAGACGGATTGCAAGGCTCTCAAAACGTCAACCAGCCCGGCTCCCTGGAAACTCGCTTCTCGATTGAGATCGGTTGCGGTTTCCATGAGGATTTTCTTGATCCGGATGGGCTGCCCTATCAGCTCCGGATGGCGAGCCATCAGCAAGGCGGCGGCACCGGCAACGTGGGGAGCAGCCATCGACGTGCCGTCCATCCGCTGACTGCCTCCGTCGCGAGTTGTGGAGGTTATTTTTTCGCCGGGCGCCAGAATATCCGGCTTGCGCCGTCCGTCGCCGGTCGGGCCGCGCGCGGAGAAATAGCTCACGCCATAGAGATGCGGGTCGCGGCGATGCGTCGAACCCACGGTGATTACGGATTCGGCGTTTCCCGGATCGGTGATGCTGATCGGGCGATAACCCGTGCCAAGGCTCTGCTTTTCTGGGCCGCCCTCGAAGCCGGTATTGCCCGCGGCAACCACGACCACGGTGCCCGCGCCGCACAAATGATTGCACGCCTCGCAGATCGGCGTCTGCCCGCAGGCAAAACTGTCCACGTCATGCGCGAGCGCCAGCGACAGATTTACGCCGTGCACGACCGGGTTCTTGCGATCCCGGTTCAGCCATCCGACAAACTCGATCGCGCACAGGATCGAGAACTCGTCGCCCTTGCCGCGATCGTCGAATACCCGGAGGTCATAGAGTGAAATATGGGGGCATGCCCTCCAGCTGCCGCCCCGAACCGGGATCATAGGGAAGATCTGCCGCCAGGATTCCGGCAACATGCGTGCCGTGGTCAGTGCCCGGTATGCGATACTTGATCTGATTTTCTTCCGCAGCATTGACCGGCGTCGCCGCGGTCGTGCTCTCGTCTTTGTCGATCTCCAGTTCATGGGGGACTCGAATGAGCGGACCCAAAATCTCCCAATCGAGATCCCGCGCGCTGTCGCAGCGAATTTTAAGATGATCCAGGGGATTCCACCCTTCTCTTTCCTGTTTGGCTTTTTCTTGGGCAAAGATGCGATCGATCAATTCACGATTTCGCCCGGTGATTTCCGCGTTGTCTACGGCTCGGGCCACGATGTCACGAACCAGCGTGAAGTCGTATGTCCGCAACACTCTGGAGAACTTCAGGCAGTCGGCTTTGAACCGTTCCTCGGCCTTCCGTAATTTTTCGCGGGCTGCACGCGACTTTCCGGAAGTTTCGCGCAACTCTTTCTCATGAGCTTCGAGCAGCTTTTTCAAGTCATCATCCGATCGCTTCAGAAAAGCCGGATGCCTTGCATCGATGCCGCCGTCGATGATGGCGAATGAAATTCCCGTGGTGTTGATGTTGAAAAGCCTGTGCGCGGCATCGGCTTTGACCGTGGCTCGAGACTCGAAAAGGGTCTGTGCTGCCGACCTGTTCAAGTTGATCAGATACAGACCTTTTTGATCGGCATCGTTCCAGTCTTCGGCCAGACGGAGAGTGTCCTTGGCCCGTTGGTAGACTTTCCGAAGCAGGGCCTTCTGCTCTTGCGCGTCTGGCGTCGACTCATCCGGTTCGATCGTTTCTACCTCATCGGCCTCCGGGGGAGGCCCCAGTCGATAGGCCAACCGGGCCAGTTTCCTGAAGTCTGCTTCCGTCTCGATCGTGTGAAGCAAGCTATGAACCCGACCAGTGCAGCGTAGCGAGACAACTCGATATTTGGCCCCGACGGTTTATTTGTTTTCTCGATATCCGCTTCAACCTGTTCATAGACCTCGTCGAAGGTCAGTCTCTCGTCTTTCTCCCCTTGCCGCTTTTTCAGGAACAGCGTTCTCCACCAGGTTGAAAGGGGCACCACACAGCGGACCAGTGTTTCGAGATTTGCGCAGACGACCACGCGACTGTCGGTCAAGGCGATGCGTGCCGAGCTAAGCAGATCAGGACGCGGTTCCTCCTCGGGGCTCAAGTGTTTGCGCAGCTCCCGAGCGATCCAGCCAGGTCGTATTCCCGACCACGGAGTGAGCAGCAAATCGACCAGATCGTTCAACGGGGTTTTGCTGACATTGGGCTGAATCCGGGCCTTCGCAAAACTCTCGGCGAGGCGGATGTAGCGAAGCCAGACGTCCGGCATGACCGGACTATCCTGGGTCCTGCGCGCGCGGCCGAAGGTCTGGAACACGAAGCGCCTGAGCGTTGCTTCCTCGAGCTTTCCGTCGCTGTCGATGCCCTCGGATTTTCCGGAAGTTGATGGACTTGCCGGCGTCGGTTCCGTGGCCATATCCCGATCCTCCTGATGCCACCCGCAGAAGTAGCAACAGCCTACGCTTTAACGCCGAAATTTCAAATGGTTTTACAGGGCCGGGGGAGGGGGAGACACAGCCAGTCCAAATCGAGCTGGCGGCCCAATCGACCGGCGGCGAAATGCGGTCGCGAACCCCAAGCAGGATCGGGCAAAGCATGGCCGCTTTGGGAAAGACGCCGGACCTGTGCGGCACCTAGAAACGTGTACCGAATGTCAAACCCAAGGACCCGCCATGCCTCCGCTCCCAACCGGCGCCGCCACGCCGGCCTCCATCGTTGACGCCCTGAAAGCGGTCGCTGGTGATCCGCCAAAGGTACGCGCGAGCTTTGCCAAGGGCCGGTGTGTTCGCGGCACCTACGTCCCGTCGGAACGGGCACGGGAGATCACGAAATCCCGGAGCTTCACCGAACCATCACGCGTGCTGGCGCGCTTCTCGGTGGGCGGCGGCAATCCCAAAGTGGCGGATACCAACAACCTCGTGCTGCGCGGCCTCAGCTTCAAGCTCGGCGACGACGACCATCGCTCGGACATTCTCCTCGAAAGCGCTCCCGTGCATTTTGCAAGGACGCTCGACCAGATGCTGGCGTTCCTCAAGGCGCGCATTCCCGGTCCCGACGGCAAGCCGGATATGGAAAAGGTCAAGGCATTTTCCGCCGCCAATCCCGAAACGCTGCATCAGGCGAACTACGTCGCCGCACGTCCGCTGCCCGGGAGTTTTGCCGGAACGACCTATTGGGGCGTGCACTCCTTCCCCGCAACGAATTCCAAAGGCGAGACGCGGTTCATCAAGTTCAAGGTGGTTCCGGTCGGCGGAGACGTCACGCTGACCGAGGCCGAGACGAGGGCGAAGTCTGCCGACTTCCTGCACGATGACCTGGAAAACCGCATCGCTGCAGGCGATGTCCGGTTCAACGTGATGGCGCTGCTCGGCCGTCCCGGCGACCCCACCCTGGACGTCACCATCCGATGGCCCGATGAGGACAGCCGGGAAGAAGTGCGGCTGGGAACAATCGTGATCACCGGCATCGAAGCGAACGACGCGTGCGATGTATCCATCTTCAACCCGGCCAATCTCGCCGACGGCATCGGTCATCCGCCGGACGAGATCTTTGCGGCGCGCCGCGCCGCTTACACCATCTCGTTGGCGAAGCGCCGCTGATCCGGCGCGACGCCTGCATAATCCAAGATCACGTCTCGCTTTCGGGGGCGCCGAGCGCTTCGCGGCGCCATGCTCCCGGGCTGACGCCGACCAGGGACGAGAACACCCGCGTAAAGTGGCTTTGATTGGCAAACCCGGCCGACATCGCGATCTCGCATAGCGGCAGGTCGCGCACCGTCAGCAATTGCTTGGCCGCCTTGATGCGCTGGTGAAGCAGCCATTGGTGCGGCGGCAGGCCGGTGGAGATCCGGAACGCGCGTGAAAAATGGCTGACCGACAGGCCAAACTCGGCTGCGACCTGTTCCAGTGAAAGCCTTCCGCCGAGGTCGGACTCGAGTTTTTCGCAGGCTTGCTTGGCCTGCCACGGGGCAAGACCGCCGCGGGCCGGTTCGCGGACGCGCTGCAGTCCGCCATAGGCCTGGGCGACGTGCGCGGTGAGCGCGAGCATCATGTGATCGATGAAAAGCTGGTTGGTTTCGTCCGGCCGATGCAGCGCTTCCAGCAGCGAGGCACCGAGATGACGGACGACGGAATCGTCATGGCCGATGCCGGGCTGATAGGCGAGTTCGCCAACGCGTGGTGCGCCGGCCTGTTGGGCGATGTCGTCGAGCGCCGAGCGCGGCAAATAGAAGAAGACGGAGTGGAACGGCTTGTCGATCACGTAGCGCGGATCGCGCTTCAGGTCGTACAGATATGTTGCGCCGGCCCGGACGTCCGTCTTGATGACGCATCGGCCGCGCTCCCAGCACTCGCAATCCCTGTAATCTCGAAATTTGAGGCTGACGAGATAGGCATCCTCGCTTGGCATCGAGCCGGAAAGACCCGGCACGGGATCATCGTCCCGGGTTTCGGTGACCGCGAGTTCGGCGCTGCGCAGGGAACGCGTAATCAGCGAGGGCGCGTCCTTCAGATGCAAGGGCCGCCCGAGTCTCTGTCCGTACACGCCCGCTTGTGTCATTTGCGTCGGCCCCATCCGTGGGAATTGGATTGGAGGCAGCTCATAATCGTTCCGCCTCGCGAGGTCGCCGCTCATTATCGGGGATCGCCGAGCGGCGGTCCAGCTTCCGCATGTAACGAGTAGTTGTTGTGACAGCCTGTCGCATCGATCACGGCAAGGCATTTTTCAGAGCGATTTCAAGGTCGTTTCATCCGGTCCAGCGTTGCGAAAAGTGGTCGCCCAACCGACTGGGCAAATCACCGCCGGATGCAGTCGTGCGTTTTTGAAAGCGTCGACGCACTTGGAGCAGGATCGGGCAAAGCGCGGCCGCTTTGGGAAAGACGCTAGAGCCGCACGCGCTTAGAACGCGCACCGACGCTCGCGACTGGGGCCGTGAACAGACCCAATTCGCAAAATCACGCAGTACCCACGCAACAACGGATGGAGACAAACGATGGCTTGGAAGAGCTTCGCAATCGCACCGAGACGCAGAATAGTCGCGACCGCCCTCGTGTACGGACTTTCACTGAGCGTTCGCTTCACTTCAGGAGCGGGCGAAGAAACGGAAACTTCGGCACAAGCCGCTCAAAGCGCCAATCCCATGACTTCCATCATGATCAACGATGGCGCGCAAATCTTCGGGCCTCCGAGGTCCGCTCAGCCGATTTTCTTTCACAGCGGCTGGGCGCTGGGTTCTGGAGGCTGCCGCGCGGCATGTGAACGCCCCATGCCAATCTCGTCAATTCTGAACTGCGCCTCTCCATAGCGTCTTCGTTTCACTTGCTTCGCGTGGTCGTCGATCACGCGGTTACGTCCGGGAAAGTCAAACCACAGGAGTAGATCACATGCGACTAGGTCAGCGTTTCCTTGGTTCGAAATCATATCAGGCGGCGTCGGCGAGTTTGTATGACCAAGTGTGGATGACGGGGTGGCGATTTACGTCGTCGATGCCGGCCATAATGCGCTCTTTGAGTTCGTGTTTTGAGGTGACCCGGATGTGGCGCAGGACCGACCGCGCGAATTTGGAGAAGAAGCCCTCGATGAGATTGAGCCACGAACCATGCTTGGGCGTGAAGGTAAACTCGAAGCGTCCAGGCGGTCGAGCGTCGAGCCAGGCTCTTGTTTCTCTCGATATGTGCGCGGAATGATTATCGAGGATCAGCTTGATCGCGGTGCTGGCCGGATAAGCGGCGTCGAGACACTTGAGGAATTCGATGAACTCCCGGCTGCGGTGGCGGTCTCTGACGAGCGCATGGACCTTCCCGGTAAGCAGGTCAATTCCGGCCAACAGGCTCAGCGTGCCATGACGTTTGTACTCGTAATCCCGCGCGAAGGTCGCGTGGACGCCGGGCTTGGGCGGCAAATCGGGTGCTGTCGTTGCGATGGCCTGGATTCCCGGCTTTTCGTCGTAGGAAACGATCGCCACTCGCTTGATGGCTTTGCGCGACTTGGCGGCGGCTCTCTTCAGAAGCTGGACCTCGCGATAAACGCACAGAACCTCGGCCATCTTCTGCTCGAACTCGGCATCGCGACGTTCCAGATAGTAGCGCACCTTGTGCGGCTTGATTTCCTCCTGGCCGAGGATCTTGCACACCGTGCCTTGAACCAGCCTGGCGAGACATTGGTGCCCGGCCGTCGGGCCGTGCTCGCGTGCGTGACGGGCCAAAAGCCGCGTCGTCCACAACTCATGCGGATAGCCGTGCTCCTTGGCCTTGTCGCACGCCAGCGACACCAACCAGGCTTTGGCCTCCGGCGTGATGACCGGTTCTTTGCCCGGCCGTGGCCGATCCTCGATCGCCGCCAGCGGCCCATAGCCCAGCGCCCGCTCCACGCAGCGCTGAACCGTTTGATGGTGAACCCCAACTCTTTGCCCCACCGCACAGAACGAAGGATTCTCGCGATAGGCCAGCAGCATCTGCGCCCGCGATACCCGGCTCGCCGGCTCGGTTCGCGACCGCGAAAGAGCCGTCAATCTTTCAATCTCTTCGCAGGTCATTGCCAATTCGATTACTCGCCGCCATCCTGCCATGATGCCGCTCCTCGTTTCGCCAACCGCAAAACAAGGAATCCGCCATCAACCCATTGGTTCCTTGATGCAGGTTTCATGAAATCGATCGTCTAGTGGTTCATCACAGTGATTTTGACGTTTTGATACCGAGCCATTCGAGGACCGGCAAGCTTTCCGGCGGCACGAGGATTTCGATGCTTCTGGGGACGCCGGGTTGACGTCGGATGAAGCCGTTTCGTTCGAGGGTGATGATCATCTGGTGGACCGAAGGCGGGCTGACGCGGAAGTGGCGCTGGATGTCGGCTTCGGCGGGGGGACGTCCGAACATGTGGGCGTAGGTATGGATGAAGGCCAGGTAATAACCCTGCTTCTCGGTGAAGCGCGCGCCTGATTTTTAACTCATCGTTGGATTCGTCCCGGCCTCCGACAAGGAGGCAAAGCATGAATGTACGTTATCGGGTCGAATTGAGCCAAGCCGAGCGGGATGAACTGACGGCGATGCTCGGCGGCGGCAAGCACGCCGCCCGCAAGCTCAAGCGGGCGCAGATTTTGCTGGCGGCCGATGGAGGCTGCCGCGACGAGGAGATTGCCCGGACCGTGAGTGTCAGCCTCTCCACCGTCGGCCGGACCAAACGCCGCTTCGTGGAAGGCAATCTGGAGCGGGCCTTGAGCGAGGAGCCACGTCCGGGCGCTGAGCGCAAGCTGACCGGCAAGGAGGAAGCCCTGCTGGTGGCGACCGCATGCGCCAAGCCGCCCGCGGGCTGCAAACGCTGGACGCTGATCCTGCTGGCCGACACGATGGTCAAGCTCACCGATCACAACAGCCTGTCGGGCGAGACCGTGCGTCGCCGGCTGGCCGAGAACGACCTCAAGCCGTGGCGCAGGGACATGTGGTGCATTCCCCATGTCGACGGCGAATATGTCGCTCGCATGGAAGATGTGCTCGATCTCTATGCTGAAGCGCCTGATCCTGAGCGGCCCCTGGTCTGCTTCGACGAGACCCCCGTCCAGCTGATCGGCGAGGTGCGCCAGCCGGTCCCGGCCCAACCGGGACGACGCGAGCGCTACGATTACGAGTATCGCCGCAACGGCACCGCCAATCTCTTCGTCACCTTCGATCCACATCGGGGCTGGCGCAACGTCAAGGTCACCGACCGCCGCGCCGCCGTGGACTACGCCTACTGCATGCGTGATCTCGTCGACGTCCATTATCCCGACGCCGCCTGCATCCGTGTCGTGCAGGACAACTTGTCGATCCACAAGCCTGGGGCGCTGTATGAGGCCTTCGCGCCCGCCGAGGCCCGGCGTATCCTGCGCCGCCTCGAATTCCACTTCACCCCGAAGCACGCCAGTTGGCTCAATATGGTCGAGTGCGAGATCAGCGTGCTACAGCGCCAGTGTCTTGGCCGTCGCATCGACGATCCCAAAAGGCTCCGAAACGAGATCGCAGCATGGCAAAAGAGGCGGAATAAAACCCGAGCCCGCATCAAATGGATGTTCACAACAGACAAAGCCCGCGCCAAACTCGGCCGCGCCTATCCAGCCACCGCCAAAGAGTCAAAATCACGGTGATGAACCACTAGTCATCATTGGCGCCGGCTTCGCTGGCATGTACGCCGCACTTTCCGCCGCCCGCCTGCGCGACATCAAGGGCGTTTCGCCCGAGGAGCTCGAAATCTCGCTGGTTGCACCGGAGCCGACGCTCGTGGTTCGCCCACGGCTTTACGAACCGAAGCCCGAGACGCTAACGGCGCCTCTGCTGGATGTGCTGAAGGCCATCGACGTTGTCTATGTGCAAGGCAGCGCCGAGACGATCGACACCAAATCCCAAACGGTGGAAATCGTTGCTGCCGAAGGTGAGAAGAAGACGCTCTCCTACGATCGGCTGGTCGTCGCCACCGGCAGCCGGCTGTTCCGTCCCAACATTCCCGGCCTTGCCGAGCACGCCCACAGCGTCGACCAGCTCGACGACGCGATTGCCCTTGACCGGCATCTGCATGGTCTGGCTGACCGGCCGGCATTGAACGGGCGCGACACGGTCGTCGTTGCCGGCGGCGGCTTCACCGGCATCGAGGCGGCCACCGAGATGCCGGCGCGGCTTCGTGCGATCCTCGGCAAGGATGTGAGGCCGCGCGTCATCATCGTCGATCGGAACAGTGCGATCGCACCCGATATGGGTGCGGGTCCTCGCCCCGTCATCGAGGACGCGCTGCGCAAGCTCGGTGTGGAAACCCGGCTCGGCGCCGGCGTCGCGTCGCTCGACGAATCCGGCGTCACGCTGACCTCCGGCGAACGCATCGACGCCGAGACGGTGATCTGGGCGGCGGGCATTCGCGCCGCTCCGCTGACCGCGCAGATCCCCGCCGAGCGCGACAATTTCGGCCGGCTGCTTGTCGATCGCGATTTGCGCGTGCCGGGGGTCGCCGGCGTCTTCGCCACCGGCGATGCCGCCAGGGCCGCAAGCGACGATGTCGGCAATTACGCATTGATGTCGTGCCAGCACGCGACGCGGATGGGCGCCTTTGCCGGCAACAATGCTGCCGCCGAACTCTTGGGAGTTCCGACCAAGCCATACCACCAGAAGGCCTACGTCACCTGTCTCGACCTCGGAGAAGCCGGCGCGCTCTTCACGCGGGGCTGGGACCGCAAGGTGGAGATGGTCGGCGAGGTGGCAAAGAAGACAAAGCAGGAGATCAACACCGTGTGGATCTATCCGCCGCGGGCCGAACGTGCGGCTGCACTGGCGTCGGCCGATCCGGAGCGCGTCACTGACGTTTAGGTGCCTCACGTACAAAGAGGCGCCGGCAGGTCATGCCGACGTCTCCTTTGCCGCATCGCGCTATCGCGGATTGATCAGCCCGGTCCTGCGCCTTGTGTGGCGGTATAGACGGCGTAGAGCGACTGGCTCGCGGCCATGAACAGGCGGTTGCGCTTGGGGCCGCCGAAGCAGATGTTGCCGCACACCTCGGGCAGGCGGATCCGGCCGATCAGCTTGCCGTCCGGCGTCCATACCGTGACGCCGCTGTAGCCCACGTGGCGCCCGGCGTTGCTTGAGGCCCAGACATTGCCGTTGACATCGCAGCGCACGCCGTCCGGACCGCACTTCACGCCGTCGACCATGAAGTCGCTGAACAGCTTCTGATTGCTGAGCTTGTTGTCGGTGCCGACATCGAACACGGACACGTCGCCCTTGCCGCCGGGCCCGGTGTCGCCCGGCCCCTTGCCTGTGCTGACGACGTACAGTTTCTTGAAATCCGGCGAGAAACAGAGGCCGTTGGGATCCGGCACCTGGTCCTCGGTCACCACGAGATCGAGGCGGCCACTCGGATCGATACGATAGCAGTTGGTCGGAAGTTCGCGCTTTCCCGGCACGAAGCCGGCAGGCTGGCCGATCCGCGGATTGAGCTTGCCGCCCGGATTGGTTGAGCCGCCCGGAGCATCCGGCTCGCCCTCGTAAAGCTGGCCGCCATAGGGCGGATCGGTGAACCAGTAGCTGCCATCGGGGTGGGCGACGACATCGTTGGGCGAGTTGAGCTTCTTGCCGTTGTAGTTGTCGGCGAGCACGGTAACCGTGCCGTCGTGCTCGTAGCGCACCACCCTTCGGGTGAGATGCTCGCAGGAGAGCTGCCGGCCATTGAAGTCGAACGAGTTGCCGTTGGAGTTGTTGGACGGCGAGCGGAACACGCTGACGCGACCGTCGTCCTCCGACCACCTCATCTGCCGGTTGTTGGGAATGTCGCTCCACAAGAGATAGCGGCCCTGCGCGCTCCAGGCCGGACCTTCGGCCCACAGCACTCCGGTGTGGAGACGCTTGATCGACGTGTTGGGTTGGGCGAGGTCGTTGAATGACGGATCGACCGCGATGATGTCGGGGTCCCAGAAATAGGTGGTCGGGGCGCCGGCGGGGCTGAAATCGCGCGGCGGGCTGGTGATGGTCGTCGGCGGCGCCGCCTCGCTGCTTTGCTGGGCCAGCGCGCTGCCGGCGCCGAGCACGGTGGCAGCAGCGCCGGCCGCCATGCCGTGAGCGAAGGTTCGTCGTGAAATCACGGATTGCGGAGCCTCTCGCACGTCGCGTGTCATGAAATCCTCCCGATGGTTGCGCCGACCGGTTGATCCGATCATGCGGGCGCAAGACTATTCCGATCCGATGTCGGTTGCGAGTGCTGCTTCGACGCAACCTGTGGCCGATCGGTGTCAAAGGCGAGGCATTGCAGTATCGCCGTTTCACATGGCGCGAAGATCGCGTCACGTCCGTTCTTGCACCGACAACGGACTCGGTTTCTACTATGCGCGGCGCGTCATATCTTCCCGCCGCTAAGGAACAACCCCTTGCCCCGCCTAACCGACCAAGGCTTGCAGAAAATGAACGATCTAGCTCAGCGTTACGGAGTCAGTGCCGACGCGGTGATGACGTTGTTGCAGGCCCTCCTGAACAGCAAAGGCTCGATGGCGCAGTTTGACCATCCCGAACTGGGTGGTGCCGGGCAGTGGATGCTGGGTGGCATGACGATGGTCGGCGACATGTTCAATCACGGCCTCAAGGCGAAGGTCGACGGCTTGTGTTCCGAGCTGTCGCAAATCTTGGCTATGCAACCCTTCGAGCCATTCCCGGCGGGCTTTCAGTCGCAGTCACAGAGACAGGGTGGCGGTCAGCAGGAGGGCGGCCACGACGTTTTAGATACAGGTTCGGTCAGCCTATTCGTACCAGAGACACCCGGCCGAGCGTCGGGTCAATGGTGGCCAGCGGAACTTGGGTTTCCCAACGGGACTGGCGCGCAGAACCAAGTCCGCTATGCCTATTTCAACCAAAAGCGTCGATTAGCAATAGAGCTGAATGGACACGTAACCATCTACGACACGCTGGATCACCAGATTAGTGGCGTCTCTCAGCAGCAGGGGCGCGGCGGCTCACTTACCCTTACCAGCCAGCATGGGACAGTTAGTGTCTCAACTTTGCCGGTCGTCTCGGTGGAGGGCGTGCAAACCAAGGCTCCGGAACCGCGGGTGGCGCCTGCCAGCGAGCCGTATCGGCCCGACAGTGTCCAGGAAACGGACCTCTTCGTCAAAATCGAGCGGCTGGCCGAATTGCACAAGAAAGGCATTCTCTCATCGGAAGAATTCGCAGCCAAGAAGGCGGAGCTCCTCGCCCGGTTGTGAGCGACTGCCCTGATCACCCATGATCGGACATGCCTGCAATGACCGATGTCCGCGTTACCGCCAAAAGCAGACATCGCTGACGACCGTCGCCATGTCCGTTTTGTGCCAACGACGGAACTCGGCGGCCACTCCTCTTAAGGGTGTACATGCCGTATTTGCATAGCGTCCCTTTGGCGGCCTGCGATAATGCCCAATCCTGACTTTGCGCGCTGGCACGGTGATGGAATGGTCCTGCCAATTACAGGACTTTGATTTATCTCAACTGAATGAGTGAAAGCCCAAGGGGCGTTCCCCCTCCTGAATGAAGGGATAATGATCATGCAATCATCCAAATCATCCAACGGCCCTAGCCGTCGCCTTGTGCTTGGGGGTCTCGCTGCGCTGCCTGTGGTCACCGTACCACTCGTCGCAAGCGTGGAGACAGCGACCGCGCAATCACCACTTCCCGCCGGGACCGGCTTTTCGTTCGCTGCGGTCGGCGATACCCGACCGATGATGTACCTCCCGTTGAAAGAGGGACAGCCGGACCTCAACAAGTTCTTCGTGGAGATGTTCGGGCTGGTCATGCCCGAGAAGGTCGCCGAGGCCGTTGTGGCGAAGGATGTGAAGATGATCTTCGATCCCACCACAAAGGAGCTGATCAAGGTAGTCATGCCGTTTGCGTCCAAGACGGAAGTCATGACTCTGACGGTGGATAAAGGTTGGGTCACCGAGGCATCAGTTGAAGACTTGAAACTGCTTCCCGGCGTCCATCGGACAATGTTTCGGCTTCAAGGCGGCGAATGGGTGACCCGTGAAATCGTGAGGGACGTTCAATCCGGTCGCGCCAAATTCGTGGTCAATAGCGGTGACGCCGTATGGTGGGGCAATCAGGGCTTGACGGTCAGCGATAGCCCATACTGGAAGCGCGTGAACGACACAATGTTGAAGAAGCTACCCGTGCCGGATGACGAGATGCGCGCAGCCGGGCTGGACGGCCGATTTTTCATGAGTGTGGGTAATCATGAGGTGTGGGCCGATCCGAAAATCGAGGGTGTTCTTTCGGCGTTGCCCTATCTGAAGAAATTCGGCGTCACGCCGGAAAACCTCATCTACAAATTCGACTTTAAGGGCACCCGTTTCATCTATCTTTGGAGCGGCAAGTACGATTATCGGTCGCCCTCACAATGGGACGCTGATCGGCCGAAGTATGCTGAGCAGATGACACAGCTTCAGAAGTGGATGGACGAAGCCAAGGCCAATGGCATTCGCAAGGCCTTTATCGTCTTCCATTATCCCGTGTTTGCACGCTCGGGTTTGGGTCCGATCCCGGCCCCCGACAATCCGCACAAGGTGATAGCGTCGTATGCCAAGGACATGGAGGTGATCGTGTTAAACGGGCACGTCCACACCACCGAAATCTACGAAGTAGATGGGGTGAAGTATTTGATGCTGGGCGGTGGCGGCGCGGAACAAGACCCAATCCTTCCCGGTCGCACGAGCATCAAGGTGCCAGCTGACTATCCGCCCGATCTTTACTGGAAGGGTCAGCCTCCCCAAGAGGAATACAACTATGTCCTTGTCGATGTCGAACCGGGTCAGAAGACAAAGTTCACCCTCAATCGCTTCCGCCCATGGTCGGCAGAGCCATTCGGAATTGAGCAGCTCTTCACGTAACAGGAAGCGGGTGATGCGGGAGTAAGGTTCTGGCGACAATTCTCCTGATCATTCACGGCTTGGTCGCGGTGGCGCTCCTTGGCGCAGTAACCCACCAGACTCTAGCGGCGTGGGCGTCGGCGGGCGTCCGGCGAGGTTCTTTCTTCGGCCGCTTTCGTTCCGTGCCGTCTGCTTCATTCGCTAACGCCGTGATCGTTCTGTACGCCGCCTCCACGCTGCTAGGTGGGATCATCTACCTTTATTTCCGTGTGGACATCAGGCCCGAGTTGGAGCGTGCGGGTCATTGGCATTTCCTCGGTTTCTTCGACCTCAAGGAGCACTTCGCAGCCATCGGGCTGGCACTCCTACCAGCCTACTGGGTTTTCTGGCGGCGACCGCGTGCCGGTGAGCCTGCTCAGCCCCGCATTGCGCTCACGTCGATCCTTGCCTTTATCGTCTGGTGGAACTTCCTGACTGGTCATGTCGCAAATAACATCTTGGGTTTTGGCTCATGACGTCATTAGATTGGTTTCGCCGTTTCGCATTCACTTTCGGGCCGACATTCGCGGTTCTCTACGTGATCGCCGTCGCAAAGGATTTGGCCCTGTTCACCGTTTTTCCGTCGCTCGGTATCGTGCTGGCGGGTGCGCATCACACAGGAGATGTTGCCGACGCCGCAATGGGATTTCTTGCTCCCGCTATGTACTGGTACGGCTGGGCGGCGACGGCTGCACTCGGGGCACTGATGATCGGCCTTGTTGTGGCGTCGTTACCCGGTTGTTCGGCGCGGTACGTTTGGCCGGGATGGGTGTGGGTAATTCCTGCCCTCGCGATGGTCGCTTGCGTCTATCTCACTCTGCCTTGGTTTCGGCTTTGAGTGGAGCGCCACGTCCGAAACGGGTCAAAGGCGGCGTTTTGACCGTCTGCCGCTCACTTCCGATCTACCCCCGTCAACAGACATGCTGAGAGCGGGCTGGCATGTCTCAAAGCTGCCAACAACCGACATAGAGCAACCGCCGAGCCACGGCCGTCGCGTGGACGACAACGTCCTCGTCAGCCGAGCCGCATGTCGAGCAGCCTGCGGCCCTCGGTCTTCAACAGCTTCTTCACTGCGCTCGAAGCCACGACCTCGCCGTCATTGGCATAGGCTTCGTGGTTCTTCTCGATGTCTTCGAGGCGGTAGAGGTAGTTCACCATGATGCCGGCGGATTCGCGCAGGCCCTTGGGCGAGAGGTCGCCGAGCCAGTTGATCCGCTCCAGCCGTGCGCCGTTGCCGAGATGGAAGCGGGCGACCGAATCGATCAGCCGTCCCTTCGAGGTGCGGGCCTTCAGGAAATAATAGGCCGCGAGCGGCTCAAGCAGCGCACGCAGCTCCGTTGCGGCGTCTACCTCCTCGAACCATTTGGGGTTGTCGAGCTGCTTCAGCACCTCGCGGTCCTGGTCCGACAGCGGCACGTCGTCGGCCTGCTTCAGCCACTGCATGAAGCCCGGCACCGGCGACAGCGTCACGAAGGTGTCGAGCTTCGGCAGTTCGCGCCGCAACTCCTCGACCACCTGCTTGATCAGGAAATTGCCGAAGGAGATGCCGCCGAGTCCGCGCTGGGTGTTGGAGATCGAATAAAACACCGCGGTGCGGGCGCGCTCGATCGGCACCGGCTTGCGATCTACCGCAAGCAGCGGCGCGATCGCGCCTGGAATCGTCTCGGTCAGCGCCACCTCGACGAAGATCAGCGGCGCGTCGGCGAGCGCGGGATGGAAGAAGGCGTAGCAGCGGCGGTCGGCGGGATCGATGCGGCGGCGCAGATCGTCCCAGTCGCGAATCTCGTGCACGGCTTCATAGCGGATGATCTGCTCGAGGATGTTAGCCGGTGTCGACCAGTCTATCCTGCGCAGCACGAGAAACCCCCTGTTGAACCACGAGCCGAGCAGGTGGACGACGTCGCGGTCGAGCGCGGCGAGGTCCTTGCGGCCATCCATGTGAGTGAGCAGGTCGGAACGCATGGCCACCAGGTCGCCGGTGCCGCCCGGTGCCCGGTTCAGCCGGCGGATCAGCTCCTGCCGCCGCGGTTCCGATGCAAAGTGCAGATTAGAGCCATTGCCGTCGCCCGGCAGCTCCTGCCAGGCCTTGATCGCCTCGGCGAGCTTGTCCTTGTCCGGCCCGAAATTGCGCGCCAGGCCCTCGAAGAAGCTGCGCCGGCCGTCGTCGTCGAGGTCGTGATAACGGTCGAGCACCTCGCGCGCCATGGCGGTGCCCGAGGCCTCGCCGCGGCCCGACAGCAGCGCCTCGCAGAGTTCGATCAGGTCGGAGGCATCCTCCTTGCCGTCGGCCGGATCGCCGCGGCGCAGCAGGCTGCGGCCGCGCTCGGAGATCGTCGCAAGCAGGTCGGAGAAGAAGGCGTTGGCCATGGGAACGTAGTCTAGTCCGGAAGACGGCGAATCCTACATAGGATTTAAGGCGAAGTCAGGCCGGGTCAAGCCGGGCGGATTGCCAGGAAATGCGGCAGTGGAAAAAACACTCGTCATCGCCGGGCTTGACCCGGCGATCCATCTTGCGAGGAAGAATTACTCGAAGAATGATGGACACGCGGGTCAAGCCCGCGTGTGACGAGTAGGGCCTATTTCGTGTCCACGAATTCCGTCGGCGTCTTGCCGGTCACCTGCCGGAACGCGTGGGAAAACGCCGGCACGCTGGAATAGCCGAAGTCGGCGGCGAGCTGCTTGACCGACACGCGGGCATCCGTCGACAGCTTCTCGATGGCCGCCGCGATGCGCGCGCGCTGGCACCAGGTCTTGAAGCTCAGCTGCGTCTCCGCGGCAAACAGCCGCGACAGCGTCCGCGCCGAGGTGCCGACCTCTCGCGCCAGCGTCTCGATCTCGTGGGCGGCGGCGGGCGCCGCCAGCACGATCTCGGCGGCGCGGCGGCAGCGCGGCTCGTGCGGCAGCGGAATGAAGGTCGTGGAATCCTCGGCCTGGTGCAGTTCGTGCATCACGAGCTTGATCAGCAGCGCGATGCGCTCGGCCCTGTTGCGCTCGTCGAACAGCGCGAGGATCGCCTGGTGCAGGAGGGGCGAGACCCGCACCACGAATTCGGATTTGAGGCTCGGGCTGCGGCGCTCGCGCTTCAGCCAGGCGAGGTCGAAATAGAGCGTGCGCATCTCGATATCGGCGAGCACGTCGATGGCATGCACCAGCCGCGCCGGCACCCATACCGCGCGGTCCGGCGGCACCAGCCAGCGGCCCTTCGGCGTCGTCACCTGCATGGTGCCGCTCGCGGCATAGACCAGCTGCGCCTCGCGATGCATGTGCGGGTCGAGCCGCAGCCCCTTCTTGTAGCTGCGGGACACCAGATGCAGGCCGTCGCCGGTCGAGCGCTGGCCGCGCAGAATGGCAATCAGTGGCGGTTCGGCGACAGTCATTGGCTGCATCCCGTCAGGCAAAATCCGTATAACCTATTTCCGCAAAAACCGGGAATCGCCAGAGAAGCAAAATGAACAGCCCCAGCCGGGTGATCGCCTTCGTCAACGCCGCCCATTTCATCGACCATTATGCGATGCTGATCTTCGCCGCCGCCGTCATCGTCATGGGGCCGGCGCTGGGCATGGCCTATTCGGAGCTCCTTCCCTTTGCGACGCCGGGCTTCGTCGCCTTTGGCGCGGGCTCGCTGATCACCGGCTGGCTCGGCGACCGCTGGAGCCGGCGGCACATGATGGTGATCTTCTTCATCGGCATCGGGCTGTCAGTGATCTCGGTCGGCTTCGTGCAGACGCCGCTGCAGCTCGGCGCGGCGCTGCTTGCGATCGGCATCTTCGCCTCGATCTATCATCCTGTCGGCACCGCGATGATCGTCTCCTATGCCGACAAGCTCGGCCGCGAGATGGGGCTGAACGGCGTCTGGGGCAATCTCGGCGTGGCGTCCTCGGCGCTGGTCACCGGCGTGATCGGCCAATACCTCGGCTGGCGCTGGGCCTTCATCATTCCAGGCTGCGTCACGGTACTGATCGGCATCGCTTTTGCGATGCTGGTGGTGCATGAGGACCGCAAGGGCAGCAAGCAAGCGGCGGCGCAGGCGCGCGTCGCCAAGCGCGACATGTGGCGGGTGATCGTCGCGCTGCTGATCGTGGTGATCGCGATCTCCACCACTTTCAACGCGGTGACGGTGGCGCTGCCAAAGCTGTTCGCCGAACGGCTCGCCGACCTCACCAAAAGCCCGGCGGCGCTCGGGCTGATCGCAGCCGGTGTCTATGTGTTCGGGGCGATGACGCAGTATACCATCGGCAAGCTGCTCGACCGCCATTCGCTGAAGACGGTGGCGCTGCCGCTGTCGTTCCTGCTGGCGCCGTTGCTCTATCTCGCCGCGACGCTTTCGAACCTGCCGCTGATCCTGGTCTCGATCGGCATCGTGATGGGCGCGTTCGGGCAGGTCACGGTCAACGACGCGATGGTCGGCAAATACACCAGCGAGGAATGGCGCTCGCGCGCCTATGCCGTGCGCTATTTCGTCGGCTTCACCGCTGCCGGCGCTTCGGTCGGACTGGTGGCCTGGCTCTACGAGCAGGGCGGCTTTGTCACCATGCTGCATGCCTTCGGCGCGCTGTGCCTGCTCGCCATCGTCGCGGCGCTGATCCTGCCGACCGAGATCAAGGTGCCGGCGGCGGAGGCGAGCAACCCGTGAGTGTTATTCGCGATCCGGAACTGGAATCTCTGCTGGCCGGCCTGCATTCTCGAAGCGACGAGCAGGCTGCGGCAATGCGAAGCTTCGAGGCCAGCCGGACGAACCTCACGCAGCCGTCTGCCGCGAAAGACGTCAGGGCCTTTCTCAGCGACAAGCTTGTCGCGCTCGATGCCGACAAGGCGGAGTTCTGCTACCAGCTGTGCCGCGCAAACAACGCGCGCAGGATCGTCGAGATCGGCACGTCCTACGGGGTTTCGACGCTCTATCTCGCAGCCGCCGTGCGTGACAATGTCCGTGCCGCCGGCGGCGACGGCGTGGTGATCGGCACCGAATACGAGGCCAACAAGGCATGCGCGGCGCGGGCGCACTTCGAGCAGGCGGGCTTGAGCCGTTTTATCGATCTGCGCGAAGGCGACCTGCGCCAGACGCTCAGGCAGATCGATGGACCGGTGGATTTCATGCTGATGGATATCTGGATCACGATGGCGCGGCCGGCGCTGGAGTTGGTCACTCCGCATTTGAGGCCGGGAGCCATCGTGATCAGCGACAATACGGAGAAACATCGAAGCGAGTACGCGGACTACTTCGCATTTGTCGAAGCGAACGGCTTCCGGACCATGACGCTGCCATTCGACGGCGGCCTGGAGTTGTCGGTGCGCTGCGTGCCTTGAGAGGGTAATTGTCGCGGCTGTATGAGCAGGGCATGCTCATCCTCATGCTCCCACAAGGGGAGAAGGTGCGGAGCTTGCGGCGAAACCGATTCAACCGAAATTCATTCAGCCTTACGCCTGCGGAATGGTCTTTGCCGCGGCCGCCTTCTTGCGCTCGCTGCGCCAGTTCTCGAAACGCTGCACCACGACAAAGAACGCCGGCACGAACAGCACGGCGAGGCAGGTCGAGGCCAGCATGCCCGAGAACACCGTGATGCCGATCGATTTGCGCGCGCTGGCGCCGGCGCCGGTCGCGAGCACTAGCGGCACCACGCCGAGGATGAAGGCGAACGAGGTCATCAGGATCGGGCGGAAGCGGGCGCGCGCCGCCTCGATCGCGGATTCGACGATCGACTTGCCCGCATGGTGGAGCTCGAGCGCGACCTCGACGATCAGGATCGCGTTCTTCGCCGACAGCGCGATCAGCAGGATCAGGCCGATCTGGACATAGAGGTTGTTGTCGATTCCCAACCCCTCCAGCACAAGCATCGGCCCGAGCAGCGACAGCGGCACTGCGAGGATGACGGAGATCGGCGCGTACCAGCTCTCGTATTGTCCGGCGAGCACGAGATAGACCAGCAGCATCGCGAGCCCGAACACCCAGTAGATCTGGCTCGTGACCGCCTTCTCCTGATACGACATCGCCGTCCACTCATAGCCGGTGCCGCGCGGCAGCGTCTTGTCTGCGATCTGCTCCATCAGATTGAGCGACTGGCCCGAGCTGTAGCCCTGCGCCGGCAGGCCGACGAGGGTGGAGGACGGATAAAGATTATAGAGGCTGATCAGCGACGGGCCGACCGAGGGCGTGATCCTGGCCAGCGTGCCGATCGGGATCATGTCGCCATTCTGGTTGCGCACCGTCATGTTCTGGATGTCGCGCAGCGTCAGGCGCGAAGTCTGCCTCGGCCTGGGTATAGACCTGGAACACGCGGCCGAATTTGTTGAACTGGTTGACGTAGGACGAGCCCATGTAGCCCGACAAGGCCGAGAACACCTGATCGGTGGTAACGTGCAGGGTCTGGGTCTTGACGCGGTCGATCTCGACGTCGAATTGCGGCACGGTGGCGCGGAACGGCGACTGCACGCGCTGCAGCGCGCTCTGGCTCAGCGCGCTCCGGACCATCTCGCCGGTGATCGCCTGCAGCTTGGCAAAGTCGGTGGTGCCGTCGCGCAATTCAACCTGCATCGCGAAGCCTGCCGCGTTGCCGATGCCCTGGATCGGGGGCGGCGGCAGCACCAGCGTCCGCGCTTCCATGATGGTGGAGACCTTGTCGTTGAGCCCATAGACCAGCGAGCGCAGGTCCTCGCCGGGCCCGCGCGCGTCCCAATCCTTCAGGATGATGTAGGCGACGCCGGCATTCGCAAGGCTCGCGCTGTTGTCGAGCGCGGAGATGCCGGCGATGGTGATGACCTGCGACACGCCGGGCGCCTTGCCCACGATCTCGCTGACCTTGTCGAGCACCTTCTGTGTCCGGTCGAGTGCTGCGCCATCGGGCAGCTGCACGGCGGCGATCAGATAACCCTGGTCCTCGATCGGCAGGAAGCCGGTCGGCACCTTCGACAGACCATAGCCTCCGATCGCGATCAGGATCAGGGCTGCGACCACCGAAATGGCGGCGTGGTTTGCAAGCCGGCCGATCAGCCGGACATAGCCGCGCTCCAGCCGGTTATAGACATTGTTGAAGCCGCGGTAGAAGAAGTTGCGCTGTTCCGGCGGCACCGGGCGGCGCAGCCACAGCGCGCATTGCGTCGGCTTCAAGGTCGCGGCGTTGATGGCGGAGAGCAGCGCGGTCGCCGCGATCACCAGCGCAAATTGCGAGTAGATGCGGCCCGTCAGTCCCGGCAGGAACGACGCCGGCAGGAACACCGAGATCAGCACCAGCGTGATGCCGACGATCGGCGCGAACAGCGCGTCCATCGCCTTGATCGCGGCGTCGTGGCCGGACATGCCTTGCTCGATGTTGTGGGCAGCACCCTCGACCACGACGATGGCGTCGTCGACCACGATGCCGATCGCCAGCACGATCGCAAACAGCGTCGAGAGGTTGATGGTGAAGCCGAGCGCGGCCATCGCGGCGAACGCGCCGATGATGGTGACGGGCACGGTGGTCGCCGGCACCAGCATCGCGCGCCAGTCCTGCAGGAACACCAGGATCACGACCAGCACCAGCAGGCCCGCTTCGATCAGGGTCTTGTAGACCTCGTTGATCGAGGCCTTGACGAACTTGGTGGTGTCGAACGGCGTGTCGTATTTGATGCCGGGCGGGAACGCCCTGGCGAGCTCCGCCATCTTCCTCTCGACCGCCTGCTCGACCTGCAGGGCGTTGGCACCGGGCGACTGGAATACGCCGATGCCGGTGGCGGGCTGCTTGTTGAGCGAGAAGATCTGGCTGTAGGTCTGCGCGCCGAGCTCGACCGAGCCGACGTCGCGCACCCGCGTCACGTCGCCATTGTTGCCGGTCTTGACAATGATGTCCTCGAACTGGCTCGTATCGTCGAGCCGGCCGTTGACGTTGAGCGTGACCTGAAAGGCCTGGCCCGGCGGCGTCGGCGGCATGCCGACCTGGCCCGCGGTCACCTGCTGGCTCTGCTGCTGGATCGCCTGCACCACGTCCTGCGGCATCAGCCCGCGCGTCTGCAGCTTGTTCGGGTCGAGCCAGACCCGCATCGAATATTGGCCGGCGCCGAACACGGTGACGTTGCCCACCCCCGGCAGCCGCGACAGCTCGTCCCTCAAATTGAGCGTGGCGTAGTTGCTTAAGTAGAGGCTGTCGTATTTCGCCTCCGGCGAGGTCAGCGTCACGAACAGCAGGATCGAGGTCGATTTCTTCTGGACAGTGACGCCCTGGTTCTGGACGGATTGCGGCAATTGCGCGAGCGCGCTTGAGACGCGGTTCTGCACCAGGACCTGCGCGAAGTCGAGATTGGTGCCGATCTTGAAGGTCACGGTCAGCGTATAGGTGCCGTCGGCGCCGCTGTAGGACTGCATGTAGATCATGTCCTCGACGCCGTTGACCTGCTGCTCGATCGGCAGCGCGACGGTGTCGACCACGGTCTTGGCGCTGGCGCCGGGATAGCGTGTGGTGACCTGCACGGTCGGCGGCACCACGTCGGGATATTGCGCGATCGCCAGTTCAAACAGCGACACGCCGCCGATCAGGATCATCAGCAAGGCGATGACGTTGGAAAGAACCGGCCGCTCGATGAAGAATTTGGAGATCATGGGCCGGTCCTATTTGGACGATGCCTTGGAATTGGTTGCCTTGGAGTTGCTTGGTTTGGCGTCGTCTTGCCTGGGCTGCTCGATCTTCTGCAGCTGCGGATCGACCTTCTGGCCGGGAATAGCCCGCAGCAGGCCTCCGATGACGACGCGATCGTCAGCCTTCAGCCCGTCCTCGATCACGCGCAGCGTGCCCTCGATCGGACCGATCTGCACGTGGCGCTGCTCGACCGTGTTGTCCGGTGTCACGACCAGCACGTAGCGGCCGCCCTGGTCACTGCCAAGGGAAGTGTCAGGAACAAGAAGCGCATCCTTCTGCTCGTCGACGGGCACGCGCACGCGCGCGAAATAGCCCGGCAGCAGCACGCGGTCGGGATTGGGGATCAGGCCGCGGACGGCGAGCGTGCCGGTCGACTGGTTGAGCGTGGGCGAGGCGTAATCGAGATTGCCCTGGTGCGGGTAACCATTTTCGGTCTGCAGGCCCACCTGGACCGGCAGCTTGGTCAGTTCGGTCGGGGTCAGGCCGCGGCGGCGGGCTTCGGCGCGGATGCGGATCACGTCCTGCTCGTTGACATTGAAATTCACATAGATCGGATCGAGTGCCACGATGGTGGCGAGCTGGGTCGGCGAGCTGGCGCCGACGAGTTCGCCGACCGAGACCAGATGCGCGGTGACGATGCCGTCGAACGGCGCGGTGACCTTGGTATAGCCGTAGTTCACTTCGGCGATCCTGGTGTTGGCCTGCGCCTGCGCCAGACTGGCCTGCGCGTTATCGCGCGTGGAGGTCGACGTATCCAGCGTCGCCTGCGATACTGCCTGGCGGGCGACCAGGTCGCTCTGCCGCTTGAAATCGGCCTCGGCCTGCTTCAGCGAAGCCTCGGCGCCGGCCTGCGCGGCCTGGGCCTGCTCGAGCTTCAGCTTGTAGGTCTCGGGCTCGATCGTGAACAAGGTCGTGCCTTCCTTCACGAAGGTGCCGTCCCTGTAGTTGATCGACTGCAGAAAGCCCTGCACGCGTGCCACCAGATCGACGGACTTGATCGCAGCGGTATTGCCGGTTGCTTCCAGATAGCGCGTGATCGGGCGCTGCAGGGGCGTTGCGACCTCGACCTTGGGCGGCGGCGGCGGCACGTAGGTATTTTGTTCGCAGCCGGCGAGCACGACGCAGCCGAGCACGGCGATCGCGGCCCGCGCCAGATAACGCCTGTCGTCGATCGGCCCGGGATAAAGCGGACGTGCAGGCTTCATTTGCATGGCCCCATTCTTCCAACGCCTGCGAGCAGGCCTTCCGCCGGTTTGAATAGCACATTCTGCTCGCGGTGGAACCGGAGAGCCGCTGACCTATGGCGCGACACATTGCGGCGCGAAATACCATAAACATGGTGTGGCAATTTTATCGGCTGACCGGGAATTTACGCTTCCAACGCCAGTTCCAATCGAAGACAATGAAACGAAAAGGCGCGGAAGATCGCAAGATCGCCGGTGAAATAAAACAAAAACGGGGAAGGAAATGAAATGTCGTGTCGAGCTTTGCTTGCCGGATTCGTTCTGGGTGTCGCCATGATGGCCGTGCCCGCGAGCGCGGAAGATCTGAAGAGCGAAATCGCGCCGGGTGGAAGATTGCGCGTGGCGATCGGGATCAGCGCGGCCGGCGGCGCCTTCTGGTCCAACAAGAGTGAATCCGGCGGCTATGCCGGCGTGCCGGTCGATCTCGGCAAGGCGATGGCGGCAGAGCTTGGCGTGGGCGTCGAATACATCGCCTATCCAAATTCCGGACAGATCACCGATGCCGCGTCGAAGGGCGCCTGGGACGTCACCTTCCTGCCGCAGGACCCGGAGCGCGAGACCAAGATGTCGTTCGGTCCGGTTTACGAGGTTGCGGACGCGACCTACATCGTCAAGGCGGGCTCGCCGATCACGAATTTCGTGACGCTGGATCAGGTGGGCGTCAAGGTCGCGGCTGTCAACAACACCACGACCATGCGCGGCGCCCAGGCCCATCTGAAGAACGCGAAGGTCACGGGCTATCAGACCTATGACGAGATCTTCAATCTCCTGAAGAGCGGCGAGATCGACGCCTTCGCGCTGTCGCGCGACCAGCTCAACGCCATGTCGAAAAAGATTCCAGGCACGAAAGTGCTGGACGAGACCTTCAAGAAGACGGTGACCGCGGTTGCGGTCCCGCTCAACCATCCGGCCTCGCTCGCCTTCGTCACGAAATTCATGAAGGAGGCGATCTCGAACGGGGTGATGCGCAAGGCCTATGACAATAACGGGCTGAAGGACAACCCGATCAGGACGCAGTAGACAGCAGGCGGCGTTAATGAGGGCCAATCCGGGCGCTCGCTGCATTCGCTGAGCGATCGACTGCGCTCGGATGCGAGGGGGCGGGACCTGCCGGCGAGATGGTCGAATAAGGCGACTTCCGCTCGTGGGCACGAAACGGACATGCCGACGCAGTTGCCATATGTCCGTTGTTGGGAAGAACGGACCTGGTTCTGACGCGACGCGAGGTGGTTGATGACCCGAACCGATCACCCGCCGGTTTGCCGACGACTGGTCAGTTGCGCGGTCGGCGATGCTTGCTGACGGCTTCCTGCCGATATGGTAGGCTGATGCTCCTCATAGAGGAGGCTCCTCATAGAGGAGAACGGCTTCCATGGCATGCCCCCCTATTGCGGGGGCGAGACCGGCACCGCCACGCAAATCAATGAGATAGGCGGCCCGGCCACACGATCGGAGGAGGCTATGTCTATCGAAAGCATCCTGAGGCGGAAGGGCACCGACGTCACGACAATAGCTCCGGAAACCAGCATCAAGACTGCGGCGGGCTGGCTCCGCGCAAAGAATATTGGCGCGCTCGTGGTGACGAGTGGGGACGCGGTTCTTGGCCTCGTCTCCGAACGTGAAATCGTTCATGCATTTTCCCGCTATGGCGAGACAACCGGGTCGATGCCCGTGAAGGAAATCATGCAATACGGCGTGACCACCGTGTCCCCGGACGAGAGTGTCCATCGCGTCATGAACCTGATGACGCACCATCGCGTGCGCCACATGCCGGTACTGCGCGGCGGCAAGCTCGCCGGTATCGTCAGCATCGGCGATGTAGTCAAGCATCGGCTGGAAGAGCTGGAGCTTGAGACCAACGTCCTGCGTGACGTCTACAACGCCGCGCGTTGACGGGAATCCCGGCTCGCCGCAGATGAAACGTCTTACGTAACCGGTCCGGTCCCTATGGGAGACGGCGGCCGGTTTACCAAGCGAGACAGAGGCCGGCGTCAAAAGGAGCACTTGATTTCCTGCCGCGACCGGCGACAATGGCGGCGCGCGAGCATCAGGGTGCCAAGCTTTATACAAGACGGGGAAAACTCGCTCGGCGACGGCAATACCACTGCTGCGCGGGAGGGTGCCGATATGGTCGTATGGATCATGCGCCGGCTGCAGGGCCTGCCCTGCCATGGATTCGCCCTGGCTCGCGCCGCAACCGCCACAGAAGCTGGAAGTGTCGAGACACCAATAAATGATCGTCGAGACAACGTGTTGCGCACGCGAAAGCGTGCGCATGCGTTGAACCATGGAGACGCGATAGTCTGAAAAGGCACTCCAAGCCGGCGTCAGACCGGCCGCAGGGCATCACCATCACCAAGGGAGGAATGCATGACGACGGTAACCCGACGTAACGTCCTCAAGGGCGGTACCGCGCTCGCAGGCGGCATGGCCGGCATCCTGGCCACCGGTCGCGCGCCAGCCTTTGCCCAGGGCACCACGGTGCACTGGCTGCGCTGGAACGACTTCGTGCCGGCTTCCGATCAGCTGCTGCGCAAGGAGCTGCTGCCTGCCGCCGAGAAGGCGCTGGGAATCAAGATCAATCTTGAGACCGTGAACGGCAACGACCTGCAACCGCGCATCACCTCGGCGATCCAGTCGGGTTCGGGTCCCGACATCATCATGCTCTTCAACAACCATCCGCAGATCTATTCGGAGAGCGTCGTCGACGTGTCCGAGCTCGCAACCAGCGTGAGCAAGGCCGAAGGCGGCTATTACGATCTGTGCAAATCGAACACCACGGACGGCCAGAAGGCGATCGCGATGCCGTGGACCATCGTCGGCGCCATGATCGCCTACCGGAAATCGTGGTTCGACGAGGTCGGCTCAACCACATTCCCCGACACCTGGGAGAAGTATCGCGAGGTTGGCAAGAAGCTCAAAGCCATGGGCCGGCCGATCGGTCAGACGCTCGCCCACACCTTCGGCGACTCGCCGACATTCACCTACCCCTACATGTGGTCGTGGGGCGGCACCGAGATCGAGAAGGACGGCAAGACCGTCAACATCAACAAGAAGGAGGTCATCGACTCCGTCAAGTTCATGACGGCCTTCTGGAAGGAAGCCCATGATGAGGGCGGCCTTGCCTGGGACGACACCAACAACAACCGCGCATTCTTGTCGCAAACGATCTGCGCGACGCTCAACGGCGCTTCAATCTACCTCGAGTCGCTGCGTAACCCCGACAAGTACACCACCGAGAAAGGCGTGCCGCTCAACACCGATATCCAGCATACGCCGTTGCCCAAGGGGCCGGCCGGGCAATTCGCCATGCACACCTTCTTCTCTCACGTCATTCCGAACTACTCGAAGAATCAAGCCGGGGCGAAGGAGTTGCTGAAGTGGATCCATACCAAGCAAAACTACGAGCCGTGGTTCGTCTCCCAGAAGGGTTTTGCGACGCCGCCGACCCATGAGTGGGAGAAGCACAAATTGTGGGAACAGGACAAGGTGATGACGCCCTTCAAGGTCGCCGGCCTGCTCGGCCAGACGCCCGGCTATCCGCTGCCCTCGTCAGGCAAGAAGCCTGCCGAAGTGCTCACCAAATACATCATCACCGACATGTACGCCAAAGCGGTCCAGGGCGCGACGGCGGAGGATGCGGTGAAGTGGGCGGAAGGTGAACTGACGAAGATCTATGTTTGAACATGCGACTCACCGGTCCATGCGGCGGCGAAATAGCTGCCGCATGGTGCGCGCATCGAGGTGAAGCGAATGGCGATTGCGGAAACCCAAGTCTACATGCCACCGGCGCCGCGGCCCAGGTTCCGGCTGCTCGAGGATGAGCGCTGGCTCGCGTTCGTGCTGCTGGTGCCGACGCTGGTGCTGCTCGCTACGTTCATCGCCTATCCGTTCCTGCGCGGCATCCTGCTGTCGGTGACCAACTCGCGCGTCGGCGTTCCAGGCGAGTTCGTCGGCTTCGCCAACTTCTACAAGATCTTCCATGACGGGATATTTCTCACTTCGGTCTACAACACCTTTGTCTATACGGGTGTGACCACCGTCTTCAAGCTGGCGCTTGGACTGTGGCTGGCCATGCTGCTCAACCGCAATTTCCGCGGCAAGGCTTTCACCCGTGCGTTCATCCTGCTGCCGTTCATCATCCCGACCGTGCTCTCGACCTTCGCCTGGAAGTGGATGTTCGACCCGACATTCAGCGTTCTCAATTGGCTCCTCTACCATCTCGGCCTGATCACCGGCCGGATCAATTGGCTGGGCGACCCGGACCTCGCCATGATCTCGATCATCATCGTCAACATCTGGCGCGGGGTGCCGTTCTTTGCCATCAGCCTGCTCGCCGGTCTGCAGACCATCAGCCCCGAACTCAGCGAGGCCGCCGCCATCGACGGCGCCAGGCCCTGGCAGCGGTTCTGGCACATCACCTGGCCGCTGCTCCTGCCCGTGACCATGGTCGTGGTGCTGTTCTCGGTGATTCAGACGTTCGCCGACTTCCAGATCGTCTATGTGATGACGGGCGGGGGACCCGCCAACGCCACGCATCTGTTCGCCACCTACGCCTATCAGATCGGTATCGGCACCGGCCTTTTGAGCGAGGGCGCCGCCATCTCGCTTGCGATGTTTCCGGTCCTGTTTCTGGTCGTCATCATCCAGCTTCTCTATATCCGCCGCGTAGAGGTCCGCTGAGCCATGATCGAAGGCGCGTGGTGGCGAAAATGGGTGTTCTTCTACGTCCCGATGGCGCTGTTCCTGCTCTTCCTGCTGTTCCCGTTCTACTGGATGGTCATCACTTCGGTGCGGCCGGATGGCGAGCTTTACCGGCCCTGGAATTCGGTCAACTACAATCCGTTCTGGACCTGGAAGCCGACCTGGGATCACGTCAGATATTTGTTCGAGGAGACGCTGTTTGCATCCTGGCTGTGGAACACGACGTTCATCGCGCTCGCGTCAACGGCCATCTCGCTCGTCTGCGGCGTATTCGCCGGCTATGCCTTGTCGCGGCTGAATTTTCCATTTGCCGGCAGCCTCGGCACCGGCATCTTTATCACCTATCTGGTGCCGCAGACGCTGCTGTTCATTCCGCTGGCCGAGATCATCCGCAACTATCGGCTGGGTGACACCCCCTGGTCGCTGATCCTGACCTATCCGACCTTTCTTATTCCGTTCTGCACCTGGCTCATGATGGGTTACTTCAAGGCAGTGCCCAAGGAGCTCGAGGAATGCGCGCGCATTGACGGCGCCTCGCGCTGGCAGGCCATGCTCTACATCGTCATCCCGGTGGCGATCCCCGGCATCCTCTCGGCCGGCATCTTCGCTTTCACGCTGTCGTGGAACGAGTTCATCTATGCACTCGTCTTCCTGTCTTCGCCCGGGCAGAAGACCGTGCCGGTCGGCGTCACGTCGGAGCTGATCCGCGGCGACGTATTCTTCTGGGGACCGCTGATGGCGGGCGCCCTGCTCGGATCGATCCCGGTTGCGGTCGCCTATTCGTTTTTCGTCGAGCACTACGTCGCCGGATTGACCGGATCGGTGAAGGGCTGAGGGGCAGGTGGGACCGATGGGCCAGGTCGTCCTCAAGGGGATCAACAAGTTCTACGACAGCGTGCACGCTGTCAAAGACGTCAATCTGCAGATCCGCGACAAGGAGTTCGTGGTGTTCGTCGGACCGTCCGGCTGCGGCAAGACGACGACGCTCAGGATGATCGCCGGGCTTGAGGCGATCAGCTCCGGCGATATCTCGATCGACGGCAACCTGATCAATGAACTGGCGCCCATGGACCGCGACATCGCCATGGTATTCCAGAACTATGCGCTCTACCCGCACATGAGCGTGTACGACAATATGGCGTTCGGCCTGAAGATGCGCAAATTCGGACGGCCCGAGATCGAGAAGCGGGTGCGGGAGGCGGCCGACATCCTCGGCATCGGCGAATTGCTGGTGCGCAAGCCGCGCCAGCTTTCCGGCGGCCAGCGCCAGCGCGTGGCGTTGGGCCGTGCCATCGTGCGCCACCCGCGCGTGTTCCTGTTCGACGAGCCGCTGTCGAACCTCGATGCCAAGCTGCGGGTGCAGATGCGCGTTGAGCTCAAGAAGCTGCACTTACGTCTCGGCACCACCGCCATCTACGTCACCCACGATCAGGTCGAGGCCATGACGCTGGGTGACCGGGTCGTCGTCATGAGGGACGGCGTCGTGCAGCAGGTGGGGGAGCCGCTCGAACTGTACAATCAGCCCGCCAACAAGTTCGTCGCCGGCTTCATCGGGTCGCCGGCCATGAACTTCGCCGCCGTCACGGTGACCGAGGCGAACGGATCGCTGATCGCCGAAAACTCCGGCTTGCGCATCAAGCTGCCGGACGAGACGGCGCAGCGCCTGCGCGGCCATGTCGGCCGCGAGGTCACGCTCGGCGTGCGCCCGGAGGACCTCACCGTGGCGGGCACGGCCGATCTCGATCACCCGTGCTTTGATGCCGTGATCGAGGTGGTCGAGCAACTCGGCTCGGAAATCCTGCTCGACATGAAGGTCGGCGAGGGTGTCATGGTGGCGTGTGTCGAGCCGACCGTGCGGGTGAAGGTGCGCGACAAGCTGCGCGTCGCCATGCGCCCTTCCAAGCTTCACGTTTTCGACGCCAAGACCGAGGCGGCAATCTAATGCCGACCCAATCGGCGCCTGGATGTTCTTCCTGGTGCGTGCCGACGCAGTGATCGAATGACGATGCTGCTGCTGCGGTGCATGGGGCCGTTGTTGGCACATTTCGGAAGAGCCGTAGTGTTCGACTTGAGTCCGGAATGCTGCTCGCCGCCACTTATTACCTTCCTATAAGTTTGCCGTAACACCCATCTCGAAAACATATGCGCAAGCGTGACAAGTTGCGGTTTGGTGCGACTTGACGTCTATCGTTCTTGATCCATCGCAATCTTCTTTCTCGGAGCGCGCAAGGCTCGCGCACGGAAACAAGCGCGAAGGGAGCACCTCATGTTTGCTCTCTTCATGGTGGCCCTCGGGCCAGGCTTCTTTTTGGTGGCGGTGAGTCATGTGCATGCCTGCGAGCGCCTCTGAGGAGAACGAAAATGGCTTTCGACTATACACTCGCCGCCCTCGTTGCTGCGGGCTTGCTGTGTTACTTGCTCTACGCACTGCTGCGGCCTGAGCGATTTTAGCACTGAAAGAGCCTGGCCCTGGATTCGGTTCCATCACGCAGGCCGGCATGGTCGCGGCATGCGCTCTCATGACCATTCAAATTTAAAAGACAGGTCCATGGACGAGCGACACTGGACTATCGCTCGACGTTCCCCGGTCCAGCAGGATATAAACGAGGACCACATAACGAGCGCCCCCTTCCCCAAGTGAGCAATCGCCATGACCACTCCGAAAGCAACGTTGCCAAACGAGGCAAGCCAGCTCGCAGATTCTGATCCCTTTCAGGTTTTGCGACTGTCAGGCGCTCCAATCGCGGTGCGATATCTTGCTGCAGTAGTCATGACCGCCTTTGCAACGGTAATCGCCGTTGGGTTGGACAGCAGGGTAACCATACCGAATCTGTCTCTGGTCTATGTCATACCCGTCGTCGTCGCTGCCGTCGCTTTCGGGTTGGGACCGTCCCTTTGCTCGGCAATCCTCGGAGCGCTCGCGTACAATTTCTTTTTTACCGAGCCGCGCTATACGCTCATGGTCGATGACCCGGCGAACGTTTGGGCCATTGGGCTGCTTTTCGTCGTCGGATGTATTGCGAGCGGCGTGGCCTCGATCGCCAGGCGCAGGGCGGACGACGCGACGCTCCTGATGCGGCAAGCAACAATTCTGCAGCTTTATAGTCACGACGTCGTCGGTGCCGACGATGCAAAGGAGATCGTCTCCCTCGCGGCCACCACGCTTGAAGGGCTCTTCCACGTTCCCGTCGTCGTCATGCTTATGTCGGAGACTGCAGTAACGTTCATCGAGAGGCGCGGCAAAATCGAGCTCCTCGATGTGGAAATGGAGGCTGCGCAGTCGTCGCTGACGACTTGTCGGTCAGTCCCTGCAGGGGTTTACCCGTTCGATGCCTCGCGCTTCGACTTCTGGCCCGTGTCGTCGCCTGCGGGACAGTGGGCCGTCATCGGGTTGGCGTTCGACCCCGATGAGCGCCCATCCAGGCCCGCCACTCTGGTCGAAGGCGTGGGGGACGTCCTCGCTCTCGCACTCGATCGCCAGCATTTCCGCACAGACTGCGACGGCCGGAGCACAAAATAGAGCGAAGGCTTCTTCGCTTCGCCGATAGCCGCCTTGATAGCCGTCTTGATGGCCGTCTTGGCAGTCGTCCTGGCGCCTTGCCGCGCCTCCATGCCGAAAGCGCGAGGCGGTAGCATGTTTGCTGCTTTTCCCGCCCAAAATGCTGTGGCATGATGGCGCAAACAAGAGCCGGAAAAGGCTTTGCCATCGGGAGGGGTCCAACATGGATGAGCGTACTTCGCTATCTCGTCGCAAGCTGCTGCACACACTGGCTGGTACGGGCGTCATCGCCGCAGCCGATCTCGCCTGGTGGGATGCTCCCTACCTTGGTCCGCGCAAGGCCTGGGGCGCCGAGCCGGTGCGCTTTCAGTGGAGCGTTCCGGAGCCGACGCGCATCGCGCTGATGAACTCGCTGGCCGAGCGCTTCAATCAGTCGCAAAAGGATTTTGCGGTGCAGATCGAATACGTGCCGCAGGCGCAGGCGCGTCAGAAGCTCATCAGCGCGATCACCGGCGGAAGTCCGCCCGATCTTTGCCAGGTCTGGGACAATTGGGTCGGCCAGTTCAACGGCATGGGCGCGGTCGAGGACATCAGCGCGCGCGCGAAATCGTGGAAGCACTACGCGGATGTCGCGCCGACGGCCTGGCAAACCGTGACCATCAACAACCAGATCGTCTCGCTGCCGCTCGCCGTGACGCTCGATGGCATCTACTACCGCACCGATCGCCTGAAAGAGCTCGGGCTGAAGGAGCCGATGCCGGACTGGACATGGGACGAGTTCCTGGCGCTGGCGAAAGGCTTTACCAAGGCGGACAAGAACCAGTACGGCTACGGCATGCGCGGCAGCGGCACCTGGGCGCTGCTCTATCCGAGCGAATTCGCCTACGCCAACGGTGCCGAGGTGTTGAAGGACGGCAAGGTGGTGATCAATTCGAAGGAAGCCGTCGACGCGCTTTCCTGGTATCTCGACCTCGCGCTCAAGCACAAGGTCACGCCGCCCAGCGCCGCCACCGACGGTTTTGTCGAAATCGTCGAAACCTTCGGGCGCGGCGTCACCAGCATGTACCAGCACAATTCCGGCTCCAGCGGCCAGCAGAAGAAGAACGTCGGCGCCGACAAATTTGCCACGCTGCCATTGCCGATCGGGCCGGCGAAGAAGCGTGCCTCGTTCTGGTTCTCCGAGACGCTCACCATGTTCAAGGGCGCGAAGAACAAGGAAGGCGCCTGGCAATTCATGAGCTTCATGCTCGAGGACGAGCCGAGCCTCAAATACAACTCGACGCTGGGCCTGTTGCCGGCGCGCCAGTCGATCCTGAAGCAGCCGGAATTCGCCAATGACCCGGCGCTGGCCGGCTTCGTGAACTCCTTCCCGATCGGAATCGTCAGCCCGTATCTCGCCTATCCCGGCTGGGGCGGCAAGATCGACTCGGATGGCGTGCCGCTGATCCAGCAGGCGATCCTCGGCAAGATCCCCGCGAAGGATTGCCTCGACCGCTTCGCCGACATTTTGAAGAAGGAAATGTCGTAGCGCATGATCCGGAAAAGTCATCGCGCTTCAGGCGTCGGGTAGGATCATGACCACGCTCTCTCTCGCAAGGCCTCGCAGCCGCCGGCTGATCAGCTGGCGGCTACGCAAGCTGTTGATCGGCTATGCCTACCTGGTTCCGGCAGCACTTTGCATGCTCGCGACCGTCGTCGTGCCTATCATCCTCGCGATCAAGATGAGCCTCTATGCCGATGTCCTGTACAAGCCTGCGGACTACCGCTTCATCGGGCTCGGCAACTATGTCCGCCTGGTCGAGGACCCGGTGTTCTGGCTGACGCTGTGGAATTCCGTGATCTGGGTGTTCGGCTCGGTCATCCTGCAATTCATATTTGGTTTTGCGGCCGCACTGTTGCTGCAGCAGGCTTTCCGGGGTCGCGCCTTGGTGCGGACGCTCACGCTGCTGCCCTGGATCATTCCGGGAGTGGTCGTGGGACTGATCTGGGAGTGGCTCTATCAGCCGAACTACGGCGTCATCAATGACCTCCTGATCCGCGCCGGCTGGATGCACGAGCGCCTCGCCTGGCTCTCCTCGCCGGATACCGCGATGGCGGCGGTGGTCTTCACCAACGTCTGGCGCGGCATTCCCTTCTTCGCGATCATGCTATTGGCGGGGCTGCAGTCCGTGCCGGACGAACTCTATGAGGCCGCCCATGTCGATGGCGCCGGCGTGCTGTCGCGGTTCTGGCACATCACCTTGCCGCTGCTGCGGCCGATCATCGTGGTCGCGACCGCCACGCGGATCATCTGGACCTTCAACTATGCCGACCTGATTTTTGTGATGACCGGCGGGGGACCCGCCAACGCCACGCAGATCACCTCGACCTATACCTTGCTGCAGGCCTATTCGAGCCTCGACTTCGGTTATGCCGGCGCGCTGTCGGTGGTCCTCCTCGTGGTGATGCTGGCGTTCACGTTCCTCTATTTGCGCGTCACCAAGGGCGTCGAGGAAACCGAATGACCGCGCGCCACGCCCCGAAGGATCTTGCCGAGCGATTGCTGGCCGGCCCGGTTGTCTGGATCGGGCTCGTGCTGCTCACCGCCTTTGCGCTCGGGCCGTTCATCTGGATGCTGCTCACGTCGCTGAAGGACCGGCAGGAGCTTTACGCAACCCCGCTGCAGTATCTGCCGGTGCACCCGACCTTCGAGAACTATATCGATGCCTGGACATCGCCGGTCACGCCGTTCTCGCGGTTCTTTCTCAACAGCCTGTGGGTGTGCTCGGTCACGATGGTTGCCACCACAGTGGTGTCGGTGCTGGCCGGCTATGCCATCGCCCGCTTTCGTTTCGCGGGCCGCGATGCGCTGCTCCTGATCTTTCTCGCGACCCAGATGTTTCCCAGCGTGCTCCTGATCGCCCCGCTGCTCACGCAATGGCGTGCGCTCGGCCTGATCGACACCTACCAGGCGCTGATCTACTCGAATTTCTCCTTCACGGTGCCGTTCACGGTCTGGATGATGGTTGGCTATTTCTCCTCGATCCCGCGCGATCTCGAGGAAAGCGCGATGATCGACGGCTGCAATCATTTTGGCGCGCTCTGCCGCATCGTGCTGCCGCTCGCCGCGCCCGGGATCGCCGCGACCGCCATTTTCGCTTTCGTCGTGTCCTGGAGCGAACTCCTGTTCGCGATCTCGTTCACGACCCAGACCAGCATGCGCACGCTGTCGGCCGGACTGCTCTACATGGTCGGGCAGTATGAGGTTCAGTGGGGCCCGCTCTCGGCCGGCGTCATTTTGAGCACAGTCCCGGTCGCGGTGTTGTTCAGCTTTCTGCAGCGCCATTTGATCCACGGGCTCACCGCGGGAGCGGTCAAGGGTTAGCCGAGGCAATAACCCAAGGCGTTACAGCCTGCCCGGCGTGCCGCGAGAGCGCAAAATTGGCTGGTTCGCGTAATGGATCAATATGCCCCATGTCGCTTGATGTGCAGGTTTTCGGACCTAACCGGCCGGTCGGACGATGTCCGCTCACGCGGGCAAAGCGGAATTAGCGCCAACACCAGCCGACTTCCGAGTTTGTGCAGGTTTTCGGATGCCGGGATGGCGGGGCAATCCACGCGCTCCAGTGGCCGGCGTCCGAAAAGCGCCAAGGCACGAAATCGCGGGATGTGGGCGGCAGCAGTGCCGCGGGTGCTATGGGGATTTGGCCACGAGCTCAGGTGCGCCTATGATGACGCGAAGCGGCAGCGAGACCGGGTTTGCCGCGTAGGCGGAACGTAGGTTGAAGCACGATCGAGCAGCGGGCGTTTTGAGCGACGAGATTTTGTGTCTTTTCGTTGTGATTGCGCAACAATCCGGCGTGGCGAGGCAAGCGGTGGCGCTGTCAGGCAGGAGCCAACGCAGGCGGTGAGTGTTGCTCTGTGCGTCGAGGACTGGCGCCTGCATCATGAGGTGTCGATCCTGATCTTTGGCGAACCCGGTGAGGGGCGGTGCTTCGGCTGTTGCCCGCGCAAGAAGGTCTCGATGATGCGCAGGCGGCCGCCGCAGCGGGGACAGGGATGCTCTGGCGCTTTTGGCTCTTCGGGCTTGGCGTTGACGGCCTTGATGGCATCGATTGGGATGAGTGGCACTGCAAGCAGTTCGCGGATGCGTGCGATATTCTTGACGCGGGTTTGGCTCGTGAGCCAACCGTAATAACGGATCCGGTGGAAGCCTTGCGGCAAGACATGCATCAGGAAGCGCCGGATGAACTCGTGGGTATCGAGCGTCATCAGCTTGTATCGCTCGGGACCTTCGATGCGGTAGTCCTTCCACTTGAAGGTGACGCCGTTGTCGTCGAGCGCGACCAAGCGCCGGTTGGAGATGGCGATGCGGTGGGTGTAGCGCGCGAGATAGCGCAACACTTCCTCGGGGCCACCGAACGGCCGTTTGCTGTAGACGACCCATTCGCTGTTGCGCAGCGGAGCCAAATAGGCGGCAAAGGCTGGTGCATTGGTCAGGGCAACATGCTTGCCGAAGAACTGTAGCTGTCGGGCGCGGTGAGCGGCATCAAGCCTCTCCAGGACCAGCCTGCGGAACAGGCGCGAGAGCACGCGCACGGGCAGGAAGAAGTTGGGTCGGCAGGCAACCCAGCGCGTCCCGTCAAGCGAGATGCCGCCGCCCGGCACGATCATGTGGACATGCGGGTGGTGGGTGAGCGCCGAGCCCCAGGTGTGGAGGACGGAGAGGACGCCGATGCGGGCGCCCAGGTGCTTGGGATCGGCCGCGATGGCGATCATGGTCTCAGCCGAGGCCTTGAACAGGATGTCGTAGATCACGGCCTTGTTCTGGTAGGCAATGTCGGCGATTTGGGCCGGCAGCGAGAACACGACGTGGAAGTAAGGCACCGGCAATAGCTCGGCCTCGCGCTCGGCGAGCCATTCCCTTGCCGCCGTTCCCTGGCATTTGGGGCAATGCCGGTTGCGGCAGGAGTTGTAGGCGATCTGCGTATAGGCGCACTTCTCGTTCTCGCAGCGCGCGACATGGCCACCGAGCGCTGCCGTGCGGCAGTTCTCGATCGCCGACATCACCTTGAGTTGGCCGAGGCTCACATGGCCGGCATTGGCTTGGCGCCATGCCGGTCCATGGCCGCGGAAGATATCCGCGACCTCCAATACTGGGCTGGACATGGCCGCGGGCGGTTATGCCGGCAGCGGGTCTTTCCTGTTCTTCCTGGGCTTCTTGCGAGGCAATGACAGCAGGTCGAGCGGGCTCTCGATGGCAGCGATCATGCCGGTGGCAACGCGCGTGTAGCGCGCCGTGGTGTCCAATTTGTCGTGCCCCAACAACGCTTGGATGATGCGGATGTCGGTTCCGCGTTCCAGCAGGTGGGTCGCGAAGCTGTGGCGCAGCGCGTGCAGCGTCACGCCCTTCCTGATCCCGGCCGCATCGGCCGCCTCATGAAACAGGCGGTTGAGCTGGCGGGTGGTCATGGGCTTGCCGGCCCTGGTGCCAGGAAACAGCCAGCGTTCCGGCACAGGCGTTTGCGCATCGTGACGCGATGGGCGCGCCTTCCACCATTGGCGCAAGAGATCGAGCGTCTCGGACGACAGCATGACATTGCGGTCCTTGCGGCTCTTAGACTGCTCGATGCGAATGATCTTCTGCGCACTGTCGATATGTTTGACCTTCAGCCGGACCACCTCGCCGGCGCGCAACCCGCAGCCATAGCCAAGACTGAGCAGAAGGCGGGCCTTGAGGCTGCTGGCGACGGCCAGCAGGCGCTTCGTCTCATCCGTACTCATCACGAGCGGAATCTTCTGAGGTTCGCGGAGGTGATAGATCTCGGCCGCAAGGTCCAATCGGCGCAGCGTCACGCGGAACAAGAACCGCAACCCGGTCATGATGCGGTTGCGGTTGCAGATGCTCGCGCCCGTCTCGGCCAAGTGCAGCTGGAAGCGGCGGATGTCCTCAAGTGTGGCCGTGTCAGGGGAGCGCTTGAGAAACGCCGCGAACCGCTTGCAGCTGCCGATGTGGCCCCTCTGCGTGCCCGCGCACAGCTTGCGCGCGTTCATGTCCTCGATCATGCGCTGGCGAAGCGAACTGATAGAATTGGTGGTCATAGACGACTCCTGTCTGGATGAGGTGGATCACACCTCGATCTTCAAGACAGGGCGCCACGCCGCCACCGACGATCTCTCCTCTGGAAACAGTGCTCGCCGTTAGGCCGTCCGCCTCAGCGGGTTATCGCGCAGCGATTTAGTGCTTTGGCCCGACGCGGACTAGACAACAGTTGATCGGCTTCAAACGTCCGGTTGCGGCGTCGAAGCGGAACTCAATATGCTCGCGCGAGGATCTCCAGGTGTGTGCAGGTTTTCGGATGCCGGGATGGCGGGGCTATCCACGCGCACCAGTGGCCGGCGTCCGAAAAGCGCCAAGGCACGAAATCGCGGGATGTGGGCGGCAGCAGTGCCGCGGGTGCTATGGGGATTTGGCCACGAGCTCAGGTGCGCCTATGATGACGCGAAGCGGCAGCGAGACCGGGTTTGCCGCGTAGGCGGAACGTAGGTTGAAGCACGATCGAGCAGCGGGCGTTTTGAGCGACGAGATTTTGTGTCTTTTCGTTGTGATTGCGCAACAATCCGGCGTGGCGAGGCAAACGGCGGCGCTGTCGGGCAGGAGCCAACGCAGGCGGTGAGTGTTGCTCTGTGCGTCGAGGACTGGCGCCTGCATCATGAGGTGTCGATCTTGATCTTTGGCGAAACCGGCGAGGGACGGTGCTTCGGCTGTTGCCCGCGCAAGAAGGTCTCGATGATGCGCAGGCGGCCGCCGCAGCAGGGACAAGGATGCTCTGGCGCTTTTGGCTCTTCGGGCTTGGCGTTGACAGCCTTGATGGCATCGATCGGGATGAGTGGCACTGCAAGCAGTTCGCGGATGCGTGCGATATTCTTGACGCGGGTTTGGCCGTGAGCCAACCGTAATGACGGATCCGGTGGAAGCCTTGCGGCAAGACATGCATCAGGAAGCGCCGGATGAACTCGTGGGTATCGAGCATCATCAGCTTGTATCGTTCGGGACCTTCGATGCGGTAGTCCTTCCACTTGAAGGTGACGCCGTTGTCGTCGAGCGCGACCAGGCGCCGGTTGGAGATGGCGACGCGGTGGGTGTAGCGCGCGAGATAGCGCAACACTTCCTCGGGGCCACCGAACGGTCGTTTGCTGTAAACGACCCATTCGCTGTTGCGCAGCGGAGCCAAATAGCCGGCAAAGGCTGGTGCATTGGTCAGGGCAACATGCTTGCCGAAGAACTGTAGCTGTCGGGCGCGGTGAGCGGCATCAAGCCTCTCCAGGACCAGCCTGCGGAACAGGCGCGAGAGCACGCGCACGGGCAGGAAGAAGTTGGGTCGGCAGGCAACCCAGCGCGTCCCGTCAAGCGAGATGCCGCCGCCCGGCACGATCATGTGGACATGCGGGTGGTGGGTGAGCGCCGAGCCCCAGGTGTGGAGGACGGAGAGGACGCCGATGCGGGCGCCCAGGTGCTTGGGATCGGCCGCGATGGCGATCATGGTCTCGGCCGAGGCCTTGAACAGGATGTCGTAGATCACGGCCTTGTTCTGGTAGGCAATGTCGGCGATTTGGGCCGGCAGCGAGAACACGACGTGGAAGTAAGGCACCGGCAATAGCTCGGCCTCGCGCTCGGCGAGCCATTCCCTTGCCGCCGTTCCCTGGCATTTGGGGCAATGCCGGTTGCGGCAGGAGTTGTAGGCGATCTGCGTATAGGCGCACTTCTCGTTCTCGCAGCGCGCGACATGGCCACCGAGCGCTGCCGTGCGGCAGTGCTCGATCGCCGACATCACCTTGAGTTGGCCGAGGCTCACATGGCCGGCATTGGCTTGGCGCCATGCCGGTCCATGGCCGCGGAAGATATCCGCGACCTCCAATACTGGGCTGGACATGGCCGCGGGCGGTTATGCCGGCAGCGGGTCTTTCCTGTTCTTCCTGGGCTTCTTGCGAGGCAATGACAGCAGGTCGAGCGGGCTCTCGATGGCAGCGATCATGCCGGTGGCAACGCGCGTGTAGCGCGCCGTGGTGTCCAATTTGTCGTGACCCAACAACGCTTGGATGATGCGGATGTCGGTTCCGCGTTCCAGCAGGTGGGTCGCGAAGCTGTGGCGCAGCGCGTGCAGCGTCACGCCCTTCCTGATCCCGGCCGCATCGGCCGCCTCATGAAACAGGCGGTTGAGCTGGCGGGTGGTCATGGGCTTGCCGGCCCTGGTGCCAGGAAACAGCCAGCGTTCCGGCACAGGCGTTTGCGCATCGTGACGCGATGGGCGCGCCTTCCACCATTGGCGCAAGAGATCGAGCGTCTCGGACGACAGCATGACATTGCGGTCCTTGCGGCCCTTGGACTGCTCGATGCGAATGATCTTCTGCGCACTGTCGATATGTTTGACCTTGAGCCGGACCACCTCGCCGGCGCGCAACCCGCAGCCATAGCCAAGACTGAGCAGTAGGCGGGCCTTGAGGCTGCTGGCGACGGCCAGCAGGCGCCTCGTCTCATCCGGGCTCATCACCAGCGGAATCTTCTGAGGCTCGCGGAGGTGATAGATCTCGGCGGCAAGGTCCAGTCGCCGCAGCGTCACGCGGAACAAGAACCGCAGCCCGGTCATGATGCGGTTGCGATTGCAGATGCTCACGCCGATCTCGGCCAGGTGCAGCTGGAAGCGGCGGATATCCTCAAGTGTGGCCGTGTCAGGGGAACGCTTCAGAAACGCCGCGAACCGCTTGCAGCTGCTGATGTGGCCCCTCTGCGTGCCCGCGCACAGCTTGCGCGCGTTCATGTCCTCGATCATGCGCTGGCGCAGCGGGCTGATAGCATCGGTACTCATAGGCAACTCCTGTCTGGATGAGGTTGACCACACCTCGATCTTCAAGACAGGGCGCCACGCCGCCACCGACGATCTCTCTCTGGATACCGTGCTCGCGGTCGGGCCGTCCGCCGCAGCGGGCTATCGCGCAGCGATTTA
>CAWJYQ010000025.1:0-381145 GCA_963847045.1 uncultured Alphaproteobacteria bacterium | reverse complement strand
AATTCACTATCGCGTCGAGTTCGACCAGCCCCCTTCGGGTGATCCGGGACGGCAAGTCGTGAGCAACAGAAGAAACAACGCACGCTCACCTTGATATCTTGCGGCAGCTCGAGATTGTTCCCTGCCCTCCATCAGGACTTTTCCGGAGGTGTCGCATACCCGCCACTCCCAGTCACGAGACGTTCGATTGAGAAAAAGTTCAAACATTCGTCGCTCAGTAGTGTCCTGAGCGGCATAATTGGTGCTCGGCGCGCCACCTAAATCACGCAAGTGAGATCCGCGGTAAGGTCGTATGATGCACGGATCGCGCTAACGGCCTGTAAGCCGCAAGGCTAATCTTCTCCCGAAATTGGCTTCAGAGTTCTAACACCAAAGGAAATGTGGACGCCAACAGCCCTTCAAAAACTGACCGCTACTCAAGCAGGTGTTCTCCACAATTTCTCGCTCAGCATCGGACAGCTCGGTTTGAAGCAACTTGCGACAACGCCAAATATCGTTCCGCACAGATCTGATCTCACTCAAGCTATCATCAATCGTAGTCATCACCGACCCGACTTACTTTGGGGCTGACCCTTGAACAGGCTTCATCCATGCAATTCTTCAGCAAGCCGTCGCTCTATGAAGTTGCGTTCAATGTCGGTCAGTGGTGTGTTCAAAAGCTTGCGATATCGCCGCACATTTTCTTCGCGGGTCCACCGGGACCCGCTTGGTGTGCGCGAGGCTCGCAGCGACCGATGCCGCCTGGTCGCTGCTTGCCTGTTGATGAAACAGCCGGGTTCGTCGGGAGCAGCCCAGTCAAGCTTGCTGAAGCGAGGCAGCCGCATGGCCAATCCCCCGCGTGGCGGCGGATCGGTGTCGTTGTCCAGTTGCTTCAGCGCTGCCAGGATGTCGTCCAGGTGGAGCTTGCGCGGGATACCTGGGACCTCGCGAAGAGCCGGCTGGGATTCGACGACGTACATATCCGACGCCCAGGACGAGAGGATGACACGCTTCTCGTCCATTGAAAGCCTGGCGTCATTCAAGACATCGTCGGGTGAGTCGTAGTGGGATACCGGGTGAAAAATAGGCTCAACATTGTTGGCCGCACGATCTGTCTCGCTCATGTCGTGTCTCCTCATTGCTCCTTTCGTCAAGAGACGGGTTGATATGAGATAGAAGGCGACGGCGGTGACGCCGCCGTATTCAGGCTTCAGTTGGTGTTGATCGCGATACGTTTGACGTTCTGGCTCGACTGCTCGGACTTCGGCAGCGTCACGGTCAGGACGCCATTCTTGAAGTCCGCATTGACCCTGTCTTCCTCGACGCCGTCGAGCGGAATCTGGCGTTCGAAGGAGCCGTAGTAACGTTCGCTGACAAATTTTGATGCATCGCTGCGTTCAGCTTTCTTTTCGCCGCGGATCGAAAGAGCGCCGTTGGCGATTTCCACCTGGACGTCCTTTTCGCTGAGACCCGGAAGTTCGGCGGAGATCGTCACGGCTTTGTCGGTTTCGGCGAGCTCGATCCGTGGCCAGGCGAATTGGCCCTCCATCATCGGATTGCCAATACGTCCAAGCGGACCGAAACCACGAAAGACGTCGTCGAATAGGCGGTTCATCTCGCGGTGAAGCGTGTAAAACGGATCGAAAGCCTCCTGCGCGGTCGAGAGCTGCTGGCCTTTCGTCCACGGAACAAGATCACGAAATCCCATGATATCCTCCTTGAAATGAAGCTGGTCGACGCGCGGACTGTTACCGTCCGCGCGTGACGTGATCAGGCCAGAGGCGGCTCAGGCCGCCTTCTGCGTGATTTGCCCGGCAGCAGCACCACCATTGATCGCGATGCGCCGGGGCTTCATGGCTTCAGGGATTTCGCGGACGAGTTCGACCCGGAGCAGGCCGTTGTCGAACGTCGCGGCCTTTACCCGGACGTAGTCGGCAAGGTTGAACTGCCGCTTGAACGGCCGAGCCGAGATGCCCTGATACAGATATTCGTGCTGGTCCTTGTCGCTCTTGCGGCCTTCCACGGTCAACACGTTCTGCTCGGCAGTCACGGCGATCTCGTCCGGGCTGAATCCAGCCAAAGCCAGCGATATCTGGTAGCGATCTTCGCCGAGCCGCTCGATATTATAGGGCGGGTAGTTATCCTCGGTTTTTTGCTGGGTTTCGTCGATGAGATCGAAGAGGCGGTCGAAGCCGATGGTCGAACGCCATAGGGGGTTCAGATCGTAAGTCCTCATAGCCAAGTCCTCCTAGGAGCAAGATGGGTACGAAGGAGCGCAAGACACCAGTGCAAGACACCCTGTCCGGCGCCCGGTTCAATCTGCCGGACCCAAAAGCTTGGCGCCCGGCACCGCCAATAGCGGCAGAAATCGAATTAAAAAAACAGAAATCCAATTTCAAGGGGTCCGCAAAAAATTTTTGACCAGATTTTCCCGCGGTTAATTTTGGGTTGCGGATCATGAAGCGAGACCTTGTAACCGGGCCCTCTGCCCGCCGGGCAGGCGCATCAGCCGGCGTCATTCGTCAGTCAGCAGTCAGCAGTCAGCAAGCTCCGATTGTCGAGAAGTTTTCGGCAATGCACAATGACCCGCCCTTCGCAACATCCCAGCCCCGAGGGTGACTTCAGAGAAGGGCTCGGCCGTCGTAGGGCCTTTCGGGTGCGAACTCGCCGGCGATGGTGCGCTGGTGCAGATCCCAGGGGGAGGCGCCTTCCTTGCGGGCCGCCACCATCTTGTCCGGATCGAACATCGCCAGGTTCGGCTGAGCCGTCCTGATGTGCTCGGTCGCGGTCCACTCGTTGCCATAGTTGTTGACGTTGAGTTCGACGCTGTTCTGGTCGGGATCGGAGTAGTAGATCACCATCTGCACGCCCTGATCCGCGCACATCACCGGAAGAATCCTCAGACCCTTCAGGCGGGCGTAGGTGCCGAGCAGTTCGTCGAGGGTTTCGTACTCGAACGCGACGTGCTGCAGGCGGGCGTGGCGGGGCTTGTCGGGATCGACGACGAGGTCGGACATCTCGAAGATCGCGATGCGGTGGTTGACCTCATCATTGCTCACAAACGCGGCCGACATCCAGGGCGAGTAGCGGGGACCGCCCAGCGCCTGGGTCCGGTGGTTGAGCGTCATGCCCAGCACGTTGCGATACCACTCGAGCATGGCATCGAGGTTCGACGTGGTGAGGCCGAAGTGCTGCAGCTTCGGGTGAACGATCATCTCGGTATTCATCTGGTCTCCTCGGATTTCGCGGCATTTGAATTGAACCGTACCGTACAGTTCTATTAACGGCTGAACGACCAACCGTCAAGAGATGTGTACCGTACGGTTCGGTTCTGTTTACTTGTAGGGTCGGAGACGCTAAATCATGGCAGACACGACAGATTTAGGCGTGTCGCCCAGTCGGGGGCTCGACAATCACGGACCCGTGAGGTGGCGAAGATGGCGGTGGCTAAACGTAAAGCGGCGCACAAGGCGCCGGCGGTTCGCACCGGCCGGCCGACCAAGGAGCTTGCCGCCCAGGTCGACGAACGGATTGTGGACGCGGCTCGCCAACTGTTCCTCGCGCGGGGGCTTGCCGGCGTCAGCGTCGAGGAGATCGCCCGTCTTGCCCACGCGAGCAAGGGGACGATCTATGCGCGCTTCACCAGCAAGGAGGGCCTCTTCGCGGCGATCGCCTTGCACAACGCGGCCAACGTCAGGGCGGGATTCGAGAGCCACACACCGTCCGGCGCCACGATAGAGGAGCGCCTGGCCAATTTGGGCACCGAGATCCTGAAGCACCTTCTTGCAGGCGACACCATCGACTTCATCCGGCTCGCCGTCGCCGAGCTGCGACGCTTTCCGGACCTGGCGAACGTCGGGCGGATGACGCGCGAGCGGGGTGCGCAAGCCGCCAGCGCAGTGTTCGAAGAGGTTGCGAAGTCTGAGCAGGGTAAATCCTTTCCCGCCTTCGCGTCGAAACGTCTCGCGATGACCACCCTGTTCTTCCTCGACCTGGTCGTCGCCCCTCCCTTGATGCGCGCGGTGTTCGGAGAAGACCTCAAATCGTTGCGTGCCGGAATCCCAGGTCACGTGACGAGCAGCGTTTCGTTCTTCCTGGCCGCCTGCCGAAGCTGAACACATCCGGATTTGCTGGCCCTGACGTTAAGTCTTCGTCCGGTAGCCTTATGTTACCGCCGATCGGTTGTGATCCCGTTACTCCCTCAGCCGCGGGCGATGGGTAGCCAGCTGGTGCCGGTTACGCGTCCGCTGAGTTGGCGTCGGCGAGCGGGCGTTTCGATTTTAGGCTTTATAGGCTCAGAGCGCGCAGGGCCCTCTTTGGCTCTAACTTGAGACGTCTGGCGATCGCGCGTAGCGCTCAGGTCTTTCTTAAGCTTCGACATCTCGTCGGCCGTCATCGCGGGATTCTCCCCGGGATGACCACGATTTTTGTAGCTGCAATATGATGCTAAACCGCGCTCTGCTTGAGCTTCGGAAAGAAGGACGGCGAGGCAGAGCGCAAACGAAATATGTACGATACAAAGGGACACTCGCTGGTAGCCTGCCAACCCAACCAATCCATCTAGATTGGGAAGGTTTCCGTCCTGAAGGGCATACGTCACATCGCGCACGATCGAATACCTCCGTTGTACGGTGGTGACAATCTTGACCTTCGCGTGGCGGCTAAATGAATCGCCTGGCAAAATTTGCAAATAGTGATTTGTCCCTCAACATCGAAATGAGCAGCAGATGCACGATGTGATCTTCCTCTTCGACGTCGACAACACGCTGATCGACAACGACCGGATCCAGCAGGATCTGCGCGCGCATCTCGAGGAGAGCTACGGACGCGCCGCGCGCGAGCGCTATTGGGCGATCTTCGACGAGCTATGGGCCGAGCTCGGCTACGCCGATTATATCGGCGCCCTCGAGCGCTACCGCGCAGAGAAGCTGCACAATCCGACGCTCTTGCGCATGGCGAACTGGCTGCTCGACTACCCGTTCGCCGAGCGCCTCTACACCGGCGCGCTCGACGCCGTCACACATGTCCGGCAATGGGGTCTGCCCGTGATCCTATCGGACGGAGACGCCGTGTTCCAGGCGCGAAAGGTCGAGCGCTCGGGCCTCTGGGAGGCGTTCGATAGCCGGGTGCTGATCTACATTCACAAGGAGAACGAGCTTGCCGACGTCGAACGGCTCTATCCGGCGAAGCATTATGTACTGATCGACGACAAGCTGCGCATCCTCGATGCGGTGAAGTCGCACTGGAGCGAGCGCGTGACGACGGTGTTTCCGCGCCAAGGCCACTATGCGCATGACCCGGAGATACTGGCGAAATACAGGCCGGCGGATGTAGCCGTCGAGGCGGTTGGTGAGCTTGTGACGCTCGCGCGTGAGACGCTGGTGAGGAGTTAGGCGAGCGTCGCGGTTTGGGTCGCGGCCGAGCCCGTGATGTCCAGTGGCGGCGTCTCGGGCACCGGCTTCCCGGCAAGAAGCGAGATGCGCAGATCCCGATCATGCTACCGGACACGGCTTCGCTTGCCAAAGCTCGATGGCATATTGGGCGATCGTGTGGTCGCTGGAGAGTTTCCCGGAGCCGGCCACGTTCAGGATGGCCTTGCGCGCCCTGGCGTCGCGATGTTGGGCAGGGCACATCGTCAAGCTTGATCCAGCGATAAGCTACGGAGGTCAACGCGGCAAGGCCCCGCCGGTGCATGAAGCCAGTGCATGAAGGAAGATTCGTTATCGCGCCGTGGTTCAAGGAGGGAATGAAATGGGCGTTGGTTTTAGGCTCGCAGCTCCGCCCGACAACATTCGGCGAACTCACGAAGGACATCGGATTTTCGACCGAGGTCAGGTCTCGTCTGAGTGTCAAGTTTTGGGGAGTAGTAGGTCTCGATGATCCGTTCCATGACCTGTTCGGCAGCTTCTATCGTTCGATCGGACGCGAACAGACGTAACTTCCCCATCGTCGCATACAGCGGGATGATACGCGAAGTGTCCTGGATCGAGGTTTGCTGCAGCGCATCAACGAACGCTTTGGACGACAAGTCGATGAATTCGACAAACACTCGTTCACGCCGAACATTCTGCTGGGCACGCTGCCGAACTTCGTCCTGATGGCGCTGCGTCAGCCAAGTTGTTGCAAGTGACGCAAGCGCCCCGATTGCAGAGCCAAACAAAGCTGCCAGCGCCGAGATATACGCTGGATTCATCTCTCATTTCCTGCGGGCATTAGCCGTATCACGACTGTCCACGCACCGTTGCCATCATCCGACAAAATTACCCAACAGGCACGCGACCTTCGGAGGATCAAATGTGGTAATGTTATTCGGCCACGAGCTGCCGTCTTTTGATTGAGATCAATAAATCGCCTAGCCCCATCTGCCATTATGTAATTGGATTCTTGGAAGGCATTCACGTCGAGCTCCTGAAGGTATGATGGGCTTCATCGCAAGGTGTTGGCACTGGGCCTCCTCGCTCGATTGGTGGGAGCGGGGTATCGTTGGGGCGCTCGTCGGAGCCTTTCTGTTTATCCTCGTTCCCGCAGCCATTTCCTATGGGGGAGCCGTCAGCTTTGTCGCCCACTATTGGAGCGTGTTCTCATCGCTCGATATGTGGCAGCGGGCGGCCGTTGGGGCGCTCTCTGGGGCTGTCTTGTTGATCCTGATTCCCGCCTACGCATCTACAAGCAAGGCGTGAGACATCAGCTGAACGGCGCGCGCGAAAAGGGAGCCTCACCATGCTGGAAAAGGAAATTCGCGATCGTATCCAGAAACTTGTCCATCCATTCCGTATCACCAAAGGCAAGGGCTTTCGCCTTGACGCTTTCGACCCAGGTGACACCGGCGGCCTGACGTTGGACAAAGCGCAGGGGGCGGAGCTCGTCCAAGTCGGCACCGAGTGGCTGGCGGAAGAACAAGACATGCTCTACGCCCAGGACCGCTGGTCCTTGCTGCTGATCTTCCAGGCAATGGACGCGGCCGGCAAAGACAGCACGATCAAGCACGTGATGTCGGGCGTCAATCCTCAAGGCTGCCAGGTATTCTCGTTCAAGCAGCCGTCGTCGGAGGAGCTCGATCACGACTTCATGTGGCGCTACGTCATCCGCATGCCCGAGCGCGGACGTATCGGCATCTTCAACCGGTCATACTATGAGGAAGTCCTTGTGGTGCGCGTGCATCCAGCGACCCTGAAGCGGCAGAAGATGCCGCCGCGGCTCGTCAGCAAGAGTGTCTGGGACGAGCGGCTTGCCGACATTGCGCATTTTGAGGACTATATCTCCCGACAGGGGACGACAATCTTGAAATTCTTCCTTCACGTGTCGCGCAAGGAGCAGAAAAAGCGCTTCACGGAGCGCCTCGACGAGCCTGAGAAAAACTGGAAGTTCTCTCCGTCCGACGTGATGGAGCGCGAGTTCTGGGACCAGTACATGGAGGCCTTCGAGGAAGCGATCCGAGCAACGGCGTCAAAGCATGCTCCATGGTTCGTCGTGCCTGCCGACAATAAGTGGTTCACGCGCCTGGTCGTCGAAGCGGCGATTGTGGATGCGGTGGCTGATCTCGGCCTCGCATACCCGAAGGTCGACGCGGAGAAGCGCAAAGAGCTCATTGCGGCCCGGACTGCACTTACCCGCGAGCATAGCTAGTCCAACGCGCCCCTTGTTCCGGCAACTAACGCGATCGCCATTCCTTACTCTTCCTTGAGTTCAGCCGTCCAGCAAATGCAAAACCTTGCTTAGGCGCCGTTGCCCGTCGGCATTGAGCTTGCCAGTCGCTGCGACGGCCCTTTGAAGCAAGTCGGAAAGTGCGCGGCGCGCCGCGGCATCCGCAGGAAACAGTCGCGGCAACGCCTCGATTGCGGCGAGCTCGTCCACTTCCAGGATCGCCCACTGCTCGCGCAGCGCAGCCTTGAACTCGACCTCCGAAATTTCCGGATGCGCCAGAAGCAGCTCGCGCAGGGCAACGAACGTTTTCTCGTCGATGCGATGCTGAGCCTTGCCAATATAGACCACCATGCGGGCTGCAGCATCGAAGACGTTACCCTCCGGGATCCGTTGCTTTAGACGAAGTCTCTCCTTCTCCGCTGCCGCCAGCACGGAGGGCAACAGCCCGGGCCGCGGCCGGGGCGGTGCATCATTGTAGGAGATTCCGCAGGCGGCCTGAACCAGGGGCGAACCATACATCGCGTGAAAGGTGCTCTCGACCATCTGATCACGCAGATCACGGAAAACGTTGAGCCCGTGGACCATTGTCTCCGAGAATTTCTGCTCCATCGCAATGAAGGGATTGTCAGCCGAGGCGGGCCTACGCTCTGTCCGGACTTGATCTGCCAGCGGCGCAATTGATCGCATCATCAGATTCCTGTCCGATGGCAGAGAATACCCGAGCCGCAGCGGGTTCAGCTCAATCATGGCGCGCGCGACTTGTGGGCCGCTCATCATCTTGATCCAGGGCTGCAGGAACGCCTGATAGAGCGCGTTGTTGTGGTCTGAGATGCGTCTGGCAGCTTCGAACTCGCGCTCGTCATCGGGCGAGTTGCAACCCAGCGCGCGGATGTCGTCGAGACCACGTTGTTCGATCGACAGATCGAAATCGAGAGCTCCCTTTTTAGAAGCTTCCGTGCCCGGCCTCTCGGTGATCACGATCTCGTAGAGGCCCGGCGGCATCGTGTCGATCAGCTCCATGTTGTTGATGAACTCGGCATGATTTTTCTCGGCTACCTTCGTACCGACGAAAATAGCGAGATGCCCGACCTTGGGATCGATGTTGTAGAAAATTCTCTGGCCGCATTGCCGGATTTCGTCCTCAGATTGGTAGTTGTCGAGAATCCAGTCCAGCGCCTGTTGCGGCGGCGTGATATTGTCGCCATGCGAGCAGAAGCAGATGATCGGTGTCTTGATCTCCCGCATGTCGAGGCGAATGCCGTCGCTGGTGACGATCTGGCCGGTCGAGAACTTGTTGCCGATAAAGAGATTGTCCACCATCCACTGCATCTCTTCCCCGCGCAGGACGACAAAATCGCCCCACCACTTTTCGAATTCCAGGTAGCGTTTCTTTTCCTGCTCGGGGTTGACCCATACGTTGTATTGTTTGGTCCAAAACGTATTGGCGGGGTTGAGATTATCGAAGTTGGCAACCAGCCATGCGGCATCGAAGATGCCGTTCCCCATATCGCTCGTCAAGCGATCGGGCCAGCTTCCGCCGTACCAGCCGCCCAGGTACCGCATGGCGTTCTTGCCTCGGATTCCGGCCCAGTATGAGAGTGGCGTACCCGCGAGGACCATAGGTCCGACCACATCGGGACGCATGCACGCCGCAAGCATCGCGTGCCAGCCGGCCTGGCAGTTGCCGAACACGAACGGCTTGCCGAGTGCGTTGGGGTGCAATTTAGCGACCTTTTCGATGAAGATCGCAAATGCGCGCGCGACATCCTCGATGCGCTGTCCCTCGACAGGCGAGGCTGTAAACCCGGCAAAGTAGACCGGGTGCCCGGCCCTGAACGCTTCGCCGATCTCGCTCATGTGCTTGAGGCCGCCGATCCCCGGTCCCTGCCCGGCACGCGGATCTATGACGAAGACGGGGCGTTTGCGGTCATCCACCTCAACGCCCTCCGGCGGAATGATGCGCAACAGCGAGTAGTTGACCGGATGAGCCAACTCATCGCCGCGCATGATGAGTTCGCTGTCATAGATCAGCACCGAACTCACCCCGTGCAACACCATCTCATCGTGCTGGTTGCCGCGTTGGCGCAGGATATCCATGAAAAGAACCGACCTTTGCCAGGAGTCGCGCAGATAGTCACCGAACGCGGTCGATGGAACCGACTTCTCCCAGGCGCGCCCATGTTCACTAAGCTCATTGATGACAGTCGACGCCTTTGAGCTTATCTGGCTCGACAATTCCTCGAGCACTCTGGGTGGCGGGAGATCATGCAGCGGGATGCTGGCTGTGACGAGTTCGGCCATTGCGTCCTCCTTGTCGGGAGCGGGAACCCTCGATCACGCTTGTGTATTTCGTATCCCAGGATTGCCACGCGTTATTAATGCTATTGCCCCGCAGGTTGCAATACGTTGATCAAGATCAAAAGGACGCCTGCTCGTATCTGCCATTATTTAAGTGTGCTCGGCCAACCAGTTCTGCGCGCAAGCCGAAGCAAGGATTGCTGCGTATTTCGCCGATCGCAACTTCGAACGGAGCGGGAGAACGTCGTGCTTGCAAATCCTGTATCGAAACCCAAACTGAAGTCGATCCGAACGGAGCTTGTGACTGCGCCGCTGTCTCTGCGTTGGGTACACGCCCTCGCCCCGAAAGCCGCGCTGATTTGCGTTGCTCTGCTGGCGCTTGCATCGACGCTGAACATATCGGACGAAGGCTCCTTGATCGCCGGGGCCCACGCCCAAGCGAAGCCGCCAGAGCCTATAGAAAAAGCCAAGAAAGCCGTCGAGACGCTGATCAATCACCTGCGTGGTCGCGACATGCCCGAGGGGATCGTGAAGACGAACGGCCGCATTGAGGCCACCCAGGTGGATGTGGCGGCGAAATACGCGGGCCGCCTGGCGACACTGACCGTTGACGAGGGCGATGAGGTCACCGCGGGACAGGTGGTCGCCACCATCTCGGCACCGGAAACAGAAGCCCAGCTGCGCTCCGCGCAGGCCCAGGTGCTGAAGGCGAAACAGGGCTACGCGGAAGCCGTCGCGCTGATCGCGCAGCGCAACAGCGATTTGACATTCTCCAGGACCGACTATGAGCGCGGAAAAACCCTGCTGCAAAAAGGGGATATCGCGCAGCAGGTCGTTGACCAGCGGCGCAACAGGTTCGAAGCGGCCGATGCGGCTTATGTTGCGGCTAACGCCCAGCGTGACGAGGCTGAAGCCTCGATCAAGTCAGCCGAGGCTGAGGTCGAACGGCTGCAATCCATTCTGGTGGATCTCGTGCTGGTCTCGCCGAGGAGCGGACGCGTACAGTACCGGCTGGCTCGGGCCGGTGAAGTGGTCTCCGCGGGCCAGCGCATTCTGACGATTCTCGATCTGAATGACGTCTACATGACGATCTATCTGCCCGCGGAACAGGCTGGCCGGCTTACGATTGGCGATGAGGCCAGAACCATTCTCGATCCGGTACCGCAATATGTCCTCCCCAATACCGTCAGGTTTGTTGCAACCGAGGCGCAGTTTACACCCAAGAGCGTGGAAACGACGGAGGAGCGGGAGAAGCTGATGTTCCGCGTCAAGCTCCAGGGTGACCCCAAGGTGCTGGATCAGTATCACAAGTCTGTAAAAACGGGCGTCCGCGGTCTGGCCTTCGTGCGCACCGATCCCAAGATCGCCTGGCCCAAAGAGCTTGAGGTTAAGCTCCCGCAATGACCGATACCGTTGTCGCCAGAGTCGAGCACGTTGTGCACCGCTACGGCAAGGCGTACGCGCTGAACGATCTCATGCTCGAAATTCCTGCCCAGTGCATGGCGGGATTGATCGGGCCCGACGGCGTCGGCAAATCCACTTTGCTCGCCCTCATTTCCGGGGTGCGCAAAATTCAAACCGGCAAAGTCACGGTGCTCGACGGCAACATGGCCGATGAGCACCATCGCCGCGCGAGTTACGGGCGCATCGCCTACATGCCGCAGGGGCTGGGTCGCAATCTCTACCCGACGCTCAGCGTGTTCGACAACATCGACTTCTTCGGCCGCCTGTTCGGCCAGGGCACGGCCGAACGTCGCACGCGCATCGACGAGTTGCTGAAGGCCACCGGGCTCGACCCGTTTGCCGATCGACCGTGCGGCAAGCTCTCGGGCGGCATGAAGCAGAAGGTGAGCCTCTGCTGCTCTCTGATGCACGATCCCGATCTCCTTATCCTTGATGAGCCTACCACGGGCGTCGATCCGCTCTCGCGAAGGCAATTCTGGGAGCTGATCAATTCCATCCGCGCCCGTCGCCCGCAAATGAGCGTGATCGTCGCGACCGCCTACATGGACGAGGCGAGCCGGTTCGACTGGCTCGCCGCGATGGACGACGGCAAGGTCATCGCCCATGGCACGCCGAAGGAGATTCTCGCCGAGGCGAAAAAGAGCACCCTCGACGATGCCTTCATCGCCCTGCTCCCACCGGAAAAGCGCGGCCAGCATCAGGAGGTCATCGTGCCGCCGCGCACCGAGAGCGATGACAAGACCGCGGCGATCGAGACGGAAGGGCTTACGCGCCGGTTCGGCGATTTTGTCGCTGTCGATCATGTGAGCGTTAGCATCGGACGCGGCGAGATTTTCGGATTCCTCGGCTCGAACGGCTGCGGAAAAACCACCACCATGAAAATGATGACGGGGCTGCTGCCGGTGACCGAGGGCTCGGCCAAATTGTTCGGCAAACCGATGGCCGCGGACGATATGGAGGCGCGCCAGAACGTCGGCTACATGTCACAGGCATTCTCGCTCTACAGCGAGCTGACCGTGCGGCAAAATCTCGAGCTCCACGCGCACCTCTACCATCTCCCTCCGAACGAGATCGAGGGCCGGATCAGGGAGCTGCTGGAAAAATATGACCTGAAGGATGTGGCCGACGCCAAGCCGGAGAGCCTGCCGCTTGGCGTCAAGCAGCGGCTGCAGCTTGCGGTGGCCGTGCTCCACCGGCCGCTCATGCTCATTCTCGACGAGCCCACGTCGGGCGTCGACCCGGTTGCCCGCGACCAGTTCTGGCGCACGCTGATCGATCTGTCGCGCAATGATGGCGTCACCATCTTTCTATCGACGCACTTCATGAACGAGGCCGAGCGCTGTGACCGTATCTCGTTGATGCATCAAGGCCGGGTGCTTGCCGTCGGCGCACCAAGAGAACTGACCAAAGAGCGCAACAGCGCTTCTCTCGAGGATGCCTTCATCTCGTATCTGGAGGAGGCAAGCGGAGCCGGCAAGAACCAGAAATCCGAGCCCGCCAAGCCGGCGGCAGGTCGAGCCGAGAAGGCCGACGCGCCGGAGCGAGCTGCATCGGCCCACACCATGGCGTCGCGCTCTTCCAGGCGATTTGATCCGGGACGGCTTTGGGCCTATGCCCGGCGCGAAACGATGGAGCTGTTGCGCGATCCCTTCCGGCTTGCATTCGCGTTCGTCGGTCCTGTCATTCTCATGTTAGCGATGGGTTATGGCATCACGTTTGATGTCGAGAACCTGAAATATGCGGCCTTCGACCAGGACCAAACACCGGAAAGCCGCAGACTCCTCGAAAGCTTCTCCGGCTCTCACTATTTCACCGAGCGGCCTCCGATCGGTTCCACGGCGGAACTGGAGCGACGCATGCGGAGCGGTGAACTGGCTGTCGCCGTTGAAATTCCATCCGGCTTTGGCCGCGATGTTGCGAGCCTGCATTCGCCATCCGGCTTTGGCCGCGATCTCGCGAGCCTGCATTCGCCCGAGGCCGCTTTCTGGATCGACGGTGCTATGCCATTCCGGGGCGAGACCACGAAAGGCTACGTCACCGGCCTGCTGTTGCGGTATGCGCAGGATCTCGTGACAGAGCGCTTCGGCCCCAACCCACCATCCAATGTCAATCTGGCAAGCGTGAAAATGGAAAACCGCTTCCGCTACAACCAGGCCTTCAAGAGCGTCTTTTCCATGGTTCCGAGCGTCATCGTGATCATGCTCGTTCTGATCCCTGCCATCATGGCGACTATTGGTGTCGTCCGCGAGGTGGAGACCGGATCGATCGCCAATTTTCGGTCCACGCCCATCAGCAAATTCGAGTTCCTCCTGGGCAAGCAGTTCCCCTACGTCGTGGTCGGGATGCTGACCTTCGTCATCCTGTTGCTGATGGCGTTTGTTGTTTTTCACGTACCGGTCAAGGGGTCTTTCGGAGCGCTTACGCTCGGAGCTTTGCTCTACGTCTTTTCCACTTGCGGTTTTGGGCAGCTCGTCTCGACCTTCACCAAAACCCAGGTCGCTGCGGTGTTTGCGACCACGGTCCTCGCCGTCATCCCCGTAACGAATTTTTCAGGCCTGCTGGTGCCGGTGTCCTCCCTTACCGGCGCCGGCAGGGCAATCGGCTTGGCATTTCCAGCGGCCTGGTTCCAGCCGATCAGCGTCGGCACCTTCACCAAAGGGCTGACCTATTCCGATCTCGGGTTCAATGCGCTCGTGCTTGCATTGTTTGCGGTCGGCTTCTTCGGTGCCGCTCATTTCTTCCTCCAGAAACAGGAGAGCTGAGATGTCGGTAGCGAGCGGAGCAGCAAATTCACGAGAACGGGCGACGCCGCACGCAGAGACGCTGACCAAGCGGCCCCGTAGAAACCAGTTCGCCAAGCTGCGGCTACACCTTGCCAATATCTACCGGTTGATAGTCAAGGAGCTGCGCAGCTTCCGCTCCGACCCGATTATGTTGGCGCTTGTCGTCTATTCCTTTACCATTGCGATCCACGCCACCGCCACCGGCGCCTCGACCGAAGCGACCAACCTTTCGGTTGGGATCGTCGACGAAGATCATTCCGATCTTTCACGCCGCATCGCGGATGGCCTGACGCCGCCCACGTTCAAGCAGGCGATACAGCTGAAAGCCTCGGAAATCGACGCCTCGATGAATTCGCAACGTGTCATTTACGCCATCGAAATTCCCCCCCAATTCCAGGCGGATATTCTCGCGGGGCGGCAACCTATCGTTCAAATCAACGTCGATGCCACCGCGGCGGCCCAAGCTTTCAATGGCATGACGTATATCCAGAACGTCATCACGAGCTATGTGACGGATTTCATTTCAGGACGCGAAGGATTGACCGCTGCACCGCTCAAGATGGTTACGCAGGTCAAGTTCAACCCGAATCTGACGTCGAGCTGGTTCACCTCGGTGATGGGGATCGTCAGCAACCTGACCATGATCACGGTCATGCTCACCGGCGCTGCGCTCATTCGCGAGCGCGAGCAAGGCACGGTCGAGCACCTGCTTGTGATGCCTGTCGTTCCCACGGAGATCATGCTCTCCAAGATCTTGGCCAATGGCGTCGTCATTGTGGTTTCGACGGCAATATCGCTGGCGCTTGTCGTCGAGTGGTGGCTGCAGGTACCGGTCGCCGGATCGCGTCTGCTATTCCTGGGCGGCGCGTGCGTCTACGTGTTCACTGTCGCAGCGCTCGGCATTGCTCTCGGCACCATCGCTTCAACGATGGCCCAGTTCGGCCTGCTATCGATTCCAGTGTTGCTGGTCATGATGCTGCTTTCCGGCAGCACGACTCCCTTGGAGAGCATGCCGGCGTGGCTGAAGTACCTCATGCTTGTGATCAGCCCGACGCCGCATTTCGTGATTTTCGCACAGGACGTGCTTTACCGCGGTGCGGATGCTTCCATTGTCTGGCCAGAAATCCTTGCGACGGCCGCTATTGGGAGTGTCTTCTTTGCAATTGCCTTGTACCGCTTCCGCCGCGTCATTTTCGGCGGCTGAGCTTGGGCGGGCTCAGTTCAAGCGGCGGTGCCTTTTTCGATTTTGGCGACGCCGCCGGCGCCATCAGGGCGCTGGCATCGCGCACGCTATCGGGTCGCGCCGATGCTACTGGATTCGTGTCCCTGGCCTGCTCGCCTCCGACTTCACGGCGAGGCAAGGCAAAATCGTCCGCGCGGCCGGCGGGCGGTGTCAACGCTTCACCCTTGATCAGTGTTCTGGCGGCGAGCGCGTCGACCGCGGCGGGCGGCGATCCCGGGCCCCCGAGCAGTTGATCGGTACCGACGGAAGGGGCGACCAGCGGCAGGATCGGTCCCGCCAGCGGACGCTGCGCAGGCTGGCCGGGAATCGCGGCAGCGCCGGGCGTTGCCGGTTCGGTCGGCAGCGCGACAGGTACGGTGCGCACGGCCAAAAGCCGCGTGATCTCGCGTTCGACGTAGTGAGCGAGCTTGCGCGCACCGGCTCTTGTAAAATACACGCCGTCGGAGGAACGCAGCTGGCGTGTTTGGCCTTCGAAATCGGGTCCCTTTTGCAGATAGCCCCCCGTCTCGTCGACAAATCCGTCCCAGACATCGACATAGGTGATGCCAGCCTTGCCGGCGGCATTGCGATAAAGAGCGTCCAGGAACAGCGTGTCGGCGATCGCCGTGGAGCCGCGTACCGCTGGCAGACCGACCCACAGTACCGGTACGCCTTTGGACTTAAGCACGCCGATCATCTCGTCGATCTTATTGTTGTAGAGTTCCACCCACCGCTCGTCGCGAAAATCGTAGACGCCGTTCGGCGAGCGCACGCGTTTCTCGGGCGCAATGGCTGACAGCCCGATGCCGGCGGCATCGCCGGACAGTTCGTCATCTAACGGCTTGTTAGTGGGTGCCGCGCCGGGCTTTGCCTCCGGTTTGGACGTTACATCCTTCGTCTCAGCTTTTTTGTCGACGTCCTTGTCGGTTGCAGGCTTGCCGTCGGTCTTCTCGGGCGCAGGCTCATGCATCGACATGCGGTCACTGAGGCCGAGCATGACGACGATAACGTCCGGCTTTTCGCTTGCGAGGATGCCCCTGGCCGCAGTGATCCAGTCGGCGGGCTCGCCCTTGGCTTGATACCGAATGAGACCGGAAACAGTCTTGTGCTTGCGGATCACGCCCATATCGGACTGCTCCGAATAGGCGTCTTCGAGACCATAAGCCAGCCAATCCGCCATGGCGTCACCGAGCACCAGAATGTGGCGTTGCGGAACCGTTTCGCGTTTCTCCGGTGGAGGCGCCTTTGAAAAATCCTCGCGCACCGGCGGTGGCGCCTGCCGCCTATTCCAACGAGGCTGGGGCGCTGGCTGTTGGAACGGCTCGAATGTGTCGTTACCAAACCAGCCGCCGCCCAACCAGCTACTACCGCGTTGTGGTGGACGTTGCTGAAATCCGCCGAAAAACTGCGCCGAGGTTGGCCCAACAATGCCGAGCAGCATCGCCGCCACCATGGCCAGCGCTATGCCTAGTCTTTGCCCTTTTTGCTTGTCGGACATGCTCCCGGACCGCACAAGAGGGAGAACCTGCCTCGATAAGAAATCGCATAAGATCCGCTTGCCGCTTTGATAGAGATCAACGAAGCCAGACGATGTTTCTGGTGCGGAGCTATTCTGCCGCTGACAGGAGAGGCGTCGATCGACGCTTGGCATCCGCAAGCAGTAGAGCAACCGCTGCAGACGCCAAGCGAGTCCGCATCTTGTCTGCGCGGCTGGTCAAAATAATCGGAACGCGCGCTCCAAGAACGATTGCTGCGCCAACAGCGCCCGACATGAACGTAAGCTGTTTTACCAACATATTTCCGGATTCAATGTCGGGAACGAGCAGGATATTTGCTTTGCCCGCGACCGGGGAAACGATGTGCGCCTGTTGAGCAGCCTCCGCGCTCACAGCGGCGTCAAATGCAAGCGGCCCATCGACGAGACCGCCGGTGATCTGCCCCCGATCGGCCATCTTGCACAGGGCAGCCGCTTCCACGGTGGAAGGGATCTTTTTTGTGATGTTCTCGACTGCAGAAAGGATCGCGACCCTTGGTTCGTCGAAGCGTAAGACCTTCGCAAGATCGATTGCGTTTTGGCAGATGTCACGCTTGTCTGCCAAGGCAGGAAAAATGTTGATCCCCGCGTCAGTAATGATGAGCGGAGTCGCATAGCTCGGCACGTCCATGACGAAGGCGTGACTCATGCGTCGCTGGGTCCGAAGACCTGTCGCTGCTGCGACAACTTCATGCATCAACTCGTCTGTTTGCAAGCTCCCTTTCATGAGAGCCTCTACCTTGCCTCCTCGTACAAGCGCGACTGCGGCGGCGGCTGCCGCGTGGCCAGTCCCGGTGTTGATGATTTCACATCCCGCGATATCAATATTCGCTGACGCGGCGAGTGACCGAATCTCCTTTTCCGGTCCGACGAGGATTGGGGTGATGAGCCGAGCCTCCGATGCGCAAACGGCTCCCTCGAGCGAAGCGCGATCACGGGGATCGACGACAGCGGTCCGGATCGGCTCCAGCTCCACGCAATGCTTGAACAGTTCGTCGTACCGGTCATGCCGCACGATCTGAACTTCCGGCAGGGTCACGCGAGGCCGCTTGACCTTTTCAGTGGGAGCGATCACCTGTGCAGTGCCGGTGATCACCTCATCCCCGTTTTGATTCACGCAGCGGCAATCAAACACTACGATATGCTTTTCGGGTCGTTTCTCGGCGGCAGTGACGGTCACCGTGACCGTATCGCCTAAGCCCACCGGCTTGCGGAAGCGCAGATCCTGCCCAAAATAAAGCGTGCCGGGGCCAGGGAGCCGCGTCCCCAGAACAGCGGAGATCAGCGCACCGCCCCACATCCCGTGAGCGATAATGCGGTGAAACATGCCTGTCTCGGCATAGGGTTCGGCGAAGTGGGTCGGATTCACATCGCCGGACATGACCGCAAACATCGCAATATCGTCCTTCGATAGTGTCCGCACCAAACTTGCGGATTGACCGATGACGATTTCATCGAACGTTAGGTTTTCAATAAAGTCGCTCACCTGCATGACTGACTCCAAGCGACTACTTGGTCAGGGTCGGCCCGAAACGCTATAAAGGTTGCGTGCGCAGACACTTTCGACGCTTCGCCGACAGATCGCGACCAGGATTGGTGCGCGAAGTCCAGTTGACACTTCATTGCTTCGGCAAAGTCTGCACACTCAGCGAGCTTCCTCAGGTGATCAGCCTGGTCCTGAAGACAGGAAGCAGTGAATCCCAGCGCCCCTTTTGATACCGTGACGTACGGGATGTTCGGGAAACCATTAAATGATTTCAGCCACTCAGGCTGCATCACGAACAAAAATGTCGATACTGCCGCGCGCTCATTTGCCATTGGACGTCCTCCATGTTGAGGAATGTCGAGCACCAAAAGCCTATTCCTTCCCGAACGGTGCCTTTTGATCCAGCTCAATGCGTTTTGACAATACTCTTCATCGAAGTTCATCGATTGAGGGAAGAACCGGCGCCCATCAAAGCGACTTCGGCCTAGGGGTTGACTACCCGCCGACAACGCGCAGGCGGACTGGGCTCCGATGCCGCAAACATTCACTCCGCCGGATATACGTATCCGTCAAAGCTTTGCGCAGCTAGTCCCGCCATCACTGAAACAAGCTGGCGAGAGAGAGCCGAAGAAGGAAGAGCGCAAACTGCAACCAAAGCGGAAAGTCACGAGGGCTCACCTCAGGCATCAGCCGAACCCGGTTGCCCAGCCTCAGCATTTCGGATTGACCCGCTGGTAAGAGCAGGTGCCGGTAAGTAGGCTATACTACCTTGGCCTTCTGCATCTCACGCCTCGACAAACAGCTTGGCGAGCAGTGCGCCGAATGCAAGCTGGCCGACAAGTCGGGTTGGCCCCTCCGGCAGCGAATCCATTGCACAGCCGCGAGTTTGATCTCGGTCAATACAGCCGAAAACGTGGTCGCTAGTTTGCAATGGCAAGACAAGGGAGCAAACCAATGCAGGGCACGATGAAAGCTGCTGTGGTGCGGAGCTTTGGGAAGCTGCTTGCGATCGAGGATGTTCCGATTCCTACGCCTGGGCCGGGAGAGGTCCTGGTCAAGGTAAGGGCTTGTGGGGTCTGCCATACCGATCTGCACGCCGCCTCCGGCGATTGGCCGGTCAAGCCGACGCCTCCCTTCATTCCAGGCCATGAGGCCGCCGGGATTGTGGCCATGCTCGGGCCGGGCGTCGACAGTCTGAAGGTTGGCGATTCAGTCGGTGTTGCTTGGCTGCATGATGCCTGCATGCGGTGCGAATATTGCGAGACCGGCTGGGAGACATTGTGCGGGCACCAGCACAACACGGGCTACAGCGTCAACGGCGGCTTTGCCGAATACGTAATCGCGTCGGCCACATTCGTCGCGCGCTTGCCGCCAAAATTGAATCTTGCGGCTATTGCGCCAATCCTGTGTGCGGGCGTAACCACCTACAAGGGACTCAAGGAGACCGAAGCCAGGCCCGGAGAGTGGGTGGTGATTTCCGGCGTAGGTGGCCTTGGCCATATCGCCATTCAATATGCCAAGGCGATGGGGCTCAAGGTCGTCGGCGTCGATATCGCTCAGGACAAACTTGAGCTGGCGCGCAAGAGCGGGGCCGATCATGCCATCAATGCGCTTGCCAAAGATGCCTTGGATGATGTCTTGGCAGCGACCGGCGGGGGGGCGCATGGCGTGCTGGTCACCGCGGTGTCGACGCCTGCCTTTGCCCAGGCGTTACGGATGGTGCGGCGAAAGGGCACGGTCAGCTTGGTCGGCCTTCCCCCAGGCGAATTCCCGATCCCGATCTTTGACGTCGTGCTGAAGCGCATCACCGTGCGCGGCTCGATCGTCGGCACCAGGCGCGACCTCGACGAGGCGATCGCGTTCGCTGCCGATGGGAAGGTGAGAGCCGAGTTCACCAAGGCGCCGCTCACCGAAATCAACACCATCTTCGAGCGAATGAGATCCGGAAAGATCGACGGCCGGATCGTGCTGGATTTCGGCTGAGTGACGCAACTGTCTCACGTGAACGATAGGGCAGCTCTCACCGCGTCGATGGCGTGTCGTTGAAAATAGACTCCGCGACCCGATCACTTCATCGTCCATGAGTGCTGACCTGGCAAGGATGAACGTGGTCCGTCACGGGCTCGTGGGAGTTCGTGCACGCGCCGCCGCGATCTCCTCTAGCCGTTTCCGATAATTCCAGATCATGTGATCGTCGTTGATTAGGAGCCTGCTTGTGCGCAGTGTCACGAGGATTATTGCCGCGATATTGTAGAGAAAGTCGGCGTACCTGTCGCGACGAAGTGCAAACGATGTTTTGGGCGTCAGGAGGCGCGGGTCCCCATTGTGGCGATAGCCCCGGAACAACGCTAGTGGAAGGCCGGGGACAAGGTCCCAATTGTTGATCACCCGGTAGTGTGGGCATTTAACCTGCTCATCAAAGCCAGCGGTACCGACTCGCGGAGACCCAAAAGTGTAGCACGCCGCGAGGTTATCCCGGTTGAGCGCAGCCGCCGCGATCTGAGCGAGTGCACCACCGAGGGAATGCCCTGTAATGTAGAGCCCGAGCGTCGACGGCACACTTTCATCAACAGCGGCCTCAATCTCTGTTTTGCAGCGGCTGAAAACTTCAAGGAAGCCACAGTGCACCATCACTCCCGATATTCCGGGCAATGGGACGAGTTTGAGATCAAGATCAGTGTCCAGCAACTCCTTCCCCTCGGTACCTCGAAACGCAAGAACCGCAAAATGCCCTTCCCGAACTGCCAGGAAGGCTCGATCCTTGTTGAAAACCTGTACCAACCGAAAGCTCCCCGCCTCCAGGCGCAGCTTCAGCTCATTGCGGCCCGCCTCTCCGGCGACCGTTGGAGCGCCGGCCTGATCTGCAGGAGACTGATCGGCCACAAACGTATCGTGGGCAAGCTCACAGAAAAGCGCCATCAGAGCTGAGGTGCGATCCGAGTAAGCAGCTCGCCAGGATGGTACAGCCTCCGACTGCATCGGTGAGAGGCTGGGCGGCCAGTGCCATCTTGCTTTGGCAGACATGCCAGCTCCCAGTAATCACCACAGCTCGGCCGTCAAATGCGCCACGGGCCAACCGATGAATTTATAAGCTAGAGGGGTCCACCGACTGGCGGCAGCGGTGCGAAATCCCGAACACCATACGCGCCAAGTTCATGAAGCGGCTGGTACGCGTATGCGGCGGTCGAGTCGACCAAGGTGAGCGTGAGATTGTCGAGGATCAGCCAACGCTCGCCCTCGCGCACCACTGCGACAACATGCGTTTCGTCCGGCCGCGCATTGTTCCACACCAAGATTATCTTGCGGTCTGCGGCCGGCACGCCGGCATCGCCAAGCGCAATGTACTTCACCATCGCGTAGCTCTTGCAATCGCCGGGATAGGTGAGTGCCGCGAGCGGCGCGTATAATGGCACGTCGCCACGCGCGATGGGGATCGCCGCATTGACTGCCCGGTTGAGATGGCCGAGCAGAGCTCGCCCCTGATGCTGGCGCGCCTCATCTACAATGGCGATAAACCGCTTGGCCGCCGCCGAGTCACAGTTTGGCTCGGACCGGCAGCTTGCGATCCTGAACTCATCGCTGGCGATGTCGAGCTGCAAATCGTGCCAGATTGCGGTCAGTGTTTCATCCTGCGTAGGGACGGTGGCGACACCGAAGGGCTCCCCGGCGCCAGCCTGGGTGAACATCAGGACAAGGGCGGCAATAGTCGCAGCGAGCTTCATGGCTTCTAGATCCTGGTAGGAATGTCACCGGCGAACATTGCGAAAAATCAAATCAGGTCCTGCCAGCTATCGCTGCGACGATCAAAACCCTGAAGCGGCAAAGTCGCCCTTGCCGCTCCAAGAAAGACCACATCGGTAGCATGGGCTCAAGCAGCGAGTGCTTCCTTGATCAACGCGCCTGCCTGCTTCAGCTTGGCAGCTCGCCGATCGTGATCGGCACGCAATTCGGCAAGGCGTTCCTTGATCCGAGTCTTGTTCTCTGCGTTGGCCTTCGCAATCTGGTCATTCAGTTCGCCGATTTTGGCAGTGGTTTCCTTCTCCAGTTTTTGCAACTTGGTATGCGCCTGGCTGGACAGTTCATCGAGCTTCACTCTAACCTCGTTGATCCGTTTCTGCAGCTTTGCCTTTGCCTCCGCACCTGACTGAGCCAGTTCAGCCTTCAATTGCGCGAGTTCTGCCTTGTTCGCCGCACTGGCCTTTGCAATTTCAGTTTCCTCGAAATCGGCGCGCCACTCACGCACGACGGAGCCGCCGATCGCCTCCATGCGTGTGTTGAGCGGCGTCACCCAATCCTCATCGACCTCCGCGATCACCGCCGCCTTGCCCGGAGCCAGCCCGCGCGAGACCTTGTCGAGAAATTCCGCGCCGACGCCGACGTTGAGAAGGTCGCTAATACCTCCAAGCAGCATGCCGGTGGTCAGGCCGACAATAACGCCAGCCGGCCCGCCGAAGAGTCCAACCAGTACGCCGACCAGACTGCCGACGGCCGTGCCGACCGGTCCGTCCGACCCCTCCTTTACGGACAACTTGCCGCCAGCATCTTTTATGACAACGACCATGCCATAAAGCGTGATATTGCCCTCTGAATGAAGCTCCTTCAGAGCGCGGGTACCTTCGTAGGCCTTCGCCTCGCTATCGAATGTAGTTACGACAAATTTGCTCATGATTTCCGGCCTTTTCGGTTGAGTGGACTTCACTGAAGCAGCCTTCGACAAGGCGTGCCTACGGCTATCAGTCGATGAAATTTCACAAACCATGATTAGCAGCAAAATATGCCGCGGAAATTGATCTAGATTAAATTCGATTGCGCCGGCTCGTAATAAGGAAGCGCAAAAGCCGCGCGCAGAGGTCAAGGCAAGCGGAAACGCGTTCGGGAAAACGGATAAAGTTATCGAATGGAGGCGACCATGCCGGAGCAAAGCAGCAAGCATTTCTATCTGAATTGGGCGAAAGAGCGAATTGACGAGATGGATGCTGCATTGGCGTCATTCGAAGTCAAGGCGAGCCAGGCCCAGGCTGAGTCCAAAGTAAGAGCCGATCAGTTGGTCAATGACCTGACGAAACAGCGGGACGAGTTCAAAGCCACGGTCAAGAAACAAGCCGAAGCAGGCGAGGCAGCGTGGGTGCGTACCAGGGCCGACTTAGAGACGAAGTGGAACGAGTTCGAAAGGCAGGTGCAGGCCTACTTCGCAACCGCCGGCAAGCAGATCGAGCAACAACAGGCCACATTCGGGGATGTTGCCACCGCCCAGGTAAAGGCCTGGCGCGAAGCGGCCGACAAGTTTCGGGACGCGGCAAACAAGGTGGCGACCGATCGTCGCGTGGACCTTGACGTCGCTTTGAAACAGATGAAGGCGGACGCATCGGAAGCCGAAGCACGATTTCAGAAGCTGAAGCAGGCCGGAAGCGAGACCTGGTCGGCGCTTGGTGCGGCACTAGCCGAGTCGCGCAAGGCTTTTGACAGCGCTAATCAGACTGCGTGGGATGCATTCAAGCGTGCCGCGCCTCCAAGCTGAGGAAATTCTCGTCTTTCGAGTTTGCTGCTGAAACCTCGAGCTTGGAGGTGTTATTATGGCCGCCGATGTCCTTGTCTCAAGGGAATTGAAGTCACTGCAAGATGAGCTATCGGTCTCCCAGAAGGAGCGCGCGACAGTGTCGGTTGCGGCAAACGCCGCGCCGACAACTGCTCCTGAGCCGGCGAAAGAGACGCCGGACGATACGGAATTGCAAGACCGGATGCGCCAGTTTGCAAACGAACTGACCGGTCTTTTCGATGAAGCCGAGAAGGGCATTTCCGCGCATCCGACCCAGAGCGTCGTCGGCGCATTACTCGTTGGCATTTTGATCGGCCGGCTCCTCGGAAGGCGTTAAGGAGGAAGAGAATGATCGATCATCTTGTTCGCGATCTCCAAGTGTTGCGCAAAGCCGATCTTCTTATCGGAAAAATCTGGTTGAGTGTTTTAGCGCGGCGACTGGGTCTGTTTGCGCTTGCCGGTCTGATCGGGGTATTCGGCCTCGGAATGGCGAATATCGCTGCCTACAACGCCATGCAGGCCTCGCTTGGCGTCGTCTGGGCGGCTGCCATCGCCGCGATCGCGGATTTCGCAATCGCGGCGATCGTGCTGCTCGTGGCCAGCAAATCGCATCCGGGGCCGGAGATCGACCTTGCGCTCGAAGTTCGCAGAACGGCCATCGAATCGATTCATGAGGACGCACGCGACCTCAAGCTGACCATCGATGCCATGGGACGGGAGATCAGGAGCGTCAAGGAAAGCATCACGGCAGTCGTCCACAATCCGCTCGACGTTGCCGCGGAGAAGTTGCTTGTCCCTGCAGCCTTGTCGCTCCTAAGGGGGCTGCGCTCGAAGAAGGAGCATGCATAGACCTATTGCGAAAGCCCGGCCGTACGCCGAACAGGCCGACCGACGAAGCACAATGCTCCGACGACAAAGGCGCCGAGACTCACTTCCTTCATGTTAGCTCCTCTGCGCTACGAATGTAATTGACAGTCCAAGCCAAAGACCGGCTGCCACAATCTTGAGGCCCTCATTCAGCAGGGCTGAGCGGTGGCGCCTTGCAGAAAGCTCTGCTGAGCAGTGTCAGCCGCCTTGCCAAGGGCCGTACGCGTATCCTTTAGTGTTGGGCTGAGTGCGGACAAGGACTGGCTCCAGTCTCGCTCAGTTGCTTGAGCTTCCTTTCGACCGCCTCGGCGTCGGTATTGCGATGCTTGACAAGATCGCCAAATTCCGCGCGGTGTTTCGCGGCAAGAATTTCCGCCATGGCATTGAGCTGCCCGGCAAACTCACGCCAAGCGTTTCGTTGCGCTACTGCTTGCTGTTGCAAGCTCGCGTGCAGATGTTGTTCCGCCTTCTCACCAAAACTTTTGGCATTCTTCGCCAGAGGAACCACTAAAGAGGGCAAATAGCTGCCTGGTCGCAGCGAACCTCGTGCTGACGGCCGTTCACCAAGAGCGTCATCGAGTCCCCGGATTCCAGTATTGCCTGGAGAAGATCGTGATCAGCATCGATCCTGAATTTCAGACGCCGACCACGCCACTCAATCGCGAAACTCAGGCTTCGCCACTTCGAGGGCAACTTCGGATTGAGGGTGATCTCGTCGCTTTGCAATGATAGGCCTGCGAACCCGAAGACCGCCGCGAGCCAGGTGCCGCCGAGAGCGGCCATGTGCACCCCCCCCTCAATGGTCGCGTGCGTATCCGCGAGATCTATCGCCGCAGCGTGCTGGAAATACCGCAATGCGAGGTCAGAGTAGCCCAGCCGGGCTGCGACTAAACCATGCATAGCGCCGCTTAGGGAACTGCCATGGCCGCAGCGTGGCTCATAGTAGCGAAAGTTTGCATCTGCGTGGTCGCCAGCGAATTCTTCTGGTAGCAAGCCGAGTAACGCCACAACATCCGCCTGCTTGATAACCTTAGTCTTTTGGGTCCGCTCGCGTCCAAGCACAACATCCATCGGCACAGAGCGGCCCTCGTAAGATGTCAGATCGATCTCCTCAAGGTCGAAAAACCCCGCGAACTGCTCGAACAGCCCCGTTTGCGAATTAAAACCGGTCGCCATTGTCTCTGCCACGGTCTGCCACTGAACAAGTTCCGTATCACCCAAGGCGAGCCGGGATGAGAGGCTTGCCCAGCGCTCGGGCCAGCGTTCGCGTAGCAGGCCAACCACATCTATTGCCCGCCGAATGTTCCAGCGTGCCATCACATTCGTAAAGGCATTGTCGTCTATGTGCTCGTGGTATTCATCTGGTCCTATAACGCCGCGGATATGGCAGTAACCGTCCACCTCCGGCTGAGCGCGGCTCGACCAGAACCGGCCCGTCTCAAGGAGGATCTCGGCACCAGCCCTCAGGAGGAACTCTTCGTCTCTGGTTGCCTGCCAGTACTGCCAGACTGCGTACGCGACGTCCGCAGTAATGTGCTGTTCCTGCCTGCCGCAGAGGACTTCGACAATGCGACCATCGGGACAGACAACCCGCTCCGGCGTTGCCTCCGCACCAGTGTCGGCCGATTCCCAAGCGTACATGGCCCCGCGCCAACCCATGCCGGCCGCCTTCGCCCGTGCCCCGTCAATGGTCCGAAATCGGTACATCAGCAGCGCGCGGGCCGCCTCTGGCCAAGTCAATGTGTAGAACGGCAGCAGATAGATCTCGGTGTCCCAGAAAACATGCCCATGATAATCATCTCCCGTCAGCCCACGCGCTCCGATGGAGACGTGCTCGTCCGCCGGGTTAACGGCGCTATTCAGGTGATAGGCAGCAAAATGCAACGCCAGCTCTGCAGCCGGATCTCCCTGGACCTCGAAATCGCTGCGCTGCCATCGCTCCGACCAGGCGGCCTCATGTTCTTGAACCAGCTTGCGCCAGCCAAGTTGCCGGGCACTCTCGAGCTTCTCCCATGCAACTCGGCCGGGAGCTTCGTCCTGGGTGTCGCCTCGCGCCACAGCCACCAGCCGCGACAGACATACGATCTGGCCCGTGCGAGTTTTCCAATGCCAAGACCATACGAACGGTCCGGACATAGTCGGCGCGAGCTCGGAGCCGTCAATCTGCAGGCAGGGTGTGGCAGCCATCGCAAGGCGCTTATTTGAATTCCTAGTCCGCCAAACACCGAGATCTTGTTCAAGACGCTCAGTCAAGAGCCCGAGGCCCAGTCCCTCAAATGATGCTTCCAGAGTGACCTCGACCTGGCCGTACTCGACCTCCAAATTGATCACGTCCAGCCCGAGCGCACGCTCATTCAGTGACACGAGCCCCATCGTCCGAACGTGGACCGCGATGTTCGGGTGGTCAATCAAGCGGCATCCGGTGAACAATGCGCCTCGTCGCATATCGAGAGTCGTGCGATGCGAGGATACCTCGGCAGGATGGTGTACGAGTGGGCCGCCAGTGGAAATGATGCGGGATTCCAGCCAGCCCGGGGCGGGAACAAGCACCGGTATGGGATGCTCGGGGCCCGGTATATCGAACAGACCGGCAATGTAAGTGCGCTGGGGTTCAATCCAGCGCGATCCGCGACTGACCGCACGTCCTCCTCGCACCCCGAGAAAGCCGTTGCTGGTTGCAAAACGTGCCTCATAGATGCCTTCACGAAGTGGGTCGTAACCCTCTGCGACAAGCACCCACGTGGGATCAGATGTCGGTTCGAGTAATTTTTCCATCTCGGACGCCTCCGCTCACTCCGCGACTGGGTAGAGTTGGCCCGGCAGGCAGGGTATCCATTGCAAATTCACGGCAGCTTGTCACCACCAGATCCGAGGCAATGGGCTGTAGCAGGTTTTGCGATCAATGATCCACGCATATCAAACCTCCATCGCTTTGATCAAAGAATTGCCGTGCCAAAAGGTTTGGAGATGAACACCAACCTCGAGCGCTGGCTTTGATCCAGGCCCTTTTCAATTCCCGCCGAAATTCGGTTTGCCAGACCACTGCGACGACGGCACTGTCGCCGCCCACTGCCGCGACGGGCTCCCTCAAAGTCGCCTGTTCTACCGCCAACGATCTTTGTCCAGTAGCGTCGGTATCGTCCAACGCGCGCCAGCACGACTTGCCGGTCCCCTGTCAAACCAAAGGCAATCACGTCGACTGGGACTCGCAGGACAGGTGGATCGACGGCTGGGCCGAGGTCACAACGACGCCCGTAAGTGTGTCGCGAGGGACGTTGCAAGCGCCCGCGTCACGCCCACCGAAAGTCGCTCGGCCCAGCGAACGGACTCGCTGGGCACAACATGGCCGTCCCTCCTCGTCAGGACTGGCGCGCTCAGACATGAGCGCATTCGGTTGCAGACCTATTGTCAGGTTCGAAATGGATTTGAGCTGGATCAAAGTGGGTTGGAGGTCTGTCATGTATACTGGGTGTTCGTAAGCTGCGATCGATTGGAATGATTGGAATGGACCGCGACGTGGAGGCGCAGCAGTTTCTGTGCGGCCTGGAGTTAAGCGACATTGTCTTTTCGTTGCGGCCGAGCATTGCGATGAAGCGCCGAGACGACATCGCGATTGCCCGGAACGGTCAGGAAACCATGGCACGGCCCACGCCCAATTTCAAACTGTGCAAGGATCACTACCCGATTTGACCTCGTTCGACTTGCTGCGCTGAGCAGTAGACACTCGAAGAGCTAATCCGTGTCCGGACGCAGCCTTTTAAGGAGCTGCAGCAGTTAAATGACACTGGATCAGGAGGCAATGATGGATGACAAAGAGCGGGCATTGATGGATGCGTACTGGCGGGCCGCCAACTACTTGTCGGTCGGCCAGATCTATCTCTATGACAACCCGCTACTGAAGCAATCGCTCACCAAGGAACACATCAAGCCCCGGCTCCTCGGCCACTGGGGAACGACGCCAGGCTTGAACTTCATCTACGTTCACCTGAACCGGATGATCAAGAAGCACGACCTCGATATGATCTACATCACCGGCCCTGGGCATGGCGGTCCCGGTCTGGTCGCCAACGCCTACCTCGAGGGGACCTACGGCGAGGTCTATCCGAACATCTCTCCCGATGAAGAGGGCATGAAGCGCCTGTTCACCCAATTCTCCTTTCCTGGCGGCATTCCGAGCCACGTTGCACCGGAGACTCCCGGTTCAATCCACGAAGGCGGCGAGCTCGGCTACTCCCTCTCGCATGCCTACGGGGCGGCCTTCGACAACCCCGATTTGATCGTTGCCTGCGTTGTCGGCGACGGCGAAGCGGAGACTGGACCGCTGGCAACGAGCTGGCATTCCAACAAGTTCTTAGACCCGGCGACCGACGGGGTGGTTTTGCCGATCCTCCACCTGAACGGATACAAGATTGCCAATCCCTGCATCCTCGCACGCATCAGCCATGAGGAGCTGGAGCACCTGTTCCGCGGCTATGGCTACACGCCGTATTTCGTCGAGGGGGATGAGCCAGAAAAAATGCACGACCTCATGGCCGCCACTCTAGATAAGGTCATCGGCGAAATTCAGCGCATCAAATCGGACGCACATCGAAAGGATTTCAGCGAGCGTCCCCGCTGGCCGATGATCGTGCTTCGCACACCCAAGGGCTGGACGTGTCCGAAAGAAATCGATGGCAAGCGCACCGAGGACTACTGGCGCTCGCACCAGGTGCCGATGGGCGAGATGCACGAGAACGCGGCCCATGTGCGCATTCTCGAACAGTGGATGAAGAGCTACCGACCTGCGGAGCTCTTCGACGACAGCGGCCGCCTCCGACCCGAGTTGGCCGACCTCGCCCCTCGAGGCACCCACCGCATGAGCGCCAACCCGCACACCAATGGTGGCTTGCTCCTGCGTGAACTGCGGTTGCCAAACTTCCGCGATTACGCTGTCGAGGTGACCGCACCCGGCGCCGTCGCGGCCGAGTCCACGCGGGTGATGGGCCAGTTCTTACGCGATGTGATGAAGCTGAACATGGAGCAACGAAATTTCCGCCTTTTCAGTCCCGACGAGAATAACTCGAATCGATGGCAAGATGTGCTCGAGGTCACCAATCGTGCCTGGGTTGCCGAAACCCATCCCTGGGATGATCATCTCGCCCCTGGCGGGCGGATCATGGAGATGCTCAGCGAACACCAATGCCAGGGCTGGCTCGAGGGCTATCTCCTGACCGGCCGGCACGGCTTCTTCTCTTGCTACGAGGCGTTCATCCACATCATCGATTCGATGTTCAACCAGCACGCCAAGTGGCTCAAGGTGTGCAACCACATTCCCTGGCGGCGACCGATCGGCTCGCTGAACTATCTCTTGTCGAGCCATGTCTGGCGCCAGGACCACAACGGCTTCAGCCACCAGGACCCGGGATTCATTGACCACGTTATCAACAAGAAAGCCGAAGTCATCCGCGTCTATCTGCCGCCCGACGCCAACTGCCTGCTCTCGGTCACCAACCATTGCCTGCGCAGCCGCAACTACATCAACGTCGTCATCGCGGGCAAGCAGCCCGCTCCTCAGTGGTTGACGATGGACGAGGCGGTCAAGCACTGCGAGGCTGGCCTCGGCATCTGGCAGTGGGCCAGCAATGACCAGGGGGGCGAGCCCGATGTCTTGATGGCCTGCTGCGGCGATGTGCCGACGCTGGAGACGCTTGCCGCCGTCGACCTCCTTCGAAGGCACGCGCCCGAGCTGAAGGTCCGCGTCATCAATGTCGTCAATCTGATGAAGCTGCAACCATCGACCGAGCACCCGCACGGCCTGTCGGATCGCGATTTCGATGCGCTGTTCACCGTCGACAAGCCGATCATTTTTGCCTTCCATGGCTACCCGTGGCTGATACACCGGCTGACCTACCGGCGTACGAACCACCGGAACATTCACGTGCGCGGCTACAAGGAAGAGGGCACCACCACGACACCGTTCGACATGTGCGTGCTGAACGATCTCGATCGCTTCCACCTCGTGAGCGATGTGATCGACCGCGTGCCGAAGCTCGGACCGCGAGCCGCCTACGCCAAGCAGGCGATCCGGGACAAGCTCATCGACCACAAGGAGTACATCGCCCGATACGGGGACGATATGCCCGATATCACCGGCTGGAGATGGGGGCAGGAGGCGGCTTCCGCGGCGGTTCGTTCGACAGCGGCCGATAATGTATGACCCTGCTGGCGGAGGAGAACGTGAACGTGTTCGCAATCAGGCACGGGGAGACGGCCTGGAGCCGCAGTGGCCAGCACACGGGTACGACGGACATTCCGTTGACCGACAACGGCCGCCGGCTTGCCAAGCGGATGCGGCCGGTACTGGCGGCCGAAGCCTTTGCGCTGGTTCTCTGCAGCCCGATGCAGCGAGCACGAGAGACCTGCGAGCTGGCAGGCTTGGGAGATAAGGCCGTCATCGATTTTGATCTCGTCGAGTGGAATTACGGGCAATACGAGGGGCTGACGCCCGAGCAAATTCAGGAGATCGCGCCGGGCTGGTTGATCTTTAGGGATGGATGCCCGGGCGGCGAGACGCCGGAGCACGTCGGTGCGCGCGTGGACCGGGTGATCGCCCGGTCGCGCGCGATGGAGGGCGACACCGCGTTGTTCGCGCACGGGCACGTCCTGCGCGTGTTCGTGGCGCGCTGGATCGGGCTGCCTCCGGGCGGCGGTCAACACTTTCTGCTGAATACGGGCACGCTGTGTGTGCTGGGCTACTACGGCAAAATACCGGCGGTAGGGATTTGGAACGGACCTCTCCTCGACTAGATCGCAGCGAGGTCAGTTGGTGCGCTCAGGTCCATGAGTAAAAGGAGAGCGATTTATGCCGCGGCCCGAGAGCAAGCGCGTCAACCGTGACCTGTACGACGCCGTTCTTTTTGATCTCGACGGCGTAGTAACGAACACTGCTACTCTCCACGCGACGTGTTGGAAGCAGATGTTTGACGAATACCTTCGGGAGCAAGCGGAACAGAAAGGGGAGGTATTCCGCCCCTTTGATCTCGCCACGGACTACCGGCTCTACGTGGATGGGGAGCCCCGTTTCGACGGCGTTCGTGATTTTTTGAGATCACGCGGTATCCAACTCCCTGAGGGAAACCCTGACGACCCTGCAGACGTCGAAACCGTGCACGGACTCGGGAATTGCAAGAACGAGCTGGTGAACCGCGCCATCGCGGAGGTGGGCGTGGAGGCTTACGCCGGAACCGTGCAATTCATTCATCAACTCAGCCGGAATGGGTTCAAAATTGCCGTCGTCACCTCCAGTCAAAACTGCGATGCTGTCCTCAGGGCCGCCAAGTTGGACGACCTCTTCGAGGTGCGGGTCGATGGAAATGTGATCCAAGCACAGCGACTGGCCGGGAAACCGGCCCCGGACACGTTCTTGATAGCGGCAAAGCAGCTCGGTGTTGAGCCGATACGGACAGTGGTCATCGAGGATGCCATTTCCGGAGTTGAGGCCGGCTCCAATGGGAAGTTCGGGCTTGTGATCGGCGTCGCGCGGAAGGGAAATGCCGAGGAGCTGAAGCGTCATGGTGCGCATCTGGTGGTCGACGACTTGGACGAACTGGTCGAGTGACCAACGCCTCGTGCTGAAAAGGGAGGAACAGCCCGATGCTGCATCATGAACGCCTCAGGCCGCCATCCCAAGATTATCCGGCCGACGAGTGGAACGTCATCGAAAAAGCGTTTCACCCTGAATTCATGGCCCAGATGGAAACGATGTCGGCGCTCGGCAACGGATATCTCGGCATGCGCGGGTGCCCAGAGGAAGGCGGCCCCAACGCCGAGAATGGCACTTTCATCAATGGGTTCTACGAAACTCGCCCGATCGTCTATGGCGAAGAAGCTTATGGTTTCGCCAAAACTGGCCAGACGATCTGCAACGTGACCGACAGCAAGATCATCAAGCTCTTCGTGGATGACGAGCCCTTCTGGTTGCCCAATGCGCATTTGTTAAAATACGACCGGCGGCTCAACATGAAGTCCGGGACGCTCGACCGCGAGATCGTTTGGGAGACTCCCGCCGGCAAACAGGTGTCGATCACATCCCGACGTTTGGTGTCTTTCGCTAACCGGCACGTGGCCGCCATCTCCTATTGTGTGACACTCCTCAATGCGCAAGCCTTTGTCGTGATCTCGTCGGAGATGGCGACCAATGAAGCCAGCGCCGGTGACAGCGGGGGCGACCCGCGATTGGCGAGAGCCCTTCCGGGCCGGGTACTCCATCCGCGAGCGAGCTACTCCAAAGACCGGCGCATCGTGCTGTGCCATGCGACCGAAGGCAGCCGCTTCACGCTCACATGTGCGAGTGATAATGCGCTGGAGGGCTCTTGCCCGCATTCCTGCAAGGTTGTCCACACCGCTGACTCCGGCCAAGTCGCGTTTACAATCGACGCGCAGTCTGGCCGTCCACTCGAACTCACCAAATATTTAGTCTATCACACCTCGCAGACGGTTTCCGCCGAAGAGCTTTGCGGCCGTGCTGAACGGACGTTGGATCGCGTAGTGACCCAGGGCTTCCGGCAGCTGCTCGCCTCTCAACAGCAGTACATGGACGATTTTTGGCGCCGGAGCGATGTGCGGATCAAGGATATCAGGGAGGACCGAACAAAGCGCAGCACCGTGGAGATCCAACAAGCGATCCGCTTCAACCTTTTTCACATCCTGCAGGCCTCGGCGCGGGCGGAAGACACGGGCGTGCCGGCGAAAGGCCTCACCGGACAGGCCTACGAAGGGCACTACTTTTGGGACACCGAGATCTACCTGCTGCCGTTTCTAACCTACACGTCCCCGCGGATCGCCAGGAATCTCTTGGCCTTCCGGTACAAGATGCTGCCGCGGGCACGAGCGCGAGCCAAGGAATTAGATCATCGAGGGGCCCTGTTCTCCTGGCGCACCATCAACGGGGAAGAAGCGTCGGCATACTACGCCGCCGGAACCGCGCAGTATCACATCAATGCGGACATCATGTACGCGCTGCGCAAGTATGTGCAGGCGACGGGCGACGCAGCGTTCCTCCGAGACTTCGGTGCCGAGATGCTGGTGGAAACGGCGCGCCTATGGCTGGACCTGGGCTTTTACTCGGACGCAAAAGGAGGAAAATTCTGCATCAACGGTGTCACTGGCCCCAATGAATACAACGCTGTCGTGAATAATAACGCATATACGAATTTAATGGCCCGCGAAAACCTGCGGTACGCAACCGAGGTTGTCGAATCCCTGCGGGTGACGGAACCGGATGCATACAACGCGCTTGCACAAGAAACGGCGCTCGAGCCCTCCGAGGCGAAGGCATGGATCCAAGCGGCGGAGAACATGTATGTGCCGTATGATGAAAAGCTGAAAATTATTCCGGAGGATGACCACTTTCTGGACAAGGAGCCATGGGATTTCCGGAACACACCGGCCGACCATTATCCGCTGCTGCTCTTTTACCATCCTCTGAATATCTACCGGAAGCAGGTGATCAAGCAGGCGGACGTCATCTTGGCCATGTTCTTGTTGGGCGACGTTTTTTCTCCAGAGACGAAGAAGCGCAACTTTGATTTCTACGACCCATTGACGACGGGCGACTTATCGTTGTCGTCATGCGTCGAGGCGATCATCGCCGCACAGATCGGGGACATTGATAAAGCGATTCGTTACGGGATGGCGGCACTGCTCATGGACTTGGCGGACGTGGGGGGTAACGTGAAGGACGGCTGTCATATCGCCTCCATGGGTGGCACCTGGATGATGCTTACCTATGGGTTCGGCGGTATGCGCGACGATGACGGGACGTTGTCGTTCTGGCCACGCCGTCCGCCCGAGGACAACGCCGTCCTTCGATTTCCCGTAACCTACCGCGGCCAACTGCTGGAAGTGGAAATCGGTCTGGAGAAGGTGGAGTACGCGTTGCGTGACGGCGAGCGCCTCGTGATCCGCCATGAGACCGAAGAAGTTGAGCTGACTCGGGAAAATCCGCTGGCGGTGCGGACAATCAGCAGGAGATGAGGACCCGATCTCGAATGCCGATCGAGCGTTGGCGCAGTCGCTCTGCAGATGAATTGTCCGGAACGTGAATAACGATCCTGAATGGTCGGTCTGACGGCAGCTCTCTCGCCCACCCGACGATGTATTCCTCGGCTTCGTGGTCCAGGTCTTTCTCTCGAAACGGATAAGGATCCAGCGTATCGAAAAGCTGCGCGATCTCGTCGACGCGGATTTCGATTACGTTTTCTGCATCACTTAAGGTCATGAGCAGCCCGCGCAAATGAAAATAGAGCACTGCTCTACGGCTCTTGCACATAATCATAGCGCGGCAAGGGTCACGAGCTCGGGGCGCACACGCGGGCTTGCTCACGGATCCTGATGTGGGCGAGACGTGGACGTGATCGCAAGCAACAACCCTATGGGGTCTACCAGGCTCGCTGGGCTGTCCAATATCCAGCGCAGCGCTGGTCTCCGGAATAGCCGCTCCAGGTCCCTCGGCCCGAGGCGCCTGCCAGCTTGCCCGAACCAGAGGCGCGTTTCTCTTGCACAGTAACGGACGCGCGAACCGCGCCCGAACTCGTGACATTGCCCTTGAAGGTATCCAAGTTAGGCGACGTTATCACGCCATTGTCGATATTGACCGAGTAATTGTAAGTCGGATTGCAATCTCCGCCTTGCGTAACAAAAGTGATGTTCCATGGGCCGTCATACGGTGAGCGAGCGTCAGCAGCCGTAGCAGAGAACTGGACAGCACAGACGACTAAAATCGCGAGCAAGTGCCTGTTCATGATGAAGCCTCCATTGCAATCTATCCTGGTGCGGGTCATCTACGAAGGGGACAATAGAAATTGTCCTAGCGTCGGCTGGTTGATTCACATCAAACGTCAACCGACTCCGTGTCGGGCCTTTATCGAAAGTCGCATTTGACCTTTCGCAATCTTCGATGCGGCGATCCCGACGAGCGCGACAACGTCCCTAGTGGGCCCGCTCGCGCTCATTTGAGGTGAGCTGACGTCAGCATTCAGGATCAAATTCAATCAAAAGGAAAATATCGTCCAAAGCATTGATCAGGATCAACGGCATTACAAAGCGCTCGATGTGAATAGGCGTCGAACCTTCCTATGAAGGGAAATAATATTAGGATGTTATCGCGCCGATCGCCGTCCGGACCCCGCGCCAATTCACAACATGGCGAAGAGCCGCTGGCAGATGAAACCGTGATTGGTGATGTTAATTAAGTCCAGCACGCGGGGGCGGCGTGCTTATGGCCGGCGGCTGCCTGTACAGCCCGCCGGCCATTCTCGTTGCGAATCGCGAACCCAAACCTACGAAGTTGGCTTAGCGGCCATCATCGAAGAGCTCGGGAAGAACGCGGGTGCCTTCCTTGCGTACAGCTTCCAGATTCTCTGCGGGCAGCCCGAGCGCACGCAAGATCGTCGGCGCGATTTGCGTCGTATGCACCAGATCGTCAACCTTGTGGTGCTCGACCGATGCTCCCGCGACAAGCAGGGCTACATTGGTATCGTCCAGCGAGCCGCCACCGTGCTCGGCAATCTTCTTCTTGCTTCCCGAATAGACTACGCCGTGATCGGGTTGAATGAAGATGTCCGGCGCTCTCGCCGCGGCGATTGATCCCGGCACGCGGGGATCGCCAAAGATATCAGAGAGCTCATCACCCGAGGTGATATTGGAATCAAAGATCGTCCCGGGGGGCAGCTTGTCGGCGTGGATCGCTTTCGCATTGTTGTGCAAGCTGATCACCGCCTGCTTCACATCGGCCGGTCTGTTGGGCTGAAGCCAGACGATGCCAACGCAACCATGCGGCCGATCGAGGCGTCGGTGTGAGCGACCGCATGCTGCAGGATCGGCTTCTGGGGGCCGCCGCCGGCGCCGAAAGGCAGCAACGTATCGTCGGTCATGGCGGGTGTGGCTCGCGAGATCCAGAAGGACTGGCTTAGACAACCGAATCCTACGCTAAATCAACCGCTTAAGCTACATCCGCCAGCCGCTCGAACGCGTTGTCATGCATAAGACGGGCTAGGCAGGCGGCGAAGGCGAAGAGCAGCCCGCGGTGCGGCGGCGCCGAGCGTTCGCCACGGCCTGGTCAGGGGAGCGAAGATAAACGCCGCCGAGGCGATGCGCAGCCAGGCGACCCCGAGCACGCCGATATGCGGAAAGAGCAGCACGGCGAAGGCGGGGCCGAGATAGTGAAATACGGCGCTGACCCCGAACCAGGCTTGCGGGGGCATGGCGGCGGCGACGCGGGTTAGGGGCTGGGTCCTGGCTTGCGATTGGCTTGTCATGGGAGGATGATCGCAGCCTGACCTTGGATTTGATAGGGATATTCAAAGGCAGAATATGCCGTCGCTTTTTTGAAGTGAGGCAAAATGCGATGAAGCTTCTTCCAATCGAAGGAAACGGACTTGATGCGACGGACATGCGCATTTTGCGCATCCTCCCACATTGAAAAGGAGGTCCACGAAATGGCCATCAACCCCCACATCGAAAACGTGACGGTGCTGGGCACAGGCGTGCTGGGCTCCCAGATCGCCTACCAGACTGCCTACTCCGGCTTCCAGGTCACCGCCTACGACATCAGCGACGAGCTTCTCGAGGACGCGAAGAACAGCTTCGAGCGGCTCGCCGCACTTTACGAGCAGGAAGTCGATGGCGCGGCCGGTGGACCGGCGCGGGCCGCACTGGCGCGGATCCACTACTCGTCGGACCTTGCGGAAGCGGTGCGCGAGGCCGACCTCGTGATCGAGTCCATCCCGGAGAAGCTGGACCTCAAACGCGACGTGTACACCAAGCTAGGACGGCTGGCGCCCGAGAAGACGATCTTCGCCACCAACACCTCGATGCTGCTCCCGAGCAAGCTGGCCGCGTCCACCGGCCGCCCCGAGCGTTTCCTGGCGATGCATTTCGCCAACCAGATCTGGATGCACAACACCGCCGAGGTCATGGGTCACGCCGGCACCGACCCGGCCGTCTACCAGGCCGTCGTCGACTTCGCTCGTCAGATCGGTACGGAGCCGATCGAGCTCCACAAGGAACAGCGCGGCTACGTCCTCAATTCGATGTTGACCCCGTGGATGGACGCGGCCGAGTACCTGCTCCTCGATGGCGTCGCCGATCCGGAGACGATCGACAAGACCTGGCGCATCGCCACCGGCATGCCGCAGGGCCCGTGCGAGATCATGGACATCATCGGGCTCAATACCATCTGCGATGTCAATGCCGCGTCCGACAACGAGAAGACCCGCGCCGCCGGCGCCTATCTCAAGGAGCACTACATCGACAAGGGCAAGTTGGGCCGTGCATCCGGCGAAGGCTTCTACAACTACGCCGCCGGGGGATCGGCTGGAGAAGTCGCTTGAGTGGCTCGGATTCGGCTCCAATAAGCCGAATCCGAGCCACGACCGCGTCACCGGCGAGGATCGCTTCATCGCGCGGGTCCAGGTGCGCTCGGTGGTCGACCTTGGGCGGGTGATCGACCGCATCATCCCTTACGCCATGACCAACACCTCGATCGTGCAGTCGTCGCCCGCCAGAATCTCGCCATCGATCGACACAACGTGTATCTGGTCGTCGAGCGTGATCTCGGCAGCTATGGAGCGCGAGGCCATAAATGGGGTTAAGATGACGATGAGTACCCGAAGGAGGACCATCATATGCCAGGCCCAAACCAAGGCGATCGGCCCTTCGCCCCGCATCGGTAGGCATGACGGACGTACTTGATACGCCTTAGGATTCCCCAACATCGTGTCGCGCTCCTTCCGACCTATCGTTTGGAGCATGCTCTGCGCTCGAGATGCTACACTAGGTCAGCGATTTTGAAGTTCGAATCATATCAAGCGGCCTTGTCGAGTTTGTAGGTCCAAGTGTGAACGACGGGATCGCGATTGAAGAAGTCGATGGCGGCCATGATGCGTTCCCTGAGCTCTTGTTTGGACGAGACGCGGATATGGCGCAGCACGGAGCGGGCCAGCTTGGAGAAGAAGCCCTCGACGAGGTTCAGCCAAGAGCCATGCTTGGGAGTGAAGGTGAACTCGAAGCGGCCGGCTGGTTGCTCGGCGAGCCAGGCTTTGGTCTCTCTGGAGATATGTGCGGAGTGATTGTCGAGGATGAGGTGGATCGCGGTGTCGGCCGAATAGGCTTTGTCGAGACGCTTGAGGAACGCGACGAACTCGCGGCTGCGATGGCGATCCTCGACCATAGCGTGAACCTTGCCGGTGACAAGGTCGATGCCGGCCAGCAAGGTGACCGTGCCGTGGCGCTTGTATTCATGGTCGCGGGCGAAGGTCGCATGAACGCCGGGCTCGGGCGGCAGATCGGGAGACGTCGTTGCAATCGCCTGAATGCCGGGCTTTTCGTCGTAGGAGACAATCGCCACCCGGCCGTTCAGCTTCCGCTTCGACCGCGCCGCCGCCCTCTTGAGCAGTTTCACTTTGCGATAGACGCACAGCACCTCGGCCATTTTTTCCGCAAACTCAGGATCACGCTTCTCCAGGTAGTAACGGACCTTGTGCGGCTTCACTTCCTCAGAATCGAGGATCTTGCACAACGTGCCCTGCGCCAGGTTCGCCAGGCACGGGTGCCCTTCGGCGGGACCGTGCTCGCGAGCGTGGCGGGCGAGCAGCCGCGTGGTCCACAATTCATGCGGATAACCCAGCTCTTTCGCCTTCCGGCACGACAACGACGTCAACCAGGCTTTCGCTTCCAGCGTGATCGTCGGCTCCCGGCCGGGGCGAGGGCGATCGTCCAGCGCGGCCATCGGGCCTTCGGCCACCGCCCGCTCGACGCAGCGCTGGACCGTTTGATGGTGCAGCCCGAGCGCTTGGCCCACCGCAAAAAACGACGAGTTTTCCCAATAACCTAGCAAGATGCGCGCGCGCTCGACCCGGCTCGCAGGTTCGGTTCGCGACCGCGCTATCATCCTCAACTTCTCCACATCCCAATCTCCGAGCGACAATTCAATCGCCCGCCGCCACGCCGCCATATCGCTAAATCCTTCGTCGCAAAGCCCCCCACCGCTTACATAGGAGCTTGAAACGACAAATAAATCCCACCTATATTACAACTTTCTTGAAATGTTTTGGTTTGCGCCTGAGATATAAGTCCGGCCTGGGATTCCCTTTGGCGAAAGCGAACGCGAGTCTCGCGCGTGGGCCACAGGAAGATCCTTGATTGCGCGAATTACGCATACAGCTCATCAGACGATCGGCTATTAGGGCTTCCCACTGGCGGCTTTCATGAGCCGCGCCGTAAATTCACTCTCGCTCTCCCCGAAGCGCACGAACTCCGGCTGCGTCATGCTCATTGGCTCGCCGCCGTGCTTAGCGATCCACTCGCGCAGCTCCGGCCCGGTGAGCACGCGCCCGATGTCATTCGCAAGCTTCTCAACCACGCTGGTCGGAGTGTCAGCGGGCACCCATATTCCTTACCAGATCGGGAAGTCGAAGCTGGCGACGCTCGCCTCCGCGATCGTCGGTACCTCCGGGAGCAAGGTTGAGCGCCGCGCGGTACTCACGCCCAGCGCAACGAGTGTGCCGTCGCGAATGTGGGGCAGGGCAACAGAGATTGGCACCAAATAGTAAGTGAAGCGGCTCGCTATCGCGTTGGCGATCGTATCGGCGTTCGAATCGTTCGGCGAGGGAGGCACATGCAGCGCCCACGCAGAGCGTCGCGGGGGCATTACTGGTCGGCATCTTGATCGGCCGCCTGCTTGGAAGGCGATGAGGGGGCACCAACATGATTGATCATCTTCTTCGTGATCTGCAGGTTCTGCGAAAAGCCGACATCCTCATTGGAAAGACTTGGCTCAACGTGCTTGTACGCCGGCTCGGCTTGTTTGCCTTCGCCGGTCTCATTGCCCTGTTCGGCCTCGGAATGGCGAATGTCGCCGGTTACAACGCGCTGCAGAGCTCGGTCGGAATAATCTGGGCGGCTGCCGTGGTGGCCATCGCGGATTTCGCTATCGCGGCTATCATGCTCTTGGTGGCCAGCAACTCCCGCCCTGGTCCCGAGATCGATGTTGCCTTGGAGGTCCGCAAAGCCGCTCTCGAGTCCATTCACGAGGATGCGCGCGATCTGAAGCTCACGATCGACGCCATGGGTCAGGAGATCAGGAACGTAAAGCAGAACGTCACCGCGCTCGTGCACAATCCGCTCGACGTCGCCACTGAAGAACTGCTCGTTCCCGCCATCCTCTCGATCGTGAGAGGAATGCGGTCGAAGAAGGAGCACGCGTAGCTATCAGGTAATCTTGAGCAAACCGGATAGCAGCAGAAACCTGCTCTCAAGAGCGACAGGCGGCACCTGTCCTAGCGACGTTACATTCGCTCATTCGCGCGCAATCACCTCGTCGAGCCACGGGCAGTTCAATGGCGGCACGCTCGGATCAGGCACGCGAACACCGCGCGCCGCGGCCGACAGCCGCATGTCGCGCAGCCGCTTACGCTGCTCCTCGGGCATGTACACCCGCTCGTGTCCCCATAGCGAGGGTCCGTCGAAGGTCTCGTGCAGCTGCCAGGTCGCAGGATCGATCACGCGCCCGCCCCAGCCATATTCGATGAAGAAGCCGGATGGCGTATTCACATAGAACGAGGTCATGTGATCGTTGGTGTGACGCCCCAGCGTGTAGGCGATACGCCCCTCGTCCATCTGCGCAAGGTCGTAGCCCTGGCCGACATCGTCAAGGCTGCCGACCTCGACCATGAAATGATGCAAAGCCTTCCTCCCCGAGCCAACCATGGCAAAGCTGTGATGACGGCCGTTCACGTGAAAGAAATAGAGCCCGTACGGCTTGAGCCCGAAGTCGGACACTTTGAAGCCGAGCAAATCACGATAGAACGGCAGCAACGTCTCGACGTCCTGAACATTGAGGACGGCATGACCCATCCCAAGGGCGCCGGTGCGAAAGCCTGAAATCGGCCGTCCCGGCTTGAACGGATCGGACGCGAGCGCCGGCTTGTAAAACGCCTCGAGAGGGTTGCCCGCGGGATCGCTGAAGGCGATCAACTCAGTGACATGCCGCTCATCGGCCAGCGTGCCCGACCCGCGCTTCACCTTGACGTGGGCATCATCGAGCCGGCTGGCGAGACGATCGAACTCGGCACTCGTTGGGACCTCCCAGCCCATCACGCTCAGGCCCGCATCGCTGCTGCCATCGACGATTAGCCGCTGCTTGCGGTCGTCCATGCGAAAGGCACGCATGCTGCCGCCGCGGTCGACCTGCTGCATTCCGAGCAGCCCGGTCGCCATTTGGCTCCATTGGTCCAGTTGGGAGGACTTGATCCCGATATAGCCCAGCGCGGTGATTTCCATGCCACGTCCTCCCAGCGATCACACCTTGAGAACCGCCTCCGTTGCGGCGCGCCATCGCAGCCGCTTCGAATTGGGTACCAACGCCGCGGCATCCTACGGTAAACTTTTGTTTCTGCAGTCGCTTCGCGTTATCAACGACAATATTGGCGTCTCGACGCCGGACAAGGGAGGAATTTTAAGTGTCCAAGGAGCGGACGCGGTCCGGGAGGCCACGGCAGTCAGAGGGCGTCCGCGCCTTTAAACGGGGCCTGGACGTGCTGCACGAGGTCAATCGCTCCGGCGGCATCCGCGCCGGTGACGTCGCCCGGCAGCTCGAACTCCCCCGCCCCACCGTCTATCGCCTGCTCGAGACGCTGGAGGAGCTCGGCTATGTCGCGCGCAGCGCAAGCGACGATCGCTTCCGGGTGACACGACGGGCCTCCAGCTTGGGGGACGGCTACGATCCCGGCGTGGTGATCTGCCAGGCAGCGGCGCCCTACCTTGCCGAGCTCAGCAAGATCCTGGTCTGGCCGGTTGATCTCTCCACTTACGAGAACGCGGCGATGGTGATTCAGGAGACGACTCATTCGCGAAGTCCGCTCTCGATCGACCGCGGCATGATCGGCAAGCGGTTACCCGTGCTCAGGACCTCGGCCGGACGAGCTTATCTCGCGGCCTGCGCGCCGCGCGAGCGCGACGTGATCGTCAACCATCTGCGGCGCATCGATGAGGTCGACGACCGCCCCTTTCTCGAAGCCGACCGCCTGTCACGCATGATCGCGGAGACCGCGCAGCGCGGCTACGCGATCCGGAATGAAGGAGAATATAATCCCAAAACGGCTTCGATCGCCGTCCCGATCGTCCGCGACGAGGTGGTATTCGGCTGTATTTCGATCATCTGGATCAGGTCAGCGCTCTCGCTTGATGAAGCGATCGCCGAATTCGTCGCGCCGTTGCGCGAAGCCGCGGCCGTCATCCCGGTCGAAACCTAGTCGCGGCAAGGACTTCTTGCCTGTCCGTCCGCTTGGCGGACACTTGGCGCGGCGCGGTTGAAGCCGCAGCATACCTGGGGAAGAGATAGCCCATGCAACATAGATCCGCCTGTTCGGAATTCGACGTGGTGATCGTCGGGCGCGGTCCCGTCGGGGCGACGCTTGCCAACTTGCTCGGCCTGTGCGGCGTGCGGACTCTAGTCTTGGAACGCGAGGCACGGGCCTATCACCTGCCGCGTGCGGTGCATTTCGACGACGAGTGCATGCGCGTGTTCCAGACGATCGGACTGGCCGAAGACATCCTGTCGCATGTGATCCTGAGCCCGGGGATGCGGTTCCTCGATGCCGACGGCCGCCTGATCCTGGACTGGCCGCGATCACAAGATCTTACCCCGATGGGCTGGCATCTCAGCTACCGCTTCCACCAACCCGATCTCGAAGACGTCCTGATCAACGGCTTGCTGCGCTGGCCGCAGGTCGAGCTGCGCAACCGCTGCGACGTGTTCGCGCTGGACGAGGACGAGCACGGCGTTCGCGTACGCTATGAGGATTTGTCCAACGGGCAGCTCGCCCAAGTCCACGCAGCCTACGTCGTCGGTTGCGACGGCGCACGCTCGCTGGTGCGTCGCTTCATCGGCTCCGGGATGGACGACCTCGGCTTCCACGAGCGCTGGCTCGTGATCGACGCCCTGCTCACGCGCGAACGGCCCGATCTCGGCGACTACAGCGTCCAGCATTGTGATCCGCGGCGGCCGGCGACCTATATTCGCGGTACGGGCAACCGCCGGCGCTGGGAGATCACGGTGCATCCCGACGAGGATGCCCAGGTCGTGACGCAGACCACCAAGATCTGGGAGCTGTTGTCGCGTTGGATCACACCCGATGAAGCCGAAATCGAGCGCGCCGCCGTCTACACCTTTCATTCGGCGATCGCCAAGCAATGGCGGAGCGGACGGCTGCTGCTCGCCGGAGATTCAGCGCATCAGACCCCGCCCTTCCTCGGTCAAGGCATGTGCGCCGGCATTCGCGACGTTGCCAATCTCGCCTGGAAGCTCCGCGACATCATTGCCGGACGGGCCGATACGAGCCTGCTCGACACGTATCAGAGCGAACGTTCGCCGCATGTTCGTGAATTCATCGAGCTCGCGATCCGTTTGGGCGGCGTGATCAACACCAAAGCCATGGAGAGGGGTCTCGCCGCCGGCGAGGCGCGCGAGAACGCGCCTGTAAAGCTCGAGGTCCGCAAACCCCCGCTCGGCCCCGGTCTTGCGATCGGCTCTCTTCCCCTCGCCGGCTATCTCGCGCCGCAATTTACGCTCGCCGATGGCCGCCGAAGCGACGATCGGACCGGCTACGCAAATGTCCTCCTGGTCGAGAAGGCCGCCGCACTTTCCGCGCACGTCCGCGCCGCGCTTGCGCAAGCGGGAACAGAGCTGCTGGCCGGCGAGGATGCGGGCGATCTTCTGCCTTGGCTGCGCGCGCACGATCTCCAGGCCGCGATGGTTAGTCCTGATCGCTATGTGCGCGGTGCTGCGCGGAGCGATAAGGAGCTCGAGCAGCTGGTCGAAGCCGTCTGCTCGCCTGCAACTGTGCCGACCGCGGCCTGATCGAACTCGGACATCGAAGGATATCTCATGAAACTGCTCTCTTTCGTGGTCGACGGCCGCCCCAGCTACGGCGCCTTCAAGGACAATGGCGTCGTCGATCTCGGCGCGCGCTTTACGATCGAAGGCTGCACGACGCTGCGCCGGCTGCTTGAAGCGAACCGGCTGGCCGACGCGGCGAGGCTCATGGCATCCACGCGTCCCGACCATCCCCTCGACAAGATTTCGTTCGCTCCGGTCATTCCCGATCCCGGCAAGATCATCTGCGTCGGACTCAACTACCGCGATCACGTTGCCGAGGTCGGCCGGACCGTCACCGAAAAGCCGACGCTGTTTGCGCGCTTTGCCTGCAGCCAGGTCGGACATGAGCAGCCGTTGGTCAAGCCGAAGGTCAGCGACGACTTTGACTATGAGGGCGAGCTCGCCGCCGTCATCGGCAAGCCGGGACGCCACATTCCGGCGAGCCGCGCGCTCGAGCATGTCGCAGGTTACGCCTGCTACAACGAGGGCAGCGTCCGGGACTGGCAGCGCCACACCAGCCAGTTCCTCGCGGGCAAGACGTTTGCCGAAAGCGGCAGTTTTGGCCCCTGGCTGGTGACGACGGACGACATCCCCGATTCTTCAAAGCTCAAGCTTCAGACGCGGCTCAACGGCGCGGTCGTGCAGAACACGACCACCGATCTCATGATCACGCCGGTGCCGGAGCTGATCGCCTACATCTCGACCATCTGCCCGCTCGCGCCCGGCGACGTCATCGTCACCGGCACGCCGGGAGGCGTCGGCCTGAAGCGCACGCCGCCGCTGTGGATGCGTCCCGGCGACACGGTTGAAGTGGAAATTTCCGGCATCGGTACGCTCCGTAACACGGTGATCGCGGAGCCCGCGTAGCGGAGCGCGGAGTCACCGCCGCGATTGTCGACGGCACGACTTCTCAGAACAATAAATCGAGGAAACTACATGGACAGCTACCGCACGACATCCGCCCTCACGTTGCTAGTCGCTCTCATTCTCACCGGCTCCGCGGCGCACGCCGAGATCAAGGGCGACACCATCCGCATCGGCGTGCTGACCGACATGAACGGCGTATTCGCAACCGCCATGGGACCCGGCTCGGTCGAAGCGGCGCGAATGGCGGCCGAAGAGTTCGGCGGCAAGATCGGCGGCAAGCCAATCGAGATCTTGCAGGCCGACCATCAGAACAAGCCCGACATTGCAGCGTCGCTCGCCCGCAAATGGTTCAACGACGGCGTCCAGGCGATAGCGGATGGCGGCAGCTCGGGCGCGTCGCTCGCGGTGCAGGAGCTCGTTCGTGCCAATGGCAGGATCTTTCTGATCTCCGGCGCCGGCGCTAACCAGCTTACCGACGAGGCCTGCGCGCCGACCAGCGTGCAATGGACGCACGACGCCTACTCCACCGCGACCGCCGTGGTGTCGGGCATCATGCAGTCCAGCAAGGAGCCCTGGTTCTTCATCACCGGCGACTACGCTTTTGGACATTCGATCGAGGTGACCGCGCGGGCGCGGATCGCGGAGCTGGGCGGCACCGTCGCCGGAAGCGTCAAGGCCCAGTTAGGGACGCCGGACTACAGCTCCTTTCTGTTGCAGGCGCAGTCGTCGGGCGCAAAGATTTTGGCGATCAATGTCGCCGGCGACAACGCCACGGCCATTAAGCAGGCGGAGGAATTCGGGCTTGCTGCCCAAGGCATAGAGATTGTGCCGATGTCCTTCCAGAATGTCGACATCCACGCTGTTGGGCTGAAGGCGACGCGCGGCGATCTAATCCTCACCAGCTTCTTCGAGGACGCGTCCCCCGCGGCGCGCCGCTTCTCCGATGCCTTCTACGCCCGCCACAACGCGATGCCCTCGCAAATCCAGGCCGGCGTCTACTCAGCCGTGCGTCACTATTTGCAGGCGGTGAAGGACACCGAGTTGGACGACGGTGCGACCGTCATGGCGAAGATGAAGGCCACGCCGGTCTCGGACGCTTACACCTCGAATGGCCGAATCCGCGAGGATCAGCGCATGGTGCACGATCTCTATCTGGTCCAGGTCAAGACGCCCCAGGAATCCAAAGGGCCCTGGGATTTCGTCAAGCTCGTTGCCACCATCCCGCCAGACCAGGCGTTCCGCCCGCTCGATCGCAGCAAATGCGGTCTAGTCGGAAAATAATCTATCGAGATTCCAATGCCCGAACGAGAGAAAGCCGATCTTCTTCATTCGGGCAGTCTACTGATGTCTGGACTGGTTTTCGATCGCCATTAGTGGCCGTCCGACGCCGTACTTTCTTGTCGCACGCCCCGCGACGAGGCCAGCCCGGCTTTTTCGCCATGCAAGGCGTCATCGAAGGCATTCAGGACAGCGAAGATCTGATCGCGCTTCACATAGGCGACGATTGCGCTCAGCGCCAAAAGGATAAGAGCGGGCGCAGGCGAACCGCCGATCACGAAAAGATGCATGATAGTTGCGCCGATCATGATGCAGATCAGCAGCACAGCGCCGAAAGCCGCAAGCGACGGCACGAGGATCAGGACCGCCCCGAGTACTTCCAGCGTGCCGGTGAAATAGCGGAACCATTGCCCGAGGCCCATGTGCTGGAATTCTTCAACCAGCATCGGCAGGCCATAGAGTTTGGCGCAGCCTGCGCTCGCAAACACAAGGGCGAGCAATCCCCTCACAACCCAGAGACCGGCAGACTTCCAGCGCAATGGCGCCGATGCAGCAACAAGTGACATTGATGGCTCCCGATATGTTCAAACCGTTCAGGCCGGGCAGCCCCACAACTTCGTGGTCGCCACCGAAGGCTTTCGACACACAAAATTCGGGAGTAAGATGGAAAAGACAAGTAGGATGGTTTTTGTGAGGTAGTATGAAAAAGAAGACTATTGAGGAAAGCGACGATCCTTTTGCTCTGGAGCTGTGCGAGGGCGGGCTGGCGCAATTTCATCGTGCGCTGGGGGTGCTCACCGGAAAATGGAAGGGCGAAATTCTCTGGCAGTTGGTCCAGCGCAAGCAGCGGTTCGGCGAATTGCGCCGGTCGATCCCCGGCGTCACCCAGCACATGCTGACAATGCAATTGCGCGAACTCGAGGCCGACGGGCTCGTGAAGCGCACGATCTACCCCGAGGTGCCCCCGCGCGTGGAATATGAGATTACGCCGGCAGCCAAGGCGCTCAAGCCGGTGTTCGATGAGCTGTTTCGGTGGTCGCAGGAACACGGCTTTCCAACCGGGACTGAGCCCAAAGCTTCCCCCACTGGCGAAAAAGAGCAACTGCAGCCACCACGGTAGGCTGCAAGGAGGCTCATCGCGCCAAGAGCGTGGTCAGCAGCGCGGCGAGTTCGCTCTGACGCGAGACCCGACCTCCGCCGCTTGATCCCGCAGTTGAGACGCTCGATCGGGTTGGTCGAGTGCAGCTTGGTTCGATGCAGGGGCGGGAACGTCATGTAGGCGAGCACATCGGCCTTATCCAGGAAGGCCGGGAGCTTGGGCGGCGCCATCAACTCGTCATGGCCTATGACGTTGCCCCGCTCAACCCGGGCACTGAATACGTTTTTCAGAAGAGTGGCGTCTGAGGATCAAAGCTGCCCTCCGAAGTGGCGCATCAAGTCAATAATGGCGCTAACAGATAAGGCAGTGACGCTCCTTGTTGATCCTCGTCAACAAGGCGACGTCTGAGCCGCGCAGAGTGACGCGACCTAACGAAGATAAGGAGCATAATCATGAGCAAATTCGTCGCCATCATTTTTCCGTCTGAGACCGTAGCTTACGAGGGGACCCGCGGGCTGAAGCAGCTCCATGCGGAAGGGAGCCTGACCCTTTATGCGATGGCCGTTCTTGCCAAGGAAGCGAGTGGGAAGGTCGTAACCAAACAGGCCGTCGATGAAGGTCCGCTGGGATTCGCGGTGGGTACCTTGACAGGTGGCCTTGTCGGGCTCCTTGCCGGTCCTGTCGGTGGCGCGATCGGGATGAGCGCTGGTGCCTTGCTTGGCGGCATCGGTGACGCCTTCGACATCGGATTCCGATCGGATTTCATCGAAGCTATTTCGGGCAAGGTTGCGCCGGGAAAGGCGGCTGTAATCGCCGAAATCGGCGAGGACTGGATCGCTCCGCTTGATATGCGGATGCAAGCGCTGGGTGGCGAGGTCATCCGGCAGTGGCGATCGGATTTCGAGGATGAGCAGATCGAAAAACTGGTCAAGGAACGGCAAGCAGAGCTCGCAGAAGTGAAAAGCGAATTTGATCGTGCCGGCGCTGAGGCAAAGAATACGTTGAAGAAGCGTGTTGAAGAGGCCCGGGCGAAGCTGGACGAGGCCGGCAAGCGCGCGGAAGCTCGGCAGCAAAAACTTGAGAAGGAAGCCGAGGCAAAGCGCAAGGAGGTGGAGCAGCAGCTTGCAAAAGCCAGCGCAGGAACCAAAGCCAACATCGAGAAGCGTCTTGCCGAACTTAAGGCTGACCATAAGCGACGCACAGAGCTCCTGAAGCAGGCTTGGAACCTGACAAAGCAGGCGCTCGCAGCCTGAAGGCTTCGACCGAGCGTTATTCATCCAGGGGCGCGCAAGGCGCGCCCCTAAGCTGAGTTGGGAACTTTATCGTGAACCGAATGCTGACGACTGTCCAACCAGCGGGAGACAGCTACGGTCTCACTTCAACCGGTCTCGAGACAGTGAGTACGCTGCCGGCGTTGTTGGAGTGGCGGATTGGCCAGACGCCGTCAGATGAAGCCTATCGCCGCTTTGATCCATCGGCGGGCAAATGGCGAGGATATTCCTGGCGGGAAATCGGCGACGAAATCGGCAGATGGCGCCTTGCCTTGCGCGCCGAGAATCCCGGGAAGGGCGACCGCGTCGCTATCCTGATGCCGAACAGCATTGAGCACGTCGCGATGGACCAGGCCGCGTTGTCCTGCGGGTTGGTGCCCGTGCCAATGCACGCCCTCGACAACCCCGAGAGCATCTCCTTCATCTTGAGGGACTCTGGTGCAGCGATCCTGCTGGTGGATTCAGCCGAACAATGGCGTGCCATCGTAAAGTCCAGTGACCCGGGGCCATGCATGAAGCGGGTTGTCTGCACGAAGGCCGGAGCAAGTGATCGGGCAGCCGACAGTCGAGTGATAGCCCTGGAGCATTGGCTTCGATCTCCATCCGGCCCTTCGAGACTGGATGACGTGAAAGTATGCCCGGACGATCTCGCTGCGATCGTCTACACATCCGGGACCACCGGGCGGCCGAAGGGGGTTATGCTGTCCCATGGGGATATTGTCTCGAACGTTAAGGCAATCGCAAATCGCCTACCGCCGCGTACCGGTGACGTGTTTTTGTCGTTCCTCCCGCTTTCGCACACCTTTGAGAGGACTTGCGGATATTACTTCCCTATTGCTGCCGGTGCATGCGTCGCCTTCGCTCGATCGGTCAAGCAGCTTCCGGACGATTTGAAAGAGGTGCGTCCGACGGTGCTTATTTCCGTGCCCCGAATCTACGAGCGTGTCTATGCACGCATCATGGAACAACGGGCCGCTCTCGGCGCGGGCCAACGCGCCATTTTCGACGCCGCGGTCGCCGTTGGAGGAAGGCGCTTTGAAGCACGACAGCGCGGTATTGAGCCGTCGGCACGCGATCGAATTGCCTGGCCAGTGCTCGAGCGATTGGTTGCTGGCCGCGTGCTTGCAGAATTCGGCGGGCGGCTGCGCATCGCGTTGAGTGGCGGCGCTCCGATCGGGGAGCCGATCATTCGATTTTTTCTGTCGCTGGGCCTCGACCTCCTGCAGGGATATGGCATGACAGAGACCTCACCCGTCGTGTCGGTCAACACGCTGAACGACAATGACTGTCGGTCCGTCGGCCGCCCACTGGACGGAATTGATGTCAAACTGGGCGAGAACCAGGAACTCCTTGTTCGCGGACCGAGCGTGATGATCGGGTATTGGAACAGGCCCGAAGAAACGCTCCGGGTGAAGCAAGCCGACGGGTGGCTCCATACAGGTGACCAGGCCCGGATCGCGAATGGCCGGATTTTCATCACGGGTCGGATCAAGGACATCATCGTCACATCTACGGGTGAAAAGATCGCGCCGAACGACCTGGAGACAGCGATCCTTGCCGATCCACTGTTCGCACAGGTGATGGTCATCGGCGAAAACCGTCCGTACCTCGCGGTCCTGGCTGTTCTCGATCCCCAAGTCTGGGATCGCGAAAGACCGCGTGGCTCAGATGCTGCCGATGCGCAGTTCCTGCTCAAACGAATTGCGCAAGCCGTGAGGAGCTTTCCCGCTTACGCGACGCCGCATGCGGTATGGTGGTCGACCGAACCCTGGACCATCGATGCCGGGTTGTTGACGCCCACATTGAAAAACAAGCGCCCCGGAATAGCAGCGCGGTTTGCTGCAGAAATTGAGAGGCTTTACCTGCACCGCACGCCCGATTGAGCAATCTTCAGGGCTTCCAAATCGAAGTGCCTCACGAGGTCGCCCGCGTGATCAGCCGTTTCCTCGATCGTGATTTTGGCGCGCCCAGCAAAGTATGGCGCAGTGAGTCAAATCGGTCGTGAGAGGCGGTTGATCTCCGTCAAGAAAAGCGATCTTGCATGGCTGCAAAATACAATGGCGTCCCGATAGCTTCCAATCAAGGAGTTGCCGATGTCCTTCTCAGAATCGACGCTGACAGAAATGCAGCGAGCTGTACGGAAAAACGTGAGCATTCACTGGCAACTGTTTGCGCTTCAGGGTGTGGTCATGACTATCCTTGGAATTCTCGCCATCATTTGGCCCGAGATATCCACCGTGGCTGTCGATCTCTACGTCGGCTGGCTGTTTATGATCAGCGGTGCCGTTGGATTGATTGCCTTGTTTTTTGCGCCGACGGGCGGTTCATTTCTCTGGGCATTGCTAACAACGGCGTTATCGCTGCTCGTCGGCGTGTTGCTGCTCTGGCATCCGGTCGAAGGCGCCGCCTCGCTCACGCTCGTTCTGGTCGCCTTCTTCCTCGTCGAGGGCCTGTTTCACATCGCGCTCTCCTTCAGCTACCGGAACGTCTTTCCGGGATCCTGGGGCTGGATGCTGATGAGCGGCGTTACAGACCTCGTCCTGGTTGCCATCATCATGAAGGGATGGCCGGCCTCGGCGAGCTGGGCCCTAGGTGTGATTGTAGGCGCTAATCTCCTCACCTCGGGCATTGCGATGATCATGGTTGCGCTTGCCGGGCGCCGGATCGTGAATCTAATTGGAGAACAGCCATGACAACGTGTGTCTCAAGCCGAATGACGCTCATATTATCGGTTGCGCTGGTGGTTCTGGTCACCACGCATCAAGATTTCGCGCGCGGAGTTGGCTGTTCCCCGCGCGATCGAGCCGCGGGGCGAATTCACCGCGGTCGAACGAAAGTCCATTGAGGTCTTTGATCGCGTGGCGCCCTCCGTCGTGCAGATCGTTGCTCATGCGAAATCGGGGGACTGGCTTTCGAGCGAAAAAACCCAGAGCGGCACCGGGTTTGTCTGGGACGCCGCCGGACACGTTGTGACCAACAATCACGTGGTGGAGGGCACTGAGTCAATTTCGGTGCGTTTGTCCTCGGGCGAAGTCGCGTCGGCTGAGGTTGTCGGTATGGCCCCTAGCTACGACCTGGCGGTCCTGCGCCTGAAGGATCCAAAGAAGCTGCCCTTGCCCATTCCCGTTGGAACGTCGGCGGACCTGAAAGTTGGCCAGCTTGCGTTCGCGATTGGCAACCCGTTCGGTCTGGACCAGTCGTTGACTGCCGGCGTCATCAGCGCCCTCAAGCGAAAATTGCCGACCAGTGCCGGTCGCGAAATCGCAAACGTCATTCAGACGGATGCGGCTATCAACCCCGGCAATTCGGGCGGGCCGCTGCTTGATTCCTCTGGGCGGCTCATCGGCGTGAACACCGCCATCGTTGCTCCAATCAATGTAGGGGTCGGATTTGCGATTCCAGTCGATGTCGTCAATCGTGTCGTTCCGGAGTTGATTCGCGCAGGACGGGTTCCGAACCCCGGGATCGGCATCGTCGCTGCGGACGAGACCACCACGACGCGTCTCGGCGTAACCGGTATTATTGTCATGCAGACAGTATGGGGTTCTCCGGCCGAAAAGGCCGGTCTGCGCGAGGTCGATTCCAGGAATCACAAGCTGGGCGATGTGATCGTAGCCGTGAATGGCAAGCCGGTGAATCGCGTGGCGGATTTGACCAACGAACTTGAGCAGGTCGGCGTCGGTGGAAAAGTTCTCCTGACGGTCAGCCGAAACGGCCAGCAGGTGCCGATCGAGATCGAGGTAGCGGATATCGCCGCTCGTTCGTAGGTCGAGGAGGAGCCCGAAATGAATGAGATGTTCGTTGCGGTGTTTGATACCGAGGATAAGGCCGTCAAGGGAGCGCATACTCTCAAGGATCTCCATCAAGAAGGCGGCATCTCGCTCTTTGCATGGGCTCTCATCGTCAAGGATCGAGACGGAAGGATCAGCGTCAAGCAGCAGAGTGGTCAGGCGTCCGTTGGGACGGCACTCGGACTGCTGATGGGCGGCATAGTTGGAATCCTGGGAGGCCCTGCCGGCTCTGCGGTGGGCGCCTCCCTTGGGGCATATGTCGGTCTATTGGCCGATTGGGCCCGGCACGGAATCGATCTGAAGTTCCTGGATGATGTCAGCAAGACTCTCGGTCCCGGCAAAGCCGCGGTTCTCGCTGAGATCGAACAAAGTTGGATTTCTCTCGTTGAACCGCGACTGCAGCAGCAGGGCGCCACCGTGTTTCGGCGCTTTCAGACGGATGTCATCGCAGATCAGCTCCTTCAAGAGGAGATTGCGGTTCAAGCGGCACTCCAACGCCTCATCGACGACCTCGACAGGGCAGATGCGGCCAACAGGCAAGACCTCGAGAAAGCTATCGTCGATGTGAAACAGCAACTCGCAGCGATCCAGGATCGAGCGAAGGCGGAAATTGATCGTAAAAGGGCTGAGATGGACCTAAAAGTGAAAGTCCTTCGCGCCCAGGCCGAGACAGCGGCGGAGAACGCCAGAACGCGGATAAAGAAGAGCATTTCGGATGCGCAAGCCGATTTCGAGACGCGCTCAAAGAAGTTAAGCCAAGCATTGGCTCGGCGTGAGCTCGACGAGGGGCGCACATACCTCCCTTAGAGCTCCCAGAGTTCGATGCTTGCGGGTCGGCTCCTTGTTGCCAGATGATGCTCACCGCGCCGGATCCATGATCGCGGTCCGGTTGTTCGGGGTTTTCAGCCGCGGAGCGGCGGAGGTGTCGGCGTCGATCACAACCCTGCGACATCCGATGAGGCGACAGGATCGCGTCAAACCGTCCTTCCGCATGCACCTGGGCGCCTGCTTCGGGGCCATAAGAGGAGCAGACGTCAATCAGCCGTCAAACGTCCGTAACGGAGACTTCGTCGACCTTGTGACCGTGTGAATCAACAATACTTATGAACCAGCCGCACCAATCCCATCCTTGCATGACCGCGCCTTGCTTGAGGTGATGCGCCAGCGCGACCGCATCATCACGAGCGGCGGCATTTCCGGACAAATCAATGCCTTTGTGATTTTGCAGGACCTGCGCACCATCAGTCAGGCGGAAATAGTAACGCGGCATTACGACTGCTCCACTCACAAGTCTGAGCCGGTCACGGCCGCAGGAATTGTACGGTCGCGTCCTGGGGCACATGCAACGGCGTCGCCGAGCGCCGGTCCGGGTTGAACTTGGAAAATAACGACGGGTTCTCACGGAAATGCTTCTGCAGCGCCATGGCTCTCGCCTCGTTTCCCGGATGGTCGGATAGGAACTGCGGAATGTGCTCGGTGTCGGCAGCCTGGAAATCCTGGAATAGCCAGACCAGCCCCCATGGATTGTATCCGGCCGCGGCGCAGATATCCGCGCCGGTCAGATCGGCTGAGGATTCGATTTCCCGCGAATAGGAGGAAGAATGGAGATCTCCGAGCACCTTGATCGCGATCGCCTGCGCGAGCGTGGGACCAAGCAAAACCGCCGCCCCGAGCTGAGCCAGCAACGTCCGTCGTGCTTCCTCGATGCGCTTCATGGCGTCGTGATGAATGGTGTGGGACACCTCATGACAGAGCGTCCCAGCAAGCTCCTCAGTGTTTCTTGCAAAGTATAGCAGCGCATCGGTAACGTAGACATTTCCGCCGGGGGCGGAAAACGCGTTCGGCTTGGCCTCGTGCACAAGCAGGAATTTGAACGGGTGCTCGTACTTTGGCTGCGCCACTCGATTGATCGATCCCGTAACCGGTCTCAACACATCGTAGAGCGGCGAGGCCGCGATGATTTCGGCTTGTTCCTTGAGCTGATTGTACACCGCGAGTCCGAGTTCGGTTTCTGGGTCGGTCGCTGGCTCGGGAGCAGGCGCCTGCGCTGCGAGAATCACCTGAACGGCGATTAATGCAGCGACTCTCCAAGTCGGGCGAGCCCACGATCGTAAATTCCGCATGGTTCGGTCTCCATTCTTGATCGCTGCTACGACTTCATCGCCTCCTTTATTGACTTTCGGATCGAGTTATAGGTTTCGGAAACGCGCTGTTTGGCCTCTGCATAGTCTCGCGTGACGGCGGCCCATGCTTCGCGGGATGCTTCATGAAGGCTTCCGATTCGAACCTTCGCGTCATCCATCTGCGCCTTCAGGGCATCAATGCGGGCATCGATGTCCGCTCTCTGCTTGGCGTCGAGCTTGCGGGCTTCAGTGCGCAGCTCATCAATCGATTTCTGCCACGCCTTTTGGCGGGCCTCGTATTCGGCTTCCAGCAAGGCCCGACGACCAGCAACGTCGCTCTTCACCGTGTCAAGATACTCTCCCAGCTTGACCTGAAATGCGGTGGCGGCTTCATCGAGTGATTTGTTCGCCTCGGCCACTTGGGCATCCGTCCACGTCTTCGCATTGGACGCGGCTTCGTTGACTTTGACCTTGTAAACGTCCCGTTGGGCCCGAAGGTCCTTCAGTGCAGCTTCACCTTTGGCCCGGGTATCCGCTTGGCGCGTCGCAATATCTTGGTCCGCCTTGGCGACGGCCGCGTCAAGTTCGGAGAGCCGGTCCTGCGACCACTGTATCGCCTGCCTAGCAGGCGATGGTTGACCAGACGCTGAACCCTGTGCGAGAGCCGCAGGGGCCGCGAGAAGCGACACGTGTGCGAGGATTGCAATTCCGAAAGTCCATGAGCGGAGTTTCATGTCGTGTCTCTCCTTGGAATGTGTTGCGGCGATTACCAATTGCACGGAAGGTCTGGAGCTTTAAGCCATCGCCTCCGGACGCTCCGGGGAAGAAACTCAATCGACGGCAATAGCCTGACAGGTTGAGGATCGAGCTGCATCAATTCGAGCACTGTGACGATGGATCATCGTGATGACTCGCTAACTGCGTTCCTTTTGAATCGCCGCCATCTGCCGTGCACGCCTCATCGCCTGAAAACGCGCTTGCAGCAAAGGCTGCAGTGTGGATGCAATAAGGAAAAACAGAAACAACTGACTGAGGGTATCCATCGTCCTGCTCTCCGGGCTGATCGGAGAGTTTCGGGAAAACACCCGAGGTCTGTTGATCCAAGTCAAGTGGAGCAAAAGACTGGCACCTAAAGTCAAGTATGGCACTCAAAGATAAGACAGCGACGCAATCCCGTTGATATCATCAACAAAGCGATCTCTGAGCAGCGCAGATTGACCGCGCCAATCCGTCTGGACACCGGAGCCCGACTTGATCGCCATCGCACTGTTTCTCTTCTTGATCTTGGCCGTCCTGTCGCCGCTCATGTTCGGCGAGCTTATGCTTGCAAGTCTCGAAAAGCTTCACCTCAGCCCGTCGAGCGCGACGACCCTGATGATTGCGATGTTCGTTGGCGGTCTCGTCAATATTCCAGTCAAGAAGATACCCCGCAAGAACAACGTCTCGAGCAACGTGCTCGCCGTCTACGGGCTTGCCGACTTCTGGCCGCAAACAGAACGAAAGACGTCAGAGACAGTCATTGCTGTGAACTTCGGGGGCTGCATAGTTCCGGTCGGATTGGCTCTCTACGAAATCGCCTATCTTGCAAACTCCAATCCGCGGGCGCTGATGCTCGGCATGGCGGGTTGCCTCGTCAATATTGCTGTCTGCTACCATGTGGCGCGCCCCGTCAAGAACGTCGGAATTACGATCGCCCATAATTGCGGCGATACTCGCGCTTCTGCTCGCCCCGGACGCCGCCCCGCCCGTTGCGTTTTTGATCGGCGTCATGGGTCCGCTGATCGGAGCCGATTTATTGCATCTCAAGGACATCGAAGCGGCTGAAACCGGCGTTGCGAGCATCGGTGGGGCCGGCACTTTCGACGGCATCGTTCTGTCGGGGATCATCGCTGCCTATCTGACATAACGGCAGTGACTTGCCCGGAAGCAGGAAAAATGGCGCGCTTCTTGATCGTTCTCGGCCTCAGCATCCTCATCATCGGGCTGCTATGGCCTTATTTGAGCCGGATCGGCTTGGGGCGACTTCCGGGCGATATCGCCGTCGAGCGCGGAAACTTCACATTTTACTTTCCGCTGACAACATGTCTGCTGCTCAGTGCGGTGTTCAGCCTGGTCGTCTGGTTATTGAATCGCTGAACCACTGGCCAATCAATTGTTCCGGTAAGCCCGGGGAGAAACCCCGAAGTGCCCTCTGAAAACACGGCTGAAATGCGATTCGCTGCTGAAGCCCCAGGACCGGCAGATCTTGGCAATGGATCGGTGCGTATTGGTGGCGTCCCGCAACGCATCCGCGCAACGATGCACGCGTTGCTTCCACATGTAACTTGACACCGAGCCCTCAGGATCCAGCGCGAATGTGCGATGAACGCTGCGCACCGACAACCCGCAGCCCTGCGCAATGGCCTCGACGGAGAGACAGGGATCAGCAAGCTGCGAGTCGATATAGACCTTAATGCGCGTACGCTGGGAATCGAGATACGACAAATGGGAGGGCGCCGCTAGTTGCTCGCGCAGCGCATCCCAGGCCATTGTAGTCACCGCGTACTGCAATCCAAATCCGCTTGACGGCGCGATGCTGTTCATCTGATCGAAGATTTCGACCAAGGTGCTTTCGAGCACCCGAGACGTACCGATGTTCCCAGCCAATCTGTGTGCGACTCCACGCTCGAGCAGAACTTGCTGCTCTGGAGTCGAGGGCCGTTGCAAAGTCAACGCCAGGAGTTCCGAGCTTTCCGTGGTGGTCCAGTGATCCAGCGGCAGCAACGTATCCAATAAACACCAATCTCCCGGCCGAAGTACGTACGAGCTTTGGCACTGGCGGATACGATGGCTGCCGTTCAGTTCAATGACCAGCAGTATGGGGGACGGTATCTTTGTCGATGCGGAGCTGCGAAGCGAGCGACTGTAACGATTGGGTGTTGACCGTATTTTAAACAAGACGGCATCGCCCAAAGCACCACATTCGAGCCGGGCGCGAAACGTTGCCGCAGTGGCCGGGAGACAGCTCGCAATCTCCTGATCTCGGAGCGCCGGCGGCACCTTGCCAACATGCCTGCTCAGTACCTCTTCCCACTGCGGTACCGAACGACCACGACTATCCATCTCAACGGAAATGACGTCCCGCGACACGACAACCTCCCTTGAAAGCAAGACAAGATAACCTCATCGAGGCCCCCAAAGTTTGACCAGCATCAATGTGCCGCCGGCACCTCTGTGCCTGTCTTGCAGTGCGGACTTGAGCTGGCCCCTACGCGCGACGACGGCGATCAAGCACAGCGCTCGTTCTGCGCTTGCCCCGTTTTTGGTCAATGTATCGCCTGTGACTGCGAACGAGCATCGAGTCTGGGCCGAAGACGAGCGAAGGCAGCGGATCGGCGATCAGCGCTTTGGCGCGGTCCGGTGGATAGCCCAGACTGCGCATAAGCCCGAGAAGGCAGGCGTCCAGATACTCGTCATCGGCCTCGCCGACTGAAATCCGCGCCACGGCGAGAATGCCGCTTCCCACGATAATGTCGAGTGCGACAGCGACCGGCATCGCGACAAATTCCCCGCACTTCATCCCTGCGGCGAGATGAACCGGCAAGTATGTGTAAAGCAGGTTGCTTGGTCCTGCGGCCCGTGGGCCGACGCGCGCGAGAAACTGGGCGAGCAGGGGGAAGCGACGGGCCATGTCGAAGTAGAGCCGTATGCCGGTTGTGAGCCGGGCAGCCGGAGAGGAAATTGATCTCACATTTTCTTCAATGTGTCCGACCAGCTCGTTACCCAATTCCTCATTTGCTGCGATGAGCAACTCGGTATTGGTACGGAAATAATTATAGAACGTGCCACGTGATACGCCTGCTGCGGTGATCACATCCTCGATCACCGAGGCATCGACGCCCTTTTCCGCGAACACAAGCAATGCGGCCTCGACCAGCGTTCGCCGCATCCGTGCGCGGCGCTCCGCGGCCACGCGCGGTCGATGATCCTCAATCCTTGCGGCGCTGGTCATTCGCGACTCCCCGGCGGTTCCCGAACTTAGCAGAACGCAAAATATTTTGAAAATGACACTTGTATCAAACTGACGTTTATGTCATTTTGAAAAAAAGACGCGAACGCGCTGTTGCATCCACAAGGGAGGACGAGGGGAATGAAGCCATTTCCGCTCAAAGACATCGGACAGCATGTCCAGGTCGCCGGCCGCAACATTTGGGTAAGCCAGCTGGGTGAGGGACCTGCACTCGTCCTGCTTCACGGCGGGGGACCGGGGGCGACAGGTGCGTCCAACTTCGTCCGCAACATTCCAGAGCTTGCGCAGCATTTCCGACTGATTGTGCCGGATCTACCGGGCTATGGGCGGTCGACAAAAGGAATCGATCGTGTTGATCCATTCGGCGATCTCGCCAGCGCAATACTTGGACTTCTCGACGCCTTGGACATCGAGAAGGCGCATGCTCTTGGCAATTCGCTTGGCGGAGCCTGCGCGCTGCGCCTTGCGCTTGAGCGACCCGAGCGTATCGATCGCCTGGTGCTGCTCGGCCCCGGCGGAATCGACACAACACAATACCCGCCTACCGAGGGTCTGATACGTCTGGTCAGCTATTATGCCGGCGAGGGACCTACGCGCGAGAAGATTGCGACCTTCCTTCGCGAATATCTGGTCTTTGACGGCTCGGCCATCAGTGACGCCGTCATTGATGAGCGTCTCGCAGCCAGCATTGATCCGGAGACCGTTGCGAATCCGCCTCTGGTGCCTCCCAAGGATCTCTCCACTGCGCTGCGGCTCGATCTAACGAAGGATCCGCGACTGACCAGTCTCGCAACGCCGACGCTGGTTTTCTGGGGAATGGAGGATCGCGTGAATCGACCAAGCGGTGCGCGTTCCCTGCAGGAGCACATGCCGAACTGCGACATCTATTTGTTCAGCCGAACGGGCCACTGGGTGCAATGGGAGCGCGCCGTGGAATTCAATGCAGCGACGATCGCTTTTCTGTCGCAATCGGTCTCGGCTCGTACCTGATCTCACATGCACCTTCAGTTGCAGGAGCACCTCATGGGCACGATTCCCTTTATTGGCGCGCATCCGTCGATCTACGGTGCCGTTCATCTCGGTTACGTCTTCGTCGAATCGCCACATCTGTCGGATTGGAAACGCCTTGCCGCCGACGGAATTGGCATGGCAGTTGCGGTGGATTCACCGAACTTGATCGCCTTCAGAACGGATGCGCACGCCCGCCGCCTGATCGTCAGCAAGAACCCGAAGGAAGACGTTACCCTCGGCTGGCAAGTCGATGGAGGTGCCGCACTGCAGACCGTTCTCCGACGTCTGGCGGAGCGCAGGATCTCCGTCGAGGAGATCGCGGGTGATGAGGCCGCGACGCGCGGTGTCGAGAGACTCTGGCGTTTCGTCGGTCCCAAGCGTCAGTGCTTCGAGCTCTTCACCGAACCTGTGCTGGACGCCGCCGAGCCTAAACTTCGCAACAAGGGTTTCGTGACCGGTGAGCGCGGTCTCGGACATGTGGCGATCACGTCGCGCAACCCGCAAGCGATGATCGCATTCTGGCGCGAGATTTTTGACGCCAAGATTTCCGACTACATCGAGGACCGGATCAGCGGAGTCAATCTCCGGATTACCTTCCTGCGCGTCAATTCGCGGCATCACTCGATTGCCATCGCCGGGACCAAGGGGTTCGCCATGGACCCGTTCGCCACCAAGATCCAGCATGTCGAAATGCAGGTGACGACTCTTGACGACGTCAGCAATGCATTCACCCGGTGCCGTGAGCTCGGTTTCAAGATCGCAATGGCAGTCGGTCAGCACACCAATGATCGTGACGTGTCTTTCTATGTGGTGACGCCCTCCGGCTTCTATTTCGAAGTTGGCTGGAATTCGTCTGACGAGAGGAGCGAACACTGGCCCGTGGTGGTCCATGAAGGCATCAGCGTCTGGGGTCACAAACCACTGGATCAAACGATAGGCGACCAGCTCGCCCAGATGCGCAACGGCATCACCTCGTTATTCCATAAGGAATACATGCCCTTCTAAGGAGAATTCCGTGCTCTCCAATGTAGAATGCGCAGCCGCCGCTCTGCGCGAGGCGCGAGGGTCGCGAAAGCAGATCGCGCCGATTGCCTCAGCCTACAATCTCAATTCGATCGACGAGGCATATGCCGCTGCGGCAGTGAATACCCAGGCCCGGCTTGCCGCGGGCCGTCGCGTGACGGGCAGGAAGATTGGCCTGACAGCCGAATCCGTGCAACGGCAGCTCGGCGTCGACCAGCCTGACTTCGGCGTGCTGTTTGATGACATGGAGTTTCTCGATCGCGCGATCGTGCCGACTGAGCGACTTATGCAGCCAAAAGTTGAAGCGGAGATCGCCTTTGTCATGGCTCGCGATCTTAAGGGGGGTCGCACCCCGTCCTGGGGTGAATTCGTCAGCGCGATCGACTATGCACTTCCGGCTATCGAAATTGTCGACAGCGCCATTGCCGACTGGAAAATCGGGATCGTCGACACGGTCGCCGATAATGCCTCGGCGGGCTTGTACGTGCTTGGCGATCAGCCGGTTTCCCTTGGGGCTTTTCAGCTTGCCTCCGTTGAGGCCATGCTCACCTGCGACGGGTCCATCGTTTCGCAAGGCCGAGGAAGCGCATGTCTTGGTCATCCACTGAGAGCCGCTCACTGGCTTGCGTGCGAAATGGCCCGACGCGGGGAGGCGTTGCGCGCGGGTGAAATCGTTCTGTCCGGAGCGCTCGGCCCAACAGCTCCGGTGAAATCGGGTGGCACCTTCGAGGCGGATTTTGCAGCCTTCGGCCGTGTCTCGTGTCGCTTTGCTTGACCAGATTGGAAACCAGAACGGGAGGAGCGAAACCATGTCGAGCGAAACATCCCAGGATTTCGATATCGCAATCGTCGGGCTTGGACCGACCGGTCTCACCCTGGCTCATTTCCTCGGCCGTCGCGGCTTGAAGGTCATCGCGCTGGAACGCGAGCCCGAATTCTATGGCAACGCACGGGCCGTTTACACGGATGACGAATGCATGCGGATTTTCCAGGAAGCTGGTGTCGCGGCTGAACTCGAAGCCGACATGGTCCTCGACTCGGCTGTGCAATGGCTGCTTGAGGACGGATCGGTACTCGGCCAATTGAGGCGCTTCGACCGCCCCTATGGCTGGACGATGAGCTGTTTTCTTTACCAGCCCTATTTCGAAAGCAAGCTTGAGAGCTTGCTTTCACGATACCCGAATGTCCGGATCATGCGCGGACGCGAACTCATTGCCTTCGAACAGGACAATGATTGGGTGTCGCTCAAACACGCCGCAAGCAAGGGCACACAGTATGGCCAGGCTGCAGCGCCAGCGGCCGATCCGATGGACGTCACGAGCGCGCGCGCGCGCTGGCTCGTCGCCTGCGACGGCGGCCGCAGCGGTGTGCGCAGCCAGCTTGGCATCAAAATGGTCGGCAAGAGCTTCCCTGAACCCTGGCTGGTCGTCGACATCAAGGCGAAGAATGACACCGATTGTTTTCACCATTTGCCTTACTTCAATTTCCACTGCGATCCAACTAGACCTACGGTCTCCTGCCCTCAACCCGACGGTCATCACCGGTTCGAATTCCTCGTGCTGCCCGGCGAGACCAGGGAGCAAATGGAGGATCCGGCCAAAGTGCGGGCTCTGGTGAGCCAGCATGTGGAGTACGACAAGGTCGAAGTGCTCCGGCGTCTTGTCTATACGTTCAACGCCTTGATCGCCGCGCGCTGGCGCGTCGGACGCGTTCTGCTCGCAGGGGACGCCGCGCACATGACCCCACAATTCATGGGCCAGGGAATGAGCTCGGGTGTGCGCGATGCTCACAACCTCGCCTGGAAACTGGACGCGGTGCTTCGCGGACATGCCGACGTGTCACTGATCGACACCTATGAATCCGAACGCAAGCCCCACGCCAAGGAAATGATCGAAATTTCGGTGCGGATGAAGGAATTCGTGTCGATGGCCAATCCCGTCAAGGCGGGATTTCGCAATGCAGCGGTCGCCTTCCTTTTGAAACTGCCGAAGGTGGGCGACTATATTCGAGAGGCTCGTTGGAAGCCGCCGCCGACATATCCGAATGGAACCTATTTCGGGCTTCCGCGCGTTCGCCGGAACGGTGCTGAAGGCCGGCCCATACCGCAGCCGCAGGTTCGCACCTTTGTCGGCCGCCGTGCTCTCCTCGATCACATCCTTGGCGACAATTTCGCTCTCATCGGCTATGGAGTTGATCCTCGCGCGATGTTGGATGCGAACACCATCGCAAGACTGGAGTTACTCAATACGCGCTTTGTGGTGCTCTATCCTTTCGGTGGCCGTCCGCAGGGCGCCGGCGTTTCTTCAAGCACCCCCAGTGGTTTGTCTGAGGTTGAGGACCTTTCCGGTGAAGCACTTGCGTGGTTCCGCAAGGTTGGCGCAAAATTAGGCCATGTCGCGCTGGTGCGTCCTGACAAGTTTGTCTATGCGATGCGTCCTGCCGGAAGTATCGCGGAGGCGGTAACGCACGCATTGCGCGCTCTGGGCGGTGCCTCCGCTCCTGAACACGTTCTGCACGGCAACCGACGTGAGCCCGATCTTGCGGCCTAGCCGCTCCAGCTCTTTAGGGTTCGTAATGGCTCTCGATCAGACTGCAACCCGTCTCCCTCGGACCGCGCTGGTTAGGATGCAACCACGCGGCTCGAATAGAACCGACGCGTCCAAAACTCGTGCTCGAATTATAGAGACAGCCGCGCGATTGTATCGGCAGATCGGCTATAAGAAGACGACGGTGGCTGACATCGCTCGCGAAATGTCGATGTCTGCGGCAAACGTGTATCGGTTCTTTCCTTCGAAGCGGGCAATCGAGGAAGCAGTAGCAGGAGAATTGCTCAAGGAGATCGTTGCGGCAGTTGATGCCGCAAATCGCGCTGGTCCAGCCATCGCGCGACTGCGAGCCGTCCTGCAAGCCGTTGAACGGCAGCATAAGTTCAACTCCGACAACAACAGCAGGCTTTACGAATTGGTTGTGTCCGCAATGCGCGAGAATTGGGCTATCGCCGCCGCTTATACCGATTGCATAAATTCGACAGTGGCGCAGGTCATCTCTGAAGGGCAAGCAAGCGGCGAGGTCCCTCAGGGTGACTCAACGACTATCGCCCGCTGTGTGCTCAGCGCGACCAGCGCGTACTTAGATCCTTCGCTGATTCCGGCCTGCGCAAGTCTTGCCCGGCCCACGCTAAGCCAAATGATCGACTTCTGCATTGGCGCGCTTCGTGCTGCGGCACGATGGCAGCATCATGCAGCTTGATGGGAGGTGCCTCTCCATGTCCGTTGATATTCTCAGGCAGGGTCCCGGTAGTATCGAGTTGCCGCGCAGTTCGTCGCCGGTGGTGAAGTCAGATGCACTTCTCTTTGCACATTTTGAGCGCCCCGATCTGGAGGCGACGGAAACTTATCTCCGCGACTTCGGTCTGGTTCGTGCCGCGAAAACCGAGAACCAATTGTTCATGCGCGGCACCGGACCTCACCCTTACATCTATCGCGTCACGTTAGGTCAAAAAGCCCGCTTTCTGGGGCTTGGCTTGTCGGTGCCCAACTTGGAGGATCTCGAGCGATTGTCGCGCGCGTTCGGGGCTCGCGTTGTGCCGGCAGACGGGCCTGGCGGAGGGCTAGTTGTACACTTGCGCGACCCCGAAGGGGTTGCGGTTGACGTGCTGCATGGTTTCGAACCAAGCGCGCCCTTGCCGGTCCGCACGCCTATTCCACATAACGCACCGAACCAGATCGTGCGCATCAACAACACGCAGCGGCCGAAACTTGAGCCGCCACAAGTGACTAAGCTCGGGCACCTCGTGTTGGAGGCGGTCGATTTCGATACCAGCGTACGCTGGTACATGAGCACATTCGGCTTCATACCCTCCGATGTGATGTGCCTCCCTGATGGCACGCCGGTCGGCGCGTTCATGCGGCTGGATCGTGGCAAGGAGCCGACGGACCACCACACACTTTTTGTCGCGATGGGGCTTGAATCCAAAGTCGATCATGTTGCTTTCGAGGTGGTGGACCTCGATGCGGTGGAAATGGGTCAGCAGGTCATGATGGCAGGCCGATATCGCCATGCCTGGGGCGTGGGCCGGCATCTGCTCGGTAGTCAAATTTTCGATTACTGGCGCGATCCCTGGGGCCAGAAGCACGAGCACTACTCGGATGGTGATTTGTTCGATGCCGCGCAGGCCACCGGATATCATCTGATAAACCGCGAGGGGCTCTACCAGTGGGGACCCGATCTTCCGGATGATTTTATCGATGCGCGAATGACCCCGCGGCGCCTGTGGCGCGTGCTGAACATGGCGCTAAGAGACAAGGCGCACCTCAGGCGGATGATGGCGCTCAAGCAGAGCCTTTCGAAACCCGGCCGTCACTGGCAACGGTGAATTGCAATGAAACACGACGGCGACTAGCGCGGCGGCGGTGTGCCTAAGGCCGAACGGCGGCGAAGCATTGGAGGTCCTACAACTGCCGTGCCAAGAGCCCGCGCCAGATGAGGTTGAAATCGCAGTCGAAGCGGCGCCAGTTAATCAATCCCATCGATGTGCGACGGAGTGGAGGCCATGGCCGACGCTTACTTGGGTTGCTCGGTGCGATGGCCAGGTCCATCACATGGAACTCAAGGGCCCCGGCAGAATCGAGGAAGTTGGGCGCGACATGATCGTCGAAGCCGCACCCGTTATCTCCGAGCCAAGGCCTGCCGACCGCAACATCGCTGGCATTGCCGCGCAGGACGATGGCGTTTATCAGCAGGACGTTGTCTGGATAGGTTGTGAATAGGCCCCCGAGAATGACCCGTCCACCGCAAATTGGATCAATCGCTTAACGCGCCGATCGGCGTCGGCACTCCGTGCCGATTTACAGGCGCCAAGCCGCGCGATGGCGGGCAGCGCTGCGATGTTTGCAGTCTCCGCGCCATCCGCCATCGGTCATGCCCGATCCTGCAGCGTTTCCTGCGAGATGGTGGGCGCATCTGTCGCCCGTTCCACGGCGAATGCCTCCTTCCCCCTTGCGCCCCATAGCTCGCGTGCCCGTTCGCCCTGATCGCTTTGGAGCTTGTCGGCCATCCAAAGCAGCGCGCCAAGGATGGTGGCGCGATCATCGCCGGTCAGGTCCACGACACGAGCCTTGACGACGAGGCCGCCGAGTTCGATGAGATGCCGCGTGCGCTTGCGGCGCTCGACCTGCCAAGTGCGCATATCATGCCGCGCCCTTGCTGCCTGTTGACGGTTGCGCGCCGCCCGGTTGCACCCGAGCGCTGCCAGTGTGGTGCTCAGCTGCCGGTGCAGTTCGCCGCGCCCGGCTCTGAAAGAACGCGGCTCCGCGTCTGGCCCATGCCTCCCTTATATGGGACGTTTGAAGTCAAGTGCCGACTCACTTCAGCGACGATTTAATTTTGTCCTAAATCAGCGCGTGCCGGCGCAGTCGATTGGTCCATTCTTTGGTTCGACCCGCGCCGCGAGCATTCTTCCGCCCCGACCGCTAAGTCTCTCGGCCGCCGCGCGCAGGGCCTGTCAAGGCTGGCCGCGTCTTTCGCGGCCACCCGAAGGGGCTTGGCCTTGATTGGCCTGAGCACGGCGGCATCCTAGATCGGATCGGGGCCGCACGCGCCGTTACATGGCAACCGGTAGCTTGGGTCAAAACCGACGCCGATCGATCCCAGGCGGCTGCGGTCCGATCACTTGACTTAAAAACAAAAGCGACACGAGGTGGAGCCCGCTTTCAAGTTGACGATGGTTGTCAAAACCAGCCGCTACATCCTTATATACGGTGGATCCGTTGGATCCGAACCATGATGCAACTATGCGCATCGAAGGCGAGGCTCCGAAGCAGCAGCAGCCCATTCTCTTTCCCGGTGCAGAGACCATGGGAGGACAGCGGGCTACTGCTACCCCGGATCGTTTTTTGGCCGTTTCGTCGCTATGTGCGCCGAGGTGACCTGGTATTTCTTCTTTCTTCCTGTTGCCGATTACGCCGCTGAATGCAGCCTGAAGCCTTCCGGTATGAGGCCGTCATTCGCATAGCGCCACAGGGCAATGATGAGCTTGCGGGCAAGCGCTACAATCATCGGCTTGCGTGATCCCTTTGCATTCTCGGTGCGTTGTTTGAACCATTGTACCAGAGCGCTGTCGGGCTGGAACTTCACCATGCGCCAGGCCAGCTGGATCATGATTTTACGTACCCGCGCGTTGCCCGAGCGGGAAAGGCCCTTTTCTCGTCGCTTTGAGCCGCTTTCATCCGGTGAGCCGGTCAATCCGGCATAACGGGCTACAGCTTTGCGATCGCGTAACGTTCGGGACAAAAGCTCGTGCACCAAAAGATCGGCCGTCTCCAAACCAAGCCCGTAAATCCGTACCAGCAGATAAACCATCCTGTTCGTAAGAGCCTCCGGCTTTTGTTCAAACTGCTGCAGCCGGGCCTGCTCGATTGCCTTGATTTGTTCCTTGATGATCTTCAACCGCTCCATGTCCCGTCGAAGGGCGGCGATCGTGTTGGGCGGCAAGGATTTGCCCTCTGGTGTGCTGACAGTCTCCAGCTTTACGCTCGCCTTGCGTAGCTTGGGATTGAAGTTACGGACGCCAAACTGAATCAAGGCTGATTTCATGCGATTGACCACACGGGTTTGTTCATGGACCAATCCCTCGCGCTCACGATGCGGGCGTTTGGCATCCTCTTCCTCTAGGGTCGGGACAATTGCAACAGTGCAATGGCCTCGCTCACCACGTAGCCAACCAAGGAAGCCGCGCTTCAACATCGCCGTATCGAGCCGATCCGTTTTAGCTCGCCGATGTTCACGGGATACGGTCACGCTGTTGGCGTGGATGACATGCGCATCTATGTCGCGTTCCCGGAGCCAGCGAGCCAGCCAGAAACTATCGCGCCCAGTCTCGTACGCCACGGCAATCCGGGTGATCAGCCTGCCGGCCTTAATTGCTTCATCCCGCCAGCGATGCAGCAGTTTCAGCAGGTCTTCCGGGTTCGGCTCCAATTTCTTCAGTGGCGGGACGAAGCAATTAAGGCCGGAAGGCCGACGGTTCCCGGCTAACTCCCGGTATCAGCCCGGCGACCAGCCAGCTCGATAAACTGAGTTCAATGACCGCGATCAGCGTGTTATCCTGCATGAAGGCGGCGGGACTGGCTTTACTGTTGTCGTGGGGTTTCTGCATTGGGAGCTCCGTCAATTGCAAGTTGATCGAAGCGACGATTTTACAGCTGTCTCGCCGCTTACCCCATAGCATCTCTTTCCAGCATCTTTGGTCTCAGTCAGCACGATCAGCGCGCCCGCCAGTTCATCGACGTTGAGGCTATCTGCCCCGGTGGCGATGACCAGTTCGCCGAGCTGCTGGACCTTGCGGCTCTTGAGGTCGCGCGCCTTGTGCTGAAGCGCTTTTAGTTCCCCGTCGAAATCCCGCGGCTTACGCATGACGTTCTCCAGCAATGTTGATGAGCGGACGATAGTTGAGCCCTGGGCATAATGCTGTAAGGTCGCCGGGACAGTGTGAGACGGTGTAATCCCGCCCGAGAATTTTTCGAGGGAGGGCGCGCTTATACGTCGTTCCGACGTGCGCTTGACCGTGTAGATGATCTGATCGCGATGGCGATCTATCATCTTCACGTCAAGGTCATTGGCCGCAAGTCTGGCTCCAGCGCGGTGGCGTCAGCCGCCTACCGCTCCGCCTCGCGGCTTCGCGACGAGCGGCTTGATCGCAGCCACGATTTTTCCGGCAAGCGCGGCGTCGTCCATTCCGAGGTCATGCTGCCGGAAAACGCGCCCGAGAAATTAAGCGACCGCGAACGGCTGTGGAACGATGTCGAGGCCTTCGAAATCCGCAAGGACGCACAGCTTGCCCGCGAGGTCGAATTCGCCATCCCGCGCGAGATGAGTGAGGCGCAGGGCATCGAACTGGCCCGCGACTTCGCTCGGGGCGAACTCGTTGATCGGGGCATGATCGCCGATCTCAATGTGCATTGGGACGTGGCCGAGGACGGGATGCCCAAACCCCATGCCCATGTCATGCTGACGATGCGCGCGGTAGACGAGAACGGTTTTGGCCAGAAGGTGCGAGAGTGGAACCGCACCGAGATGGTTGAGCGCTGGCGGAGGCGCTGGGCCGAGCTTGCCAATGAGCGCCTGGCCGAACTCGACATCGACGCGCGGATCGACCATCGCAGCCTAGAAGCCCAAGGCATCGCGCTTGAACCGCAAAGCCAGATCGGTGCGCCCGCCAAACGTATCGAGGATCGGGGCATCGAGGGTGAAGGAAGCGAGGCCGACCGCGCCGAACTGCACCGCGAGATTGCCCGTGGCAACGGCGCGCGAATCATCGCCGATCCGTCGGGCGCATTGGACGCCATCACGCATCAGCAATCGACGTTCACGCAGCGCGATATGGCCAAGTTTGCGCATCGTCACAGCGACGGGATCGAGCAGTTCGACGAGGTCATGGCGGCGATGCGCAAGGCGCCCGATCTGGTCGAACTAGGCAAGGACGCGCGCGGCGAAGATCGCTTCACCACCCGCGCCATGATCGAGGCCGAACAGCGCCTGCATCGAGCGGCCGAACTGATAGCCGAACGGGATCGTCATGAGGTCCGTGATAGGGATCGCGTGGCGGCCCTGTCGCTTGCTGAACGTCGTGGACTTCTTCTTTCCGGCGAGCAGGCCAACGCACTGGCGCATGTCACGGATGGACGCGATCTTGGGATCGTGGTCGGCCATGCCGGAACGGGGAAGAGCGCGATGCTAGCCCGGATATCTCACACTATCTTTGCACTATCGGGGCGCATTGCGCGGTGGCAAGTCGGCTTTTTGGGGATGTGCAGGCTCGTTGCGTCCGGGGGACGCGAGCGGAGCCTGGGATTTTGCTGGGCTGCGGGGGGGCAGCGAAGGACTGGTCTCAGTGGGCCTGGGATAATGCCGCAGTTGTTCCGCGCTGCGGCGGCGCGTGTCAGGCGGGCGAGCCGCGAGCGCTGGCGGCGGCGAGACGGACGGCCGCGCAGCCCCAGACCTCTGCCGCCGGACAGCTCGATGCCATCGCGATCTTGATGCGGCGGACGCTGACGCGCACGAGCGCGCCGATCTTAAGCAGCTTGAGACGGATGGTGCCGCAGCTCGCGTTGGCAAACGGCGTGTGATGCAGTCCGATCCGGCGCACGGCGCAGAGTAGGACGTAGGCGAACGATGCCAACCACAGACGCAGCTGGTTGGCGCGCATCGTGGCGGTCGAGGTGCGATCGGCATAAAGATCGAGCTGGCACTCCTTGATCCGGTTCTCCATATCGCCGCGAGCGCAGTAGAGTTTTTCGTAAAGATATTTGGGCTTGCATTCGGCTCGCTTGAGTGAGGTCACGACGAAGCGCGGGTTGGCTTCGTCCTCGGTGAACTCGGCCTTGCCGACAACGCGGCGCTCGCGGCTCCAACTGCGGCGCGTCGTCCACCGGAAGTCCTTGAAGTACCGCGCCGGCTTGCCGGTCCGCCGGCTCTTCGCCTCGGCCTGGACGATCTCGCTTGCGATCTCGGCAATCAGGCGGTCGTTCTTCTGCAAGCCCAACAAGAAGTCCACGCCGCTCGCTTCGCACCAAGCCATCAGTTCCTCCCGCGCAAACCCGCTGTCGGCGCGAACGAGAATGCGCACGTGCGGCCAGCGGCGGCGAATCTGCGCGACGATACGCGCCACCTCCTGCGCCGCTCCCGCCGCCGCGTCCATGCTCGCCGGCCGCAGCTTGGCCGCCAACAGGTGGCGTCCGCAGAACACGTAGAGCGGCAGGTAGCAGTAGCAGTCGTAATAGCCGTGGAAGAAGCGTCCCTCCTGCTCCCCGTGCACCGGATCGTCGGTCGCATCGAGATCGAGGATGATCTGTTGCGGTGGGCGCTCATGCGCGTCCACGAACAGCTCGACCAGGAGCCGCTTGATGGCAATCGGATTGTGACTGATCCGATGATAGCGCGTCGGCTGCAACCGGCTCAGTTCCAGCCGGTTCAGCGTCGACTTGCCGGCAACCGGCGCGCAGTCCTCGCGTCTGGCTGCCAGCTTGCCCGCCAGCACCGCCATCATCGGGTCGTGGCGCAACTCGTCGTGGTCATTGAGGTCCTCATAGCCAAGCGCGATCCCAAACACCCGCTGCGTCAGCAAGGTTACGACCTCATGCTCGATCAGATGTTGGCGGCGTGTGTCGTGGAAGCACGCGGCAAACCGCTCCGTCAGCTTGATCGCACGATCTGCCGCCCCGAGAAGCAGCGCTCCAGCATCCGAGGTGATCGCCCCACCGTCGAATCCGCCCACAACTTCGCGTCCTTCAACAGCTGCAAATCCAAACAAATCCGCGCTACACTCTGTCCGCATCGGGGCGCTCCTCGAATCGCTCGAAAGATGTTGCTGCACAACTACTTTCGCTGATTCGGCGTCCCGATGCGCCTATTTGGGTGAGATATCCGGGCTAGACGTAGCGCGGGAGGCCTGGGAGGCAGCCGGCTACGAGGTCCGGGGTGTGGCGCTTTCCGGCATCGCGGCAGAAAACCTCGAACGCGGATCGGGCATCGCGTCGCGCACCATCGCCAGCCTGGAGCATGGCTGGGGACAGGGCCGCGACCTGCTCACGACCCGCGATGTGCTGGTGATCGACGAGGCGGGCATGGTGGGCACGCGCCAGTTGGAGCGCGTGCTGTCCCAGGCCGCCGAGGCTGGCGCAAAGGTGGTGCTAGTTGGCGATCCCAAGCAGTTGCAATCCATCGAAGCCGGCGCGGCGTTCCGCTCGATCCATGAGCGCCATGGGGGCGCCGAAATCGGCGTAGTGCGCCGCCAGCGGGAGGACTGGCAGCGCGACGCCACGCGCGATCTCGCCACTGGCAAAGCCGGCAATGCGCTGGAGGCCTATCGCTCCCATGGCATGGTGCATGAGGCGCAAACACGCGAGCAGGCGCGCGGCGATCTGATCGAGCGCTGGGACCGCGACCGGCAGGCGGCTCCGGAGCGCAGCCGGATCATCCTCACCCACACCAACGACGAGGTTCGAGCGTTCAACGAGGCCGCACGGGCGCGGATGCGGGCCGCCGGCGATCTGGGCGATGAAGTGCATGTGACGATTGAGCGCGGCGCGAGAAACTTCGCCAGCGGGGATCGCGTCATGTTCCTGCAGAACGAGCGCGGACTTGGCGTGAAGAACGGCACGCTCGGGTCCATCGAGCAGGTCAACGCGCAATCCATGACCGTGCAGACCGACGATGGCCGGTCCGTGCAGTTCGACCTGAAGGACTACAACAAGATCGACCATGGCTATGCCGCGACCATCCACAAAGCTCAGGGCATGACGGTAGACCGCACCCATGTGCTGGCGACGCCGGGAATGGATGCCCATGCGAGCTATGTCGCCCTGTCGCGGCATCGCGACGGCGTCGATCTGCATTATGGCCGCGACGATTTTGCCCATCAGGACCGGCTTGCCCGCACCCTGTCGCGCGATCGGGCCAAGGATATGGCCTCGGATTACGAGCGTGCCGATCCAATACAGAGCTACGCCGAACGGCGTGGGATCACCCTCCGCGAGCGCGTGGCCGAGATTGTGCGCAAGGTCGTGCCGGAAAAACTGCGCGACATGTTCGACGGGTTGCGCCCGCCTACAGATGGGCCCGGCCCGGAAGTCGGACGGAGGCCGGAGCGGGAAACACCGGAAAGGGAAAGGAGCGGTCCGGGAGCCCTGCGGCGCGAAACCGAAGCGCCGGAAAGGAAAGTGGCGGAAGAGGCGGAAAAGGAATTGCGTCGCTTGCGTACCCGCGCGCTCGTGCGCCATGCCCGCGCCGTGGATGCGATCTTCGAGGCGCTAGAGGTGGGCGGCGAGGCAAGTCCCGAGCAGGTGAAAGAACTACAGAAGGCCCGCCGGGTCTTCGAGGACGTGCGGCCCTACGGCTCGGTCGATGCCGAAGCCGCCTACAAAAAGGACCCGGGTCTTGCCAACGAGGCGGCTGGCGGCCGGGTCAACCGCGCTGTCCGCGCCCTCCAGCTCGAAACCGAATGCGCATTAATCCAGGCCACCGCGCTGACCGATTTGTGGAGCGCTGGCAGGAGCTCGGCCACACCAGCCAGCGCCAGTATCAGGCGGGCGACATGTCCGGCTACAGGTCAACGCGCTCGGCGATGGGCGACATGGCGAGAGGCCTCGAGCGCGATCCGCAACTTGAATCTCTCCTCGAGAACCGCAAGCGGGACCTCGGCATCGCATTCGAATCAGGTCGCCGGCTCGGCCTCGAACTCGCCTTCACCCACGGCATCGACCTCGGTAGAGGCCGAGGCCTCGGAATTTGACCCGTCCGATTTACCGCCGAGCCTTCGCCAACCTGCGACGAGGAGGATAACCCTCTTGCGGGTCATTGAATGCTTGACCTGTCTGGTCTCAGCAGTCGTCAGCAGGAGGCACCGCGGCCATGCGCGAGCCAGATCGTATCATCCGCTTGAAAACCGTCCTCGCCAGGACCGGGCTATCCCGGTCGACCATCTACCGCAAGATCGCCGAGGGCACGTTCCCGGCCCAGCTCAAGATTAGCGTCAACGGCACCGGCTGGCATGAATCCGACATCAACCGCTGGATCGCCGATCCCGTCTCGTGGCGTCCGAAACGCGAGTTCGATGAGACCTGATGAGGGGGTTATGACAAAAGGCGTTAGCGCGGACCGAATATGAACCCGTGACCTTCAGGTCGTAAAATTGAACGTCGGGATTCAACCGCACCAGTTTCGCACCAGAAACAGTCCGAACAAATCTCAACAAACGCAATCGAAGACAAATGAAAATGCAGCAAAATCAAAGAAGCTGATCAATATCCTCCCGCTCATAACGGTCTGGTTGTAGGTTCGATTCAGGCCGAAGTAGCCACGAAATCAATAGCGGGGCAGAGTCCCGTTGGTGACGGTGCCTGAGTTTCGCCCCAAGTATCTGCCAAGTGCCAAAAAGCTGGATGTATCCCTTCCTAACAGCAAGCACTTCGGTGGGCGAAGCCCTCGCAGGCTCCTTCCTTTTTCTTCGCCGCGGCATCCAACTGCACGACGATCTTATAGCGACCGTTCCGCTTACACATCGCGCCGAGCATGATGCTCGGGATGATCACCACCGCCGACACTTTATGGATTGGCGCCAGCGCAGGTGCATGCACCTCGTTGAGTTGCGCGGCGACCTAGAGGTTCGATCGTGCGGAACACGCATCGCAAATTGTCCTTGCAGGCGAATCCAGACAAGGCGATCTTACGCCTCGCGCGCGTACTTGCCCGTCTGGCCGCGAGGGAAGATCATGAAAGAGAGCTCGCCAATCGAAGAGACAAGGAAGAGAGCAACGATCTATGCTCGAATTCTCAACCGATCTTCAGAATGAGCGTTCAATTGAAGATCAGCTTTCACTATGTCAAAGCTATGCCGAGCGCGAAGGCTTAACCGTTGTCAGCACCTATGAAGATCGGGCCCGTTCAGGTGGCTCTGTCATGGGGCGCGAAGGCCTTCTGCAGATGTTGGACCGAGCGCGGGAGCGATGCTTTGACGTAGTGATCGTCGAAGCGCTCGATCGCCTATCTCGCGACATGGAAGATCTCGCAGGCATTCATAAGCGGTTATCTTTTCTCGGGATCGAGATCCGGGCGGTTCACGAAGGCGTCGTTAACACCGTGCTGGTCGGTCTTCGCGGCCTGGTCGGACAACTCTATCGTGAGGACAACGCTCACAAGGTGCGTCGTGGCCAAGCAGGGCGGGTCAAGCAAGGTTTGGCTGGAGGTGGCCTGACATACGGATATGCCGCGGTCGCCGGAAAAAGCGGCGAACGGGTCATCGTCGAGGGCGAGGCACAAGTGATCCGGCGCATCTTTCAGGAATACGTGGATGGTCGAACGCCTCGCGAAATCGCACACGATCTCAACAAGGAGAGGGTATCACCTCCGCGAGGGCGCGCATGGAATGCCTCGACTATCAATGGCAACCTTGAGAGGGGTGCCGGAATTCTGCAGAACGAGCTTTATGTAGGGCGCCTCGTCTGGAACAAGGTCAGGATGGTGAAAGACCCCGACTCGGGAAAGCGCCTGTCACGACCGAATCCCAAGAGTGACTGGCAGGTTGCTGAGGTGCCGCATCTTGCAATTGTCAGTCCAGAACTGTTCACAGCTGCCCAGCAACGCAAAGGGGAGCGCAGTCGTGGCCACCCCAGCCATCAACGTCGGCCTCGTCGGATGCTATCTGGCCTACTCCGTTGCGGTTCATGCGGCTCGGGCATGGCAACTAATGGGCGGGACAAATCTGGGCGCGTCCGCATTCGCTGCTCGGCGGCGACGGAGAGCGGCACATGTCCTGACGCCAAGACGTTCTATTTAGACATGGTCGAGAGTGCAGTCCTCAGCGGGCTAAAGGCCGAATTGCGCGCGCCGAAGGTCATTTCCGAATACGTACGCACGTATCTCGAAGAGCGCAAACGCCTCGCAGCTTCATCAAATGCAAAACGGCAGCGCCTCGAGCAGCATCTGGGGCAACTAAACCGGGAAATTGAACGACTGGTAGATGCGATTGCAAAAGGACATGGTGATCCATCCGTGCTCGGACCGCGATCGACTGCTTTAGATGCCGAACGAAAGCGGATATCTGAGGAGTTACACAGCGAACCGCCCACCTCGAAAGAAGTCGCGCTGCATCCGGCCATCCTCAAACAATACGAGGAGCAACTCGGTCGGCTTGAAGAAGCACTCGCGAAAGGGGCCGGCGCGGGCGACGGAGAGGCCGCAGAAGCCATCAGGGACCTGGTCGACACGGTCACCGTGTTCCGCGATCCAGCGCGCCCAGGTGGTGTAGCCGTGGAAATAGCAGGCCGACTAAATGCCCTGCTCGGGGAAAACGCCTATCCAAACCAGGTCAAAGGAGTGTGGGGAAAGGTGGTAGCGGGGGAGGGACTCGAACCCCCGACCCCAGGATTATGATTCCCGTGCTCTAACCAGCTGAGCTACCCCGCCAAGGCATTGCGCCGCGGGCATCGTGGACCGCGGCGCGAATGGGCCGGATATAGGGAATGGCGCTTGCCCCTGTCAAGCAAACGCGGCGCTCGCGGGATGACGATTCCTCGAATCGTCATCCCGCTCTATCTTCTTGTTTGAGCATGATCTTTTCGGAAAACCGGTTCCCACTTTTCCGGATCATGCTCCGGAAGCCTTATTTCGGCCGCAGGCTGGGGTCGCCGCCGGGGCTGCCGGGCGGCGGAATCACCGGCATTTTGCCGCCTTCGGGCGTCGGCGCGCGGATTTCGGGGTCCACGTTGGACGGCGGGCACAAGGTGCCTTCGGATCTGGCGAGCCGGTCGCCGAGCGGCTCACGGAACTCGCCGACGGTCGTGCCGGTGCCGCGCGGCGGCATCGGGGCGCAATTCGCCGGCGCCTGCGCCGCCGGAGTTGCGGTCTGCGGTGGCGGGGTGGCGGGCGAGGCCGGAGCCTGCGCGTGCGCGGCACCCGCCAGCATCAGCGCGCAGGAGGCCAGCATGAACGGTTTCATCGTCATGGGATGAAAACGCGCGGGCCGGCGCGGAGGTTCCCGGAGCGCGATGGGATTTAATAACTCGCCATCGCAGAGCGTGACAAAGTCAGACTGAGAACGACTATCCTTCTCCCTCTCCCCGCTCTTCGCGGGGAGAGGGTTGGGGTGAGGGGCTGCTTCCGCAAATACGGTGAGAGCCGAACTCGCGGAGAGTCCCCCTCACCCGCCCGACTTCGCTTCGCTTCGCCGGGCGACCTCTCCCCGCAAGCGGGGCGGGGTGCAGTGCGCGCGCGTGCGCGCCATAAAAATCCTTCACGATTTGCGGTAGCGGATCAGGGAGAAATGTCCCATCGGCGGCATCGGGCGGCGCTCGGCGAGCGTCACGCCGCTGTTCCTGGCGGCCCATTTTTCCAGCCGCTCCCAGGGAAATTCCGGGCGCCAGCCGAGCCGGCGCGCCAGCGGCGCAAAGGCGAGCTCGAAGATGCGGCGCGCCCCCGCCTCGGCGCCGATGTGATTGACCAGGATCAGCTCGCCGCCGGGTTTGAGCACGCGCACGAAATCATCCAGCGTCGCTTCGGGATCCGGCACCGCGGTGATGACATATTGTGCGACCACCGCATCGAAGGAGGAATCCTTGAACGCGAGGTTCTTGGCGTCCATCACCGCGAGCGTCTCGACATTGACGAGTTTTTGCGCGCGCACGCGCTGCTGCGCCCTGCGCAGCATCGGCTCGGAAATATCGACGCCGCAGATTTTGGTGGAACGCGAATAATCCGACAGTGACAGCCCGGTACCGACGCCGACATCGAGAATGCGCCCGCCGATGCGATCGGCCTCCGCGATCGTCGATTGGCGGCCGGAATCGAACACCTTGCCGAACACGAGGTCGTAGACCGGCGCCCAGCGCCCGTAGACCTTTTCGACCCCCTCGCGGTCGATATCCCCCATGCCCCGCCCGTCCCCGAGATTTCTAGCCGCGTATCGCTTCGGCGAGCGGCCGCGTTGTTGCCCTGGCGCGCGTTGCCGCAGCGCTCTGGATGAAGCCGCCGCCGAGCACGCGCGCCCGTCCCGACGGCGCGTCATAGAACACGCAGGCCTGACCGGGCGAAACGCCCTCCTCGCCCGCGACCAGTTCGACTTCGTAATGGCCGTTGCTGCCGCGCAGCCAAGCCGGCTGCGGCGCGCGGGTCGAGCGCACGCGCACGAAAATCTCGAGGCCATTGCCGATCGCACGGTCGAGCGACCCGTCGCCGATCCAGTTGATGTCGCGGAGCGAAATGCGATCCATGCGCAGCGCCTCGCGCGGGCCAACTACGACACGGCGGGTGGCGGCATCGAGCTTCACCACATAGAGCGGATGACCGGAGGCGATGCCAAGACCCTTGCGCTGGCCGACGGTGAAATGCGCGATGCCCTGGTGGGTGCCGAGCACGCGGCCGTCGAGATCGGTGATGTCGCCGGGCTCCATCGCGTTCGGCTTCAACCGGCTGATGATGTCGGTGTAGCGGCCGGTCGGCACGAAGCAGATGTCCTGGCTGTCGTGCTTGTCGGCGACCTCCAGGCCAAAGCGCCGCGCGAGTTCCCGCACCTCCGGCTTGGTCATGTCGCCGAGCGGAAAGCGCAAGTAATCGAGCTGCTCGCGCGTGGTCGCAAACAGGAAATAGCTCTGGTCGCGATCGGCATCGGCGGCGCAGACCAGCGCGCGCGATCCGTCCGGCAGACGACGCGAGGCGACATAATGGCCGGTGGCAAGCGCCTGCGCGCCGAGCTCGCGCGCGGTCTTCAGGAGATCGCGGAACTTGATCGCGCGGTTGCACTCGATGCAGGGCACCGGCGTCTCGCCGAGCGCGTAGCTTTCGGCAAAGGTGTCGATCACGAACTCGCGGAAGCGATCCTCATAGTCCAGCACGTAATGCGGAATGCCGATGCGCTCGGCGACATTGCGCGCGTCGTGGATGTCCTGGCCGGCGCAACAGGCGCCCTTGCGATGGGTCGCCGCGCCATGGTCGTAAAGCTGCAGCGTGATGCCGACGACGTCGTACCCCTGCTCCTTCAGCAGCGCGGCCGTGGTCGAGGAATCGACGCCGCCGGACATGGCGACGACGACCCTGGTATCCTGCGGACGGCCTTCGAGATCGAGACTGTTGAGCATGGTTTTGGTCAATCGAACAAAAGCGCGGGCGACATCAACTGCCTCCTTTGGTCGGGAGGCCGTTTTGCGCGCCCGTTTTGCGGTTAGCCAGCTTTTGGCGCGGTTCCGATCTTGGCTCAATCGGAATAGGCCTAAAGAAGCGCACTCTTAATATAGGCGGCATTGACCTGAAGCAATGCGTGGGGAGCTTTTGCAACGCAAACGGCAATTCTTGCCGGGCGGCAGAAAAAGCGCCGGCCGGGACGGCTGACGGCGGCGGCGGCCGGCATTATAAGGCATTGAAAAATATAGATATTTTGCTGCGGCCAGGGCTGGCCCACTCCTTGCTAACCTGCTTCCCAGGTTTCCATGCGAGAGGCAGGCCCCGTGGTGAGCGTTACGTCAGATGTCAGTGCAAGCGCGACTTACCAGAGCGCGCCGCCGAAGCCTGCCCTGCCCGACCCGTCGCAGCTCACCTCGAGCTTTGCCGCCATGGTCGACAGCAGCCTGCCCGCCGACCCCACGAGCACGATCCCGCCGGCGCCGGAACCGGCCGCGCCGCCGCGTTCGGCCAACAACAGTTCGGCTGCGGACAAGAGTTCACCGCGCGACAGCCAGGCATCGGACCAGCCGCCGCCGAGCCGCTCGGACAATTCCGCCAATTCCAGCCCGCCGCCGGCCAACGACACCGCCAACGCCAGTGCGAATAGCGACGCGCCGAAGAAGAGCAGCAGCACGAAGTCCGACACGTCGAAGAGCTCCGACAGCAAGTCATCCGACAAGACTTCTTCCTCTGATGACAAGAGCCAGACGAGTGCCGCGAGTGATCAGGCAAAACCGGCTGACACGCAAACCGTCGCGCAAGATCCGATCGCAGCGCTGATAGCCGTTGCGACCGGCCCCGCCAATCCGCAGACGACACCGGCCAATGCCAACGCGCCGCTCGCGATTGCAGCCGCGGCAATTGCGGCGACGTCATCGACCACGGCCGCGACGGCGCCGCCTCCGCTTCCGAACACCACGCCCGCGCCGAAGGCAACGACGGACGCGGCCACGGATGCGAAGACGGCGGCTCAGACCGCAACGCTTGGCGCAACCACCACGCAACCGGCCACCGATCCCACCGCAACCGCAGATGCCGCGATCGTGGCCGCGGCCGGCGCGCCGGGCGCACCTGCGGCCAAGACCACCACCGGTTTCAAGACGACGCAGCTCACCCAGGGCAAGGCCGCGACGACGACTGCTGCCGGCGGCACGCAAGGCACGACGGATAAAGCGGCGGCGGCGAACGCCAGCACTGCGAACCCGACCGGCGCCGCGCCGCAGCCCACCGTCGAAGCCAAGCCGGATCAGGCCGGCGCGCTCGGCGACGCCGTCAAACCGGACGGCAACAGCCCGCAAGCTGCGGCCGCGACGCACGACCATTCTCCAGCCGCCGGCAACGGCCAGGCCGCACCCGCGCCGATCGATCCCAACGCGCCACTCGCCGCCCTGCCGCAGCAGGTTTCCAACACGACGCAAGTGGCCGCGAGCGACAAGTTCACGGTGACGCAGGCCGCCGGCGCCGCCGTGCCGGTCTCTGGATTGGCGGTCGAGATCGCCGCTTCCGTGCAGAGCGGCAAGACGCGCTTCGAAGTACGGCTCGATCCCGCCGATCTCGGCCGCATCGATGTGCGCATCGATGTCGATCGCAACGGCCAGGTGACGTCGCATCTCACCGTCGAGAAGCCGGAAACGCTGTCGATGCTGCGGCAGGACGCGCCACAATTGCAGCAGGCGCTCAACGATGCCGGCCTGAAGACCGGCAGCGGCGGCCTGCAGTTCAGCCTGCGCGATCAGTCGCAGTCCGGGCAAAACAACGGCAACAACCAGAATGGCGCCCAGCCGCAGCGCCTGGTGATCAATGAAGACGACACGATTCCTGCCGCGGTCGCCGGACGGTCTTACGGCCGCATGGTTGGCGGCAATGGCGGCGTGGACATCAGGGTTTAGGAGGCTGACATGGCAAGTACAGGTGCGACCACCGCAGCTCCCATCGTTTCCGGCACGACGCCGCTGCCGTCGTCTTCCAGCGGCAGCTCGACGACGAGCACGGACACCAGCCAGACCATTGCCGGCAATTTCCAGACGTTTCTGACGCTGCTCACCACGCAGCTGCAGAACCAGAATCCGCTTGATCCGCTGGACACAAATCAGTTCACCCAGCAGCTGGTGGAATTCGCCGGCGTCGAGCAGCAGCTCAAGACCAACGACTCGCTCTCCACGCTGGTCTCGATGCAGCAGACCGCGCAGGCGACGCAGGCGCTGGAATTCGTCGGCAAGACCGCGATCGTGTCCGGCGGCACCACCGCGCTCTCCAATTCCAAGGCGACGTGGGAGCTCAACGTCCCCTCGACGTCGACCATCAACATCTCGATCGCCAACAGCTCGGGCCAGACCGTCTACAGCGGCAACTTCTCCGCCCAGGCCGGCGACAACCAGCCCTTCACCTGGAACGGCCAGGGCAATGACGGCACGCAATATCCAGACGGGTATTATACGCTGACGGCGACCGCGGCCGACGGATCGGGCAACACGGTCGCTATTCCGACGCAGGTCGGCGGCACCGTGAGCGCGGTCGATCTCACCCAGTCGCCGCCGCTGCTGTCGATCAACGGCCAGAGCTATACCATCTCTCAGATCAGGGCGATCGGCGCGCCCGCGTCGTCGTCATCGAACTAGAGCATGATCCGGAAAAGTGCGCAGCGGTTTTCCGAAAAGACCATGCGCAATCAAAAAGCTAAAGCGCGATGACGATTCAACCTAATCTCATCGCGCTTTAGCGTAGCGTTTGCGCGGAGATCACGCGCAAAATACCAACGGCACGCGTCTTCCGCGCGCCCAATAATTAAGAATGAGTTAAAAGAGCCGCGTTTTTTCCGTGCAAGCCCGGTGCCCAAGGCCCCGGGCTCGTCGTGCTGCCGTCATTTCGAAGGAGAATCGTATTGAAGCCCTGAGCTTAGGCAAATTTTAAGCCGCACGGCGTAGGTTGTTACCGTGAGTTCAGTGGTTAAGAGTTTGTGAGTACGCCATGACAGAACCCCATCGCCCGAGGGTGAAATACGTCATCGGGCCCGACGGCAGCCCGCTTACGATCGCGGATCTGCCTGCGCCCGGGACCAAACGGTGGGTCATTCGCCGTAAGGCCGAAGTTGTCGCTGCGGTTCGCGGCGGACTGCTCTCCCTCGAGGAGGCTTGCAGCCGCTACACGCTGACCGTCGACGAATTCCTCTCCTGGCAGTTCTCGATCGACCAGCACGGCCTGGCGGGCCTGCGCACCACCCGCATCCAGCAATATCGCCAGTAAGCTCTTCTTCTCTTCGAACCAAGGTATTTGACGAAAATCGGCCTCGCTCTGCGAGGCCGATTTTTTTCATGTTCGCCAATTTGGCGCACCTCTTAACCTTCGTTAACCATATCGAAACCATCCCATAGGCAATAATTGCCTACTCGGCCTTTGGGTGCCGAATCTGGGGCAGTTGGTTTTGCAAGGTCTCGTTGACTTCCTGAAGGGCCTGGGGGCTGCGCGTTTGGGGGCGATGGTCGCGGTGACAGCCGCGCTGATCGGCTTCTTCGCGTTCGTCATCATGCGCGTGACCACGCCGCAGATGACCACCTTGTTCACCGACCTCTCGATCGAGGACTCCTCCAGCATCATCAAGGATCTCGAACGTCAGGCCATCCCGTACGAAATCCGCAACGAAGGCAGCGTGATCATGGTCCCGAAGGACAAGGTCACGCGGCTGCGCATGAAGCTCGCCGAGGGCGGCCTGCCCAAGGGCGGCGGCGTCGGCTACGAGATCTTCGACAAGTCCGACGCGCTCGGCACCACGAGCTTCGTGCAGAACATCAACCATCTGCGCGCGCTGGAAGGCGAGCTTGCCCGCACCATCCGCGCCATCGACCGCATCCAGGCGGCGCGGGTGCATCTGGTGCTGCCGGAACGGCCGCTGTTCTCGCGGGAGACGCCGGAGCCGTCGGCCTCGATCGTGGTGCGGGTCCGCGGCGCGCTGGAACCGCAGCAGATTCACGCCATCCGCCATCTCGTCGCCTCCTCCGTCAACGGGTTGAAGCCGCAGCGGGTGTCGATCGTCGATGAATCCGGCCAGTTGCTCGCCGACGGCGCGGCCAGCGACGTCGACCAGGCCGTCGGCGACGAGCGCCGCAACGCCTTCGAGAAGCGGATGCGCAAGCAGGTCGAGGACATCGTTTCCTCCGTGGTGGGTACCGGCCGCGCCCGCGTGCAGCTGTCGGCCGACTTCGACTACAACAAGATCACCCAGACCTCGGACAAGTTCGATCCCGAGGGCCGCGTGCTGCGTTCGAGCCAGACGCGCGAGGAAGCGTCTACCTCCGGCGTCGACAACGGCCAGGTCACCGTCAACAACGAGCTGCCCGGCAACCAGCAGAACAACAATGCCTCGGCCCCGCGCGACCAGAGCAAGAAGACCGAGGAAACCAACAATTACGAGATTTCCCGCACCACCAAGACGGAGGTGACGGAAGCCGGCCGCGTCAACCGCATCTCGGTCGCAGTGCTCGTCGACGGCGCCTATTCCAAGGACGAGAAGGGTGAACTGGTCTACAAGGAGCGGCCGAAGGAAGAGCTCGACCGCATCGCGGTGCTGGTGCGTTCGGCGATCGGCTTCGACCAGAAGCGCGGCGACCAGGTCGAGGTCGTCAACCTGAAGTTCGCCGAAGGCCCGCAGGTCACGCCGATCCCCGAGCCGACCGGCTTCCTCGGCATGCTGCAGTTCACCAAGGATGACATCATGTATGTCATCGAGCTCGGCGTCATGATGCTGCTCGGCCTCGTCGTGCTGTTCATGGTGGTGCGCCCGCTGGTCAAGAAGATCCTGGCGTCCGAAGAGCTCGCGGCGCTGACCAACGCCGTGACCGCGCCGCCGCCGGAAACCGCCGCGCTGGCCGGCCCCGGCGCGCCCGGCGGGATGCTTCCCGGCAACTCCACCGCCCATCTGATCGACGTGGCGCAGGTGCAAGGCCAGGTCCACGCCCAATCGGTGCATCGCGTCGGCGAACTCGCCGAGCGCAACCCCAACGAAGCCGCCGCCATTGTCCGTCAGTGGCTCAGTGAAACCCCCACCGCCAGCCCGTGATCTGACATGGCCGCCCTGCAGCAGCAAACCCAGAATTCCAACGACATCACCAGCGTCATCGCGAGCCTCGCGCCGCGGCAGAATGGCAAGGAAAGGTCGGAAATTCCCGGCCCCAAGCGCGCCGCGATGCTGATGCTCGCGCTCGGCGACCAGTATGGCGGCAAGATCTGGCAGCTGCTCGATGACGACGAAGTGCGCGAGCTGTCGATCGCGATGTCCACGCTCGGCAACGTCGAGGCCGACGTGGTCGAGGAGATGATGCTCGAATTCGTCTCGCGCATGTCGGCTTCGGGCGCACTGATGGGCAATTTCGACGCCACCGAGCGGCTATTGCAGCAATACCTGCCGCCGGAACGCGTCAACGGCATCATGGACGAAATCCGGGGACCCGCGGGGCGCAACATGTGGGAGAAGCTGTCCAACGTGCAGGAAGAAGTGCTCGCCAACTATCTTAAGAACGAATATCCGCAGACCATCGCGGTCGTACTCTCGAAGCTCAAGCCCGAGCACGCCGCACGCGTGCTGGCGATCCTGCCCGAGGACATGGCGCTCGACGTGGTCGGCCGCATGCTGAAGATGGAGGCGGTGCAGAAGGAAGTGATCGAGAGCGTCGAGAAGACGCTGCGCGTCGAGTTCATGTCGAACCTGTCGCAGACCCGCCGCCGCGACGCCCATGAGGTGATGGCCGAAATCTTCAACAATTTCGACCGCCAGACCGAGACGCGCTTCATCACCTCGCTGGAAGAAGAGAATCGCGAGTCGGCCGAGCGGATCAAGGCGCTGATGTTCACCTTCGACGATCTGATCAAGCTCGATTCCGCCTCGGCGCAAACGCTGATGCGCAATGTCGACAAGGACAAGCTCGGCGTGGCGCTGAAAAGCGCCAACGAAGAGGTCAAGGGCTTCTTCCTCGGCAACATGTCCTCGCGCGCCGGCAAGATGCTGCTCGACGACATGGCGGCGATGGGCCCGGTACGGTTGCGCGACGTCGACGAGGCGCAGGCGCTGCTGGTCAATCTCGCGAAAGATCTCGCCGCCAAGGGCGAGATCACACTCACCAAGAACCGCGCCGACGACGAGCTGGTGTACTGATGGCTTCTCCCGCCAAATTCCTGTTCGATACCGACTTCGCCGCGCCCGACAAGTCGCGCGAACGGCCGACGCAGGCCGAGATGGCGCAAAAGATCGCGGCCGCCGAGCAGCGCGCCTATCGCGACGGCTTCGACGCGGGCCAGCGCGAGGCCAAGGCCGAGAGCGATCGCCGTGCCGCGCTGGCGCTGGAGGAGATCAAGATCGGCATGCAGGGCATTGCGGCGCGCTTTGCCGGCATCGAGACGCGAATGGAGACCGAAGCCGTCGACGTGGCCGTCTCGGTGGCGCGGAAACTCTGCAGCGAATTGATCGCGGCCGAGCCGCTCGGCGAGATCGCGGGCCTCGTCAAGGATTGCTTCTCGCATCTGGTCTCCACCCCGCATCTCGTGGTCCGCATCAACGCCTCGCTCTATGAAATGGCGCGCGACCAGATCGAGCGGCTCGCGAAACAATCCGGCTTCGAGGGCCGCCTCGTGATCCTCGCCGAGCCCGAGATCGCCACCGGCGATTGCCGGATCGAATGGGCCGACGGCGGCGTGGTGCTGGAGCGGGCGGCGATCGACGCCAAGATCAACGAACTGGTGGAACGCTACATCGCGTCCAGGAACGAGGCCGCGCCGGCGGCTACGGGGGTTTAAGACATGAGCGACACCGACACCCAGGTTCCGCTTCCCGATCTCAACAACGCGGCGGAAACGCCCGCGGTCAGCGACATCGGCTACAACGAAGACGAACAGGCCGCCCGCATCGCCGCCGATCTCGAGGCGGTGTTCGACGTGCCGGTGCAGGTCTCGGCCGTGCTCGGCCGCTCCAAGATGGGTGTCGGCGAGCTGTTGAAGCTCGGGCCCGGCACCGTGCTCGAGCTCGACCGCCGCGTCGGCGAGGCCATCGACATCTATGTCAACAACCGCCTGGTCGCCCGCGGCGAGGTGGTGCTGGTGGAAGACAAGCTTGGCGTGACCATGACTGAAATCATCAAGGCCGAACGAGCCTAAGGGCAGTTAATTCGCGCGAAACGCGCGCTCAAGAGAACAGGAGACAGACATGCGGCTTCTTATCGTTGGCACGTTGAAGGGCCAGCTCACCGCAGCCACCAAGATCGCGATGGACAACGGCGCGTCCGTCACCCATGCCGAGGGCAGCGAGCAGGCGATGGCGGTGCTGCGCGGCGGCAAGGGCGCCGACCTCCTGCTGGTCGATGTCGGCCTCGACATCCGCGACCTCGTGATGCGGCTGGAAGCCGAGCACATCCACGTGCCGATCGTCGCCTGCGGCATCTCCTCCGACGCCCGCGCCGCGGTTGCCGCCATCCACGCCGGCGCCAAGGAATACATCCCGCTGCCGCCCGATCCGGAACTGATCGCAGCCGTGCTCGCGGCGGTCGCCAACGACTTCCGCGACCTGATCTATCGCGACGACGCCATGGCCAGGGTGATCAAGCTCGCCCAGCAGATCGCGGGCTCGGACGCCTCGGTGATGATCACCGGCAAATCCGGAACCGGCAAGGAAGTGCTGGCGCGCTACGTCCACTCCCGCTCGGCCCGCGCCAAGCGGCCGTTCATCTCCATCAACTGCGCGGCGATCCCCGAGCATCTCCTGGAATCCGAATTGTTTGGCCACGAGAAAGGCGCCTTCACCGGCGCGGTGGCGCGCCGCATCGGCAAGTTCGAGGAAGCGACCGGCGGCACGCTGCTGCTCGACGAAATCTCCGAAATGGACGTGCGGCTGCAGTCGAAGCTGCTGCGCGCGATCCAGGAACGCGTGATCGACCGCGTCGGTGGCACCAAACCCGTGCCGGTCGACATCCGCATCCTCGCGACCTCGAACCGCAACCTTGCGGATGCCGTGCGCGAAGGCACTTTCCGCGAGGACCTGCTGTTCCGCCTCAATGTCGTGAACCTGAAGATCCCGGCGCTGCGCGACCGCCCAGCCGACATCCTCGAACTGGCGCAGCATTTCGCCAAGAAATATGCCGACGCCAACGGCGTGCCGCTGCGCCCGATCTCGGCCGATGCACGGCGCGTGCTCACCGCCAACCGCTGGCAGGGCAACGTCCGAGAGCTCGAGAACACCATGCATCGCGCGGTGCTGATGGCGCAGGGCGACGAGATCGGCCCCGACGCTATTCTAACGCCGGATGGCGACCGGCTCGACGTCGCCAAGACCCAGCCGGCGGTGGCACATGCGACCTTTGCCGCCGAGCAGGTGACGCGCGCCCTTGTCGGCCGCACCGTGGCGGACGTGGAACGCGACCTGATCCTGGAGACGCTGAAGCATTGCCTCGGCAATCGCACCCATGCCGCCAACATCCTCGGCATCTCCATCCGCACGCTGCGCAACAAGCTCAACGAATATGCCGATGGCGGCGTACCGATCCCGCCGCCGGGCGCGGGCGAATATGGGCAGCGGATGGTGACGGCGGGGTGACGTGCGGCGTAACAATGGCGCCGCAACGTCGCTGCATTTCCCCGTGGCCGTGATGCCCGAGAGACATGCGAATCGTCTTGCACCCGCGACGACTGAGCCGGCCAAGATACGGCTATCCGGGAAGTTCTTCTCTTAACATCAGCCGCGCCGCTTTGATCGCGGCGACATCGATTTTCTTCATGCCCATCATGGCATCGAATGCGCGCTTTGCTTCATCACCGCCGGCCGCCAGCGCCTCTGTCAGCACGCGCGGCGTGATTTGCCAGGAGACGCCCCACTTGTCCTTGCACCAGCCGCACGCACTCTCCTGACCTCCATTGCCGACAATGGCGTTCCAGTAGCGGTCGGTCTCTTGCTGATCATCGGTGGCGATCTGAAACGAGAAAGCTTCGTTGTGCTTGAACGCGGGACCGCCGTTGAGGCCAATGCACGGGACGCCGGCGACTGTGAATTCTACCGTTAGCACGTCGCCCTTCTTGCCGGAGGGGTAGTCACTGGGTGCACGGTGGACGACACCCACGGCGCTGTTGGGAAAGGTCATGGCGTAGAAGTGGGCAGCAGCCTCCGCGTCCTTATCGTACCACAGGCAAATTGTGTTCTTGGCCATTGCTTGTCCTTTCGCTGGGCTTACGCGCCGTTTTGGCAATGTATATGCCCCTAGGACGAACGTCCGGGTGTATATCCGACACGCCAAATGGGCTTTTTTGATATTTGCGCACCTTGCGTTTTTGCAACCGCCATGTCTCGGCATGTCCGTTTGGTGCCACAACTGGACTCTGCGCAGACAAGTAGCCGCACCTCGTCTCCCACGGCAGTAAGACTTGATGGCAATTCCGGATGAAGCGCCCGGGTGTTTTTCAAGATCGCCGTCATTTGGAAGGGGTCGGCTCGTCAACGGCTCTGCGAACGCGGCGGTGTCGCAGAGGACAGCATCTTTGTCGTTTTCAACCGTGGACACGTATTCGGCAATGTAGCTACGTCGAGGCTTGGCCGCATGATGGAGCTTTCGTCTTTTTTGCCGATGGAGAGGTCATGTTCATGAGACTGGCCCCGGTAAACGGTCGGAGGAACTTATGTCTTCCATTTCGCTGAAAGTTTACATCACGCCGTTTGCCGAGAAGGGCGTCGAGGAGGCGGAGAAATGGAGCTGCGGCGCGGCCAAAGAGGCCCTGAATGTGGTGAATGCGATCTGGTCAAAGGCGAATATTGCGTTTGTGATCAACGATTGCGTCATAGACAAGCCGCTCGATATTGCAAAGAGCGCGCGCAACAATGATCAGCGCTTGCTGGATGTCCTTAGCTTGCGGCATAGGCCGGACAATCTGGTCCACATTTACCTCGTCAATCCGATTGAAAATCTCTCCGCCGGCGGAAGCTCATACGTCGATAGCGATCCCGAGCCGGCCAGCTTCATCCAGTGGTATGGCAATGTCGACGCCAATGGACGGACCTGGGCCCATGAACTCGGCCATCTGATGAGTCTGGATCATGTCGAGATAGACTACGCCGATGAGAGGCTGGCGACGCTGCGCAGCAACCTCATGACGAAAGGCTTGAGCATCGGCAGGGACTTGACCGACAAGCAGATTGGCAGAGTTAAGGGCTCAAAGCTGGTCAAGCGATTTGGCGGCTGATGGCCACGTGTTGGGGTACGTGCGTGCTCTTGTCGAAACTCGCGGGAATGCGCCCCGTTGGGTGTGCTTTCCCTATCACCGCTGCGCTCGCGCCTCACGAATAACTCGGCGCTTCCGGGTTGCGGAAAATATGGATGGGGTCGCCGGGGGTGAAATCGCGGCCGCGGTAGATCGCGTAGGCATAGAGCGCGAGATAGAGAAACGCGACCGCGCCCACCATATAGAATGCAATGATTCCGATCCGTTTCATCGCGCCAGCATGCCATGGCCTGCGGCCGTGTGCCATGCCTTCGCGCGGGATGCCGCTACAGCTTGACCGGGAAGAAATGGTTGACCGCGATCAGGATAACCAGCAGCGCCAGCCCAAGGCCAAGGCTGAAGCCGATCAGCTTCTTCTCGATCGGCAGCAACGGCTCGGCCGGTGCCGCGATTTCGTCTCTCAGATCAGATTGCGACATCGTGCGTGCTCCCGTCAGCTAGCGAGCGGCGGCTTGAAGCCGGAGAAGAACAGCCAGGAGATCAGCAGGCCCACCCAGATCACGAAGCCGAACAGGCTGACGAAATAGACCGCCGCCAGTTTGCCAAAGCCCTGCTGCCACAGCTTGCGGAAATCGGAGAGCACGCCGATCGAGAAGAAGGTCAGGATGAAAAAGATCACCCGGAACACATTGGCCTCGCCCGCGGCCGCCGGCAGCGCCTTGGCGATTTCAGGCGTAGTGCCGACGGCGAGCCACAGCGAGATCGCAAAGACCAGCACGAAGCCGAGGATGAATTTCGGGAAACGCTGCCAGATCTCGGAGGCTTTCGCCTTGTCCGGCCCCTTGTCGATGTGGTTGGTCCAGATATAGCCGAGGATGAAGGCCCAGACGCCGATGAAGATGTCGATGAAGATCTTCACCGTGGTCGTGGTCGCGAGGATCCAGCCCGGCTGATATTTGATGCCTTCGGCCGCGGCCTTCGCCATCACCAGCAACTCCGTGATGCCGCCGCCCGCGACCGCCGCGCCATCGGTCTTGATGGCGAGCCCAATCCAGGCGCCGGCAACCAGCGGCTCCTGCCACAGGAAGGTCTGGGCCAGGAACGGCAGGATCAGCACCTCGACGACCGCGAACACCACCACCAGCGATGACACCAGGACCGGCACCGCGGGCCGCGCGCGGATCGCGCCTCCGGTGGCGATCGCCGCCGCCACGCCGCAGATCGAGATGCCGGAGGCGAGCGGCACCGACCATTCGCGGCTGAAGCCGAACCATTTGCGCGCGACGTAGTAGACCACCGCCCAATAGATCAGATAGGCCTCGACGATCGCGGCCGCCCCGCGCAGCAGCAGCGAGGAGGCGAGATTGAGCCGGCCGGCCGCGGTCACCGCGACGGTGGCGCCAAGGATGACGATCGCGATCTTGATGTAGAGCTCGGGACGGATGGCTTCTTTCAGCGAGGCCGCGACCCGCGGGAAGAAATTGGCGATCACGAGCCCGAACAACAGCGCGACGACATAGCCGCCTTCGTTGGTGAGCTTGAGCGACCAGGTGATGCCGAATTTCTGCTGCTCGGCCGGCGTCACCGCGGCGATATGGGCGTAGCTGCCGACGATCCAGGCGGCATAGGCAATGGCGAAGACAGCGGTAAAGGCGAGCGCGAATTTCCTGACATCGGCGCCGAGCGCGGAAACGCCGATGCTGAGCACGATGACGAGTGCGGCATAGGTGAGCAGCAGCGAGCCGCCACCGCCGAGCCAGGCATAGGCTTTTGCGACCGGCGCGAGCGTGCTGGAAAGATCGGTATAGACCGAGGTCGTCACCGCCCAGCCGAGCAGGTCGATGCCGCCGATCGAAAACAGCGCCAGCGCAAACACCAGAAGGCCGATCGCGACCGCCAGCCAGTCCTCGTTCCATCGCGCTCTCAGCGCGATCGGCTCCGACACCTTGACCGCAATATCCGACATGGCTGTTCCCCGAAGATCCGTTGCGCTGCGAATCTCGTGCGAAAGCCGCGCGTCGGCAATCTCACAGAATTTCTTTGTTGGCGGCGAAACGACAACGGCCTTCTACGGCAAAGCGACGCAGGAGAAGGAATGCATGGAAGGGGCTGACGTCGGCTTACGAAGTGTGGCAGAACTGGCGCCGCCCCGCCTCCGTTTCACGAACAGATCGAGTCCAGGATGCCCGCACCGAAACCGCCCGGCTTTGAAACGCTCAGTCTCCACGCGGGACAGCATCCCGATCCCGTGACCGGGGCGCGCGCGGTCCCGATCTACCAGACGACGTCCTACGTCTTCCAGGATTCCGACCACGCCGCCGCGCTGTTCAATCTCGAACGCGCGGGCCACATCTATACGCGCATCTCGAACCCGACGACTGCCGTGCTCGAGGAGCGGCTGGCGGCGCTGGAGAACGGCGTCGGCGCCGTGGGTACCGCAAGCGGCATGGCCGCGATGCATCTGGCGATCGCGACATTGCTCAATGCCGGCGACCACATCGTCGCCTCCTCCTCGCTTTATGGCGGCACCATCAACCTTTTGACGCACACGCTGCCGCGCTTCGGCATCACGACGACTTTCGTGAAGCCGCGGGCGCTGGACGAGTTTCGCGCGGCAATCAAACCGAACACGCGTCTGGTGATCGGCGAGACCATCGGTAATCCCGGCCTCGAAGTGCTCGACATTCCGAAGGTCGCCGATATCGCGCATGCGGCGAAGATTCCGCTTCTGATCGACAACACTTTCGCGACGCCCTACCTCAGCAAGCCGATCGATCTCGGCGCCGACATCGTGATGCATTCGACCACCAAATGGATCGGCGGCCACGGCATCGCCATTGGCGGCGTCATTGTCGACGGCGGCCAATTCGACTGGCGCGCGTCGGCCAAGTTTCCCGTACTGACCGAGCCCTATGCCGGCTATCACGGCATCATCTTCGACGAGCAGTTCGGACCGGCGGCCTTCATCATGCGCGCGCGAACCGAGGGCTTGCGCGATTTCGGCGCCTGCCTATCGCCGACCAATGCCTTCCAGCTCCTGCAGGGCGTGGAGACGCTGGGTGTGCGCATGGAGCGCCATATGGCGAACACGGCCGCCGTTCTCGACTTCCTTAAGGTCAACAAGGCGGTCGAATGGGTGCTGCACCCCTCGCTGCCGGACCATGCCGATCATGAGCTCGCGAAGAAACTGCTACCGCACGGCGCCGGATCGATCGTCAGCTTCGGCATCAAGGGCGGCCGGCCTGCGGGCAAGAAATTCATCGAGGGCCTGCGCATGATCAGCCATCTCGCCAATGTCGGCGACGCCAAGACGCTGGTGATCCATCCTGCCTCCACGACGCATCAGCAGATGAACGCCGAGCAGTTGAAAGCCGCCGGCATCGGCGAGGAACTGGTGCGATTGTCGGTCGGCATCGAAACGGCGCAGGACATCACCGACGATCTCGGCCAGGCGCTCCGCTCCTCGCAAAGGACTTGAACCATGCAGCTCACCGTCAACGGCACAGATACTTTCATCGCCACCGGCGGCAAGGCGTTCAATTCCTCTCTGCCGACGGTCGTGTTCCTGCATGGCGCCGGCATGGATCACACCGCCTGGGCCCTGCACGACCGCTGGTTCGCGCATCACGGCCATAACGTGCTGGCGCCGGATTTGCCGGGTCACGGCCGCTCGTCGGGCGCGCCGCTTGCAACCATCGCCGAGATGGCCGACTGGACGGCCGCGCTGCTCGATGCCGCAGGTGCAGCCAGCGCAAAGCTGATCGGCCATTCCATGGGTTCGCTGATCGCGCTGGAGACCGCTGCGCGGTACCCTGCAAAAGTATCCGGCCTCGCGCTGATCGGCACGGCGGCGGCCATGACCGTCGGCCCCGACCTGCTCAAGGCAGCCGAAGCGAACAACCATGACGCGGTCGACATGGTCTCGATCTGGGGTCTCGGCCATCAGGCCGAACTTGGCGGAAGCCTGGCGCCGGGCCTGTGGATGCATGGCGGCGCACAGCGCCTTCTCGAACGCTGCAAGCCCGGCGTGCTGTTCAATGATCTTGCGGCCTGCAACGCCTATCAGAATGCCGTCGCCGCCGCGACAACGGTGAAGGTCCCGGCGACGCTGGTGCTCGGCGAACGCGACATGATGACGCCCGCCAAGGCCGGCAAGGCGCTCGCCGCGGCGCTGCCCGGCTCCCGCACCGTCGTGCTCGCCGGTGCCGGCCACATGATGATGGCCGAGCGGCCCGACGAGCTGCTGGCGGCGTTGCAGCAGTGAGGGCAACTCCAACTCTCGCCCCTCATCCTGAGGAGCGCGCGTGCGCGCGTCTCGAAGGATGAGGCCACTAGCCGGGGCCTCATGGTTCGAGACGGCGCGTGCGCGCGCTCCTCACCATGAGGGTTTATCTTCGCAGCAAGACTACCCCGCCGCGACCTTCTTCGGCGCGACGCTGACGGCGAGCTTGCCATAGCGATCGGTGAACGCCTGGGTGTCGATCTCCTCGAGCTGGATCGCGCCGCTCATGACGCCCTTCTTCCATTCGTCGTGCTCGGGATCGTGCTTGAACTCCGGCATGACTTCCTTCGAGAACAATTCGAGCGACTCGCAGATATGCTCGTGGCTGTTCTTGCCGGCCTGGTTGAGCAGGATCACCTGGTCGATATGGGAGGTGCGGAAGCGCCGCAATTTCTTGCGGATGGTTTCCGGCGAACCGATCAGGCCGCCGCGAAGGGCCGCCTCCTGCGCCTCGGGATTTTCCCGCTTCCACTTGTTGTACTCGTCCCACATGTTGACGGTGCCCGGCGCCGGGCGGGCCCTGTTTTGCCCCTGGCCGTAATAGCGCAGCGCGAACTGGAAGAAGGTGGCGCCGTCGGCACGCGCACGCGCCTCCTCATCCGTCTTCGCGCACATGAAGAACGACACCAGCGCCATGTTCGGATTGATTTCGTAATCGGCGAGCTTCTTCAGCCGCTTGGTGATGGCGTTGTAATAGGCGTGCACCCAGGCGTGCGCGGCGTCGGCGCTGACGAACTGGAAGCCGAGCGCGCCAAAGCCGTTCTGCCCCGCGCGTTCGATGGTCGGCAGTTGCGAGCACGCCATCCACAGTGGCGGATGCGGCTTCTGCACCGGCTTCGGCACCACGTTGCGCAGCGGGATATCGAAATATTTGCCGTGATGCTCGGTGCCGACTTTGGTGAACATCGGGAAGATTGCCTGTACGGCTTCCTCGAACACCTCGCGCTTGGTCTCCATGTCGCGGCCGAATGGCGTGAGCTCGGTGATGGAAGCGCTCTCGCCCATGCCGAACTCGCAGCGGCCGTTGCTCAGGAGGTCGAGCACCGCGACCCGCTCGGCGACGCGGGCGGGATGATTGGTGGTAAGCTGGAAGATGCCGTGGCCGAGCCTGATCTGTTTGGTGCGCTGGCTTGCGGCGGCGAGGAAGGATTCGGGCGCCGGCGAATGCGAATATTCCTCAAGGAAATGATGCTCGACCACCCAGGCGTAATCATAGTCGAGCCGGTCGGCGGTCTCGAGCTGCGTCAGCGCGTTCTGATAGAGTTTTAGCTCGTCGCCCTCAACCCACGGGCGCGGCAGTTGCAGCTCGTAGAAAATGCCGAATTTCATGACGTCTCTCCCAACACCACCCTGTTTTTTGGTCAGTGTAGTCCGCGCCGGGCTTAAGTCTAGCGCGCGTTGCGCATGGCAATTCCGCGCCGCGGAAGCGGGCTTGATCGGAACAGGCGAATGATTAGTTTGTGGGCGCTTGAGTCGCCGCGCGGCTCGTCTCCCGATCAAATCATGACCACCTTCACCCCGCACCAGGATTCCGCGCTGAAAGCCGTTGCCGACTGGCTCAAGGCCAAGCCCGGCAAGAACGGCACGCCGCCGGTGTTTCGCCTGTTCGGCTATGCCGGCACCGGCAAGACCACGCTGGCGCGGCATATCGCCGACGGCGTCGATGGCGAGGTGAAATTCGCGGCCTTCACTGGCAAGGCGGCCCTCGTGATGCGCAACAAGGGCTGCGACAACGCTTCCACGATCCACTCGCTGATCTACCGCGCGCGCGAGAGTGGCGTCGAGCAGCCGAGCTTCGAGCTCTGGGACGACGCGCCGGCGTCCAAAGCAAAACTGATCGTGATCGACGAATGCTCAATGGTCGATGCCGAGATGGGCCGCGACCTGCTCTCGTTCGAATGCCCGCTTTTGGTGCTCGGCGATCCCGCGCAGCTGCCGCCGATCCAGGGCGCCGGCTTCTTCACCGGCAGCGAGCCCGACGCGATGCTGACCGAGGTGCACCGCCAGGCGCAGGACGATCCAATCGTGCGGATGTCGATGGACGTGCGCGAAGGCCGCGAGCTCGACATCGGCCGCTATGGCGAGAGCGAGGTGGTGTCGCGCAGCGAGCTCGATCCGGACCGGGTGATGAACGCCGACCAGGTGCTGGTCGGGCGCAACAACACCCGTCGCGCCTACAACATGCGGATGCGCCAGCGCCAGAACATCGAGGAGCCGCTGCCGGTCGCCGGCGACAAGCTGGTGTGCCTGCGCAACAACCGCAAGAAGGGCCTGTTCAATGGCGGGCTGTGGCGGGTCAAGTCGCGCACCGCCTCGCGCTCGAAATCGCGCATCGTCAGCATGCGGCTTTCACCCGATGAAGAGTTCAGTCACAAGGTGACGAAAGTCTCCGTGCGCTGCGATTGCTTCGAAGGCGGGATCGAGCAGATCCCGTGGGAGCAGCGAAAACCCTATGACGAATTCGATTACGGCTATGTGCTGACCGTGCACAAGTCGCAAGGCTCGCAATGGGACGACGTCGTGCTGTTCGACGAGAGCTTTGCGTTCCAGGACAGCCGGGCGCGGTGGCTGTATACGGGGATCACGCGCGCGGCGAAGAGGTTGAGCGTAGTGGTTTGAGCGCGCCACACGCACCGACCTCATCCTGAGGAGCCGCGCATCGCGCGGCGTCTCGAAGGATGGGCCGCGGGAGAGATACGGGCCTCATGGTTCGAGATGCACGTACCGCGCTCCTCACCATGAGGGTTGGTTATTTCCCCGCGAAATAAAAATCCTCGCGCCCCGGCGGCGAGCCGTAGGTGAAGGGCTGCTGCCCGTGCCTGGTCGCGGTCCAGACGTCGTCGCGGACGATGTCGAACAGTTTCCGCACCTCGACATGCTCCTTGATGTCATGCGCGAGCGCGGTCGCGAACGGACTGTCCTGGCCCTCGCCGTCGAGCGCGGTTTCGCCGTGCTTCGCCGCATAGACCACCATGAAGCCGGCCGACGGCTCGATGTTGGAAAAGCCCTTGTCGACCAGTTTCAGCGCAACGGTCCGCTGCATCGTCGGCGCAAAGGGATTGTCGCGGCAGGCATCCAGGATCACGAGCCTCAGGCCCCGCGCGCCGCCGACCGCCGCGAGCACCTGCTCCAGCGCGACCGCTTCGGTCTCGGCGTCCTTGTCGGCCGCGAGCCTGGCGTCGACGGGCACGAGATAGTTGACGCCGCCGATCTCAAAACCATGGCCGGCGTAATACACCACCGCCCAATCCGCCTTCTCGGCCTGGGCGGCGAAGGTCCGCAGCGTCTCGAAGAACTTGTCGCGGGTCAGATCGTTGGCGAGCGTCACGGTCTGGAAGCCGAGCCCCTTCAGCTGATCCGCGATCAGCTTGGCGTCGCGCGGCGGGTTGTCGAGGGCATGCACGTTCTTGTAGGCGCCGTTGCCAACCAGGAGCGCGACGCGCCGGGTCTTGACCGATCCGCCCGGCCCCGGCGCCGTCAACGCGCCGAGGCGTTCCTGCGCCATGGCGCGGGCTTTGGCCACGTCGATCTCGTCGAACGGCGTCAGCGCAAAGGCCGCCGAGCGGTAGTCGGCCCGCGCCTGCTCCAGATTGCGCCGCCGCTCGAACAAAAGGCCGCGGCCCGCATGCGCCCGCACATTGTTCGGATTGAGCCCGAGCACCGTGTTGTAGTCCTTCAGCGCCGCGTCGAGGTTTCCCTTCGCCAGATAGGCGTCCGCCCGGTTGTTGAGGGCATATTGGCTTTTCGGAAATTTCTCGATCACGCTGTTGCAGTCGGCGAACGCCTGGTCGAACTTGCCCATCGCGGCATAGGTCACGCAGCGGTTGACGGCGATCTGCGGCGCATTCGGATCGATCTCCGCCGCCTTGGCGAAATCGGCGAGCGCAGCGTCGTACTCCTTGTTCATGGTCTCGACGCGGGCGCGGTTGGTGTAGGGCAGCAGGAATTTTGGCGCGACCCTGATCGCCGAGGTAAAGTCATCCTGCGCGCTCTGCAGCGCGCCCCGGCGCAGGTGAATCGTGCCGCGGCTGTTGTAGGGCGCGGCGTAGGTCGGACGCTTCTGCAAGGCGGCGTTGTAGTCGGCCATCGCCAGGTCGTCCTGCCCCTTGCGCTCATAGGCGACGCCCCGCCCCTCCAAAACCCTGACATTGTCAGGGTCCGATTTGAGCGCGTCGCCATAGGTCGCGATCGCCTTGTCGTAGTCGCGTTTCACCGACAGCACGTCGCCGCGGGCAAGAAGCGCCACGGCTAGGTCCCTTGGCGCCGCCTGTCCTTGCGCGATGATCTTTTCACAGGCGTCGGCCCGGGTTTTCAGCTCGTTCTGCCGGTCGCGGCAGACCGTGAGGTCGTCGCCCAGCTGGGGATCGGCGAGCGCCGGAACCGTGATCGAAAGCAGCGTGAGGGTCGCAAGGAGGACGGCGCGCAACATCGGCAAAATGCTCCGGCACTATGAAGGGTTTGTCGGTCAGGAAATGCCGCGGTTCATTTAAAGAGGGTCTTGGCGATTTCGCCAAACGGGCGCTCAATTGCGCATTAACGCCTTGGTCATAAGGCATTTTATTCACAGACTCGTGTCCCTCGGTGCGTAACAATTGAGCCCATGACCCGTATCTTGGGTACACCAAAGCCGCCGCCTGTGTTGTGAAGCGCGGGCCGCGCGTTAGACTACTGCCAAATTCTCTCACCTAGCCCAGCCCTTAAGCGAGGACATGCCATGAGCCAGTTCAACCGCCTTTCGCTCTGCGCCGCCGCCATCGGCGCGCTGGCGATCGCCGCCTTCATCTCGGTCCCCACCCGCGCCGCCGAAGACGCGGTGGTGATCCCCGCTCCTGCCGCCGACGTCGCAGCCAGCGACGGCCTGCAGACCGCGGTGGTCGCGGGCGGCTGCTTCTGGGGCGTGCAGGGCGTGTTCCAGCACACCGCGGGCGTGGTGAACGCGGTGTCCGGCTACGCCGGCGGCAGCCAGATGACGGCGACCTATGACCAGGTCTCGTCAGGCTCGACCGGGCATGCCGAATCCGTCCAGATCAAGTTCGACCCGAAGAAGATCTCCTATGGCAAGATCCTGCAGATCTATTTCTCGGTCGCGCATGATCCGACCCAGCTCAACCGCCAGGGCCCGGACTCCGGCACGCAATATCGCTCGGCGATCTTCACCACCTCCGCCGACCAGAAGAAGGTCGCGGAGGCCTATATCGCCCAGCTCAACGCCGCCAAGGTCTATGGCAAGCCGATCGTGACCAAGGTGTCGGCGCTGCAGGGCTTCTTCCCGGCGGAGGCCTATCACCAGGATTACCTGACGCTGCACCCCAACCAGCCCTATATTGCCTATAACGACCTGCCGAAGGTCGAGAACCTCAAGAAGCTGTTTGCGGCAAATTACATCGAGAAGCCGACGCTGGTGAAAAACGCCAACGTCTCCAACTGACGGCTTCTCTAAAGCGCGATGATCATCGCGCTTTAGCCTACTGTTTGCGCATGATCTTTTCGGAAAACCGCTTCACACTTTTCCGGATCATGCGCCCGAAAGGGAGCATCCATGTCCGACACCAGGACCCAAGACCAGAACACCCAAGACAAAGTCGTGAAGAGCGAGGCCGAGTGGCGCAAGGAATTGACGCCGATGCAGTACGCGGTGCTGCGCGAGAAGGCGACCGAGCGCCCGTTCACCGGCGAGTATGAGTACGAGACCAAGCCGGGCACCTATGTGTGCGCCGGTTGCGGGCAGACGCTGTTCGAGTCCGATGCCAAGTTCGATTCCGGCTGCGGCTGGCCGAGCTTCACGAAGCCCGCCGTCGAGAGCCATGTCGACGAGGAGCACGACACCACCCACGGCATGATCCGCACCGAGGTATTGTGCTCGAAATGCTCCGGCCATCTCGGCCATGTCTTCAATGACGGTCCAGGACCGACCGGCTTGCGCTACTGCATCAACTCGGCGGCGCTGAAGCTGAACGCCAAATAAGCGCGTTTTCCCTCGAACGCGTTTCGAACCCCGCGCGACCAAGACCTGGTCGCGCGGGGTTTTGTTTTTGACGGGCTCTCTCCGTCCGCCTTGTGCGCAAACGCGAGGAAAATCCAAACATGCAAATGTCAAAACGCTGGCTTCCGGTTCTCGGCCTGGCCGGCCTCATCGTGGAGAGATCAGTGGTTCAGCCAGCCTTCGCCGCCGACAAGGTGTCCCTGTTCAAGGTGATCACGACCAGGGATGAAGTCGTCATCGGCATCCCCGACGGCGAGCTCGCGAAGATGGATGGCAATGCCGGCGGCATCGCCAAGGCGCTGGTCGCCAATGGCTCGCTCAGCGTCTGGCAATATGCGGTGCGCAAATCCGCCAGCGGCGATCTCGAACAGGCGCCGCTGCACAAGATCGGCCTGATCGCCAAGGACTCGCTGCGCGTCGAGCCCTATGCGAGCCCGCTGAAAGTGCTGCCGATCGAGGACGGTCAGAAATAGCCTGCTCTGACGCCGCGGAGCACGCTCTGCGGCGCCCTCACCTCAAATCCCGGACCGATGGCATTGAATATGCTTTGCAGGACAGGCGGCGCGGCGTAGGTTTTCAGCCTGCCGGCTAATGTGCGGAGGGTGCCATGTCGCTTGGGATGATTCTGATCATTCTGGTGATCATTTATCTCTTGGGCGGCTTCAGCGGCCGGATTGGGGGCTACGGCTACGGCATGGGCCATTCCGGCATGGGCATAGGTGGCGTAATTCTGGTGGTGCTGCTCGTCCTGCTCCTGCTTGGCAAGTTGTGAACCAAATAAGCCATTGAAATAAAAAGGCTTATCTCCTTCCTGTTAAACCGGTTCCAGATTTACGATTTGGTCCGGCGGGATTCGCAATTCTGTCAAACAGGCCTATATTAGGGGGCGAAATGATGTGCACGGCGCGCCGCCGGTTGCGGCGCAACCGACGCCCAATTCCCAACCAGCCGCTCACGCTAGCGCCAAGAAGATAAAGAGGTCCTCGACCATGCGTCCTTTGCGTCCGTTCAACTTCAACACCGCCGCCGAACTTTTCCCCGCCGCCATTCGCAAGAAGAAGCGCGCCGGGTTCGCCTATCGGCGTTTTGGCACCGCGGCTGAAGCGGTTCGCTTCGCGATCGAGGAGTTGCCCGCGGATTCGCTGAACGGCGCCTATCTGCAGGTCGAGGAAGCCCGTTTCGACCAGAGCGGCATCCGCTCGCTCTATGAGAGCGAGGCGTTTCCGCTGCCGCGCCGTCCGCGCAAGCCCGAAGCCGCGCCCGCCAGCGACAAGGACGCGGCGTAAGCCATTTGCCTGTTTCGAATGACGCGCCCTCGGATGGAAATCCGGGGGCGTTTTGTTTTGGAGCAGATTGAATTCGGCGGCCTATCGGCAAACTCGCTTCACCTCTCCCGCTTGCGGGTGGGGGAAGCTCTCTCCACACACAGACAGTGCGACTCGCGGCGACACCCCCACCCCGGCCCTCCCCCGCAAGCGGGAGAGGGAGCGCAGTCCCCGCGCGGTCGCAAGCCGACCTAATGTCATCAGCTCTAACGCGGCTGCTTCTCGAGCCAGTTCCGCAACAGCCGCGCGTTGCGCATGTTGGCGCGGAACAGCACGTCGATGGCATCGCCCGCGATCGGCACGGTGCCGACCACGCCCTGGAAGGCGACATTGCCGAGCATGCGCGCGGTGACATGCCAGGGCGCGCCGAGCGCACGGGCCTCATAGACCAGCCACAGCGACAGACCGGTCACGATGATGTCGCCCACGACGGGGATCAGCCCTATGATGCCGTCGACGCCATAGCGGATCTTCGTGCCAGGCAGGATGAAGGCGACGTCGAGAATTTTCGCGACCGCCTCCAGCCGCTTCAGCCGCTGCTCGCGGGTGAGATGGCCGAACGGGTTGGCCGAGGAACGGCGGAAATCGAAATGAATGCCGCCGAAGGACACGCCGCCCGGCGTCTCCTGCGGGATCTCGCGGCCCTCCTGGTCGATGATTTTTCCGCGAGCCTCCGCGGCGCTGAACGTCGCGCTGGAAGCGCGGGCGGCGTGCGGGTTGCGGAATGCCTGATTGTTTGCCATGGCCATCAGATGGTAACGCAGCAGGCCAGCGCAAGTTGCGTCATGAGCGCGCGAACGGCGGCTCTCGATGCCCGTTCAAGTCGCGGGCGACGCCTGCACCGGCGGCTCCGGCTCCTCAACGAATTTATGCACCAGGAAAGCGCTGAGGGTAGCGGGGAGGAAACCGACCAGGCCGTACATGACGAACTGGAACAGGCCGCTGTCCTGGCCGCGCGAGCCGTACAAGAGCTCGGCCGCACCGAATGCGATCACACCGACCAGGAGGACGCGCAACGTCGGGCCGATGCGCTTGACGTGATAGAGGATGTCCTCGATCGCGCCGATCATCAGCGCCGGCAATAGGCCGAACAGATAGCTGAAGTGCAGCGTCGTCACATACACCGTGACCAGCTTGCCGATCTCGGCCGCGCTCGGCGGATGGCTGAAATAGCCCGCCATTGTCGAGGTCGTCAGCAGCAGCCAGAACCCGCCCAGCAGTGGTCCGACGGCTGCGAAGATCAGGTAGCGCTTCATGCTGTGCCCTCCGCCTGAGGGCTATTTATAGCAGCGGCGGATGAGCCTGCCACCGGTATTGATCTCGGCGGTTCATCTGATTCCATAAGCACGCTCACAACGCTGGCCTGGCGCCGATAACAGAAACGCAATCTTCCATCTTTAGGGTGCAATCAACAACACCAGCGGCGGCCTTTGCCCGGCCTGCATCAAGCGCCTTGTGAACGCGGAAGTTGTAGAAAAAGAAATGCAGCACAAGGGCATGGCAGCGTTTCTCGAACCTCTTTGAGAACGCACTCCTCAATCACGTGAAGCGCCTCATCCTCACGCTCAACGTCAGGTTCCGCCTCTCGGCGAACGACGTGTTGACGCGTTCCACATCCAGATTGCCTGCGACGACGCTCGGTGGCGGAAGCCCTATTCGCCCCACTGCGCGAACGCGTCGTTGAAGGCGCGCTCGCCCGGGGCGCCCTTCTCGATCGCGATGATGGCGCGGCGCTGGTTGGCATAGACCAGCGGCACGTCGAACCACGAGCGCTCCTTCAACAGCTGGATGTTGCGCGCGCGGTCGGCATCGACATTGGAGAGCCCGACCAGGAAGAAGCCGTCGGTGACCTTCACCGCAAGGCCCGCAAGCGGCGTGCCGCGCGCCTGCTCGTTCGACTTCATCAGGATGCCCGGCACGTTGGCGACGCCGCCGCCCGAAAAGTCCGGCGGCAGGATGAAGGTGAGCTCCGCGGTGTGGCTCGCCGGCAGCGATGAATTGGTGTTGCGGCGGAACGACATCGTCATCTTGAACTTGCGGTCGGGAATGTCGATGTCGGCGCGCACGGCGATGTCGCCCTTGGCATTGCCGCTCGCCTTGATCGGTTCGGTGCGCCACACCACCGAGCCGACATATTGCTTGCCCTTGGGATCGGACGGATCCTCGTCATAGAGCACCACGCGCTGCGCCACCGGCGCCACCGGCTGCTCGGTCGAGCCCGGCTGGCCGACGCGATCGGGAATCTTCGGTTTGGAGAGCGGCTGTGAGGCGTCCTTCGGCTGCTCGACCGCGGGCTGTGTCTTGAACAGCCCGCTCACGGTGGTGACCACCGATTTGCCCCAGAGGATCGCCGCTCCCACCAGGATCAGCACGATGCCGACGGCGATCGCGCTCTTGAACGGAAATACCGTACCGGAACGGGCGCGCTTGGGCTCGCGCTCGCGGTCGGTGCCGATGCGGGCACGCGGCACAGGTGGGGCCGGCGGCGAGTAGCGCTCGGCCTCCTCCATCGAGTCTTCGTAGGAATAGGGCGGCTCGAAATCGCCGCCGCGGTTCTCGAGGTCGGGCTCGATCCGCTCGAACTCCGGCGAGGGCGAGGGCACGTTGGCGTAGGTCCGCCGCGCGGCCCGGTTGGCCTGGGCGGCGGCGCGGCCGAGATCATCGGCATCGGCCGCGATGTCGCGGAAGCCGCGCACGCCCGGCGCCTGGGAGTTGCCGTTATCGCTCGGGCGGCGCGACGGGGGCAGCGGTGGCGGCGGCCCCGCGCGGTCGCGGACCGGCGGCAACTGCGGCTCCTGCATCGAGACCTGCGGCTGCGGCGGCACCGGCGGTTGCGGCCGCTGTGGCGCATCGGCGCGCGGGGGACGGGGGGGCTGCGGACGCTCCCCCTCCTGCCCCAGCGGCGGCCGGTCGTTGCGCGAGGGGGGCGGTGCCGGCGGAGGCGGCGATGGCCGCGGACGGGCGGTTGGCGGAGCGGGCTGGCCGTTGGAGGGAGCCGCCGCCTCCCCAGGGCGGGCGGCGGTAGCGCGGCGGAAGGCGTCGCCGCGCGACGAGGCGCCGCCGCTGCCGACGCCGGAGCGGGCATCGCGGGCGCGCTGGGCGGCCTCCGATTCGACCTTGCGGACGGCCTCTTCCAGCGACAGCCGCTCCCGGGTGATCTCGGATTCGGAAAGCGGCGGCTGAACGCTGCGGAGCTGCGAAATCAGCGCAGCCCGGGCCCGCTCATAGAGCGCACGGCGGCTCTCGCCGGGGGCGCTGGGATCCAGTCCGGCAATAGCGCGAGCGATCAGCGGGTAGTAATCGGCCATATCAGCTTAACTGTGCGCATTTTCCAGTAATATCCCGTTAAGCCTCAAACGGGTTTTGAACCAGGATAGTATCCTCGCGTTCCGGGCTGGTGGAAAGCAAGGCAATCGGGCAGCCCACCAATTCCTCCACCCTCCGGACATATTTGATGGCCTGGGCCGGCAAATCGGCCCAGGAACGGGCATTGGCGGTGGGCTGCTTCCAGCCCTCGATGGTCTCGTAGCTCGGCACCACCCGGGCCTGGGCACCCTCGCCGGCCGGCAAATGGTCGATTTCCTTGCCGTCCAGCCGATACCCCGTGCAGACCTCGATCGAATCGAACCCGTCCAGAATATCGAGCTTGGTCAGCGCCAGGCCGTTGATGCCACAGGTGCGGACGGTCTGCCGCACCAGCATGGCATCGAACCAGCCGACGCGCCGCTTTCGTCCGGTGTTGACTCCGAACTCCCTGCCACGCCGGCCGATCTCTTCCCCGATCTCATCATGCAGCTCGGTCGGAAACGGGCCCTCGCCGACCCTTGTCGTGTAGGCCTTGCAGATGCCGAGCACATAGCCGACCGCGCCCGGCCCCATGCCGGTCCCGGTCGCGGCCTGCGCCGCCACCGTGTTGGACGAGGTGACGTAGGGGTAGGTGCCGTGATCCACATCGAGGAGCGCGCCCTGCGCGCCCTCGAACAGGATGCGCTTGCCCTCGCGCCGCTTGAGATCAAGCAGGCGCCACACCGTTTCGGCGTAGGGCAGGAGTTTTGGCGCCATTTCGCTCAATTCGCGCAGGATACCCTTGCCGTCGATCTCCTCGAGATTGAGCCCGCGGCGCAGCGCATTGTGGTGCGCGAGCAGCCGGTCGATCTTGTGCGGCAGCGTGTCGAGATCGGCCAGGTCCATCAGGCGGATGGCGCGGCGGCCGACCTTGTCTTCATAGGCCGGCCCGATGCCACGCCGTGTGGTGCCGATGGCGGTGACTGCATTCGAGGTCTCGCGCAGCGCGTCGAGCTCGCGATGCAGCGGCAGGATCAGCGTGACGTTTTCCGCGACCCGCAAATTCTTCGGGCTGACCTCGACGCCCTGCCCCTTCAGCTTTGTGACCTCGTCGAGGAACGCCTGCGGATCGAACACCACGCCATTGCCGATCACCGCGAGCTTCGAGGGCCGCAGCACGCCGGAAGGCAGGAGCGCAAGCTTGTAGGTTTCGCCGTTGATGACCAGGGTATGGCCGGCATTGTGGCCGCCCTGAAAGCGCACGACGATGTCGGCCTGCTCCGACAGCCAGTCGACGATCTTGCCCTTTCCTTCGTCGCCCCACTGGGCGCCGACGACGACAACGTTGGCCATTCCTGGACTAGTCCCTCTGCAATCCTGACTTCATATGAGCATGAACCCCACGGAAACCGGTCCCACCCCGCACACTCCAGGCGCGGAGTGCGCTTTTTCCGGGATCATGCGCCCAGCTCAAATTCACGGCCGGGGCCGCTCGCATGCGAGGCGTCTACCCGGATAAAGGAAGCAGCTCTCTGAGGCAAGCAAGAAGGCCCCTTGAGACCCGCTCTAAACCGTCCCCAACCCTTTGATATCCCCTATAAAATCTGACCCGTCCCGCCTTCGCCTGAGCCTTTGCCAGCGTTATGGGGCCTTTCCGGGGCAGACCACGTCGCGGTCGGTCTGCCACAGCGATATCCGTTCCTCGTTCGGCAGGTACATCGCATCGCCCGGCTTGACGTCAAAGGCGTCCGCAAACGAGTTCTGGTTGCGCAAGGTGCCATTGGCGCGGAATTGACCGGGTGAATGCGGATCAACCTTGAGGCGCTCGATGCGGGCGGCATCGCGCACCCGCTCGTGCCAGATCTGCGCGAAGCTGATGAACAGCCGCTGCTCGCCGGAGAAGCCGTCGATCACGGGCGCTGGACATCCCCTGCGCGCCAGCCGGTAGGCGCGCACGGCGATCGCAAGGCCGGCATTGTCGGCAACGTTTTCCCCTAACGTCAGTGCGCCGTTGACGTGATAGCCGGGCAGCGGCGTAAAGGCATCATATTGTGCAATGAGACTGCGCGTCTGTTTCTCGAAGCGCTCGCGATCGTCCCTGGTCCACCAGTTGCGCAAGTTGCCCTCGCCGTCGAACTGGCTGCCGTGATCGTCGAAGGCGTGACTGATCTCGTGGCCGATCACCGCGCCGATCGCGCCGTAATTGGCGGCATCGTCGGCGCCGGCGTCGAAGAACGGCGGCTGCAAAATGCCGGCCGGAAACACGATCTGGTTGCGGCTCGAACTATAGAACGCGTTGACGGCCTGCGGTGCGGTGAACCACTCCGCGCGATCGACCTTCTTGCCGAGCTTGCCGAGCCAGTAATCATAGTCGAAACGCCGCGCGCGCATGACATTGCCGGCGAGATCGCTCCTCTCGATCGCGAGCGCAGTGTAGTCGCGCGACCCGGCGGGGTAAGCGATCATCGGCACGATCGCTTCCAGTTTTTTCAGCGCCTCGGCGCGGGTGTCGGGGCCCATCCAGTCGAGCGTTGCGATGCCCTCGCGATAGACCGCGATCAGGTTCGCGATCATGGCTTCGGCGCGCGCCTTGGCGTCCGGCGGGAAGGTGCGCTCGACATAGAGCTTGCCGAGATCGAAGCCGATCAGGCGATCGACCACCGAGACCGCGCGCTTCCAGCGCGGCTGGATTTCCGGCACGCCGCGCAGCGCGTGCAGCTCGAACGCAAAATCCTCATCCGCAAACGGTACCGACAGGTAGGGCGAATACGCGCTTAGCAAATTGTAGGTGAGAAGCGCCTTGAAAGTGTCGAGCGGCGTGTCGCGGAATACCGCTTCGAGCCCGGCGAAAAAGCTCGGCTGCCCGACGATGACGGTCGAGATATCGCGGCTGATGCCGGCGGCGGCGAGATAGGACGGCAAATCGTCCTTGCCGACCAGCGCCGGCAGCGCGGCGAGCTCGGTCTTGTTGTAGGTCTTGACGGGATCGCGGTTCTGCACCCGCGTCCATTGCAGCTCGGCCAGCGATTTCTCGAGCGCGATGATGTTGTCGGCAGCGGCTTCGCCGTTCGGCTCGCCCGCGAGCGAAAACAGCTTTGCGATATGCGCGCCATAGGCCGTACGAACAGCCGCAAAATGCGCATCGTCCTTCAGATAATAGTCGCGGTCCGGCAGGCCGAGCCGGCCCTGCCCGAGATGCGCGACATAGGTCGTGGCGTCATGCTCGTCGGGCGAGACCTCGAGCGCGAAGGGAATGCGGACCCAGAGTTTTGCAAGCTCCGCGAACAACGCGGGCAGCCTGGCCTTGTCGTTCAGCGCGCGGATTTTCGCGAGCACCTCCTGCAGCGAAGCAAGGCCCGCCTTCTCCACATCCGCCTCATCCATGAACGAGGCGTAGAGGTCGGCGAGCTTCCTGCGCTCGGGATGATCCTTGTCATTGGGATCGATCAATTCGATCGCGCTGCGGAGCTGGCCTTGCGTCTTCTCGCGCACTTCCGAAAACGTGTCCCAGGCGGCGCGGTCGGGGGAATCGGCGTGGCCGCCAGCCATTTGCCGTTGGCATATCGCCAGAAATCTTCCTGCGGCCGGACGCCGGCGTCGATCGCGGAGATGTCGATGCCGGAACGCGGTTCGGCCGAAAGCGCTGCAGGCGCGGCGAGGCCCACCACCAGGAGAAAAGCGAGTTGTCGAAGCATGGAGACAGGATAGACAAGCATGCGCATTTTTTAAGTTCCGTCCGGTCAGATCCAAAACCAGGGCCTGCCCCGCGCATGGTCGCGTTGCGTGCAACCCCATTGATGCACACAGAGAATCCGTGTCTGTGAAGCAGCCGGGCAAGAAGCCGGCCCGGACCTTAAGCACCGGGCCGGGGCGCGGCGTCTTGAACCGGGCCGAAATTCGAACCTCATGTCTGCTTCCGAACAAACTTCGCACGCCGCGCCACAGGCCTCCAGTGCCGCCGATTTGAAGTCCCTGCAGTGCAAGCGGCGAAATGGCCCCAGGGACTTCAAATCGAGAAGCGGCACTGGAATCATAAGTTTGCTCGTGCCCATAGCTTTCCGAAGTTCGTAAAAGGTGGTCGCTGCAATGGTGTACGAACTTCGGAAAGTGGGCACCAGTCACTGGATCGCGAACCAGCCTTATCTTTTGCTCAGCATCACCGCACTGTGTTGGGCGGGCAACGCCATCGTCGGCCGCCTCGCCGCCGGCCACATTCCGCCGGTGACGCTGTCGTTCCTGCGCTGGGGCATCGCCTTCCTCCTGATTCTGCCCTTTGCCTGGAAGCATCTCGTGCGCGACTGGCCCGCGATCCGCGGCAAGCTCGGCATCATGATCCTGGTCTCCATCACCGGCATCGGCATCTTCAATACGCTGCAATACTGGGCGCTCGAACACACCCAGGCGCTGAACACGTTGCTGCTGCAGTCCGCAGGTCCCCTGGTGGTCGCGGTGTGGTCGCTGGTGCTGCTCGGTGTGCGGCTGACACTGGCGCAGGCGATTGGCGTGCTGCTGTCGCTCACGGGCGTGCTGGTGATCCTGATGCATGGCGACCTCACCGCGCTGTCGAATATCCGCTTCAACAAGGGCGACCTGATCTTCCTGGTCGCGATCACCATCTTCGGCCTCTATTCGGTGCTGACGCTGAAGCGGCCGGCCATTCATGGCCTGTCGTTCGCCGCCTTCACCTTCGGCGCCAGCACGCTTTTCCTCATCCCGCTCCTGGTCTGGGAATTGTTCACCCGTCCGGTGATGGCGCTTGATACGCAGAACCTGCTGACGCTGCTCTACGTCTCGGTGTTTCCCTCGATCGTCGCCTATCTCTGCTTCAATCGCGGCGTGCAGTTGATCGGCGCCAACCGCGCCGCGCCGTTCTTCCATGTCGTGCCGGTGTTCGGCTCGGCGATGGCGATCATCTTCCTCGGCGAGCATCCGCAAGCGTTCCATTTCATCGGCTTTGCCCTGGTGCTGACCGGCGTCTACGTCGCCTCGCGCAGACAGTCGGACTGACCACGCGGCCGGCCACGCCAAAGCCCCCTTCTCCTGCAACGATGATGTCACACGCGCCCGCTATGGTTTACGATGGGCCGCGTGCGGCTGCATGCAGCCCGTTTCGGACGTTCGGGGGCAGTGACGATGATTACCGTTCCGGAGCTTGCGGCCGACGCGCTGGGCAAATTCCTGGCCAATTACATGCGGCGCCGATTCGGCTCGTCGCAGACCCATCTCGTCGAAATGGTGCCGTCGATCGCGCGCATCGCGCTCGAATGCATCGGCAACAGCGATGCGCTCTACCACAATGTCGAGCACACCATGCTGGTGACGCTCGCCGGCCACGACATCCTGCGCGGACGCGCGCTGCACACCCACATGCCGGCAGAAGACTATGCCCATGTCATCATCGCCTGCCTGACCCACGACATCGGCTATGTCCGCGGGCTGTTCAAGGCCGACGACAAGGAAGGCTATGTGGTCGATTCAGCGGGCCGCAAGGTGGCGCTGCCGCGCGGCACCTCCGATGCCTCGCTGCTGCCCTACCATGTCGACCGCTCGAAAATGTTCGTGATGGAGCACATCGAAGGCATGGCGCAGCTCGACAAGCGCCGCATCGCGCGCGCCGTCGAGGGTACGCGGTTTCCGTCGAGCCTTCCGAGCGAGCAGGAGGAAGTCGACGAGGAGGCTGCCCTGCTGCGCGCCGCCGACCTGATCGGCCAGCTCGGCGATCCCCACTACATCCGCAAGGCCAATGCGCTGTATTACGAATTCGAGGAAGCCGGGCTGAACCGGCAGCTCGGCTATTCCTCGCCTGCCGATCTCGTCAATCTCTATCCGCAGTTCTACTGGAACAGCGTCGCGCCGCATGTGCAGACCGCGATCCGCTATCTCAACGTCACCTCGCGCGGCCGCCAGTGGATCGCCAATCTCTACAGCAACGTGTTCCGCGCCGAGCGCGATATCTCGCTGTCGGGGCCGCAGAAGTAGCTTCAGCTGGAGTTCGTAGGGTGGGCAAAGGCGCGCTTGCGCCGTGCCCACCATCAATCGCGAGCGTGATGCGAATGGTGGGCACGCTTCGCTTTGCCCACCCTACGAAGCTACTTCTTGCCCGGGACGACGCCGCATATCAGCAATCTTCCTCGCGGCCTTGTCGCGCTCGATATTTCCGGCACAACTGCATCGAATACTTATACACCTGAACCTGCGCATTGTCCGCCGAACCTAAACATGCCTCGCCGCTGCGCTGGATCATCAACCAGCCCTATCTGCTGCTCAGCCTGACCTCGCTGTTCTGGGCCGGCAACATCGTGCTGGCGCGTTTTGTCGCGGGCCATGTGCCGGCGCTGACGCTGTCGTCGGTGCGCTGGATCGGCGCCTTCATCCTGCTGTGGCCGTTCGCAAAGGAGCATCTGCGCCGGGACTGGCCGACGCTGCGCGCGAACCTGCCCTTGATGCTCCTGTTGTCGGCGACCGGCTTCGCCTTCAACAACGCGATCTCCTACATGGCGCTTCAATATACCGAGGCGCTGAATGCGCTCCTGATCCAGTCTTCCGCGCCGCTGTTCGTGGCGCTGTGGGCGCTATTGCTGTTCGGCGTGCGGCTGACCTGGGCGCAGCTCGGCGGCATCGTGATCTCGCTTGCCGGTGTGCTGACCATCATCCTGCGCGGCGATCTTTCCGCGCTGGCCAAAATCCACTTCAACAAGGGCGACCTGATGTTTGCCAGCGCCGTGCTGGCATTCGGGCTCTATTCGGCTGTCATGACGAAGCGGCCGGCGACGCATCCTCTCTCGCTGATCACCTTCACCATGGGCTGCGGCTCGATCATGCTGGTGCCGTTCGCGTGGTGGGAGATGTTGAGCGGCTTTGCGCCGAAAGCCGATCTCCTGACGGCGGCGACGCTGGCCTATGTCGTGATCTTTCCCTCGACGCTCGCCTATCTCTGCTTCAACCGCGGCATCGCGCTGATCGGGCCGAACCGCGCCGCGCCCTTCCTGCATCTGGTGCCGGTGTTCGGCTCGGTGATGGCGATCGTGCTGCTCGGCGAGGAGTTGAAGCCATTTCACGTCATCGGCTACGCGCTGGTGCTGGCGGGCGTCGTGATCGCCTCGCGGCAGGGCTCGGCGAAAGGGTGATCGCCCTACGCCGCCCTCACCTTGGCGAGGAAGCCGTCGACGGCGCTGCGCAGCATGCCGGACTGGTTGTCGAGTTCGCGGGCGTTCGACAGCACGTCGGAAGCGGCCTTGCCGGTCGCCTCGGCCGCCGTGGTGACGCCGCCGATATGGGAATTGATCTCGTTCGAGCCGGCCGCGACCGACTGGATGTTGCGCGCGATCTCCCGCGTCGCCGCGCCCTGCTGCTCGACGGCGGTGGAGATGCTGACCGTGATCTCGCTCATCTGGGCGATCGTCTGCGTGATACCGTTGATGGCGGCAACCGCGTCGCTGGTCGACTGCTGCATGGCGGCGACCTGGCCGGAGATTTCCTCGGTCGCCTTGGCGGTCTGGTTGGCGAGCGCCTTCACTTCGGAGGCGACCACCGCAAAGCCGCGGCCAGATTCACCGGCGCGCGCCGCTTCGATGGTGGCGTTGAGCGCCAGCAAATTGGTCTGCGCGGCAATCGAATGGATCAGCTTGACCACCTCACCGATCTTCTCGGCGCCGGTCGAGAGCACCTGTACGGTCGCATTGGTGCGCTCGGCGTCGCCGACCGCCTTGCTCGCGATCTCGCTGGAACGGGTAACCTGGCGTGAAATCTCGTTGACCGAGCTCGACAGCTCTTCGGCCGCAGAGGCCACCGTGCCGACATTGTTGGAGGCGTTCTGCGAGGCCGCGCTGACATTCGCGGCACGCGCGCTGGCGTCGCTGGCGGTCGAGGTCATCGACTGCGCGGTCGACTGCATGCCGGCGGCCGCCGTCGACACCGAGCGGACGATGCCGTTGACGCTGCGCTCGAAGTCGCCGGCGAGATTTTCCATCGCCGAACGGCGCTCCTGCGCGGCGCGGGCCTGTGTCTGGGCTTCGGACTTTTCCAGCTCGTGAATGCGCACCGCATTGTCCTTGAAGACCTGGACGGTGGCGGCCATCTCGCCGACCTCGTCGCCGCGGCCGACGCCGGGAATGGCGGCGTCAAGCTTGCCGTCCGCCAGATCCTTCATGCGGGTGCCGAGCTGGCCGAGCGGGCCGGAGATGCTGCGGCCGATCATCCAGGCGATGCTGCCTGAGATCACGCCGATGCCGAGGATGGCGAGCCCGAGCAGCCAGGCGATCGGGTGGAGTTTGGCGTCGATGTCGTCGAGATAGGCGCCGGTGCCGACATACATGTTGAAGTAGGGCAGCGCGACTGCATAGCCCACCTTGCGGCTGGCATCTTCCTGGCCCGGACGCTTGTTGTCGTAATAGAGCGTGACCTCGCCCCTGGCGGCGACGCCGTCGCGCAGCTCGCGCGAGACGGCGCGGCCGTTGGTCAAAACGTCCATCCGGTTCTTGCCGATGAAGCTCGGATCGGGCGCCAGCACGGTGATGCCGTCCATGGTGTTGCCGAACAGATAGCCGGAGCCTTTGTCGTAGGTGAGCGTATTGGCCCGCTTGCCGAACTCGGCAAAGGCGGCCTCCTTGGTGAGTTTGCCGGCTTCCACTTCCTTCTGCAGACCGGCCGCCATGTTGCGCGCCATGTCGACGATGGCGTGGATCTGCTCGATGCGGGCGTTCATCATTTCCCGTTGCACCAGGTAGCCCGCCAGGATACCGGCCGCGCCGAGCCCGACCAGCGTGATCCCCAGGAGAATGCCGAGCTTGGGGGCAATCTTCAGATTGTTAAGCTTCACAGCGGGTTTCTCCGGAGGGATTTGGGGCGCAAGAGGTCGCGATTAACCGATAATTCAGCTCACGATAGAGTGAATTTCCTAGCGGTTCCTTACGACGCGCTCCGTAGTAGTCCGGGTGAAGCGCACGTCGGACGCGCGGATTTCTCCACCTGATTGACTCCTTCGAAGGCGATGCAATCCTCGATTGCGTTCGAGGCCTAGCCGAGCAGGCGCCGCCCATGCTTTGATGCCGCTTCCAACAAGAGGGCTGCCAGCAACGGCCGAAAGAAAAGCGGGAGCGATGAATGTCGAAGTTCAGGGTGGTGACGCCGAAAGGCGCGAGTTTTACGGTCGCCGGCGGCGGTTACGCCTATGAAAAGGAGGCGCTCGATCCGATCGGGGCCGAGATCGTCGAGGCGCCGGCCAACGAGGCCGAGTTCGTCGCCGCCGCGAGAGGCGCGGACGCCATTTACGCCAAGGGCATGCCGATCACCAAAGCGATCATCGATCAGCTCGAGAACTGCAAGGTGATCACGCTCGGCAGCGTCGGCGTCGATTCCGTCGACGTCAAGGCCGCCACCGCGCGCGGCATTCCCGTCACCAACATTCCCGATACCTTCATCGAGGAAGTCGCCGACCACGCCATGATGCTGCTGCTCGCCGGCTTCCGCCGGCTGGTCGAGCAGGACAAGATGGTGCGCGAAGGCCGCTGGTCCGAGGGACGGCCGGCGCTCCTGAAAATTCCGCGGCTGATGGGGCAGACGCTCGGCTTCATCTCCTTTGGCCGCGTGGCGCGCGCGGTGGCCAAACGCGCTGCGCCCTTCGGCTTGCGGCTGATGGCTTACGATCCGTTCATCCAGGAAACGCTGATGTACGATCACGGCGTGATGCCGGCGACGCTCTCCGAAGTGCTGTCGCAATCGGATTTCGTCTCGATGCATGCGCCGGCGCGGCCCGAGGTGCATCACATGATGGGCGAGACGCACTTCAAGCAGATGAAAAAGACCGCGGTCTTCATCAATACCGGCCGCGGTGCGACGGTAAACGAGGAAGCCTTGATCAAGGCGCTGCAGGAGGGCTGGATCGCCCATGCCGCGCTCGACGTGCTGGAGAAGGAACCGGCCTCACACAACAATCCGCTGTTGCGCATGGAACAGACCACGCTGACCGCGCATGTCGCCTCGGCCTCGGCACGTTTCGACGAGGCGCGCAAGCGGCGGGTCGGCTACGAATTGTCGCTGGTGCTGCAAGGCATGTGGCCGGTAAGCTGCGTCAACCCGTCGGTGCTGCAGAACACGCAATTGCGGCGCTGGCAGCCGGTCAGCATGGATCGCGGACCGAACAGCTAGAAAGAGAATCCGGTTCAGCGGCGGTCAACGCCGGGAACAAGACCAAAACGGGAGAGAGCGATGACAAGCGAGTTCACTCGCCGCGATGCGCTGCTTCTTGGCGCGTCCGCCGCGGCGCTGGCCGCGACGGGAAGCAGGCCCGCTTCCGCCGCCATCAACGCCGCCGATGTACCGGCCCCCTCATTGCCGATCGAGAAAGGAGCGTCCTTGCGCATGCTGCGCCCGGTGCGCTTCGTGCAGCCCGACGAGGACGTGTTCCGCGCCAATGCGAGACGCTTCACCGAAACTACCGGCGTCGAGGTCAAGGTCGACTTCGTCGGCTGGGAGGACATCAACCAGCAGACAGCGGTGACCGCGAACTCCGGCGCCGGTCCCGACATCATCATCGGCTTCTCGGACGCGCCGCATATCTATGTCGACAAGCTGATCGAGCTCACAGACGTCGCCGGCTATCTCGGCAAGCGCTATGGCGGCTGGCTGTTCCTCGCCGAGAAATACGGCAAGCGCCACAAGACCAACAGCTGGATCGGCCTGCCGTTCGGCGCGGCCAGCGGGCCGCTGGTCTATCGCAAGTCGCTGGTGCAGGCCGCGGGCTTCGAGCGCGTCCCGGACGATCATGCCGGCCTGCTGTCGCTGTGCCAGAAACTGAAGGCCGCCGGCAAGCCGGCGGGCTTTGCGCTCGGCAACGCGGTTGGCGACGGCAACGGCTTTGCGGCCTGGCTGTTGTGGTCGCATGGCGCACAGCTCGTGGACGAGGAGGGCAACCTCATCATCAACAGTAAGGAGACGGTGGCGGCGCTGAAATATCTGAAGGAGCTTTATCCGACCTTCATCGCGGGCACGCCGTCCTGGAACGATGTCAGCAACAACCGCGCCTATTCGGCCCAGGAAATTTCGCTGACCGCGAACGGAGTGTCGTTGTATTTCTCGCTGAAGAACGATCCGGCGACGAAAGCGATCGCCGACGACACCGAGCATCAATTCGTGCCGAAGGGTGTCGCCAAGACCTCGCCGATGGGCGGGCTCACGCTGAATGCCATGGTGTTCAAGCACAGCCCCTACCCCAACGCCGCCAAAGCGTTCCTGCAGTTCATGCTGGAGAAGGAGCAGTACGAACCCTGGATCAACGCCAATTCCGGCTACTGGGCGCAACCGCTCGCGGCCTATGCCGACTGTGCGGTGTGGTCCGGCGATCCCAAGGTCGCGATCTTCAAGGACACCATGAAGAACCGCTACTGGAACGGCTATGCCGGCCCGATTTCGACAGCGACCGGGGCGATCAACGCCGACTATGTGCTGGTGCAGATGTGCGCGTCGGTCGCGACCGACGCCGCGACGCCGGAGGCCGCTGCGGCGGAAGCCGAGCGTCGCGCGAAGCGGTATTTCAGGAGGTAGGAACACGTCATTGCGAGCGAAGCGAAGCAATCCGGAGTCACGGAACAAGGACTGGATTGCTTCGTCGCTTCGCTCCTCCCAATGACGAGAAGGAAGCAGCGTGTCAGTCACGACGATGCCTTCGCGGAGTTCTGGTGCAACGGCAGCCGAACTGGTTCGCGCGCCTGCTCGACTACAAACCGTTCCTGATCGTCGCCTGTCTCGCGCCCGCGATCGGCCTGCTCACCGTCTTCCTCACCTATCCGCTGGGCCTGGGCATCTGGCTCGCCTTCACCGACACCACCATCGGCCGCCGCGGCGTCTTCATCGGTCTCGAAAATTTCCAGTATCTCCTGACCGATCCCTTGTGGTGGAACGCCGTCTTCTACAGCATCTTCTACACCGCGGTCGCAACTTTCGGAAAATTCGCGCTCGGCTTCTGGCTCGCGCTGCTGCTCAACAATCATTTTCCGTTCAAGAGCCTGATCCGCGCCATCGTGCTGTTGCCGTGGATCGTGCCGACCGTGCTGTCGGCGCTGGCGTTCTGGTGGATCTACGATCCGCAATTCTCGATCATCTCGTATCTCCTGGTCGACGTGTTGCACCTGCGCACGAGCAATATCGACTTTCTTGGAACGCCCTGGCCGGCGCGATTCTCCCTGATCGCGGCCAACATCTGGCGCGGCATTCCCTTTGTGGCGATTTCGTTGCTCGCAGGCCTGCAGACCATTTCGCCCTCGCTCTATGAGGCGGCGATGCTCGACGGCGCCACGAGCTGGCAGCGCTTCCGCTACATCACCTTTCCGATGATGATGCCAATTCTCGCCATCGTGATGACGTTCTCCATCATCTTCACCTTCACCGACTTCCAGCTGGTCTACGCCATCACCCGCGGCGGCCCGGTCAACTCCACGCATTTGCTCGCCACCCTCGCCTTCCAGCGCGGCATCGCCGGCGGCGAGCTCGGCGAGGGCGCGGCGATCGCGGTCTCGATGGTGCCGTTTCTGGTGTTCGCGACGCTGTTCTCCTATTTCGGCCTGGCGCGGCGTAAATGGCAGCAGGGAGAGGCCAATGACTGACGCGGTCGCGCCGACGGCCAACAGTGCCAGCAGTGCGCCGGAAGCGATGGAATGGGATTCACGCGCGCGGCGGATGATGATGATCTACCTGCCGCTCGCCTGTTTCGTCATCATCCTGTTGTTTCCGTTCTACTGGATGGCGATCACCTCGTTCAAACCGAACGCGGAGCTTTTGAACTACAAGGCGCATAACCCGTTCTGGATCTCCTCGCCGACGCTGTTGCACATCAAGCATCTGCTGTTCGAGACCTCCTATCCGCGCTGGCTGAAGACGACGATGTTCGTCGCCATCGGCTCGACCACTCTCTCGCTGTTCGCCAGTACGCTGGCTGCCTACGCGATCGAGCGCCTTCGCTTCCGCGGCAGCCCCTATGTGGGCCTCGGCATCTATCTCGCCTATCTCGTGCCGCCGTCGATCCTGTTCATTCCGCTCGCCACTGTCGTGGTGCAGTTCGGCCTGTTCGACAGCCCATTGGCGCTGATCCTGGTCTACCCGACCTTCCTGGTGCCGTTCTGCACCTGGCTGCTGATCGGCTATTTCAAGTCGATCCCGTATGAACTCGAAGAATGCGCGCTGGTCGATGGTGCAACGCGGCTGCAGATCCTGCGCAAGATCACGCTGCCGCTCGCGGTACCCGGCCTGATCTCGGCCGGCATCTTCTCCTTCACGCTGTCCTGGAACGAGTTCATCTATGCGCTCGCCTTCATCCAGAGCGGCGCCAACAAGACCGTGCCGGTCGCGATCCTGACCGAGCTCGTCACTGGCGACGTCTATCAATGGGGCGCGCTGATGGCCGGCTCCCTGCTCGGCTCTCTGCCGGTCGCGATCTTCTATTCGCTGTTCGTGGATTATTACGTCTCGTCGCTCACGGGCGCGGTGAAGGAATAGTTACTTGCTATCCAGCGCGCTGACCGGCTCCCAGCCGGCATCGGGCGGCACCTTCGCAAATTCGCGCGAGCGCTGCAGGAACAGCGCCGACGGCGGGTCAAATTCCGCCACGTCCGAAAAACTCGCCGCCGCCGCATCGAATTCGCGCGCCCGCCAATGTGAAAGACCCTGCGCATAGGCCGACGCGGCTTGGCGCTGCTCCGGCGTCTCCTGGCCGGATTCCGCAAGCAGCTCGTAGATTTTCACCGGCGTGGTGCGCCCCTTGACCCGCGTCGCATCGAGCTCACGCCAGGCGAACGTAGCGCCCGTGGCCGCGACCGTCGTTTCCGAGGCGATGATCGTCGTGCCGTAGTACTTGTTGGCGCCTTCGAGCCGCGAGGCGACGTTCACCGCATCGCTCATCACCGAATAATTGAAGCGCCGCCGCGAGCCGATATTGCCGACCAGCGCGTCGCCGGAATTGAGGCCCATGCGATGCGCCACCTTGAAACCGCGAAACGCCGGCGAGTTTTCATTGAGCTCGTCGAGCCGGGCGCGGCAGAGCAATGCGGCCTGCGCCGCATGGCGCGCGTGATCGGCATCGTCGACGGGCGCGCCGAACACGGCAACGACGGAATTGGCGATGTATTTCTCGACATAGCCGCCCTGGCTCTCGATGATGTCGGTCATCGCCGAGAGATATTCGTTCATGAATTCGACCAGCTCGGTCGGCGTCATCCGCTCGGCGATCGAGGAAAAGCCGGCAAGATCCGAGAAGAACACAGTGACGTCGCGCGTCTCGCCGCCGAGCGCGGGCAGCTTGTTCGAATGCAGCATCTGGTCGATCACCTGTGGCGCGAGGTAGAGCGCAAAGCTCCTGCGCAGCAGGCGCTGGCCGCGGTCGGTGACCACCAGACGATAGGCTGTTATCATGATCAGCGCCGCGAGACCTGCCGCAAAGGGCTCGCTCAGGGGCAACACCAGCGTCTTGGCGAAGGCGAGCGTCGCGCCAAGCGTCCAGATCGCCATCATGCCGACGAAGGCGAGCGCGGCGAAGACCGGCGCCAGCCAGCGCGCGGCGACCGCGGCAAGCAGGGCGAACCCGATCGCGATCACGATCGTCGGCACGCGGCCGAGCTCGACCAGCGCGTCGCGCGTGATCAGATTATTGACGGCGGTGGCATGGATATAGACGCCGGCGATGGTGCTGCGGCTGAATTTGGTTGGGCTCGGGGCGGCCTGAGGCAACGCGCAGCGCGGCGCGCTCCCCCGATCGACCCCGGTTACGAAGCGCTTGGAAGTCAGCTTGCGGTCTTCGGCTTCGAGCAGCGTGCCGAAGATGACGATCTTGCCTTCGAACTGCCGGCGGAAAAACTCCGTGTCGTCGCGCTCGACGCAGGCGCGCAGATCGGCGAGCGAATAGGTCAGGATGTCGGCCGCGCCGCCATCGAAATTCAGCGTCAACGTGTTCATCACCGCGCTCGGGACATCATAGCCCGCGAGCGTCACGCTGCCGTCCTTCGAGAACTTCGGCACGGACTGCTGCGCGCGCGCAGCCAGTTCCAGCGCCATCGACGGGATCGGCCCCTGCTTGCCCGCAAACGTCAGCGGCACCCTTCGGAAGATTTCGTCGGGGTCGTAATAGACGTTGAGCGGGCGGATGTTCTGTTGCTGGCGGACCGCGATGCGCTGACCGGCTGCGGGTCCGACCGCGCCATCATCGCGCAGCACCTCGCCGAGCACCACCTTGCCCGCGGCGGCGCCGGTGGCGAGCGAGCGCAGGAACGGCCGGTCGAAGCCGCGCAGCTTCGCGCCCAGAATATCGTCGCCGAACGGAATCTCGGACTGCTCGATCGAGGTGGCGAACACGACGTCGAAGCCCGCGACCCTGGCGCCGCCATCGAGCACGGCCGACAGCACGCGGCCGACCTCGGTGGTCCAGGTCGATGTCGGCGAATGGTCGAAGGGCGGCGTGTTGTGCGTCTCCTCGTCGATCGCGATCACCGCGACCGGCGCGCTGGCGGCATCGCGGCGCGCGCCGAACATCTGCCAGCGCAGCGCCGTGAGGATGTCGATCGACCAGCCATGGACCAGGCCGAATGGCGGCAGGCTTGTCGCTAGTCCGCAGATCAAGGCGACCAGCAAAACCGCGACGGCGTCACGCCTGACGAGCCTCATGCGCGGTTTCGGTCCGGGCCCATCTGCCCTTACTGCAACGTCACCAGGCGCCCGATCACCGGACCCGCGCCGGGCGTGGCATTGGGATCGACCACGAAGGCCACATGTTTCGACTTCAGCGTCATCGCATAGGCGCCGCCCGCTTTCAGCGCGATGTTGGCCTTGGCGAGGTCGTAGAACTTGCCGTGGGCCAGCGGCGCGCTGCTGAGGTCGACCTCATAGCGCTCGCCCTTCACGTCGAGCCGCTCGATCACGAGCTTGCCGCGCTCGGTGACGCCGACCATCGGGGTCAGGCCGTGCAATACCAAAGGCGGCGGTCCCTTCGGCGCATCATCGCGGATGCTGCGCACCACGGTCGCGGCGCTCTCGCCGGTTTCCTTGCCGATGCGCTCGGCCTGGCTCGCGTCGCACGGCACATGATCGGCCTTGAACTCCGCCAGATGCACCGCGCTCTGCTCGCTGCCCACGATCACGGTGCCGATCCCGGAGATGACCTCGTGCCAGCACGACTTCATGTAGCCGAGCACGATCTTGCCGCCGGCCCCGAGCTTGATGACCTGCCCCGGCACGACATAATCCATGAACTCCGCGCCGCTGACCTTGCCCTGCACGTCCTCGACGACGGCAACGGGTGCCTGGCCGGCGGCGCCGGCCGCGCCGGTCATAGCGATCAAGCCAATCATGGCGGAAAAACAACGTTTCATCCTGCTGACCTCAATGGCGGCGCATCCGCGCCAGTTTAGAATGGCCCTTGGCGAGCCGACACCCTGCTTCAGGGTGAACAGCTAGCGTCATATGCGCGCGGACAAGGTGAATAATATCACACAACGCTGATTCTTTCTTGAACGCGTTTTTGTGTGGTATTTTAGGCGGTGGGCGGCCGCTGTTTGCGACCGCCCTCGTCTTGACGCGATCAGCCGGCCGGCACCATCACCACGCCCTTGTCCTTCGGCCAGCGTACGCGCCAGGCGAAGTTGATGTCCCTGACCTCGGCGGGCTTCGCCTCGAACGCCCATTCCAGCACGCCGCGCTTGTCGTGGAAGTTGGTGGTGGTCGGAGGCGTCGTCGACGGCAGCATTTCCACCACAATGTCCTCGTTCTCGCTGACCGGGAGCTGATCCTGGATCGCGATCCGGATCGGGAAATCATGGCCGTTGCGCACGCTGGTCTTGAAGGCGCGCTCGTCGGTCTTCGAGGTCACAATCAGCCCGGCCGAGCCCTCATTGCGCTTGAGCACGGTCCGCTCGATCTTGACCTTGTCGTCGGCGCCGAAGCCGAGCCGCACGGTTTCGTCCTTGCCGGCGGCCGCCATCCTGCCGCGGCCGACAAAGGTGCCGTCGCGGTAGATCGAGACCCGTCCCGGCAGCAGCGGCGCATCCTCGCTCTGCACGAAGCTCGCCTCGAGGTAGGCGGTCGGATCCGCCACGGGCGCGGAACGGAGGATGAGATCGGGCGAGAGGGTCAGGCTTGCGATGCGCAGGCTTCTTGCGCCTTCGCTTGCGCTGACACTGACGCGGCCGGGAATCCTGAACGCGGTCTGGAACGCGCCGATCTCGGCCGTAGCCTGCTGCTCGTCGGCTTTCTCCGCCTTCTTGGCTAAATTCTCGGCCTCCGACATCGGCGCCGCCGGTGCCAACTGAGCCGCGCGGGTCCTTCCATCCGCCACGCCACCGAGCATCGCGGGACGCTGCGGCTGCGGATACTGTACGACCAGCGAGTTGAGGTCGGGCGCCGCGCCGCCGCGTGCGACCCGGACGGTGGAAACGCCGAGCGTCACGTTCGACCAGTCCTCGCCGGTCGCCTGCGTGATCTCGGCGCGCCGTACCAGTTCCAGCGCGGGCTTGCGGTCCTTCGCGCCGGTGTCGAGACGGGCATCGTAGAGCGGGGTCCAGCGCGCATTGCGCACGGAATAGGTGACACGCAAGGTGGCTTTTGTCGCAGCAGCCGATGCGAGATCGATGCGGACCTCGAGCTTGGCCGGAGGCTTGGTATTGCGATCCTGCTCGAGCCGCGCGATCTCGCGGTCGATGTCGCGCTGCCTGCGCTGCGCCTCGCGGATAGCGGTGTCAGCCGTGGCGACTTCATCCGCGACCGCGGCAAACGCGGCGCGCCAGTCGGAAAGCGGACGCGCCTCGCCTTTCTCGCCCAATCCCGCCGGAGAAGCTTCCGCAAAACGCTCGGCGAATTTGCGCCGCGCTTCCGCGGAGGAAATCGTGCCGTCGAGATCGGCGCGCTGGTCTCTCAGCGCTTCGATGCGCCGGTCGATCTCGGACAGATTGACCGGGGGTATGGGGCGCGGCGGCCGCGCATCGATCGCGCCGATGGTAAGCTTTTCGCCCGCCTCGCCCTCGACCCGCAGCGAGGACGGGTCCAGCGTCAGCGGGAAATCCTTGGCCACCAGCGTGTTGTCGCCGGACGGCAGATCGAGCGCGATCACGCGGGTGACGCTTGCGCCGTCGGGATAGACCGTGACCGCGTCGATCGTGGAGCTGGCGTCAAGATCAGCGGCGCGCGCCGGCATCGTGGCAAACGCCGTCACCAGCACGAGACTCGTCGTGGCCAGATAGTTCGAAATCAATCGCATTGGCACCCTCCTGCACGGCCTTGCGCTCGGCGCAAAAAGCCCTCACCCGCGCTGGCAGTGCCAGCCGGCTGAAGTCACACCCCCATCGGTGCATTAGACGCGGCAGGAGGGCGGCAGGTTCGAATGCGGTTTCCGTGCGGCGCCGTCATGGCGGAGAGGGGGCAGGCACCGTCATTGCGAGGAGCCAACGGGTCGCGCGAATGCGCGCCCGATGACAGGCTCCGCGACGAAGCAATCCATATCACCGCAATCCGGGATACCAATGGATTGCTTCGCTTCGCTCGCAATGACGAAGGAAAAAGCCCGTGCACAAAAAAACAGCGCGGCCATATCGCCGCGCTGTCCATTTCGAAAAAGTCCGAGCGCGAAAACTCAATAGATCTCGAACAATCCGGCGCCGCCCTGGCCGCCGCCGATGCACATGGTGACGACGCCCCATTTGGCCTTGCGGCGGTGGCCTTCCTGCAGGATGTGGCCCGTTAGACGCGCGCCGGTCATGCCGAACGGATGGCCGATTGCGATCGAGCCGCCGTTGACGTTGTACTTGGCGGGATCGATGCCGAGCCGGTCGCGGCAGTACAGGCACTGGCTGGCGAAGGCTTCATTCAGCTCCCAGATGTCGATGTCGTCGATCTTCAGGCCCTGGCGCTTCAAGAGTTTCGGCACGGCGAATACCGGGCCGATGCCCATCTCGTCGGGCTCGCAGCCCGCGATCGCCCAGGACACGAAGCGCCCCATCGGCTCCAGCCCACGCTTCTCGGCGTCCTTGGCTTCCATCAGCACGACCGCGGCGGCGCCGTCGGAGAGCTGACTGGCATTGCCGGCAGTGATGTATTTGCCCGGACCCTTGACCGGCTCGAGCTTGGCGAGGCCTTCCATGGTCGTGTCCGGACGGTTGCATTCATCACGTGTGACCACATAGTCGACGATGCTCTCCGCCTTCGTCGCCTTGTCGACCACCTTCATCTTGGTCTTCATCGGGACGATCTCGTCCTTGAACTTGTTCGCCTGCTGGGCGGCGGCCATGCGGCGCTGCGATTCCAGCGAGAACTCGTCCTGATATTCGCGGCTGAGCTTGTAGCGCTCGGCGACGATGTCGGCGGTGTCGATCATCGCCATGTAGATGTCGGGCGCATGTTTCAGCAGTTCGGAATCCAGGGCCTCTTTCGGGTTGCCAAGAGCGGGAATGGAAATGCTCTCGACGCCGCCGGCGACGATGCAATCGGCGCCATCGGAGCGGATGCTGTTCGCCGCCATCGCTATCGTCTGCAGGCCCGAGGAGCAGAAGCGGTTGACCGAGACGCCGGCCGTGGTCTTCGGCATGCCGGCGAGCAGCGCCGCCTCGCGGCCGATGTTGCGAGAACCGTGGGCGCAATTGCCGAGATAGCAATCCTCGACATAGTCCTTGTCGACGCCGGAGCGTTCCACCGCATGCTTGACGGCGTGCGCCGCAATGCTCATGGGCGGGGTGATGTTGAATCCGCCGCGGGCGGATTTTGCGAGCCCGGTGCGCGCATAGGATACGATGACGGCTTCACGCATGTTTCTCTCCCTGTTCGGATCGCCAATGGCGGCTTGTCATGGGGCCAAACTACACAAATTTTGCCTCGTGCGACAAGAATTGTGCGGCAAACAACAAGGCGCCGCCCGGTCCGGGGCGGCGTGTTTATGTTCCGCAGATCGGAATATGACGACCGTCATGCCCTCTTGATTGGTCATTCCGGGGCGATGCGTAAGCATCGAACCCGGAATCTCGAGATTCCGGGTCTGGTGCTTACGCACCACCCGGAATGACGGCATTGGAGCGATCAGAACACCAGCGCCTTGGCCTGCCTCACCTGCGGCAGCGCCTGCACCTTGGCGAGCACGGCCGGCGGGACCGCGCCGTCGATCTCGACCAGCGCGATGGCATCGCCGCCCAGCTTGACGCGGCCGAGGTGGAAGGTCGCGATGTTGATCTTGGCGTCGCCCAGGAGGCTTGCAAAGGCGCCGATGAAGCCCGGCTTGTCCTCGTTGGTCACATAGATCATCGACTTGCCGAATTCGGCATCGACGCGGATGCCCTTGATGTCGACCAGCCGCGGCTTGCCGTCGTGATAGACCGTGCCCGACACCGAACGCTCCTGCCGCTCGGTGGCAACTGTGACCGTGATCAGGCTTTCGTAGTCGCTCTGCGCGGCGCGCACGACCTCGTCGATCTCCATGCCGCGCTCTTTGGCGATAACCGGCGCGGAGACGACATTGATGTCGCCGAGCATCGGCCGCAGCAGGCCCGACAGCACCGCCGAGGTCAGCGCCTTGATCTTCATCTCGGCGACATGGCCCTCATAGGTAATCTGGACTTTCAGGATGCCGGTTTCGGTGAGCTGGCCCGCGAACGAGCCGAGCTTCTCGCCGAGCTCGATGAAGGGCCGCAGCTTCGGCGCCTCTTCCGCCGTGATCGAAGGGAAATTGACGGCGTTCGAGATCGCGCCCGAGAGCAGATAGTCCGACATCTGTTCGGCGACCTGCAGCGCCACGTTCTCCTGCGCCTCGGTGGTGGCCGCACCCAGATGCGGGGTGCAGATCACATTGGGATGGCCGAACAGCACGTTGGTCGTGGCCGGCTCCTCGACGAACACGTCGAAGGCCGCGCCCGCCACGTGCTTGGAATTGAGCGCATCGACCAGCGCCTGCTCATCGACCAGGCCACCGCGCGCGCAATTGATGATGCGCACGCCCTTTTTCATCCTGGCGATCGCGGCGGCGTCGATGATGTTCTTCGTCTTCTCGGTCAGCGGCGTGTGCAGGGTGATGAAATCGGCGCGCTTGAGGAGTTCATCGAGCTCGACCTTCTCCACGCCGATGTCTTTCGCGCGCTCCGGCGACAGGAAGGGATCGAACGCGATCACCCGCATGCGCAGGCCCTGCGCACGGTCGGCGACGATCGAGCCAATATTGCCGCAGCCGATGATGCCGAGCAGTTTGCCGGTGATCTCGACACCCATGAAGCGGTTCTTTTCCCACTTGCCGGCTTGCGTGGAGGCATCGGCCTGCGGGATTTCGCGCGCCAAGGCGAGCATCAGGGTGATCGCGTGCTCGGCGGTCGTGATCGAATTGCCGAACGGCGTGTTCATCACGATGATGCCCTTGGCGGTCGCCGCCGGAATCTCGACATTGTCGACGCCGATGCCGGCGCGGCCGATCACCTTCAACTTCGTCGCCTTCTCGATGATCTTGGCGGTCGCTTTGGTCGCGGAGCGGATCGCAAGCCCGTCATAATTTCCGATGATCTCGGCAAGCTTGTCCTTGTCCTTGCCGAGATTGGGCTGGAAGTCGACTTCGACGCCGCGATCCTTGAAGATCTGCACGGCGGCGGGCGAGAGCGCATCGGAAATCAGAACTTTGGGTTTTGACATGGGAGTGTTCCGTTCGTGGACGATGAATTCCGGGTCGTCACCCGCGGGCAAAGCGCGAAGCGCGTTCGCGCTAGAGACCCGCGGGTCCATCATTTTGGATGGATGGCCGGGTCAAGCCCGGCCATGACGATAATGATGTGACGTCCTTAAGCAGCCTTCGGCAGCGCTGCCTTGGTCTCGGCAAAGGCCCAGTCGATCCACTGCGTCAAGAGTTCGACGTCCTTGGCGTCCACTGTCGCTCCGCACCAGATGCGCAGGCCCGCCGGCGCATCGCGATAATGCGCGAAGTCGAAACCGGCGTTCTCCTTCTCCACCAGCGCGACCAGCTTCTTGGAGAAGTCGGCCTGCGCGTCAGCGGTGAGCGAGGTGATGGCGGGATCGACCACCTTCAGGCACACCGAGGTATTGGAGCGGATCGAAGGATCCTTGGCGAGGAAATCGATCCACGGCGTCTTCGCCTTCCAGTCAGCCAGCACCCTGGTGTTGGCATCGGCGCGCGCCATCAGCGCCTTCAATCCGCCGATCGACTTGCCCCAGTTCAGCGCGTCGAGATAATCCTCGACGCAGAGCATCGACGGCGTGTTGATGGTCTCGCCCTCGAAGATGCCGGCATTGAGCTTGCCGCCCTTGGTCATGCGGAAGATTTTCGGCAGCGGCCAGGCCGGCTTGTAGGTTTCGAGCCGCTCGACCGCGCGCGGCGAGAGCACCAGCATGCCATGCGCGGCCTCGCCGCCGAGCGCCTTCTGCCAGGAGAAGGTGACGACATCGAGCTTCTTCCAGTCGAGCGGCTGCGCAAACGCCGCCGACGTCGCGTCGCAGATGGTCAGACCCTTGCGGTCCGCCTTGATCCAGTCGGCATTGGGCACGCGCACGCCGGAAGTCGTGCCGTTCCAAGTGAAGATGATGTCGGTGTCGGAATTGACCTTCGACAGATCGGGAATGTCGCCATAGGCAGCATGAAGCTGGGTGACCTCCTTGAGCTTCAATTCCTTGATGATGTCGGAGACCCAGCCTTCGCCAAAGGATTCCCAGGCGATGGTGGTGACAGGACGCGCGCCGAGCAGCGACCAAAGCGCCATCTCGACCGCGCCGGTGTCGGACGCCGGCACGATGCCGATCTTGTAGTCGGCCGGCACTTCCAGCACTTCGCGCGTGAGTTCAATGGCCTGCTTGAGCTTGGCCTTGCCGACCTTGGCGCGGTGCGAGCGGCCGAGCGCTGCATCCTTGAGATTTTGGGGATTCCAGCCGGGGCGCTTGGCACAGGGGCCGGAGGAAAAATGCGGCACGGTCGGCCGCTGAGCGGGCTTCGCTATCGTCATGATCTACCCTTCCAGATAGTAAGCCTCCCGTTGGGGGGAGGTGTCCCGCCGCTGCAGATATGGGAATCGGCCCCCGCCGTCAAGGAACTTCGATGGCATGCCACGCCGTTACAGCGCCGCGAGCACGTTCTTTCGGGAAAGATCGTGCGCGAGGAATAAACTTGCGCGGCTTACTCCGGCGAGGCGCCGACCGGCGACTTCTCCGGCGGCCGGTGCAGGAAGGTCATGGACGCATAGGCGCCGATCCAGGAGCCGATGGCGGCAAAGGCCACATAAACCCAGTTCTCGGTGTAGCTGATGACCGCAAACGACGACAGCAGATACCAGATGCTGCTCCAGGTCGCCGCCGGCACGCGCTTTTTCGCCACCACTGCGGAAGTAAACATCACGTAAACGGCGTCGGTCGCGGCGGTCGCAAGCACCACGGCTGCGGCGGTCAGCGGATTGATGGCGGACATCGTCGTTCTCCCTGTCCCGGAAGTTCCCTCATAACACATCGTTGTCGGAGTTCTCTTGCGCCGTGGAACACTTCCCTGCGGGATTCGTTCAACTCAGCGGGTGCTGCTGGAAAACAAGAGACACCATTCCCAAGCTTGCGGCTCAACTCAGGAGAAGGAGCGGCTTATGAGATTGAATGAAACGCAGGTGAAGCAGACGCTGAGCCAGATGAATGCGCAAGTGCTTCCCGACAACCATCCCGCGACCGCGCAATTGACCAATATGTTTGGAGACCACACGTTCTTTCTCGACCAGAACGGTCTCAAGGTGCTGGAACCGGCTGAAACTTCCGAGAGTGAGGTCCCATCGGGCGAGGTCGTGAGCCTCGCCGATTGGTCGGACGCCACACTCACCAGTTTGACTCCGCATGCCCCTGAAACGACGGGCACGATCATCGCGTTCGATCAAGTCAAACACTGAAGGTCGCATCGACCCAATACCCTCTCGCGGCACGCAGCGATGCAATGATCGCCCCTTCCAGGGGAGGGATTGTGCTTGCGCTGCCGCCGCGAGGATACTCGCGCGCTGGTCAGAACCTGATCGTCATCCCGACATGGCTGCGCGCAAATCCCAGCCGCTCGTAGAAGCGCTGGGCGTCGGTGCGGGTGTGATGCGTGAGCAGCTCGACCAGCTTGCAGCCCTTGGCGCGCGCCTCATTCACCGCCCATTGCACCAGCTTTTCGCCGATGCCGCGGCTGCGGCGATCGGAAGCAACGCGCACGTCCTCGATCAGTCCGCGTGAGGCGCCTTGCGAACTCAGGCCCGGCAGGACGCAAAGCTGCAGGCAGCCGACGACGTTGCCGCCCTCCTCCGCCACCATGAGCTGGATGTTCGGATCGCGGCTCAGCCGTTCGAAGGCGTCGTAATAGAGCGCCGGCAGCGGATCCTCGAGCCGCTCGCGGGCGCGGCCGAGATGATCGTCGGCAAGCATCGCGATGATGGCGGCGACGTCGTCGCGGCGTGCGGGACGGAGGGTGATCCGGGAAATCGCAGTCATGCTTGCTTCCGTTGATTCAGCGCACTTGTGCTTTAGCGAACTTGCGCCAGGCGGAGATTCTTCTCGGTCTCGCCGATCCAGCGCCGGATCGCACCATAGCGCGCCATGTCGAATCCACCTTCATGCGCGAGGCGGGTATAGGCGACGAGCGCGACATCGGCGAGCGTGCAGATATCGCCGACCAGGAAGCGGCTGTTGCCGAGATGACGCTCCAGATGATCGAGCGCCGCTATGCCGCGCTTGACCTTCTCGGGGTCGAGCTCGGAGGCGTCCTTGCCGAGATAGACCATATGGAAGCGGCAGACCGCGACATAGGGCTCGTGGCTGTACTGCTCCCAGAACAGCCACTCATCCATTTTCGCAGCCTGATAGGCATCCGGTGGAATGAGATCGCTGCCGCGGGCGAGATAGCGGATGATGGCGTTGGATTGCGCCAGCGTTCGGCCGTCGTCGAGGACGACGGTCGGCACCTGACCCCAGGGGTTGAGCTTCAGGAATTCCGGTGTGCGGCTGCCGCCGTTTCGCGTATCGACGTCGATCCACTCATAGGGCAATGCGAGGCGGTCGCAGACAAATTTCACCTTCAGGCAATTGCCGGAATTTTTGTCGCCGTGGATCTTCATGGCTACCGCCCTCTTGAGGAAGCGGCAGACGAACAGGCGGCATCAAAACTGTCAACTGGAGGGGACGCGACAACGCGTCTCGTGTTCGATCAGAACCTGTAGCCGAGGCCGACGCGCGCAGTGTTGATGTTGGATTCGAAATTCGACGTGACGCGCTTGTATTCGTACTCGGCCCGCGCGAACAACCCGCCGATCAACGCTACGTCGAAACCGACGCCAGCCGTATAGCCGTAGATGAGCCTGCTTTTGCTGTCGGTCATCCACGCCGGCGCCAGCGGGGGCGGAGACGCCGAAACGGCGCGGTCGATGGTCTGCTCGCCGAAGCCTGCGCCAACAAAGAGGTAGGGCAGGAAACACCCCATCATGTACCCGGCCCGCAGGCGCAGCGAACCGAAATCGGGCAGCTTCATCGTCGCGCCGGAGTACGTCACGCTCTGAACCGTGGTGAGGGTGGCGGGATTCACCCCTTGCGCAGCGGTCGTGGCGCGGAAACCGTCGTGAATGTAATTGCCTTCGATGCCGACGACGACGTCCTCGTACTGGGAGTTGTATCCGAAAAAGGCGCCATAGCCGCCATTCAAGCTATTCGCCGTACTCGGCGGCGTCTGAAATAAGTAGGGAGAAACGCCGGCCGGCGTGATGAAGGTGCCTTGCATGTCGCCGACCCCCGGGACGGCCGACTTCAGCGAACCCCACGACCCTTGGGCACCGGCATAGATGCCCTGCCAGCTGACGGGTCCGCGGGAGTAGCCATCCGTGAAGCCGCCGCGAAGAAACGGCAAATCGGCCGCCTGCGCGGTCGACACCGCGCCGAACACCACCGCCGCCATTAGAAATCCACGCATCGCAACGCTCCAAATAACTCTCGAGGCACGGCTGATCATCGCTCGTTAACCTTAACCAATCGTTGTCACGCCGCGCTTTGTGTCCGAAAAGCGCACATCGATCCGCTTCGCGCGCAAACGAAAACGGCGCGGGAGGATCCCGCGCCGTTAACTACTCTTAAGAGAGGTCGCTCTCGATCAGCCCTTGGTGATCAGCGGAGGCGCGTAGGCCGGCGGGCTCCAGAGGTCCCAGCGCACGCCGAGCTTGAGATCGTTCGACGTGATGTTCTTCATGGTCCAGGCGAACTGCGGGGTTGCGGTGCCGGCGTAGTTGGAGTTCACGCCGGTCGTCGCATCGCCGAGGTTCATGTAGCTGTAGGCCAGCTCGACTGTCACGTTCGGAGTAACCCTGTAGCCGACACCGGCATGCAGCGCCCAGGCGAAATTCCATTTGCCGTTGTCGGAGGCGTATACGAAGCTCGGCGGACGCGCCACACCGAAGGTGCTGCCGAAGCCGTCGTCGCGGAAGCTCGAGATCTGGTTGTAGGAGGTGCCGATACCGGCCCCGATGAACGGCGTCAGGCACCACCAGGTGCCCAGATCGACATAGCCGTTGGCCATGATGACGGTTTCGGACTTGGAGCCGGTATAATTGTCGACCAGCGCCGAGCCCGCGAATGCCGTGGTGAACTGCGAGCCGTGGAAATTGGCCCTGCCGCGATACTGGCCGGTGACGTCGACGCGGAACCAGTTGTTGAACTGGTAACCGACACCGATGTCCCACAGCATCGAGGAGTCAAAGCCCATGCCCTGCGAAGTGAACAGCGCGGCCGCCGGATCGGGGTTGTCGAGCGACTTGATGCGCTGGTTGGTCATGCCGACATCACCGCGCAGATACCAGCCGCCGAAGTCGACGGGCATCGGCGGCGCGTACTGCGGCGGCGCCATGATCGAGGGCATGTCGGCGGCGAGCGCCGCGGTCGACATCAGTGAGGCCGCACCGGCGGCAAACAAAAACTTAACGCTACGCATTTGGCTTCGTCCTTTTGGCCGGTGAGGCAGACAGGAAAAGCCTCACTTCTAAAAACCCACGGCGGGACGATCGCACCAAAACCTTAAATGGCACTTAACCCTAATTATTAAGGTTGATATTTTCTCACCACGGCGGCGCTTCCGCGCCCGATCACTAACGATGTGTTGACGAAGGGTGAGTGGTGAATAGCGAATGACGAGCGGCGATGGCCGCTATTCGCTACTCCCTGTTCGCTACCTCTGCTTCATGTTCGGCAGGAACACCGCGAGCAGTCCGATCGCGGGCAGGAAGGCGCAGACCTGATAGACGAAGGCGATCGAGGTGTAGTCGGCGAGCCTGCCGAGCGCGGCGGCGCCAAGCCCGCCGATGCCGAAGGCGACGCCGAAGAACACGCCCGAGATCATGCCGAAGCGATGCGGCACCAGCTCCTGCGCGAACACGATGATCGATGATGTCGTGGACGAGATGATCAGACCGATGAAGATCGTGAGCACGGCGCTGGCGTAGAGCCCGGCATAGGGCAGCGCCAGCGTGAACGGCAGCGCGCCGAGGATCGAGAACCAGATCACGATTTTGCGGCCGAAGCGGTCACCGATCGGACCGCCAAAGAACGCGCCGACCGCGTTCGCGGCGAGGAAGATGAAGAGATAGATTTGCGCGGTCTGCGTCGACACGCCGAACCTGTCGATCAGGTAGAAGATGTAATAGCTCGACAGGCTCGAGACATAGAGCTGCTTGGAGAACAACAGCGCGACCAGCACCGCGAGCGCGATCTTGACGCGCCGCGAGCTCGGCGCATCCGGATGCGCGGCGACCTTCGCTGCCCTCCTGTTCGCGATCTGCGGCCTGTACCACAGACCGATGCGCCACAGGATCAGGATCGCGACGAAAGCAATCGAGGAGAACCAGGCGATCGAGGGCTGGCCGAACGGCACCACGATCAGCGCCGCCAGCACCGGGCCCATCGAGGTGCCAAAACTGCCGCCGAGCTGGAACACCGATTGCGCAAAACCGTAGCGGCCGCCGGACGCGAGCCGCGCGATGCGCGCGGACTCCGGGTGAAACACCGCGGAGCCAAGGCCGACCAGCGCCGCCGCGATCAGGATCGCCGGATAGGTGCTTGCGACACTGAGCAACAGCAGGCCGACAAAGGTCGATCCCATGCCGACCGCGAGCGAGAACGGCTGCGCCTTCCTGTCGGTGATGTGGCCGACCACGGGCTGCAGCAGCGAAGCGGTGAACTGGAACGCGAGCGTGATCATGCCGATCTGCGCGAAGTTCAGCGCATAGGCGTCCTTGAGGATCGGATACACCGAGGCGATCAACGACTGCATGGTGTCGTTGAGGAAGTGCGAGAAGCTGATGCCGATCAGCACGACATAGGCGGGACCTGCGGCGGCCGCCTTTGCCATGGCGCGCGGCGCAACACCGCCCACCAGCACCGGCTCGCCCAGCACTTCTTCTGAGACGACAGGCTTGTTCACCAGAGCGTTCCCGGCAGGATTCGCGTGATCACACGGCGTTCCTACGACGGCGGCGCCGCGGCGAGTACCATCATAAGCTGATGGCAGCGATGCAGCGGACTGCGAAGCACCAATGCTGCAACACAAAAAGACTGGCGGCGATCAGGCCGCGGCGGCGTGGCCGAGCGCGGCGACGATGTGGTCGACCACATCCTCGACCAGGATACGGTCGTCGCCCTCGCCCATCACGCGGATCACCGGCTCGGTGCCGGACGAGCGGACCAGCAGGCGGCCATGGCCGTTGAGCCGATTCTCGCCGTCGATGATGGCGGATTTGACCTCGGCATCGTCGAGCGGCTTGCCGCTGCGATAGCGCACGTTCTTCAGGATCTGGGGCAGGGGATCAAAACGATGGCAGACTTCCGAGACCGGACGGCGCAGCCTCTGCACCACCGCGAGCACCTGCAGCGCCGCGACAAAGCCGTCGCCGGTCGTGGCGTAGTCGGAGAGGATGATATGGCCGGAGGGCTCGCCGCCGAGATTGTAGCCGCCATTGAGCATGCGCTCGAGCACGTAGCGGTCGCCGACCGGCGTGCGGATCATTTCGAGGCCATGGCCCCCGAGGAAACGCTCGAGCCCGAGATTGGACATCACGGTCGCGACGATGCCGGGCTTGGAAAGCCGGCCGTCTTCTTTCCAGCTCTGCGCGATCACCGCGAGCAGCTGGTCGCCGTCGACGATATGGCCGCGCTCATCGACCAGGATGACGCGGTCGGCGTCGCCGTCGAGCGCAATGCCGATATCGGCGCGCATCTCCCGCACCTTGCGGCACAGCGCGTCGGGCGCGGTCGAGCCGCATTCCTTGTTGATGTTGAATCCGTCGGGCTCTACGCCGATCGCAATCACGTCGGCGCCCAACTCCCACAACGCTTCCGGCACCACCTTATAGGCCGCGCCATGGGCGCAATCGACCACGACGCGCAGCCCGTCGAGAGAAAGATCGCGCGGCAGCGTGCGCTTGGCGAATTCGATATAGCGGTCGTGAACGCCGTCGATGCGGCGGGCGCGGCCCAGACTCGCGCTCTGCGCCAGCTTCTTGTCGAGGGATTCGTCGAGCAACTGCTCGATCTGCTTCTCGACATCGTCGGACAGCTTGAAGCCCTGCGGGCCGAACAGCTTGATGCCGTTGTCCTCGAACAGATTGTGGGAAGCGGAAATCATCACGCCGAGATCGGCGCGCATCGACTTGGTCAGCATCGCGACCGCCGGCGTCGGCATCGGGCCGACCAGCAGCACGTCCATGCCGACCGAGGTGAAGCCCGCCACCATGGCGTATTCGATCATGTAGCCGGACAGGCGCGTGTCCTTGCCGATCACGACGCGATGGCGATGTTCGCCGCGCTGAAACACCAGCCCCGCGGCCTGGCCGACCTTGAGCGCGAGCTCCGGCGTGATCAGACCGTTGGCACGGCCCCGAATCCCGTCGGTCCCGAAATAATTACGGCTCATGTAACCCCCAGCGACTACCCCGGATACCCGCGTCAGCTTGAGCGAGAACGCGCCGACCCTCTCCCAGGTCCTGATGACGCATCGGGGATGTTATAGAGCCTCCGCGGCTAAAATGGCTTCAAAAAATATGATAAATCATTACCGGGCAACACCCCGGCAAGAATCACCTAACCTTTTGTTAAGACTACAATTATTGGCGGCTATCGGCAGCCGCAGCCGCCTTTCAGTCCGTTCGCAAGACGTCTTTGTCGCACCTCGAAGGCGGCGGCTGGATGACGTTGACGGGATCGGAGCCCGGAAAAGTCTCCTCCAGCCCCTCCTCGAGGGCGGCGTCGAGCCGGCGCTTTTCGGCGCTGTCGGTCTTTTCCGGCTTGGTGCGTGAGGCGGTCATATGGGCTCTCCCGGCAGCATCTGGGACGCGATTTTGCAGAGTGTCCAACCATGCTAGATGACGTTCAAACGCGCCAATACAAGAAGGGACGGGAACGTTCATGAAGCATATCACCTGCATCGACGATCTGCGCACGCTGCACAAGCGCCGCGTGCCGAAAGCGTTTTTCGACTACGCCGATCGCGGTTCCTACGCCGAGGAGACGCTGCGCGCCAACCGCGAGGATCTGCAGCAGATCAAGCTGCGTCAGCGCATCCTGGTCGATGTCTCCAAGCGCGACATGTCGACCAACATCCTGGGCGAGCCCTCTGCCCTGCCCCTCGTTCTCGCCCCGGTCGGCCTGCTCGGTATGCAGCACGGCGACGGTGAGATTCATGCCTGCCGCGCGGCGCAGGCCGCGGGCATTCCCTTTACCCAAAGCACGATGTCGATCTGCTCGATCGAGGATATCGCCTCCGCCGTCGACAAGCCGTTCTGGTTCCAGCTCTACGTGATGAAGGACCGCGGTTTCATCAAGGCGCTGATCGAGCGCGCCATCGCGGCGAAATGTTCGGCCCTGGTGTTGACCGTCGACCTGCAGGTGATCGGCCAGCGCCACCAGGACATCAAGAACGGCATGACCGTGCCGCCGGAATGGACGTTGTCGAAGTTCATCGATTTCGCGACCAAGCCTGCGTGGGTTGCCGGCGTGCTGCGCGGCAAGCGCCGCACCTTCGGCAATCTCGCCGGACATCTCAAGGTCGATTCTGACATCACCTCGCTCTCGACCTGGATCAATTCGCAGTTCGACACCACGCTGAACTGGAAGGACGTCGACTGGGTCCGCTCGATCTGGCCGGGCAAGCTGGTCCTCAAAGGCATCCTCGATGTCGAGGATGCCGAGATCGCCGCGAAAACCGGCGCACAGGCGCTGGTGGTCTCCAACCATGGCGGACGCCAGCTCGACGGCGCGCCGTCGTCGATCGAGGCGCTGCCGGAAATCGTCGACACGGTCGGCTCGAAGATGGAAGTGATGTTCGACGGCGGCATCCGCTCCGGCCAGGACGTGATGCGCGCGCTCGCCTACGGCGCCAAATCCTGCATGATCGGCCGCGCCTATGCCTATGGCCTCGGCGCCGGCGGAGAGGAAGGCGTGGCAAAGGCGATCAGCCTGATCGCCAAGGAGCTAGAGACCACCATGGGCCTCTGCGGCGTCAACACCATCGCCGAGATCGACGATCGCGTGATCGCGGTGTGAGGACTGCGACGTAGTCGTCATTGCGAGCCAACGGGTCGCGCGAACGCGCGCCCGATGACAGGCTCCGCGAAGCAATCCATGGCGCAGCAAGCGGAGATGTGGATTGCTTCGGAGCTCACGCTCCTCGCAATGACGTTCAGCGTTACATCGGCGGTGTAATTCCGTCGCGGCCGACGTTGACGCGGGCCGCTTCCAGCATGCCGTCTTCCTTCTTCGTTGCACCAAAGATGATGAGCTTGGCGCCCGGCTTCACCTCGCTCTTGTCGCCGGCGACGAAGCTGACGATCGGCGTATCCGGCGGCACCACGACCTTCTTCTCACCGTCCTTGTATTTCACCAGGATGTTCTGACCCTCGGTGCCTTTGACCGTTTCGGCGACGGTGGCGTTGGTCATGGTCGAGTTGGCGCGCAGATCCCAGGGCCGGAAACCTTCGGCCGCGCCGCGCTGGTTTTCCGGGAAGATGTGGACGGCAATCGCCTTCTGGACGCCGTCGGGTTCGGGCATCGCGGTCACGCCGATGTAGGAACCTTCCTTGATCTCCGACAGCTCGGTCTTCACCACGGCAAACACGGCGACGTTGTCGGTCATGCGCACCTTCACATCGCTGCCGTCGCGCGACTTGATGCTCAGCACATTGCCGTCGACCGCCTCGATGGTGCCGCGGATCCGCACCGTCGGCGCCTGCTGGGCCCATGCGGATGCGGCGAGAACGGAAATGGCGGCGATTGAGGCCACGAGCAGGCGTGGCAGCCACGATGTCGGTTTCAACATAGCCTTGTCCCTCCAGGGCGGTTGCGGTGGTCAATCACGGCAACCCCGGAAATGGGGGGCTATTCCTGTGGGACGGCATCACGATCGCGAAAGCTGCCGACGTCATTCCGGGATGGTGCGTAAGCAGCAGACCCGGAATCTCGAAATCCCTCGCCGGTGCCGCGCATGCTTTCCGGAAACACGTGCACTTCGACCGCGGTCTCCGGGAAGGCGGGCTCGATCCAGGACGTGACCCCGTATTGCGCGAAGTATTCCCGTCTCAAGGTTTTGTGAGATCGGCTTCGACAATCGCACGCAGTTCCGATGTCACCTCCGGGCGCCTTCCGAACCACAATTCGAATCCGCGCACGGCCTGGTGCAGCAGCATGCCGAGCCCGTCGGCGGTCTTCAGTCCCCTCGCCTTCGCGGCTACAAGCAGCGGCGTTTGCAGCGGCACATAGACGAGATCGGCGACCACCGCCTCTGTCGGCAGAAGTCCGACATCGATGTCGAGCGCATCCTGGCCGTGCATGCCGAGCGAAGTGGTATTCACCAGCAGTTTTGCGCGCGGCAACAGCTCGCCGATTTTTGCCCACTCCGCCGGAACAACCGCCGCACCGAATTTCTCGGCCAGCGCCTCGGCGCGCGAGCGCGTCCGGTTGACGAGATGCACGCGCTTGATCCCGCGCTCGATCAGGCCGAACACGACCCCGCGCGCCGAGCCGCCGGCGCCGAGCACGAGCGCTTCCTCGGCCTTGTCCCAGCCGGGCGCGCAGGCGTCGAGATTGTTGATAAAGCCTTCGACGTCGGTGTTGGTCGAATGCAGTTCGCCGTCCTCGAACCACAGCGTGTTGGCGGCGCCGATGGCGAGCGCCCGCGCATCCGGCGTCGAGAGATCGAGCACGCTCTCCTTGTGCGGGATGGTGACATTGGCGCCGACAAAGCCGCGGAGCGAGAGCCGCAGCACGAAATCGCGGAGATCGTCCGGCGGCACCGCCTCGATGACATAGCCGCCCTCGATGCCGAGCGTGCGCAGCCAGTAACGATGGATCAGCGGCGAGCGCGAATGCGCGGCCGGCCATCCGATCAGGCATGCGGCAGGGGGTCTGGCTGTCGGCGTCATGGCCGTCACTTCAGACAAGCCGCGGTCGCTGTCAATGCTAGAGGTGGATCGTCGCGCCGACCATTGCGCTCAGCCCAATGCGCCGCCCGCGGCAAACCAGATCGAGGCGAGGTTGATCCAGTGATAGGCAGAGGCGCCGCAAACCCCTCCTGCGACCAGCGCTGCCCACAACAACAGGTTCGGAACCCAGCCGAAGCGATCGCCGCCGGTCAGCGCGGCGGCGACGAGCTGACCGACCTTCACCAGCGCGCCGGTCACATAAGTGACGCCGAGTTCGCCGCCCCCGTCGATCTGGAACACCGCATTTTCCAATCCCATCGCCATCACGACGGCGGCGACCGCGAGATTCGGAAGATTGAAGGCATAGCAAAGCGCGCCAGCCGCCAGCAGCAACGCCTCCGCCAGCAGGATCCATGGCTGCCGATGGATGCCGCGGCCGAGCACGATCAGGCTGCCACCGGCGGCACCGATCACGAACAGCACGATCAGACCGAATGCCTCGGCCACAGTTCGCCAGTCTCCCGCGCCGAGGCTGACGCCCATCCGCGTCGAGTTGCCGCTCATGAAGGAGACGAACAGGCCGCCGAGGTGCAGGAAGCCGATCGCATCGACATAGCCGGCCAGCGCACTCAGTGCGCAGGCCAGAATTATGTTGCGGCGTGAATCAAGCATCGCCCCGAAGCACCATCGTCGCGACCTGCAGTGTTGACGAAAGTGGCGGCCTTGAAAAGCAAGGTTGGTATCCCCTCAGATTAGATATTTAAAATATCACTTGTTGACACTTTAACATCATTAATTATGATGCAAAGATGATGTTTAATACCGGCGGGGGGCCGCGCCTTGAGGCCAATCAGTGATCACCGCGGCGCAATTGCGGGCCGCCAGGGTGCTTCTCGGCATCGATCAGCGCCGGCTCGCCGAACTGTCGCGGCTCTCGGTGCCGACCATTCAGCGCATGGAGGCTAGCGAGACGATGGTCCGGGGCAATGTCGATTCGCTCGTCAAGCTGATCGCCGCATTCGACGCGGCCGGGATCGAGATGATCGACGAGGGGGCCGTCAGCAACGCACAGGGCCGCGGGGTGCGGCTGAAGACGAGGTCGGACGCGCCCAATGCTCTCCCGGATTCCCGATCCAGGCCATCTGGATCCAAGGCATCCGGATCCAAGGCATCCGGCAGAACCAGGGCACGCCCATGATCGCGGCGCTCCCGATCTCCGCCATTGTCCTGCAATTGTCGTGCGTCGCTGCCTTGCTGGCGACCGCCATTCTCGCGATCGCGCTCGGCCGCGCCAGCCGCGCCACCGATGTGATCTACGGCGCCACACTGGCGATCTGCGTGGTCGGGCTGTTTGCCGCACTGGATTGGTTGATCGCCGGCAAGGCCGAGGCATCCGGCATGACTCTGCCGATCGGTTTGCCCTGGCTTGGCGCGCATTTCCGCCTCGACGTGCTGGCCGCGTTTTTCCTGACGGTCGTCAATCTGGGCGGGGCTTTGGCGAGCCTTTATGGTCTCGGCTACGGCCACCACGAGCCGACACCGCAGCGCGTGCTGCCGTTCTTCCCGGCGTTCCTGGCCGGCATGAATCTGGTCGTGCTGGCGGACGATGCGTTCTCCTATCTCTTGTGCTGGGAGTTCATGTCGCTGGCTTCCTGGGCGCTGGTGATGGCGCATCATCGCGAGAAGGGCGTTGCGAGAGCGGGCTACATCTATCTGGTGATGGCCAGTTTCGGCACGCTGGCGCTGCTGCTGGCCTTCGGCCTGCTTGCCGGACCGGCCGGCGATTACGGCTTTGCCGCCATCCGCGCCGCCGAACACACGCCCTATGTGGCGACGCTGGTGTTGATCCTGATGCTGCTCGGCGCCGGATCAAAAGCAGGCCTGGTGCCGCTTCACGTCTGGCTGCCGCTCGCCCATTCGGCGGCGCCGAGCCACGTCTCCGCGCTGATGAGCGGCGTCATGACCAAGGTCGCGATCTACGGGTTCATCCGCGTCATCTTCGATCTCCTGGGACCGCCGTCATGGCCGGCAAGCGCGATCGTGCTGTTTCTCGGCGGCATCACCGCCGTGATGGGGATCCTCTATGCGATGATGGAACGGGACCTCAAGCGGCTGCTCGCCTATTCCACGATCGAGAATGTCGGCATCATCTTCGCGGGGCTGGGACTTGCACTGGCGTTTGAGGCCAACGGCCTGAAGCTCGCGGCCGCATTGGCCTTCACCGCTGCATTGTTTCACGTGCTCAACCACTCGTTTTTCAAGAGCCTGCTGTTTTTCGGGGCCGGCGCCGTGCTGACCTCGACCGGCGAGCGGGACATGGACAAGCTGGGCGGCCTCATTCACCGGATGCCGGTTACGAGCTTCGCCGTCCTGATCGGCTGCATCGCCATCTCGGCGCTGCCGCCGTTCAACGGCTTTGTTTCGGAATGGCTGATCTTCCAGGCCATGCTGCAAAGTCCGGAGCTGCCGCAATGGGCGCTGAAGATCATGGTGCCCGCGGTAGGCGCCATGCTGGCGCTGGCCGCAGCACTCGCAGCCGCCTGCTTCGTCAAGGCCTATGGCGTGACCTTTCTCGGCCGGCCGCGCAGCGCCGCGGCGGAAACCGCCGGCGAAGTCGACCGCATTTCGCTGGCGGCCATGTTGATCCTCGCCTCGCTCTGCCTGCTGGCCGGAATCCTGCCGGGACTGGTGATCGACGCGCTGTCGCCCATCACCACCGCGATCCTCGGCGGCCGCATGCCGATCCAGGCCAACGAGGCGTGGCTTTCGATCGTGCCGATCGCGCAGAGCCGGAGCTCCTATAACGGGCTATTGGTGATGGTTTTCATCGCGGTGTCCGCTTCGCTCGCCGTCATTTTCATCCACCGTTTCGCCTCGCATGCATTGCGGCGAGGGCCGGCCTGGGGCTGCGGCTTCTCCGATCCGACGCCGGCGGCCCAGTATTCGGCGGAGAGCTTCGCGCAGCCGATCCGCCGCGTGTTCGGAACGATGGTGTTCCGCGCCCGCGATCATGTCGAGATGCCGCCCCCCGGAGACGTCAGGCCGGCGCGACTGAGGATCGAGCTGCATGATCTGATCTGGGAGGGAATGTATCAGCCGATCGAACGAGCGGTCGGCGTCTCCGCCGATCGGCTCAACCGCCTGCAGTTCCTGACCATCCGACAATATCTCAGCCTGGTTTTTGCCAGCCTCATCACGCTACTGCTGGTGCTCGCGATATGGTCGTGATCTCCGACATTCTGGTGCAGGGACTGCAGATGCTGCTGGTGCTGCTGCTGGCCCCGCTGCTGACCGGCTTCGTGCGCAAGGTCAAGGCGCGGCTGGTACGCCGCCAGGGCGCTTCGGTCTTTCAACCCTATCGCGATCTCTTGCGCCTGCTCCGCAAGGAGGTGGTGCTGGCCGATAACGCCTCATGGCTGTTCCGGGTGACGCCCTATGTCACCTTTGCCGCGATCTGGGTCGCCGCGGCACTGGTGCCGACCTTTGCGACCGGGCTGCTGTTCAACTGGACGGCGGACCTGATCGCCATCGTAGCCCTGCTCGGAAGCGCGCGCTTCTTTCTGGCGCTCGCCGGAATGGACGTCGGCACCAGTTTCGGCGGCATCGGCTCCAGCCGCGAGGTCATGATCGCAGCCCTCGCCGAGCCCGCGATGCTGCTGATCGTGTTCTGCATGGCTCTGGTTGCCGGCTCGACCCAGCTATCGACCGTCGCCAATCACATGGCCTCCTCCTATGTCGGCCTGCGGGTCTCGCTCGGCATGGCGGTGATCGCGCTGATCATGGTGGCGCTGGCCGAGAACGCGCGAATTCCCGTCGACAATCCGGCCACGCATCTGGAGCTCACCATGGTGCATGAGGCGATGGTGCTGGAATATTCCGGCCGACATCTCGCGATGATCGAGTTCGGCGCGTTTCTCAAGCTGCTGCTTTATATCTCGCTGATCGCCTGCGTGTTCCTGCCCTGGAAGATCGCGGTGTTCGGAACCGGCGCGTTCGCCTACGCCGTCGGTACCGTCGCCTATGTCGTCAAACTGACGGTCGCCGGCTTCCTCCTCGCGCTGTTCGAGACCGCCACCGCGAAGATGCGGGTGTTTCGCGTTCCACAATTTCTTGGTGCCGCGCTGATGCTCGGGTTGCTCGGCACGCTGCTGCTGTTCGTGTCGAGGAGCTTCTGATGCAGATGCACAGCCTCTCCTTCGACATCTCGCATACGCTGGCAGGCTCGCTGGTTCTGATCAGCTTCATGATGCTGTACCAGGATCGGCTTTACTCGCTGCTCAACGTCTTTGCGCTCCATGCCGTGGTGCTCGCGCTTTCGGTGGCCTGGCAGGCCTTCGTCCAGAACGCGCCGCATCTTTACATCACTGCGGCTATCGCCCTGGTCTTCAAGGCGATCGTGATTCCGGTGGCGCTGCACCGCATCGTCAAGCAGCTTGGAATTCATCGCGACATCGAGGCGGCCGTGGGTATCGGCCCGACCATGCTGGTCGGAATGGCGCTGGTCGCGCTCTCGATGGTGCTGATGCTGCGGGTGACGGCCGAAGCCGATCCGCTGGCGCGAGAGGATCTCGCCTTCGCCCTGTCGGTCGTGCTGCTCGGACTTCTGGTCATGGTGACCCGCCGCAATGCGGTCAGCCAGGTCGTGGGCTTCATGTCGCTGGAGAATGGCTTGGTGCTCGCCGCGACCGGCGCCAAGGGCATGCCGCTGGTGGTCGAGATCAGCGTAGCCTTCTCGATCCTGATCGCCTTCATCGTCATCGGCATCTTCCTGTTCCGGATCCGCGAACGCTTCGATTCCGTCGACGTCTCCGCGCTCGACGATTTCCGGGGTGAACGGCGATGAACGTGCCCTCCTTCGAGCCGGTCTCGGCCGTCCTCCTGATCCCGATCATCGCGGCGGCGCTGTTGGCCGTGCTGCCCGGCTACCGGATCACCGCGCGCCTCAACGTCGTCGCCAGCCTCGCGACGTTCCTGTCCGCGCTCTCGCTGTTCGTGGTCGAACGACCGCATCCGGGGGCGTATGTGCTGGTCGACGACCTCAACATCGTCTTCATCGTGCTCAACACCTTCGTGGGCTTCACCACGTCGATCTTCAGCGCCGGCTACATCGGCCACGAACTCGAGACCGGGCGGTTGACGCCGACATATCTGCGTTTCTACCACGCCATGTACCAGATCATGATGTTCGGCATGAATTTGGCGTTCGTGTCCAACAATATCGGCCTGATGTGGGTCGCCGTCGAGATCGCAACGCTGACCACGGTGCTGATGGTCGGCATCTATCGCACCCACGCGGCACTCGAAGCGGCGTGGAAATATTTCATCCTCGGCAGCGTCGGCATCGGGCTCGCGCTGTTCGGCACCATCCTGGTCTACATGGCGGCGCAGCCGGTCGTCGGCGAGGGCCCGAACGCCATGGTCTGGACGCTGCTGATCGAACATGCGGCGAAATTCGATCCGGCGCTGCTCAACGTCGCGTTCGTGTTCCTGCTGCTTGGCTACGGCACCAAGGTCGGGGTGGCGCCACTGCATGCCTGGCTGCCCGACGCGCATGCCGAAGGTCCGACGCCGATTTCGGCGGTGCTGTCGGGGCTGCTGCTGAACGTCGCACTCTATGCACTGTTGCGCTTCAAGATATTGCTGGCCGCAAATCCGGCGTCTCTTGCTACGGGCACGCTGATGGTGACGACGGGCCTGGTTTCGGTGGTGTTCGCGGCCTTCATGCTCTACCGCCGGCGCGACATCAAACGCCTGTTCGCCTATTCCTCAATCGAGCACATGGGCATCATCGTGTTCGCGTTCGGCATGGGCGGCCCGCTCGCGAATTTCGCCGGGTTGTTGCACATGGTGATGCACAGCCTCACCAAATCGGCGATCTTCTACGCCGTCGGGCATATTTCGCAAATCAAGGGCACACAGCGAATCTCCAGGATCCGGGGCCTGACGGTAACGCATCCGGTGCTCGGCTGGGGCCTGGTGGTGGGCGTCGTCGCGATCACCGGCCTGCCGCCGCTCGGCATTTTCATGAGCGAATTTCTGGTCGTCAGTTCCACCTTTGCCCGCGCCCCTCTGCTGGCGGTCGTGCTGGTGTTCGGGCTTCTGCTGGCCTTCGGCGCATTTACCTTGCGCCTGACCAGCCTCGCTTTCGGCAAGCCGCGCGGCAGCACGGCGCCGGCGGATGCTTCCTATGTGCCGATGTTTGCCCATCTCTCCCTGGTTCTGATCGCCGGCATCTATCTCCCCGCGCCGCTCGTCGCCTGGTTTCAGCACGTGGCCCGCCTTCTTGGATAGGATCAACACGACATGGCCTCGCTGATCGATCGGATACTGGAAGGACGCGAGATCCTGCAACGCAGGCCCTGGCCGCGCGCCGTGGTCGGCGCCCACCTTTGGAGATTTACGGCCAACGAGCTCGCGCAAGGACGGCTGAGTTTGCTCGGCTTCTGGGGCGAACCCTCCATGGTGCACATGGCGATCATGGATGAAGCCGCCGCCGACGTCGCCATCGTCAGCCTGGATTGCTCCGATCACAGCTATGCCTCGATCGGCAGACTTCACCCGCCGGCGCTTCGACTGGAGCGGACCGCGAACGATCTGTTCGGGTTATCGGCGCAAGGCTCGCCCGATAGCCGCCCGTGGTTTGATCACAATAAGTGGGGCGTTCGCTTCCCATTGGGCGATCGCATCGACGCGCTGCCAAACGGCGCGCCCTATCGTTTCCTGCCCGTGGATGGCGACGGCGTGCACCAGATTGCGGTCGGCCCCGTGCATGCCGGCATCATCGAGCCCGGACATTTCCGCTTTACCGCAAGCGGGGAGACCGTGGTCCGGCTGGAGCAACGGCTCGGCTACACCCACAAGGGCGTCGAAGGGCTGATGTCGGGCGCCACGCTCGAGCGGGCCGTACAACTCGCCGGACGCGTGTCGGGCGACAGCACCGTCGCCTATGCGTTTGCATTTTCGAGGGCCGCGGAGGCCGCGCTTGAGCTCGCAGTGCCCGAGCGCGCGGTGTTTCTGCGCGCCCTGCTTGCCGAACTGGAGCGGCTCGCCAACCATCTCGGCGACATCGGCGCCATCTGCAACGATGCCTCCTTTGTCCTGATGCACGCTCATTGCAGCGTGTTGCGTGAGAGCGTGCTGCGCGCGGCGGACGCCGCATGCGGTCATCGGCTGATGCGCGATATCATTGTGCCCGGCGGCGTGACTCGCGACCTGACGGATGAGGGGAAGGACGTCATCCGGACGACGCTGGACAACATCCGCCGCCGCTTTCCTCGCCTGGTCGAACTCTACGACAACACCGCCTCGCTGCAGGATCGCACCGTCGATACCGGCGTGCTCAAACCCGCACTGGCCAGACAATACGCCGCCGGCGGCTATATCGGCCGCGCGTCCGGCCGCACCTTCGACGCCCGACGCACATTGGCCTATCCACCCTATGACCGCTTGCGCTTCGAGGTGCCGACGCTGAACGAGGGAGACGTCAATGCGCGGGTCTGGATCAGGGTGCGCGAGGTCGAGCAGTCGCTTGCGCTGGTCGATCAGATTCTGACCAGCCTCCCCGCAGGCCCGCCGCGAGTCAACGCGCCGAACCGGCGCGAGGCCCGCGAAGGCATGGCCATCGTCGAGGGATTTCGCGGCGACGTCCTGGTCTGGCTCCGCCTGCGCGACGGCCAGATCGAACGATGCCACCTGCGCGATCCCTCGTGGTTTCAATGGCCGCTGCTCGAGGCGGCGATCGAGGGCAACATCGTCGCCGACTTCCCCCTCTGCAACAAGTCGTTCAACTGCTCCTATTCGGGCCAGGATATCTGATATGCGCCGACTGCTGTTTGAAAGCCTGTTCCGCCGGCCGTTCACCGAGCAGGCGCCGTCACCGGATGAGGCCGGGCTCGCCGAACTCGCCGAAGCGGTGGGCCGCGCGGCGCGGCGACGGCTTGGCCGCAGCCTCTCGATCCGCGAGGTCGACGCCGGCTCCTGCAACGCCTGCGAGCTCGAGATCCACGCGATCAACAACGCCTATTACGACGCCGAGCGTTTCGGCCTGCGCTTTGTCGCCTCGCCACGCCATGCCGACGTGCTGATGGTGACCGGCCCGGTGACCAAAAACATGCGCGACGCGCTGGAGCGCACCTATCATGCGACGCCCGATCCCAAATGGGTGGTCGCGATCGGGGATTGCGCGCGCGATGGCGGCTGCTTCGCCGGCAGCTATGCGGTGGTCGGCGGCGTCTCCGAGGTGATCCCGGTCGACCTTCACATCCCCGGCTGCCCGCCGACGCCGATGGCCATGCTGCGGGGCCTTCTTGCGCTGCTGCAGCGGGTGGAGGGCAACGCGGTGACGACGTGACGGCTGCTCTTTGGTTTGAGCATGATCCCTCGGGTCAAGCCCGAGGGCATGCTTTTCGAAAAACCGGTTCCCACCCGCTATCCAAGTGCGGGGCAGGCTTTTTCCGGATCATGCTGCTATCGCGCCCGCTCGACGGTTCGCGGCGAAGCTTGCTTTCTGCCGGAATGTGGGGTCTGCGGATTTGCCACATGGTCGCGGAGCCGGACGCCCCGGCCGCCGGACGCACTCGGAGCCCCCGGATTGATCAGCTCGATCCCTGCATTTTCCAGCGCGGAAACCAGCTTCATCAGCGAATTGACATTGGCCCGGATGACGCCGTCACTGGCTTCCATGCGCTGAATGGTCGGAACGGAAAGGTCTGCCAGATCGGCCGTTTGCCGCTGATCGATATTCAGGAGGGCGCGCGCGGCCCTGAGCTGATTGGCAGTGATCATCGAGGGTTTCTCTCCATGGGGATCATATAGGTACACCCTATGAATGCCGGCTTCAAGCATCAATCTGCATGTATCATATATCAAAAAGATCGTCCCCATTCCCAGCGCCAGCGCCGGCGCGGCCGGCGCAAAGCGCACCGCCCCAACCCTTGAAGGGAGGGGGCGGTGTCCAAAGCAAATAAGGGGGCGCTACCCAGCCGCAGGAGGAGTGATCACGCCGCGTCGCGATGGGCGGCGATGATCTGGTCGGCGGCGCGGCCGGTCACTTCGGCCATGTGGTCGAACTGCCGGCTAAAGCTGCCGGCGCCGGCGGTGGCCGAACGCAGCTCGACGATCAATTCGCCGATTTCCGCTTCCGGCATCATGGCGCGGACGCAATCCCAGCCGCTCCAGTTTTCGCGGGTGTCGAAGCCGAGGATCTGTCCGCGCCGCGCCGACAGGATCGCGTTGATCTTGGCGGTGGCGTCGTTGGGACAGACGATCTCGACCACATAGATCGGCTCCAGCAGTACCGGCTGACACTGCGGCAGTCCCTCGTTGAGGCCGACCCGCGCCGCGGTGCGGAACGCGAGGTCGGAGGAATCGACGCTGTGATAGGAGCCGTCGATCAGCGTCACCTGCACGTCGATCACGGGGAAGCCGAGCGGCCCGCGCACGAGCCCGTCGACCACGCCCTCCTCCACCGCGCCGATATAGTTGCGCGGCACCGCGCCGCCGACGACCTTCTCGAGGAATTCGAAGCCGCTGCCGCGCGGCAGCGGCTTGATGTCGAGCACGACGTCGCCGAACTGGCCGTGACCGCCGGACTGCTTCTTGTGCCGGCCGCGCTGGGTGATCGGCTTGCGGATGGTCTCCTGATAGCCGATCGCGGGCGGATGCGATTTGACACTGACGCCGAAGCGGTCCTTGAGCCGCTCCTGCGCCACGCGCAGATGCATCTCGCCCTGCCCCCACAGCACGGTGTCGTGGGTGCGCGCGTTCTGCACCATGGTCAGCGAAGGATCCTCCTCGTTGAGCCGCAGCAGCGCCTGTCCGAGCTTGACGTCGTCCTTGCGGTCGGTCGCCGCGATCGAGATCGACAGCACGCCCGGCGTCGGCTCGACCGCAACCAGCGAGCCAGGTGCGGTCTTGCCGTTGCCGACGGTGTCGCCGGTCTTGATCGCATCGAGCTTGCCGAGCGCGATCGTTTCGCCGGCTTCCGCCGACGCACGCTTGCTGTCATAGGCGCCGTTCACGGCAAGGATGCCGGAGACGCGGCCCGAGCCGCCGGAAGATGACTGCAAGGTCGCGCCGTCATCGAGATGGCCGGTCAAGAGGCGCGTCAGCGACAGCTTGCCGCCGTGTTGCAAGTGCATGGTCTTGAACACATAGGCGAGCGCGTCCTTGGTGGCGGGCACGCCGAGGCGTTTTGCCGTTTCCGTTACCCCGGGCGATTCGTGGCGTAGCGCCTTCATCAGGCGCAGCACACCGTTTTCGCGGATGGCGGAACCGAGCAGCACCGGACAGATCAACCCTTCGCGCAATTCGCGGGCCAGATCGTCGAACACGGCGTCGCGCGGCGGCTGGATGTCTTCGAGCAACTGCTCCATCAGCGCGTCGTCATGATCGGCGAGCTTCTCCAGCATCGAGAAGCGCGCTTCCTTTTCGCGGTCGAGATTGCCGCCTTCGAGCGCGATCACTTCGGACGCCTTGTGCTCGCGATAGACGAAGGCGCGCTCCAGCGCGAGATCGACAAAGCCTTCGATCAGCTCGCCGTTCCAGATCGGGATCTGGCGCAGCACCAGCGGCACGCGCGAGGCGGGCTGCAGGGTACCAAGCGTTTCGCGGATGCGCTTGTTGGCGCGGTCGATCTTGTTGAGGAACAGAAAGCGCGGAATTTTCAGGTCTTCCAGCTCGCGCAGGATGATCTGCAGCTGCGGCAGCTTCTTCTCGTCGGCCTCACAGACCACGACCGCGGCATCGACCGCGGGCAGCGCGGCGCGCATGTCGTGCGCGAACTCGACCGAGCCCGGGCAGTCGATGAAGGTGTAGCTTTCTCCCATGAAGGTGGTGGTCGCCGCCGTCAGGCCAACGCTCATCTTGTGATGGCGGGCCTCGGCGCTGGCGTCGCCGACGGACGTGCCGGCATCGACGCTGCCGGCGCGCGGGATCGCATCGGTGCGCGCCAGTATTGCTTCGAGAAGTGTGGTTTTACCGCTTTGGAAAGGGCCCACCAGTGCGATGCACCGTGGACCGCGGGGACTTCTGACGTCTTGTCCCATTCGCCGCCTCCTTGGTTACGGAGCTCGGCCCTTGATTGGGTCGGCAAACGATTATGCTCTGCCTGCCCCCGAGATTTGGCAAGGGAGAATTCGTCGCTGCGGTGCATCGTGAGGAAACAGTTTCCGCTCACCGTCACTGCGAGCCAACGGGTCGCGCGAAGCGCGCCCGATGACAGGCTCCGCGACTTGTCCGCCGAAGCCTTGGCGAAGGCGGAAGCAATCCAGATTACCTCCATGGAAACAGTATGGATTGCTTCGTCGCTGGCGCTCCCAGCAATGACGCGGAGACGCCGTTGTTAACGCCCCGGACGCAGTTCCAGGCTTTCCAGTCCGGCGGCGATGTTGATGCCGACCTGGCCCTGCAGGCTGAGCGGCTGCAGCGCGATCGAATTGTTGGAACCGCCGACCAGCACATTGCCGCCGCCGCCGACGCCGAGCGAGGCACTGCCCTGTGCACCGGCATAATTACCGGCGAGATCACCCGGCCCGAGGCGGGCGGTCGGTGCAAAGACACCCCAGGCCAAAGCGGTTTCCTGCGTGATGCCGAGATCGAGGCCGACCTTCTGGATGGTTGCGACGTAGCGGTCCTCCGGTACGCCCTCGACGCGCAGCACGCAGCCGAGATTGGTCACGGAGCCGACGATGAAACCGATAGAGGCGCCGCCGCGGCATTCGAGCACGCCGACCTGCACGCGCGTCATTGGCTGTTGTGCGTCGGCAGAGGCAAGCGGCGCGGCCAGCAAACCTGCGGCCACCGCGCCAAGAACAATTGAGCGGCGCATAAAGAAAACTCCGAATGAAAGATGTGATGCGGGCGCAAAGGCCGAGCCCGGCGCCGGTTCCTCTATGCCACAACAGGTTCCACCGCGCCAAAGATAAAGAGGCCCGCTTTCGCGGGCCTCCTGATTGATTCAATTCGATTTTATTCATCAGCCGTGACGGCGATGATGACGATGGTGGCCGCGATAGCCGAAGCCGACCGGCTCGAGCTCGATGCCGGCAATGCCGGCCGCGACGTTCAATCCGGTCTGGCCCTGCACGCTGATCGGCTGCAGCGCAAAGGCATTGCGCGGACCGCCGACCAGGAAATTGCCGCCGCCACCGACGCCGATCGACGCGTTGGCGCCGACGCCGCCATAGGTGCCGGCGAGTTCGCCGAAGCCGAGCCGGCTGGTCGGCGCGTTGACGGCCCACCTCACTTGCGTCTGCGCGGTGACGCCGAGATCAAGGCCGATGCGCCGCACGGTGGCGACATAGGCCTCGGGCCGGCGGCCCGAGCTCTGGAACACGCATTCCAGGCTCGCCACGGAACCAACGACAAAGCCGACATTCTGTCCGCCGCGGCATTCGAGGATGCCCGCCTGCACGGCCGGCATCGCATGCGCGCCGGCGATGGTGCCCGCCAACGCAGCGGCGGCGATGAAAAGAATAGAAAGTCGCATGGTCTGTTCTCCGCGAATTGAAAAAGCGGAGGGACAGGAAGGAAGCGCCGTGTTCAAAACAAGGCGCTTCCGAAAATTGCCGTCAAAACATCAAGACCATTATGTGTCTTGTGATTTGACAAGCCGTTTTTTGTGACGCGTTTTCTTGACGCGAACCGGATTCCACTTCGCTCGAAAACGCTCTAGCGCAAATTGCCACAAAAGCGCTGGATGCGCTTGCAGGCGTCTTCGAGGTCCGAGGTTTTGGTCGCATACGAAATGCGGAACGCAGGTCCAAGTCCGAACGCGGAACCCTGCACGACGGCAACGCCCTCGCTCTCCAGCAACTCGGTGACGAAGTCCTCGTCATTGGCGAGCTTCTTCCCCGACGGCGTGGTCTTGCCGATGGTTCCCGCGCAGGACGGATAGACATAGAACGCGCCTTCCGGCCGCGGGCAGTCGATGCCCTTGGCCTGGTTCAGCATCGACACCACGAGGTCGCGCCGCTCCTTGAACACCTTGTTGTTCCTGGGGATGAAATCCTGCGGACCATTGAGCGCCTCGACGGAGGCCCATTGCGCGATCGACGAGGGGTTCGAGGTCGACTGCGACTGGATGGTCGCCATCGCCTTGATCAGCTCGGCCGGACCACCGGCATAGCCGATGCGCCAGCCCGTCATGCAATAGGCCTTCGACACGCCGTTCACGGTGAGCGTGCGATCGTAGAGTTTCGGCTCGATCTGCGCCGGCGTCGTGAATTTGAAGTCGTCGTAGACCAGATGCTCGTACATGTCGTCGGTCATGACCCAGACCTGCGGATGCTTCACCAGCACGTCGGTGATCGCCTTCAGCTCGGCGCGGGAATAGGCCGCCCCCGTCGGGTTCGACGGCGAGTTGAGGATGATCCACTTGGTCTTCGGCGTGATCGCCCTTTCCAGATCCGCCGCGCGCAGCTTGAAGCCGTGCTCGGCGGTGCAGACCACCGGCACCGACTCGCCGCCGGCGAGCGCCACCATTTCCGGATAGCTCACCCAATAGGGCGCGGGGATGATCACCTCGTCGCCCGGATTGATGGTCGCCATCAGCGCGTTGTAGAGCACCTGCTTGCCGCCGGTGCCGATGATGATCTGGTTCGGCTTGTAGCTTAGTTCGTTCTCGCGCTTGAACTTGGCGATCACGGCTTCCTTCAATTCGGGAATGCCGCCGACATCGGTGTACTTGGTCTTGCCGTCCTTGATCGCCTTGATCGCGGCCTCTTTGATGTTGTCAGGCGTGTCGAAATCCGGCTCGCCCGCACCTAAGCCGATGACATTGCGACCCGCCGCTTTCAGCGCGCGTGCTTTATCCGTGACCGCAATCGTCGCGGACGGCTTCACACGGTCGAGCGCAGCGGACAGGAAAGGCATCATCATCTCCGGATTTTGACTGAAGAAGCGCGCGCTGAGCGCGCGTTGGTTTTTCTAAGGCTGTTACGAACCATCGGCAAGCGAAAAGCACGGATTTTGCCGGCACTTTTGCTGCTCTCCACGGCTTCGGATTAACGTTCTGCAAAGGCCGCGTTGCTAGAGCAATAACCGGAATGCAAAGCCGGTCTTTTCGAAAGATCGTGCGCCAACAAGAACAGCCGGTCCGCTATGAACAGCGACGATCATCTGCGACGGGTGGAAGCCAGGGTCTGGGTGACGATCGGCCTGATCGCTGCCGGGCTCGTCGGCTGCGCGCTGACCGGACGGTTTGAGATCGACTTTCGCTCGTTCCTGCTGCCGGTCGCGCTGACCGGCCTCTTGACCATTGGCGGCTGGCTCTATCGATCCCTGCGCAACGAAGCCCGGCTCGGCGCAATTCTCGCCAACATGGCGCTGTTCATGGGCTTCGCCGCAGTGGCCGCCCCCCTCTCCTACGTGGCGGCCGCCGCCTCGCTGCCGCTGCAGGATGCGATGCTCAACGAATGGGACCTCGGGCTCGGCTTCGACTGGACCGGGGTGGTGACGTTCACCGCGCAGCACCCGCTGCTGGAGAAATTGCTGCGCTGTGCCTACGCAAGCTTTGTACCGCAGCTGGTGACGACGGCGATCGCGCTCGGAGCGACCGGGCAATTGGCGCGATTGAGCCGCTTCATCGTGGCGTTCGTCATAACGACCCTTGTCACGATTGCGATCTCTGCAGTGGTTCCGGCAACGGGGCCATGGCTCTTCCTCGGTCTTCAGCCGGGCGAGTTCAACGGCTTCCTGCCGGTATCGGCGAGCAGTTGGCCGGCCTTCCTCGGCCTGCGGGATGGAACGCTGCATGCGATCGCCGGCGCAAATTCCGAGGGCATCATTACATTCCCCAGCCTTCATGCCTCGCTCGCCGTGCTGTTTGCGGCGGCGCTCTGGGGCATCAGGACACTGCGATGGGTCGGGCTCGGATGGAACGCGATGATGCTGATCGCGACCCCCGCCTATGGAAGCCACTATTTCGTCGACGTCCTGGCCGGCATCGCAATCGCAGCGGCCTGCTGGATCGCGGCCGCGCATCGCGTCTCGGTGCAAACGCAGTCGGTCGTCGAGGCCTGCGCCTCGCCTCCGATCGTGCCGTCGATGAACGAGCACGGCGGCGCACCGGCGCACGAAGAGCGATCGGCCGCAAGCCAGGTCGCGCAAGCGTGATCTGAATTGTTGAGGCGTGTTGGGAAGACTTTCCGCGCCGCTGCAGTGCAGTAGAGGTTTTCGACTTTTTCCAGTCGGCGGGTCTTGCGGTAGATGCGCAACGGCATCATTGTTTGGGTTTGGCCGTGTTGCGGCGCGATCAAGGGTTCCCGCGTCGGCTGCGTTCGGCGCATCACACCACTCAAAGCACGGTCCGAATGTACAAGCTCTATTCGATGCAGCGCTCCGGCAACAGCTACAAGGTCCGCCTTGCGCTGGCGCTGCTCAACACGCCCTACCACGCGATCGAGATCGACATTCTGCGCGGCGAAAGCCGCACGCCGGAATTTCTCGAGAAGAATCCGAGCGGCCAGGTGCCGCTGCTCGAGGTTGTCGACGGCCGCTATATCGCCGAATCCAACGCCATCCTCTGGTACGTCGCCAACGGCACGCCGCTGTCGCCGGAATCGCGGATCGAGCGCGCCGAGGCGCTGCAATGGATGTTCTTCGAACAGCACGCGCTGGAGCCGAATATCGGCGCGGCCTATTTCTGGCTGGCGCTGGTCAAGGGCGGCCGCGTCTTGCAGACGCATGCGCTGGAAGACTGGATGGAGCGCGGCTACGCGGCGCTGCAGGTAATGGAAAATCACCTCAAGACCCACGACTTCTTCGCCGCCAACCAGCTGACCGTCGCCGACATCGCGCTCTATGGCTACACCCATGTCGCCGAGCGCTGCGACTTCGAGCTCGACACTTTTCCGGCGATCCGGGCCTGGCTGAGGCGGGTCGAGCAGACGCCGGGCTTCGTCTCGATGGACTGGCGCCCCGACGAGGTTGACGATTCCGCAAGCATCGCGGCCGGCGCGTAATTGGTTAACGAAGCTTAACGCTTGCGGCGATTTAGCGGAGAAACTGCCGCAATATTGCCGGCCGCGCTTGCGAGCTTTCAACCGTCGCGGGTGATTCGCCCGCGCTGCCCAAAGGACCCCTCGCCATGAAACGGTCGCCCGGCGCCGCAGGTTTCAGCGGCCACAGCAGCCCGGTTGCCTCGCCCCGGCTGACCGACGCCGTCGTGGCCTCGCTCGCCTTCAGCGCCTTCTCGATTTGCCTCGCCATCGCGCTCACCGTGCTGACGATCAAGGCCGGCCTGACGATCTAGTTCCAGCCTCGCCTGATTTGATCCAACAAATCTGAAAGCTCTGCACACCGGATGAACGGCTCCTTAAGCAGGGGGCCGGAAAATTCGCTTCCGATGCAACAACCGGTCAAGCTTCCCATTTGACCGCGCGTGCAAGGCGAGAAACGGAATGCACCTGGACTGGCGCGCAATCGCAGGACCGGCGCTGGCGGCGGCGACCGCGCTCACCGCCATCGTGCTCGAACGCCACATGGCCGGCGTGCCCAATCCCGCGCCGCTCCTGGTCTGCATCATCGCCTTTGCCGGCTCGCTCTCGGGCCTGCGTTCAGCCGCGGTCAGCGCTGCGATCGCGATCCTTGCTTCCGCGCTGTTCTTCCTCGATCACCGCGCCACGCCGGGCTACGACACCGCGGACTTCATCCGGCTCGCGATGCTGGCGATGACCGCGGGCGGCACCGCCGCGATCACCGGATTGCTGCGGCAATGGCTGACGGACGCGTTCGCGATGGAGCGGCGCCATTACGCGACCGCGGAGCGGCTGTCGGCCGCGCTCGACCAGGTCGATATCGGCATCGTGCTGCTCGATGCCGATACCCGCGCCGAGTTCATCAACCGCGCCTTCCGCGATTATTTTGCGCTGCCCGACGCCAAGGCCGACTCCAAGCCGCCCTTCATCGCCCTGATGTATCACGGCCGCGACACCGGCGCCTACGAGATGCCGGCGGACGAACTGAACGCCTTCATCGCGCGGCGCATGGAGATGATGCGATCAGGCGATTCGACGCCGATCACGATCAACCTGAAGGACGGCACCGTGCTGCGCTTCTCCTGCACCGCGCTGCCCGACGGCGGACGCATGCTCGCCTACACGCCGGTCACCGACCTTGTCCGCAACAGCGACGATCCCGCCAACGCCGAATATCTGCGCTCGCTGCGCGGCGGCGACCGCGGCCTTTCCCGCTCGCTCCGAGCCGCGGAATAGTCCTGCTGCGTCACAAGCGGCTTTATCCCCTCATCCTGAGGAGCGCGCGTGCGCGCGTCTCGAAGGATGAGGCCATCAGCCGGGCCTCATGGTTCGAGACGGCGCCTATGCGCCTCCTCACCATGAGGGTTTATGGCAAAGCATGAGCGTCAAGCCCTGAAATATCGTTGATCGCACCGCACAGAGTCCTTAAGAGGGGACGACCGCGCGCGAACCGAAAGATATAAGATGTCTGATAACTTGTCCGTCCGCTTCGTGCAGCGAAGCGATTTCGACAAATGGCTTCCCCTGTGGGACGGCTACAACGCGTTCTACGGCCGCTCGGGTCCCACCGCGCTGCCGCGCGAAATCACCGAGAGGACCTGGGCGCGCTTCTTCGACGGCTACGAGCCGGTGCATGGGCTGGTCGCCGAAAGCGGCGGCGAATTGCTGGGGCTCACGCATTATCTCTTTCACCGCAGCACGACGCTGATCGAGCCGGTGTGTTACCTGCAGGATCTCTTCACACTTGAAGCCGCACGCGGCAAGGGCGTCGGCCGCGCGCTGATCGAAGCCGTCTATCAACAGGCGCAAGCAGCCGGCTCGCCGCGCGTCTACTGGCAGACGCACGAGACCAACCGCACCGCGCGCATGCTCTACGACAAGGTCGCCGAGCATCAGGGTTTCATCATCTATCGTAAGCAGGTCTGACGCACATCGCCCGCAGCGGTTCGCCTCGCGCCCCCCGCAAAACAGGCTGAATATCGGCACTTTTCAGCCTGTGGATAAATAAACCTGTCACCGGCACGTTACAAAGCAGGGCTAGGCTGCCCCTGCGTCTGATCAGGCCCCCCCCGTCACAGATCAAGCGCCCCAGCGGTCCCCGTCAGTCGCCGCGTCTGACCGGGGCCGCACTTTTTTTGGGCCCCTGTTTTCCGAATTTGTCGCTGTATAGCGTCTAGAGCGCGATGAGATAAATCCTCATCGCGTTCTAGATTCTTGTTTGCGCATGATCTTTTCGGAAAATCGCTACACACTTTTCCGGATCATGCGCTAGCGCCGGGCGGTCATGCGGTGCCATGGTAGGATCGCGCCTTGCCGCGCGTTTTTGGCCGCGTCACAATGCGCGCCCCTCCGCCCAAAATCGCCTGCACAGGATTATTTCCATGGAAATTCGCAATCTCGGCGGCTCCGGCCTGCGCGTCTCCGCCGTCGGCCTCGGCTGCAACAATTTCGGCCAGCGCATCGACCTCGAAGCCTCGCGCAAAGTTATCCACAAGGCGCTCGACCTCGGCATCACCCTGTTCGACACCGCCGACATCTACTCGAACATGGGCGGCTCGGAGACCGTGCTGGGCACAGTCCTCGGCGACCGCCGCAAGGACATCGTGCTGGCGACGAAATACTCCAAGCCGATGGCAGAGGACGGCACCAAGCAGGGCGCCTCGCGCCGCTACATCATGGAGGCAGTGGAAGCTTCTCTGAAGCGGCTGAAGACCGACTACATCGATCTCTATCAGCAGCACGACTACGACCCGCTGACACCGATCGAGGAGAGCTTGCGCGCGCTCGACGATCTCGTCCGGCATGGCAAGGTCCGCTACATCGGCAATTCCAATTTTCCGGCCTGGCGCGTCGCAGAAGCTGAATACGTCGCGCGCGCGATGAATGTCAGCCGCTTCATCTCCTGCCAGGACGAATACTCTCTCGTGGTACGCGACATCGAGAAGGACATCTTGCCGGCCGCGCAGGAATACAGGCTCGGCCTGTTGCCGTTCTTTCCGCTCGCAAGCGGCCTGCTCACCGGCAAGTACAGGAAGGGCGAGGCCGCGCCGAACGACACCCGCTTCGGCAAGGTGCCCCGGCTGCGCGACCGCTACGTCACCGCTCGCAACGAGGAGATCGTGGAAAAACTGCAGGCGTTCGCGCAAGGGCGCGGCCACACCATGCTGGAGCTCGCCTTCTCCTGGCTCGCCGCCCGCCCCCAGGTCGCAAGTGTGATTGCGGGCGCCACCCGCGTCGAGCAGGTCGAGCAGAACGTGAAGGCGATCGCGTGGAATTTTTCCGCGGAAGAGATGGCGGAGATCGACAAGATCACGAAGTAACGTTTGTCATTCCGAAATACGGGCGCCGCTCTCTCGCCCCCTCTCCCCGCCCTTCGCGGGGAGAGGGTTGGGGTGAGGGGCTCTATCCGCGCAACTCGGCCTGAATTGTGATCAACACACCTTCCAGGTTACCGAGCACCTCGTTGTTCCAGAATCGAAGTACGCGATATCCTTCAGTGATGAGGTAGCGATCGCGGACAGCGTCAGCGGCCGACTCTGCATGTTGTCCCCCGTCGAATTCGATCACGATCTGCTTTTCCCGACACACAAAGTCGCAGATGTAAGCGCCTATCGGAACTTGCCTGGCGAATTTGTGACCGTCGATCTGACGATTGCGAATGCAATTTTACAGAACCGTTTCGGCGTTCGTTTGATTGACGCGCAGCCGTCTCGCGATTCTGATGGTTTTCTCGTTGCGGCCGCGCATTGCCTTGCCCTTCACCCGGAGGCGCCGCTGCGCGCCGCCTCCGACCTCTCCCCGCAAAAGAGCGGGGAGAGGTGGAAATCAAACAACCAACTCCCTCATGGACCATGCTACCGCATTGTCTCGGGCGCTACTTCGCGCCGCCCACGGTCTGCTTGACCTCGAACCCCTCGAATTGCGGATGGCTGAGATAGAGCGGCTTGTGGTCGCCGGCCTTGTGATGCGCCGCGCGGAACGCCTCCGACTTGGTCCAGTCTTCGAAGGCCGCGTGGCTCGCCCACACGGTATGCGAGGCGTAAAGTGTGTGGTCCTCGGCCTCTGGTCCTTTGAGCAGGTGGAATTCGATAAAGCCGGGGACCTTGTCGAGATACGTATCGCGCGACTGCCAGACCTGCTCGAAGTCCGCCTCCGAACCCTTGGCAACGCGAAAGCGATTCATGGCGATGTACATTCGATGATCTCCTGATGCTCCACACTATGTCGTCATTTCCGAGAGGCGACGCAAGGCGCAGATTGCGGAGAGATGGCCGAGATCGACGGGATCACGATGTGATCTCCAATGTCGTCCCGGCGAAGGCCGGGACCCATACCGCGTGATGCGTGTGTTGGAAAAGAACAGAGTAACCGACAGCAGGCGAAAACAATTGCCGCCGGTGGTTATGGGTCTCGGCTCGCGCTTCGCTTGGCCGGGACGACAGCGGTGGTAGAGGCTAACGCCAGCGATCAAGCGATCAGCCCTTTCATCGGCTTCGCAGCCGCGCTGTCCGGAAACACCGTCTGCGCCAGCACGCGCTCGCTGAGGCCGAGGTGGTCGGCCAAGACGCCCTTGATCACCGCGCGCAGGTCGATGGTCGGCGCGAGGTCGCGGCCCTGATAGAGGTTCGCTGGCTTCAGCCCCGGCCAATCCGAGATCACGCGGCCGCCCTTGATCGCACCGCCCGCGAGCAGCGCGATGGTGCCGGTGCCGTGATCGGTGCCTTCGGTGCCGTTGATATGCGCGGTGCGGCCGAATTCGGTGGCGACCACGATCGCGGTGTCGCACCAGCGATCGCCGAGCCCGCTCTCGAATTCCGCGAACGCGCCGTCGAGACCTGACAGCAATTGCGCCAGACGACCGACCGGGCCGCCTTCATTGGCATGGGTGTCCCAGCCGTCGAAGGCGAGTGCTGCGATGCGCGGGCCGTCGTCGGCGACCATCAATTTCGCCGCGCCGCGCGCGACGTTGCGCATGGCGGTGTTGGCATTGCCGCCCGGCTGCGGCTTCATGGCATTGCCGGTCGCCATCTTCTCGAGCTGCAGCCCCTGCGACAGCGCGGTCGCGAGCGCGGGATCCTGATGCCGGTACAGTTCGACGAGCCGCATCGCGGTGTCGTCGTCGGCATTCGGCAGCGCCACCGGGGCCCAGCCCACCGTCGGCGCGGCGCCGCGCAGCACCAGCGGCGTGGTGGGACCTACCGCGAGTGCGCTCACCACGCGTTCGCCGCGCGGCAACGCTTCCAGCGCGCGGTTGAGCCAGCCGGACTGCACCCGGCCCGGACCGGCATAGCCGCTTTCCAGCACGTCCTGCCCGTCGAAATGCGAACGGTCGCGATAGGGCGTCGACACCGCATGGATCACCACGGCCTGCTTGTTCGCATACATGCGCGAGAATTCCGGCATAGACGGATGCAGGCCGAAGAAGGAGTCGAGCATCAAGGCGGGATGCTGCCCGCCGGATGTCAGCGCGATCGAGCCGTGCAGGGGGGCATAGTCGGGATCGCCGATTGGAGCTACGGTGGAAAGACCATCGAGCGCGCCGCGCAGGATCACGACGATCAGGCGCGGGTCGCGGCCGTCGGCGGCGCGGGCGAATTTCGGCAAATAGGCCCACGCGGCAAAGGAGGCGCCGCCGAGCAGGAGCGCACGGCGCGACGTCACCAGCCGGGCGTAGCCTTGACAGCAATCCATCGTCATCTCCTCTGAAATTCCGGCGACATCAATAGCAGCGCCATCGCCTGCTGCCGCGATTCCGCGCGCTCGATGGTGCGGCGTGTCTCTTCCGACGCCGCATCGGCCGCGGCGAGTTCGAGCATTTCGCGGGGATCGAGGCTGTCGGGTAGCCGTGCCGATACTTGCGCCGCAATGTCGAGCCGCAGCTTCATGCCCTCGGGCGCGGCCCAGGCGGCATTGGTGTCGGGAAAGCCGTTCGGCCCCGCCGGCGACCACAGCGGCTGGCCCAGCAGATTGAGCCCGGCGAGATAGCGGCCGGGCTCTTCCGGCACGCGCGCGAAGACCCGTCCCGTCGCGACCAGATATTCGTATGGCGAACGCATCTTGGACAGCGGCGCGGTCCAGGCTTCGTCCGCATCGACCAGCGCATTCGCCAGCAACCGCAGGTCGCCGTCGGTCCTGGTGAAGACATCCTGCAGCTTCGCCACCAGCGTGGGCGGCGGATCGTCGGCGACGAAGTGGCGCGTAAGCTTGCTCGCGATGAACTTTGCGGTCGAGGGATGGCGCGCGATATCCGCAAGCACCGCCTCGCCCTGCGCGACGCCGTTCGCCTCATAGACCTTGCCGAGCACGCGCTGAGTGCCGGGCTCGTGCGCATTGGCGTTGAACACGAAACTGCCGGGCGTGCCGAGGATGCCCTGGCGTCCGGCAAAGGTCCAGCCCGTGATGATCCGCGCGAGCGAGGTGACGTCGTCCTGGGTGTAGCCGCCGTTCACGCCGAGCGTATGCAGCTCCATGATCTCGCGCGCGAGATTTTCGTTCAAGCCGCGCTGGCGGTTGATGCCGGCGCGCGAGTTGGGTCCGAGCGATCGCTGGTTGTCGAGGAAGAACAGCATCGCCGGATGCTGCTCGACCGCCTTCAGCATGTCGGCGAAGCGGCCGAGCACGTGCGGGCGGATCGCCTCGCGCTCGAACGAGCCGGCCCACATCCGCGCCAGCCCGCCCTTGCTCGCGGAGATGCAGAAATGGTTGGACCAGAACACGACCAGCCGCTCGGCAAAGCCGCATTCAGCGAGCGCGGCGCGCTGCAGCCGCGCCAAGGCCTCGGCGCGGAACGTCTTCTGGATCACGTTGAGCTGCGGCGGCTTTGGCGGCGGCGCGGCGGCCGGCTGCATCGCGTCCTGCGGCGCCATGGTCGCATTGGCGCCGCTGCTGGCTGCCGGCTGAAGGGGCTGCTCTTTCGGCGAAATGTCCTGGGCGATATTGGCGAGCGACAGATTGCGCAACTGCTGCGGCTTGGCATCGGATGCGGGCACTTGCGGCGGCGCTTCGGTCGCGGCCGGCTGAGCTGCCTTCGCGGCGGCGCGCGCCTGCTGCTGCTCGAACTGATACTGGAACACGGCCTTGGCGAGATCGGGCGTCGACTGCAGCCCCGGCACTTCCAGGAGCACGGCGCTGGGACGGGCGAGATCGGCTTTGACAAAGCCGCGCGGATCGGAGGCCGCGTTGACGAAATCGCCGGAGGCACCGCCGCGCGCGCCGAAGCCAAACCGATTGAGCGCCACCAGCGCATTTCTGGAATCGCGGGCCATCTGGTATCCCTTTGATAGTCCCTTGTGATGTTTCTTTGGGGATTCCTTCGGCGGAGTTTCCGTTGCGCTTTAGTCGTGCGAGACTATACCGCCGTTCGAGATGAACCCGGCATGAAAACACGGCGTAATCCCCGCTAGCGACATGACACATCGGACAGAAAACCCCGCCTTCCGCCGCCTTGCCTGTTCCCGATGCGGCACTGAATTTGAGTGCAATCCGGGCGGATCGTGCTGGTGCGCGGATGAAACCGCGCGATTGCCGATGCCGGTCGTCGGCGAAAATTGCCTGTGCAAGGATTGTCTTCGCAAGGCGGCCGCGGTGATGCCGCCGGGCAAAATGCCCGCAACCTGACCGATTCCGCCAAGGCTTCATTAACGCGATTTCGCCGCGACAGCGCCGGTCGCGTTAAAACATTAACCGGACACCTTTAGGTTGATGGCGATTGCATTGGAAATTCTTGCCATGGCCCGTTTCATCCTCTTCGTCTGTATGGCGTTCGCGAGCGCCTTCGTCGGCGTGTCATGGGCCGCGCGCGGATTCCCCATGAACTTTTCCTCGTTCTCGCCGGTCGCGGTCGTTCCGTTGCAGCGGACGGTGGACCGGCACTTCGGCGACGACAGCGCCAAGGAACACGCCCGCAAGGATTGGGAAGCCGAACACACCGCCCGCGGCGACGATGACGCCAAGCGCAACGCCATCCGGCTCGACACGCTGCAGGCGGCCAACGCCTATGCGATGTCGCCCTGCGACAAGACCATGAAGGCGAACCTGATCGACGCGCTGACGGCCTACGCCAGGGCGTGGCAGGCCAAGCGCGGCTGCGGACGCAACATGCTCGGCATGACGACTTGCAGCGACCACCAAGTGAAGGAAGGCGCCGACAGCGTCAACACGCCGCTCGACAAGCGCGTGCAGGCCGCGCTGCACGCCGCCTTCGAACAGAAGGGTATCGTCAAGGCGGATTTTCCGGACGATGTACGCGAAGACGTCGTGGGTTTCGCCGGCCCGGATTTCTGGGACCATCCGTCGCCGGTCTGCCTGCCGCGGCAGCTCGGCAGCGCCAATCCCGTCCAATGAAGCCCGTCTGGTTCATCCTGTGGGCAATGGTGGCCGGGCAGATCACGCTCTGGGCCTTCGCGCCGGCAAAGCCCGACGCACAGCTCGCACCCACCGACCCCGGCAGGCCGTATGGCGACACCGAGCAATATACGGTTGAATTGCGGGTCTCGCAGCGCAAGGGCGCGATAGCGGCGCTCGATCTGCCCTGGAGCAGCCGTTGTGGCGAGGCGCGCAAGCAGTTCATCAGCGGGATCAACGAGTATTACTATCACCGCCAGAACCAGTACGAACGCTACCCCGAAATCCACGGCAAGCTCGGCGCCGACTACATCGCCACGCAATGGTCGACTGGCGAAGACAGGCGTATCGAACGCCTCACCCAGGAAGCTTACACAGGCGGCTATTTGAAGCCTTCGGATTTCGACGGCGTCGCCGGCAAGCTCGTTGCAGCCGTCGTCAAGAACGAACATGTCACCGGAACAGGCTGCGCGGGCTGAGGGCTATCGCGTTCTCCGCCGCTTCGACTTCAGCGCAGCATCCACCAGGGAATAGGCCGCCTCGCCCGCCGTCTCCATATAGGAGGGATCGCGGTGCAGCTGCACGACCGCGAAGGAGCCGTCAAGCAGCAGCAGGATTTGCCGCGCCAGCGGCGACGCGCCGGCGATATCCGCTTCCTCGAAGGTCTCGCGCAGCCAGGCCTCGAATTTCTTCTTGTGCGCGGCGCCGATCTTGATCGCGGGATGGCCGGGCAGGTTGGCGAGTTCGGCCGAGGTGCGCAGGAAACCGCAGCCCTTCCATTTGGGATGGCCGGCGTTGCGGGCAAGATGGCGAAAGATCGCCTGCACTTTCGCAGGAAGAGCGCCCCCGGCCTCGGTGAACCAGCGCTGGAACAGCGCGAGGTTCGGCTGGTCGCGCGCGGCGAGATAGGCCGCGACCAGATCGTCCTTGCTCCTGAAGTGATAATACAGCGTGCGCTTGGTGAGCCCGGCTTTTTCCGCGACCGCATCGACGCTCACGGCGCGGATGCCCTCGCTGTAGAACAGCGTGCTCGCCGCCGAAATGATGCGCTCGCGGGTGAGATTTGCGGGGCCGGCCATGGCCGCCGTGTATACTAACCAGTGAATATACACAATGCTGCCGGCCGCCTAGGGTGCGCCTCACCGCTCCGGAGGCCGGCATGTCCGAATCCATTCTGCTCGAAGTCAGAGACGCCATCGCGCTGATCACGCTGAACCGCCCCGAACGGCTGAACGCGCTGAGCTACGAACTGATCGACCGCCTGATGGCGGCGCTTGACGCGATCGAGATCGACGGCAGCGTTCGCGCGATCATCCTTACCGGCGCCGGCGAGCGCGCCTTCTCCGCGGGCGCCGACATCCACGAATTTTCGCAAAGCGTTTTCCGCGGCGCCGCCACTGCCGTGCGCGATTCGTGCGCCGCGGACAGGCCATGACCGCACGGCTCGAGGCCTTCAAGAAGCCGGTCATCGCCGCCGTCAACGGGCTCGCGTTTGGCGGCGGCTGCGAGATCACGGAGGCGGTGCATCTTGCCATTGCCAGCGAGCGCGCATCGTTCGCAAAACCCGAGATCAACCTCGGCATGCCGCCGACTTTCGGCGGCACGCAGCGGCTGCCGCGGCTGGCGGGCCGCAAGCGCGCGCTGGAACATCTATTGACCGGCGATCCCTTTTCGCCGCAACGCGCGCTGGAGATCGGTCTGGTCAATGCGGTGGTGCCGCATGACGAATTGCTGCCGGCGACGCGGCTGCTCGCAGGCCGGATCATCCGGCATTCGCCGCTCGCGGTAGGCGCCGTGATCACCGCAGTGACGCGCGGACTGAACATGCCGATATCGGAGGGCCTCTTGGTCGAGAGCGAGCAGTTTGCCGCGCTGGCGGGAAGCCATGACCTCGGCGAAGGCCTCGCCGCCTGGAAGGAGCGCCGCGCGCCGAACTACAGCGGCGCTTGGGACAATCTCCCGACCGCCCTTTGATCTGCAACAATGCGGCGTCGCTCCAAGAAGCCTCTTGTTTCGGAGGTCCCGGACAGGAGGACGGAATGAACACCCTGACAAAGCTGGCGCTCGGCGCGATGGGGCAGTTGCGCCCGAAACCGCCGAAGGGCGACGCGGCGCCAAGCATCGCATTGCCTGTGCCCGAAAAGGACGGCGGGATGCCGCTGACGGAGGCGCTCGCCAAGCGCCGTACCTGGCGCGAATTCGCGAAGACGGATTTGCCGCTACCGACGCTGTCCGACCTGTTATGGGCGGCCAATGGCATCAACCGCAAAGACGGTGGGCGGACCGCCCCATCGGCAATGAATGCCAGGGAAATCGACATCTATGTCGCCCTGCCGTCGGGCGCCTATCTCTACGACGCGGAAGCCAACACGCTGCAGCTCGCAGCCGGCAGTGACATCAGGCGCGTGACGGGCTATCAGGACTTCGTCGACGAAGCGCCGCTGGATCTCGTCTATGTCGCCGACCAGAGCCGCATGAAGCTGGTACCCGTCAGCCAGCGCACCGGCTTTGCCTTCGCCGCTGCTGGTGCGATCACCCAGAATGTCTATCTGTTCGCAGCCTCGCGCGGCCTTGCCGCGGTGATCCGCGCCTGGATCGACCGCGAGGCCATCGCCAACGCGCTTGGGCTGAGCCACGACCAGCAGGTGCTGTTGTCGCAGACCGTCGGATTTCCCAAGATGTGACGCCGACGCCTCAGACCGGAAAGCCCGGCGATTTGCGCGCGAGGGAGTTGAATGCATCGAGCAGCCTCTCGCGCCAGGCGTAGATCGGATCGTCCTCCGCGAGCAGCCGGAACGGGCTGACCACGCGCGCCCACTGGAAGCCGCCGAACACGATGTAGTCGGCATAGTTCGGGGCATCGCCGCCGAGGTAAGGTTGCGCCCGCAACGTCGTGCGCATCGGCTCCAGCGACCGGCGAAACGCGATGACGGATTTGTCGCGTTCAGCCGCGGCTTCCTCCAGTTTCCTGCCCAGCCGCGCCTCGCGCGATGTGCGGAAATAGTCGGCATCGACGGGGCCGAGATGCGCCGGGATGTCGGAGACGATGAGCGGAAACAGGCCGCCGTTCACCACGATATCGCCCCATGCGTTGATGAACCGGGCCATGGCGCGGCCGCCCGCGCCGCCGAACAGCGAAGGACGATCGGGAAAATGATCTTCGAGATAATTCGCGATCGCCCAGGAATTGACCACCGGCTTTTCGCCATGCAGGAGCACCGGCACCTTCTCCGAGCCGTGCGGCGCAATCGCGTCCTTCTCGGTGAAGCGCCACGGGATCGAGCCGTGATCCAGCCCCTTGTGCGCCAGCGCCATCCGCGTGCGCCAGCAATATGGGCTGAACGGACGCGTCGCATCCTGGCCCACGAGTTCGAAGAGTTGGAGCGTCATGGCTGTTATCCCACTCCGATGACGTCGTCATTGCGAGGAGCGAAGCGACGAAGCAATCCAGTCTGTCTTCGCTGGACGATTCTGGATTGCTTCGCTTCGCTCGCAATGACGTGGATGGAATTCCGCTTTACCGCACCACCGACGCAGTCTGGCCGAACAGGATCTTGCGCTCTTCCTCGGTGCGGATCGCGGGCTGGCCGAAATTCGGATTGACCTCTTTGGCCTTGGCGTAGGCGCGCTCGGTCGCGGGCCGCGCCTTGATCGTCTCCAGCCAGCGCTTCAGATGCGGGAACTGCTCGATGTCCTGCCCCTGGTTCTTGTACGGCACGACCCAGGGATAGCAGGCCATGTCGGCGATCGAATAATCGCCGCCGATGAACTCGCGGTCGGTGAGCCGCTTGTTCAGCACGCCATAGAGGCGGTTGGTCTCGTTGACATAGCGGTCGATGGCGTATTGCAGCTTGTCCTGCGCGTAGTTGCGGAAATGATGGTTCTGCCCCGCCATCGGCCCGAGCCCGCCCATCTGCCAGAACGTCCACTGGATCACGTCGTAGCGGCCGTAGAGATCGGCGGGCAGAAATTTTCCGGTCTTCTCGGCGAGATAAAGCAGCATTGCGCCGGACTCGAAGATCGAGATCGGCCTGCCCCCGCCCTTCGGCTCATGATCGACCATCGCCGGAATGCGGTTGTTCGGCGAGATCGCCAGAAACTCCGGACGAAACTGCTCGCCCTTGCCGATCTGAACCGGGACAATCTTGTAACTCAACCCGGTCTCTTCGAGAAACATCGTTATCTTGTGGCCGTTCGGCGTGGTCCAGTAGTGAAGCTCGATCATGTCAGGCGTTCCTGTCCTGCTTTGGGTTGGCGTACGTCGCAATTAGATGCGATTGCATGAATGTTGCCACGCCCCTCATTCCTGTCAATGGCGATGGCAGGAACGTCCCGAAATGTGATCGGCCTTCAGCTCACGCGGCCATGCGCGCGCAGCAGCTTTTCGCCGTCTGCCGTCACCTTCACGACCAGCCCGAAACCCCTGACCGTCTCGCGCGCGACAAGCCCTCGATCGGCGGCGTCTTCCCAGATCGTCAGCCGCGGACACGAGGTCTTCCAGGTGCCGATCACCTCGGAATAGGCGCGCGGCTCGCGCGCGATCCATTCGACGAAATCGAGCACCAGCGGATCGGCCGGATCGCTCATCGCATCTCTCCTTCAGAACGGGGCGGCCGAGCTCTTCGCCACCCAAAGCCAGCCGCCATAGAGCAAATAATAGCCCGCGACTGTCGTGATCAAATGGTTGGCCCAGCGGCGGAATTGCTGGTCGCTCATCGCCTCCAGCACGCGCCGCGACAGCGTGGTGCCGAGCATGGAGGCAGCGACCGCGACCAGCGCCAGCACCGGATCGAGCGTTGCCGCCTGATCGACGATGCCGCCGAAATAGATCAGCTTGGTGAAGTGGCTGGCGACCTGGCAGGTCGCCTTCGTCGCGATGATCTCGCGGCGCTCGAAACTGCCGCCGAGGAAGAACGTATCGAGCAGCGGCCCGGAGACGCCGGTCATCAGCATCAAGCCCATGCAGATCGAGCCGTAGGTGGCGCCCTGCCAGACGCTGTCCGGGTTGGGCTTGATGTCCTTTGGCAGCATCCGCGCCATGAACGGCGTGACGCCGAGCAGGAGCAGCGCGACCGGCTTGTCCGGCACGTAGCGGGTGAGCGACCACAGAGCGAGCGCCAGCGCGCAGCCGATCAGATAGACGCTCACCGGCCGCCAGCGGATATGCGCCCGCCACAGGAAGGCGCGCCAGCCGTTCGAGGCCATCTGCGTGATCGCGTGCAGCACCATCGCGGTCGGCAGCGGCATCAGCATCAGCAGCACGCCGATCAGGACCATGCCGCCGGCCATGCCGAACAGGCCCGACAGGAAAGCGGTTGCAACCATCAGCGCGCCGAGCGCGGCTATCATCAGGGCGGACATGGGAATCTCCGCCATCATTTCTGCCCTGCCTGTACCTTCGGCGCAAACGGAGTTATCTTGCCCTCAGCATCAGCTTTCCTGAGGGTCATGTGCGGCGACTGCTCTTCCTCAACGGCATCAAGGCGTTCGAAGCGGCGGCCCGCGGCGGCAGCTTTGCCGCGGCGGGCGCCGAGCTCAACGTCTCGCCGGCGGCGATCAGCCGGATGGTGCATCTCTTGGAAGAGCGGCTCGGCGTGGCGCTGTTCGAGCGCAAGGCCAATCGGCTGGCGCTGACCTCGGCCGGCCGCGCCTATCAGAGTGGGCTGACGCCGATCTTCGATGCGCTGGCGAGCCTCACCGCGCAGGTGACGGCGCCTGCATCCTTGCGCGTGCTCACCATCGGCGTCGGGCCGACGTTCGCGATGCGCTGGCTGATCCCGCGGCTGGCGGATTTCCGCAAAGAAGAGCCCGCCATCGACGTGCGCATCACCGCGGGCGGCGTCGCCGCTCCCTTTGGCGACGACTGGAGCTGCGGCATCAAGCTCGGCGACGGCGACTGGCCGGGGCTGATCGCCGAGCCCTTGTTCGCCGCCGACCTGATGCCGGTCTGCGCGCCGAAATTCGCGAGCGCCCTGAAGCGGCCGGCCGACCTGAAGGGGCCGAGCCTGCTCCGCGTCGCGCATTCGCCGGACGACTGGCCGTCATGGCTGAAGGCCGCCGGCGTCGCCCGCCTCAGCGCGCGCGGCCCGGAATTCCAGTATTACGGCCAGGCGCTTCAGGCAGCCTGCGACGGGCTCGGCATCGCCATGGGCATCCGCCCCTACATCGATGACGATCTCGCCGCCGGCCGCCTCGTTGCGCCGTTCGCGCTGAGCGTGCCCAAAGGCAGGCGCTGGTATCTGGTCTATCGCAGCTTCCAGGCCGAGCAGCGGGACTTCGTGGCGTTCCGCCGCTGGATCATCCGCGCCGCCGCAAAGCCCGCCGCGCGCAAGGCGGGCAAGCGCCATGCCGGCTGAGGCGAACGTGAACTGGCCTTCCACAAAAATTTGGCGAGCTTTGTGAACGGCTTCACACGGCTTCCCGAGGTTTCGTGGTGGTCTGGTTCCAGCGCAATTGGAATCCCCGCCATGATTAGTCAGCATCAGGGTTATGACATCGAAGCCTTCGAAGCCGGGCGCAGCCTCTGGCACGCCCGCATCCGCCGCGCCGACCAGACCCCGATCATCATCAACGGCTATGCCTTCCCTACGCTCGAAGTCGGCTTCGCCTGGGACGATCCGGATGCGGCCATCGACGATGCCAGGCGCCACATCGATCGCTTCAAGCAACGCTGGGAAACGCCCGACTCCATCCGGGCAGCCTGATCACGGAGTAGATTGTATGTCACCGTTTGATCCCCGATTGCTCTCGCCGCTATCCCGCAACGTCCGCACCGACTGCCCGGAATGCCGCGGCGGCCTGGCGATCCTGCGCGTCATCCCCGGGCGCGAAGGCTCGGAATACTGGACCATGCGCTGCACGCACTGCGGCGGGATCCATCTCGACATCATCAATCCCCGCGTGCCGGTCGCCGCGGTCGCCGAGCACGAAGGCAGCACCGTCGCGTAGGCGGAACCAAGCCGCTGACATCTGCTGACAGGGCCGCGCACGCCGGCCTTTGCCCTTTTATGTCCGGCGGACTTGTCCCATATTGCCGGCATGGCGAAGATTCCCGACAACAGCAAAAAGCCCCGCAAAACCACGAAATCCAAAGCAGGCCGCCCCGACGTGCAACCGATCGGGCCGGCGCTGGCCGAGCTGTTGAATCCTGCGATCAACCGCGGCGACGCCGGCATGGGCTCGGGCACCGGCCTGCAGCCGCCGCCGGACAATTCCTGGGACCGCCGCTCCGGCGGCGAGGCTGCCGCGCATCGCGCGCGCGCCTCGACACGCGGCAAGAGCGACGATGTGGCGAAGCGGGATGCGTCTAACAGCACATCGCGCGGCTTGCCCCCACCCAACCTCGAGAGCGAGCTTCGCTCGCCTCGGACCCCGCAAGCGGGGGAGGGCTCCAGTCGGCTAACGCCGGACACAAGGGGCAGAAATGATTCGGTGAACGCGCAACCAGCGTCCCCTCTCCCGCTTGCGGGGGAGGGCCAGGGTGGGGGACTCTCCACGAGTCCTGCCTTCGACGAAGCTCGGCAAGGTTTCGACGAAGCGCCGCAGGCGAACTACGGCACCTCGGCTACCATCCCGACGCTCGATCCTGAATTGGCGCGGCAGCTCGGGCTGCCGACCGCGGAGGATGACGACGAAGCCCTCGCCCGTCCGCCGCGCAGCAAGATGGAAGCGTTCGGGGTGAAGGCGACCGCGGAGGCATTGGAAAGCCTGATCCGCGAGGGCCGCCCCGAATTCAAGGGCGACGACGGCCAGCTGAAAGTGTGGACGCCGCATCGTCCGCCGCGCCCGGAAAAATCCGAAGGCGGCGTGCCCTTTGTCATCAAGTCCGAATACGAGCCGAAGGGCGACCAGCCCACCGCGATCAAGGATCTGGTCGAAGGCATCAACCGCCACGACCGCACCCAGGTGCTGCTCGGCGTCACCGGAAGCGGCAAGACCTACACCATGGCCAAGGTGATCGAGGCGACACAGCGCCCGGCGCTGATCCTGGCGCCGAACAAGACGCTGGCCGCGCAGCTCTATGGCGAGTTCAGGAGTTTCTTCCCCGACAACGCGGTCGAGTATTTCGTCAGCTATTACGACTACTACCAGCCCGAAGCCTACGTTCCGCGCACCGACACCTACATCGAGAAGGACTCCTCGATCAACGAGCAGATCGACCGCATGCGCCACTCGGCGACGCGTGCGCTGCTGGAACGCGACGACGTGATCATCGTCGCCTCCGTCTCCTGCATCTACGGTATCGGCTCGGTCGAGACCTACACCGCGATGACCTTCGCGCTGAAAAAGGGCGAGCGCATCGACCAGCGCCAGCTCATCGCCGACCTCGTCGCGCTGCAGTACAAGCGCACCTCGGCCGATTTTTCCCGCGGCACCTTCCGGGTGCGCGGCGACGTCATCGACATCTTCCCGGCGCACTATGAGGACCGCGCCTGGCGCGTGAACCTGTTCGGCGACACGGTCGAGAATATCGAGGAATTCGATCCGCTCACCGGCCACAAGCAGGACGATCTCGAATTCATCAAGATCTACGCCAATTCGCACTATGTGACGCCGCGCCCGACGCTGGTGCAGGCGATCAAGGCGATCAAGGGCGAGCTGAAGCTGCGGCTCGACGAGCTGAACGCGCAGGGACGCCTGCTCGAGGCGCAACGGCTGGAGCAGCGCACCACTTTCGATCTCGAGATGATGGAAGCCACCGGAAGCTGCGCCGGCATCGAGAACTATTCGCGCTATCTCACCGGACGCCGGCCCGGCGAGCCGCCGCCGACGCTGTTCGAATATGTGCCCGACAATGCGCTGGTGTTCGCCGACGAGAGCCACGTCACCATTCCGCAGATCGGCGGCATGTTCCGCGGCGACTTCCGGCGCAAGGCGACGCTCGCCGAATACGGCTTCCGCTTGCCCTCCTGCATGGACAACCGCCCGCTGCGCTTCGAGGAATGGGACATGATGCGCCCGCAATCGGTCGCGGTGTCGGCGACGCCGAGCGGCTGGGAGCTGAACGAGAGCGGCGGCGTGTTCGTCGAGCAAGTGATCCGCCCGACCGGCTTGATCGATCCGCCGGTCGACATCCGCCCCGCGCGCACCCAGGTGGATGATCTCGTCGGCGAGGTGCGCGCCACCGCGCAGGCCGGCTATCGCTCGCTGGTCACGGTATTGACAAAACGCATGGCGGAGGACCTCACCGAATATCTGCATGAGCAGGGCATTCGCGTGCGCTACATGCACAGCGATATCGACACCATCGAGCGCATCGAGATCATCCGGGACCTCCGGCTCGGCGCCTTCGACGCGCTGGTCGGCATCAATCTGCTCCGCGAGGGCCTCGACATTCCCGAATGCGCGCTGGTCGCGATCCTCGACGCCGACAAGGAAGGCTTCCTGCGCAGCGAGACCTCGCTGATCCAGACCATCGGCCGCGCCGCGCGCAATGTCGACGGCAAGGTGATCCTCTATGCCGACACCGTGACGGGATCGATGGAGCGCGCCATCGCCGAGACCAACCGCCGCCGCGAGAAGCAGGTCGAGTACAACACCGCCAACGGCATCACGCCGGAGAGCGTGAAGAAATCGATCGGCGACATCCTCAACTCCGTCTACGAGCGCGACCACGTGCTGGTCGAGGTCGGCGGCCACGACATGACCGACGACATCATCTCGATCGGCCACAATTTCGAGACCGTGCTAGCCGACCTCGAAACAAGGATGCGCGAAGCCGCCGCCGATCTGAACTTCGAGGAAGCCGCCAGACTGCGCGACGAAGTCAAACGCCTGCGCGCCACCGAGCTAGCGGTGGTCGATGATCCCACCGTGAAGCAGCGCACCGTGCAGACCAAAGCCGGCGCCTATGCCGGCACCAAGAAATACGGCGACGCCGCGAACCTCCCCGAAGCCGTAGCAAAAGCCGGCAAATATGCGAAGCGAGGCGGCGCGATGCGCGGCGGTTCTTCGCCCCGCAGCGGCGGGGCCTCCGTTCCCTCCCCCCTTGCGGGGGAGGGCCAGGGAGGGGGGTCCACGAGTCGTGGCCCATCCAAAGTCCACAAACCCCATCTCGACGAAATGCACGGCCCGGAGTCCCTGCCCTTCCGCCCGACCCGCGACCTCCCGAGCAAACCCGAGCTCGGCAGCGGCAGCAAAATCTTCCAGCCCACCAACTCGCGCCAATCCGGCCCCGAGTTCGGCCCCGCGCCACGCTCAACCGGCGGCGCGCCGGGGAAACGGGGTGGGTGGAAGAAGAGGTGAACGATTAGCTAACCGCTAATCAATCAACCGAGCAGTAAAGTAACGACTTCCAGCCATGCCGGCGTTGAACCGGCGTGCCTCAATCCGCACTTCGCCGGGCAAAAATTGGAGTACATTATACGAATTGTCCCGCATTGCGTCCGCCAAACGTGTTCCCTTTGCACCAGCGCTCCCAGCCGATAGAATTGCCAAGTCCGGACGCGGGATCGCCGCATCACCTCCATTGATGATCCCGCGAGAAATGTGCGCAACGCCAGGCACATGTTGGTGTCCATGCAAAGCTAGCCGGAAACCATGTGCCTGAAGCCCCTCGATAACAGCCCCACTGTCCAGCGTAGTACTGATGCCGGCGTGTGGATAATCTCTATCAAGCAACTCTTCTCGAGGAATAGAAACCAAGTGATGATGCAACACAGCTACTCGAGTTACTCCGTCGTCCTTCTTTCTGGCTTTCAGTCGACTTTCGTACAGTGACCATTCAACATAACCGTAGTTTGCCTCTTCCTTCTTTCGTAGACGCACGGAGTTGATCAACAAGAATTCTGCATGGCGCCCGGATGGAAATGCAAATCTGCGAAATCGTTCGTTAGGATCATAAGTCCCGTAGAACTCCCGCAACATCATGTTAAATGGACGTTCGTGCGAGAAGTCGGTTGGCTCATAGTCAGTCAAACGAAAATCATGGTTTCCGGGGATCACGACTATGGCCTCCTTTGGGTCCTTTAGTTCGACGTGCAATGCATTTAGGAAGTTCAGCCCCTCCACTTGGAGCGCGTTTGCATCACCTTTTGTCGTCAAATCCCCCGATACAACGACAAGCCCTGGCGCTCCACCGCAAACCTCATTTAGGTCATCCCGCAATCGGTTAATCGCGGAATCTGTGCCGACTTGTTTATTTAGGGGAAACCCGTGGTCACTGCCGAAATGCAAATCAGAAACATGAACAACGTAATTGGAGCCAAGCCGAACGTAATCCAGCAGAGGCTGCTTCGGTTGCCGGGTTCCGAGGGAAACCGGAAAAAACGTATGCTCGTCTATCGGCAACTCGCCAAAACTTTCAACAAAGCGCTCCAGAGTCGCCGCTTCGATCGACAGTAGCTTGAGCCAAGTGCCTACGTTTCTACTAGTGGCGTAGTAGCTCGGTGTACTTCTCATTTCTGGCGCACTGTTAGTCTGAACAAACGCAGCTACTTTTGAAAAAAAGTACCGATTAGTTGATCTATCAAACAGCCCCACAACAAGCGGGCTCTGCTGCGCTCGGTAGTGAAGCTCCGCTATTTCTTGCCCACGGTCCGGTTCACTCTGCTTTTTCCACCACCCCCACCAGACGTGGCCCACGTCACGTATTATTTTTTGGTGCTCTTCGATTGTATCGACGCCCTGCTCATGATCGCGAAACCGAAGCAATGCGGTATCAACCATGGGAAGCCCCCAACCTTTGCGACACTAAAACCAGCGGATCGGCATGACCATCAAATCGGAGCCCGCCTGGGAGGGACCGAAGAGTCTCTTTGATTAATGAGATGTTCTGAAAATCTGTCGCAACATTCTTCGAGGAGACGGCTGTTATACCCCTCCGTGCGTCATGACGATTGCTTACGCTGTCTAGAAAAAAGAACCGTCCTTGAGTTGCGTCGTTGCTTGCCGAACGATTGGTTCTGACGGCGACTACTGTCCGCCCGAATTCAAAGCGATCCCATCTCTCTTTCACTGGCTTCCGTTTTGCTGGACATCGCAAAGGACGATCCACTCGTATTTCCACCATCTCAGCAGAACGCCAACCATGTAACGGAGGCAAACCACTTCTACGCAGTACCTGTTCTTCAAATGTCGGGGTATCGTACCGAACTTTGAAAGGCAGAGTTGAGGCTTGGCCGATGTCGGCCAACACTTGCTTGAGGTGCCACAAATCCAAATCCACACTTTCTCGAAGCAGATTCGGAAAAATTGGGATGAACAAAGAGCCCCCGATCACTACCATCGGAAGCGTTGCTTGGAGCCACGACCTATAATCTTCAAGATTCCACGGCGGATCCAGTAGAGCAGCCTCAAACCGGCCTTCCAGATCACGACAATCGAAATCTTCGATCGCGCTACAAAATATCTTGCCGCCGTTGATGGACTGAGCGCGTTCGTAGTAAGGATTTTGATCAATCAGAATGTCTGTTCCTCTCACCGCTGAAAGTAGCGAGAAGACCGTTGGCGCTCCGACGCAGACGACGCTGCTAAACCGAGAGAGCATACCAAATAGACGTTCCGCAGTGTCCTTTTGGAAGCGCCAGTCGAAATCAATTATGAGATTTTCTGGGTTCGTAGACCATCTCGGCGCTTCGGAAGTTTGGCAAACAGCTGTTTTTATTAGATGCTCTAGCTTTGCAGAACCGCGCTCGGCGTTGATACGCCTAAGGGCATCCAATGCAACGGCAGGAAATACGCCCTCAGCGTTCGAGCAGAGTTCCAGAAATGTCTCGCTGGTAGGTACGAGGCTATCAATTCTGGTGCGTAGTTTCGTTTCGTAATCCACGATAAATTGGCTGCGCTATCTCTTGAAACGCTTCAACTTTTTAGCTTACTAATACTATGCAATGATTGCGAGCAAAATTGTAGTGGCGCAACTAAATCTTTCGACGAAGCCGCCACGCATGATAGCGCGTTGCGCTGTCATCGCATCGGGAATCGTGAGCCAACACTGGCAATTCGATTGAGTTTCGCTAGGCTGGCCTGATGAAACTAGGTTTCGAAGAGTCCCAGTCGACCTACACCAGCGGCTCGCAAAGCGCTCGCGCCTGGACCGAAGCATGGGTCAGCGCCTGGGCCTATTGCCCCCATTGCGGCAATCCGAAGATTTCGGCCTTCCCCAACAACAGTCCGCTCGCGGATTTTTTCTGCACGTCCTGTAGCGAGGAATTCGAATTAAAGAGCCAGAGGGGAAAGTTCGGCGCAAAGGTTCTGGACGGTGAGTTCAAGACCAAATGCGAGCGTCTGGCCGCCAGCAACAATCCCAACCTTCTCCTGATGAACTACGATCTCAATTCGCGCGCGGTCGTAAATCTCTTCATCGTGCCAAAGCATTTCTTCGTCCGCGACATCATCGAGGCGCGCAAGCCGCTCGCAGCCAGCGCACGTCGCGCGGGGTGGACGGGTTCAAAAATCCTGCTCAGTCGCGTTCCCGAATCGGGCAAAATTCACATCGTCCAGGGTGGCGTCATCCGGGCAAAGGAACAGGTCCTTGCGGATTGGCAGAAGACGCTTTTCCTCAGAAGTGAATCGCCCGAGACGCGCGGCTGGCTGCTCGACGTCATGAAATGCGTCGAGTCGCTGGGCAAGCGTGATTTTTCCCTCGACGAAGTCTACGCGTTCGAGCGGCGTCTCGGCGAACTCTATCCCGGCAACCAGAACGTCAAGCCCAAAATTCGCCAGCAGCTTCAATACTTGCGCGATCGCGGATTCATCGAATTCGTTTCGCGTGGTAATTATCGTTTGAGATCATAGGACCGGACGGCCATGGCATGGTTCCTCAATTTCTATGACTGCGATCGATGCAATCGCGAATGGACCGATGAGTGGTCCTGCATGTGTGACGACGATTGCCCGCACTGTGGTGCAAGGCACATGTGCCCCACAAAGAGCGAGGACCTGACCGAACTGATCGAGCAGGAAGGCGCCGAGTTCGTCGTCCTTCGCTCGCCGGACACGGCGGAGCACGATCCTGACTATTGTGAGATTGGTCGCTTTCCGTCGCGCGAAAAGGCTGAGGAGTTTCTTGCTTCGTACGAGGCTGCATGACCCCAGCCAATTTCCTCGCCTTCCTCCGCCAGCACCGCCTCGCCGTCGTCAGCACGGCGCGCGACGGCGCGCCGCAGGCGGCCGTGGTCGGGATCGCGGTGACGGATGCACTCGACATCGTCTCCGATACCGTGACCACCTCGCGCAAATACGCCAACCTGATCGCCGATCCGCGCGTCGCGCTGGTGGTCGGGTGGGACTTTGGGCAGACCGTTCAGGTCGAGGGCTGGGCCGCCGTGCTGGCGGGCGATGAGCTTGCGGCCTGCAAGCAGGTCTATTTCGCGGTGTGGCCGGACGGGCGCGAGCGCGAGCGATGGCCCGACATCGCCTATATCCGGGTGCGGCCGCGCTGGCTGCGCTTCAGCGATTACGGCACGACACCGCCGCGGTTCGAGGAGTTGACGCTGGCTTGAGCTTTCAAGGGGTGAAATGGATTCCGGGTTCGCCGCTGGCACGGCGCCCCGGGATGCGCAATCGCGCATCAGGGAACGACGAGTGGGGTGAGTCAGCGAATGCTCGCCACGCCCACCGCCAGCAGCGACAGCAGCAAGAGCGACGCCATGAGCTGCACCGAGACCACCGGCTGGGTGCGCCACTGCGCGATCTTCTCGGCGAACGACAGCGTCTCGTCGAAGAAGCACGGCGCATAGGCGTTCGCGGATAGTTTCGGGAATTTCGACGCAAGCCAGGGCGCGAACATCCCGTGGAAGATCGCCGCCAGCACGACGAAGATGGCCGCGCCCCAGCGCTCGCCGACGATTTCGTGCGCGCCCATCAGCTTCAGCACCAGTGCGGCGGTGGCATAGGTCGGGAAACCCTGGAAGATCGCGGTCAGCGCAAAGCCTTCGAGGCGGTTCACTTGCGGCGTTTTTGCAGCGGCGAGAGCGTTCATGGCGGCCTTCCCTGAAGTCATGATCCGATGCCGCCATGCTAGCCGGGCGAAGCCGGGTGCGGCGTGATGCGGGTCACGCCCGTTGTCATTCCGGGGCGCGCGTAGCGCGAGCTATGATGTGCAATTGCACATCATAGCTCGCCGCTTTTCGCGGCGCCCCGGAATGACGACGATGGTGGTCCGTCTCTTTGCGCGTCCTCGGGAACCGGCTGGATGGTCTTCGTCAACGATTTCGTCATGGTTGGTCTACCCTGGTTACGAAGGCCACGCGCCCCGCACGAAGACTGTTCCTGCCAAAACGAGTCGCCATTTGCGGGAAAGTGGCGCGATCATCGCCTCGGCAGAATATTCCCGCACAATTCCGAGGCTATTTGTCGCGCGCTTGTCCACAGTCGCGCGTAAGGACCGCAACTACTTGGAGAACAACGCAATTCCGCTCTCGTCAAATTAGCTTCACCGCGCCGTCAGAATTCATTCGCGCCGCTGTGACACTGGCCTGAAAGAGGGGAACCGCGCGGCTTTCTGCGCCGTGCGCTCACGACAATTTTCCCAACATTCCTGGAGGCAATCATTATGCGCATATCCCGCACATTGGGCTTTGCTGCTTTCGCTGCAATTGTCGCATCACCGGCCTGGGCCGGCGATGGCGACGGAGTCGGCCGGATTGAAGACGGCGTGCCGGCCGCAAATGCGGCGACCGGCGCCCCGGCCACGAAGATCGATCCCGACTTCAAAACCCGAGTGATTGCGACCGGCACCGATCCGCTGGAGAACCCGACCGGCGTCTTCATCAAGTTCGGCGTGCTCAGCGACGGGCTGACGCGCACCGAGCCCGATCAAAACACCTATCTCGTGCTCGATCACAACCCCGGCGGCCCGAGCGCCCACTTCGACTACGGACGGCACTTCCTGTTCCAGGGACACGAGAACGGCGGCAATGCGGCCTACATCACGCGCATCAATCTCGACGTGAAGGATCCGAGCCACCGTATCACGCTGCTCACTCCGGGCAACGGGACCACGACCGGCTTCAGCTCCATCGACGGCACCACGTTCAACCCGTTCACGAAAACGCTGCTGTTCACGCAGGAGACCAGTTCCGCCGGAAACGGCACGGGCAAGGTGATCCAGGTGACGCTGGGCTGGCCGGCCACGGTCAACACCCTGGAAAACTTCCTCGGCCTCGGCGGCTATGAAGGCATTCGCAGCGACGACGAGGGCAACCTCTACCTCCAGGAGGATATCGGCGGGCCGCGCCCCGGCGGCCTCGGCGCCAACAATGTGCCGCTCAACGCCGCGGCGCAGCCGAACTCGTTCGTCTACCGGTATGTTCCGAACAATCCGAAGCGGATCGAGGATGGCGGCAAGCTGCAGGCGCTTCAGGTCTCCATCGACGGCACTCCGGTGAAGTTCAACGCGGCGGATCCCAAGGGCGACATCCTGTCCACGGCGCAGCTCAAGCTGCACACGCCGGGAACGTCCTATCCGATCAAATGGGTGACGATCGCGACGCCGCCGAAGAACAACACCGTGAGCCTGGGCTCGGCCACGGCGCTGGCCAAGGCGGCCGGTGCGACGCCGTTCAAGCGTCCGGAGAACATGGCATGGCTGCCGAACTCCAGGTTCCGCACCTTCTTCTTCACCCCGACCGGCGATACCGATGCGCCCACCAGCCAGGTGCCTGAGCTTGCCGCGCGCGGCTCCTGGGGCTCGATCTTCCGTGTCGACCTCAACAACGATGGCGACAACGATCGCGACGATCGCTTCAAAAAGAACGACGGCACCATCTCGCTGTTCTTCCGCGGCGACCAGGTGCACAATTCCTTCGACAACATCAACTTCGCCAACGAGCACCAGATGCTCGTGGGAGAAGACCGCGGCGACACGCTGCACGACCAGCTGAACACGCTCGACAACATCTGGGCGTTTGATGTCCGCGCCAAGACTCCGAAACCGCTGCGGTTCATTGCGCTGGGACGCGACGCATCGGCCTCGGGACCCGGCCAGGAGGACAACGAACCGACCGGCGTGGTCGTTTCCAACGGCAGCACCAAGAAGAGCGAGCTGTTGGGCACCGACGACGCGCTCGATGAGAAAGCCCGTGGGTTCTTCACGCAGCAGCATGGCGACAACGTCGTCTACGAATTCTTCCGCGTCGGCGACGGAAGGCACGCGGGACGATAAGGCCTTTGGTCCCCCGGCGCCGTACGCCGCGGGACCTCGACCGCACTGATGAAGGGGGCTCGTGCGAGCCCCCTTTTTTTGTCTAGGGGTGTTTGTGCGCCGAAAAACCAATTTCACAAAACCCTTCAATATGATCGACGCATTCAAGGCCCGCCCGCAAAAATATTTCTCTTCCGTTTTTCAGAAATATGTGCTTTTCTCCGCGTATCCCGCCTCGCCAAGAGGGGCGTTCGGCCAATCGTCACCAGACGCGAGACGGGATGCGATGGACGCGTGTGCGCTACCTGACGAAGGGCGCGGATGCGGACGGCGAAATCGTGTGGTCCCGATCCCCCGACGCTGGGATCAAGCCTTGCGGTGATGATCTGCAAGGCGACGGTGGCTATCAAGCCCGGACACCGGGGAGATCACGTATAAGCCGCAAAACCATTGCGCAGGGAGTGCCGGATGATCCGGCTGAACCTGTGGTGACTGCCGCCTGCTTTTTTTGTTGCAGGCGGGCCATGGGTGAGGCCATCACCCGGCATTCCCTGCGCCCTCTTGATTTCGAGGGACACGAACAATGCATCACCCGGGCATTTCGTGCCGCGGGAAGGCGATTGCTCGTCATTGCGAGAACGTAGATTCCATGGGGTGGTGAGCGTGGCCTTTCCGGTAGGTTTGGGTTTCCACACTCGAACCATCGGAGAGTCAGATGCAAGCATTGACTGTAGTCACGCCCACCACCGGCCATTGTGGCACGATTTTCATTGCAGTCGAACTGAGTCAGAAGACCTGGCTGGTGACGCTGCACAGCCCGGACCGGGACCGGATTTCACGTTATAAGCTCGAGGGCGGCGATCATGCCGGGCTGTTGGCATTGATCGAGCGCCTCCAGGCGCGCGCGGCCGGCAAGCTGGGGGCGGCACCAACGGTCGTGAGTTGTTACGAAGCCGGCTATGACGGCTTCTGGCTGCATCGGCTGCTGACGGCGGCGGGGATCACCAACTTCGTATTCGATCCCGCGAGCATTGCGGTGGAGCAGCGGTCGCGGCGGGCCAAGACAGATCGGATCGATGGCGAGCTGCTGCTGCGCACGTTGATGGCCTATCTGCGCGGCGAGCCGCGGGTGGTTCGGATCGTTCGGGTGCCGAGCGTGGAGCAGGAGGACGCCCGGCGCGCCAGCCGGGAACGCGATCGGCTGGTCAAGGAGCAGACTGGGCATACCAACCGGATCAAGGCGCTGCTGCGGCTGGTCGGAATGGCGGTGGGGAACCCGCGGCGAACTGACTGGCTGGGCTGGCTGGAGCGGCAGCGCGACCGGCAAGGCCATCCGATGCCGCCGCATCTTCTGGCCGAAGTCAAACGCGAACACGCGCGGCTGATGCTGGTGCGCGAACAGCTCGCGACGCTGGAGCAGGCTTCCGCCACTTCAGCGGCTTGCGTTCCGGCACAAATGACCGAACGCCGGGATCTGTTGCTGCGGCTCAAGGCGCTCGGTCCGGTATTCGCCGCGACGCTGACCAACGAGGTGCTCTACAAGGACTTCCGCAATCGGCGCGAGGTCGCCAGCTATTGCGGGTTGACCCCCAGTCCATGGCAAAGCGGCGGAATCGATCGTGAGCAGGGCATCAGCAAGGCAGGCAATCCGCGCGCCCGCCTCAAGGCGGTCGAACTGGCCTGGCTGTGGCGGCGCCATCAGCCGGACAGCAAGCTCAGCCAGTGGTTCGCCGCACGCACCGCCAACGCCGGCAAGCGGGCCAGGCGCATCGCCATCATCGCCTTGGCCCGCAAGCTGATCGTGGCGCTGTGGCGCTATCTCACCACTGGCCTCGTTCCGGAGGGCGCCGTGATGAAAGCATGACAACGTAACAACTGACGCGCCGGCAGCTCGCGGCCTCGCCGCGGCCAGTGCGGGATGGATGATGACCGTGCCACCCATGGGCCGAAACAAAACAGCCGTTTCGTAGATGGGTCTCATCCTCATGGCTTCCTCGCCGCAAGCATGCGGAATGTGGGTACGGATCAACCATCCGACCGGATATGAGGTGATGCAGTGAGAAGCTGCAGCAGTCTTCGGAAGCCAGTCCTCGCCCGGAACACGGTCGGCGCGCTTCGCTTCGCATGGCTGCGCGCGCCGCCCTCGCACCATGCCAAACCTACCCCGGACCTACCAAAGGTCTTGACTCGCAAATCCCCATATGAGGGTGGGCAAGGGCGCAATCGCGCCGTGCCCACCGTCCATCGACAGCATCGCTCCGGAATGGTGGGCACGCTTTCGCTTTGCCCACCCTACGGTCTGTCTCGAACCCCGGATCGATCGGCTGTTTGAAATTCGAGTCAGAAACGGATGGCGACTCGCGCCCCACCCCTCACATCTTCCCCTGCGCGTCGCGCGGCGCGCCTTGCGTCTGCCGCTGCTTCTCCTGCTCGTTGGCGCGGTGGCGGCCGTAAAGGCAGCCGGCGGCGGCGCCGAGCACGCCGTGATGGCCGGCATAATGGCCGGCGACGCCGCCGACGATGGCGCCCTTGATGCAGCCCTTGGCGTCGGCCGGCGCGCTGGCGGCAGCAGCGAGCGCGGCAACGGTAAAGGCAGCGAGCAATGTTCTCATGATGCGTGCTCCAAAAATGTTCTCATGATGCGTGCTCCAAAATGGAATCTCGCATGCATAACGGCGGTAACCCGGTCGTGGTTCCGGTATTTCGCGCGGTTTTGCAGAACACGCACGCCACAACGGCGTCGTGAGCAGGCCGCGAAAAGACATCCACTGATTGTATTACTCGGACCATAAGGGATTATACGGTTGACGCGCGCACTCCACGCGATTTCAGTCTGCGACAACAAAAGGAAGTCGTCGCCGAATTGATCCCGGTGCAAGCGGAGCATCAATGGTCGAGAACCTGAACCGCCAGCGCGTGCTGAACCTGCTCGATCTGTTCTATGCCGGCGACATCGAGGGCGCGCTCGCGCGCTGCAGCGACGATGTCGAGCTGATCGCGCCCGCGCCGATCGACGTCCTGCCGCATATGGGCCGCCATCGCGGCAAGGACGCGGTGCGGAAGATGTGGCAGACCGTCCACGCCCGCTACTCCAGCCTGCGCCACGAGCTGCGCGATATCGTCGCCGAAGACGACAAGGTCGCGGTGAACATCCGCGCCTTCTTCACCAAGCGCGACACCAATCGCGTCGTGCAGTTCGACGTCGCCGTGTTCTACGGGCTGCGCGACGGCCGTATCACCCATATCCGCGAGATCATCGACAGCTTCGATCTGGTCCAGCAGGTGCTCGATCGCGACCTCGTCGCGCTGCTGGCCGGCAAGCCGACGGAAGCGTAGTTCACGTCATTCCGGGGCGACGCGTAAGGTGGACCCGGAACGACAACGGCGGACTCTTGAACCTCCCCGCCCCCCGCCGCGACCCATCACGGGAATTTGCGGGCTGAGCGATCTCATGAAAATCGTGTTGTTGGCGATGCTGGGGCTGATCCTGGGTGCGCTCGGCGGCGCTGCGCTTGGCATCGGCGCCGGCCTCGCCTGGGTGGAGATCTTCCAGACCAGCGATTTCGAAGGCTACAGCGGCATGCTGGTGTTCTTCACCTTCATGCCACTCGGCGCCGTCATCGGCGGGCTCGGCGGTGCCTTCCTGTTCGGCCTGCTCGCCTGGCGCGATAACGAAATCGCGATCGAACGGGAGCCGGTGGCGGGCCGCGACCGGCAAAACCGGAGGTAAACAGCCCGTGAATTCACGGGACTGTCGCATCCGTGCAATGCAAAATTGCAGATTGCGTTTGAACCAAACTCGATTATTTGAGACTTCAAATAATAGGTGCAGCAACTCCGGCCGGTCGTCGACAGTGACGCCGGCCTTTTACGTCGTCCATTGCGGGACGGTTGCTGTCGGTCACAGCCATTCGGGATAAAGCCATCATGACAGAGCATAGTCTCTGGCGTTTTTCACGTGCGTTGCATCGTGCAATCAACGAGCGCCAGTTCGCAGACCTCGACGACCTCCTCGACGAGGACGTGGACTGGGCGATCTACGGCCCGATCGACATGTTTCCCTTTCTCGGCGCCCGCCGCGGCAAGTCCGCGGTGATGCAGGTCGTGCGCCAGATCGCGGAGAACGTGCGGGTGTACCGCTTCGACCGCGAGACCGTGATGCTCGGCGTCGATGCGGCCTCCTCGATGCTGCGCTATACGCTGACCTCGCTCGAATCCAGCAAGCCGATCTCGCTGCGCATCGCCCATTTCGCCCAGTTCAGGAACGGCCGGCTGCGCAACATCCGCGTCCTCCTCGACAGCTTCGACCTGGTCGAGCAGGCGCTCGGCCGTCACATCCATCTGCCGAAAATGACGTCCGTCGCCTGATCGCGGCGGCAACCTTGAGGCGATCCGGCAACCAGCCCCGCTGGATCGTTTCGCCCAACGGGCGGCGCTTGCGCCGTCCCGTTGGCGCTGGATCCTTGGCTGGCGCGTGACGCGCGCTAACGTCCTCGTGACTCCTGTCGTCACAATTTTGCGCCAAAATCACCCCATCCTAGGCAAGTCAGGTGGCCCGTTGCAGGCGGTGCCGGACGCGGGCGGGGTCATGATTTCCACGACACTTCGAGATCGGGCGAAGGCTCTTGTGCTGGCCGCCGCCGTTTTGCTTGCGCAGGCCGCTGTGGCCCACGCCCAATCGCCTCAGGCCGAGGAGGATGAGCAGGCCGAGGAAGCCGCCCCCAGCGTCAACGACGAAGATGTGCTGAAGGACATCGACGTCAGCCAGCTCGACTGGGGCCAGCTCAATGTCGACGCCTCGACGCTGTCGGACGGACTGCCTGCGAAGGCGCGCGCCGGCCGCGCGGCGGCCGATGGCGGCATGAACTGGTCGAACAAGAATCAGGCGAACGGCGCTTCGGCGGTGTCGGTGAAGCAATCGGTCTCGCCGTTCTGGGATACGAGGGTCGGCGCCGACATGACGGTGACCCGCGAGCCGACCACGATGTCGGAGTTGCTCGCGGAAAAGACCGCTAATGGCGGGTCTCTGCCGCAATCCAGCGGCAGCGCGTGGGCGGCGATCACCGCGCCCGGCGCAGGCCCGGTCTGGGACAAGACCGCGGTCGAAGCCCGCGTCGATCCGGGCGCGGACCAGAGCAGGCTCGGCACTTCCATCTTAAAGCAGGTGCCGCTTGGCGATGCGACCTCGCTCACGCTCTCGAACGGCTACAACGTGATCCAGCAGGGTGCGGTGCCGGTGCCCGGCATCGCCACCCGCCAGGAGCGCACCTACCAGACCGAGCAGTCGGCCAGGGTCGAACTGTCCGAAACTGGGACAAGTATTTCCGCCGGCCAGTCGCTGTCGACCTCCGACGACAAATGGCTGCGCAAGGTCGGCGCCGAGCAGAAGCTGTTCGGCGACGTTTCGGTCTCCGGCTCGGTCGGCGAGACGCCCCAGGGCACCATCAACAAGAGCATCAGCGCCGGCATCAAGAAGAGCTGGTAATTGCCGCTTTTTGGCCTCTTTGCCGGCCACGGCAATGCCGGGGAATGATCGATCTCCGCCGCAACTTGGCCGCGATGCGGTCAAATTCGGCCGCCCTCATAGACCCGTCAACTTTCGTCGTGCGGGGGACAACTCGCGCTCGCAACAACGCGAAACAGGGGAATGGCCGATGAACGTCATGCAAAAGATGGACTCGAATGACACTGAAGTGGACGACAACAACCTCTCCGCGGTCTCCGAAGTCGAGGCCGGCATCCGTGATTTCGTTCGCAATGATATCGCCTATCTGCGCCGCCCGATGCCGATGAACGCCAGCGAGACTCCGCTCGAGCCATCGAGTGCCGAGGCTACCGCGAACAATGTCAATTCGCTGATCCAGCGCGTCGCCGGCACCTCGCTGTCGGAAATCGAGAACCTGATTTCGGAGCTGGAGGCGCTGCGCGACATGCTCCATGCCGAAGGCCAGCGCGTCCAGCGCGAGATTTCCGGCTACGCCCAGCTCAGCCAGGCGGCGATGAAATCCACCCGCATGGTTTCCGACAATGTGCAGCAGTGGAAGCGCACCACCGACTCGCTGCGCAACGGCTGATTTGCAACACCCATGACCAAATCGCCGCCGCGTTCTCGATTTTAAGGGGCGCGGCGGTTTCGATTCAGGTAGAAGGACGCAGGCGGAGCGGGCCGCCTTCTCAACAAGCAGCGCTTAGGGGGAAACGATGTCGATGGAAACGATTCGGCCGGAAAATGCCAACCCGGCGCAGATGCGCTCGTCGACGCCTCTGAGCACGCTGATGTTGCGCTTTGTCGGTTTGCTGGCCCTCGCCGTGACCTTGCTGGCGCTGGTCTACAGCCGCTGATTTTTTCGCGAGCGACGCTTCGTATGGTTAGCCAAGCCTGATCATTCGCTCGCGACGACCGTCGGTTCCAGCGTGAAAGAGCCGTCGGCATAGCCCTTCACCACCATCGCCGCCGTCAGCATCACCGCAACGGTCACCGTTGCGAAGATGAAGCCTACCAGTCTCAAGCCGCTGCGATCCGCCATTGTCATTCCCCGCCGAATTTGCGGGGCTCACTATCGTCACCACCCGTTCAAAATGCGTTAGCAAAAAATTCGTTCCGCGAAATCTTCGCGACCGATGCAGTACTGCAACAACGCGGTAACCTTGTTTTCCGGTTAAGCGTTCCGCCGCGGCACGAAGGCGGTTCCGAGAAACGAGAACACCAGTTCGCCGCGCTGATTGGTGCCGGAGTTGCGGATCTGCACGATGCCCCATTCGGGACGCGAGTCCGATATGCGCTTGCTCTCGACCTCGCTCGCAAAGCTGACGGTGTCGCCGGCCATCACCGGCTTGATCCAGCGCAGTTCGCGAAAGCCCGGCGACGGGCCGCCTGCAGCGACCGTCTCGCCACGCGCGGCGGCTTCCCGCGCGCGCTGTTGAGTGCTGGTGACAATCAGCTTCATGCAGACGGAAGCGACATGCCAGCCCGAGGCCGCGAGCCCTCCGAACAGCGAGTTACGCCCCTCCTCCTCGGAAAGATGAAAGCGCTGCGGATCGAATTGCCGCGCGAAGCGTTTGATGTCTTCGGCGGTGAAGGTGAACGAGCCGACCTCGCGCCGCGCCCCTAGATTGATGTCCTCGAAGAACCACATCAGCCTCGTGCCCCCTCGCGCCGGGCCATGATGATCGGCGACACCATCTCGCACAGCGCCTCGCCCTTGGCGTTGCGGGCCACGCCCTTGAAGGTCACGATCCCGGTGTCGGGGCGGCTGTTCGACACCCGCGCCTCCGCCACCTCGATCTCCAGGGTCAAATCGTCGCCCGGCCGCAACGGCGCGAGCCAGCGCAGCTCATTGACCCCGGGCGAGCCGAGCGAAGCGGCGCGGCCGATAAAGCCGTCGAACATCATCCGCATCATCAGCGAGCAGAGATGCCAGCCCGAACCCGAAAGGCCATTGAGCATGGTCTTCTTGGCAGCCTCCTCGTCGAGATGCATCGGCTGCGGATCGAACTCGGCCGCGAACGCCAGGATTTCCTCGCGCGTGACATGGCGCGGGCCGAAGGTGCCGAAGCGGCCGACGGGAAAATCTTCGAAGGTGAGGGTCATCGCCAGGGAATTACCGCATAGAAGGTCAGATTGTGGCCGCACTTTACGGCAATCTCAACCCGTACGCCCGCATGGCTTGTGCTCCCGATGTTCCGCCGGTATCGGCCGGGGGGCCTGTGTCGTCGGCCGGTTTTGGGCGAAACTCGTGCTTGATTCGCTGGGGGAAGAACGATGTTTGAATTTCAGGATCTGTTCCAGTGGGACCGTTTCATAACGCCCACCATCATCAAGACGTTCTACTGGCTCGTGATCGCGCTGATTTGCCTGCTCGGCATTTCCGGCATCTTCTCGGGGCTTGCCGCCATGGCGATCAGCCCGTTCGCCGGATTCCTGGTGCTGCTCTATTCGATCGCGAGCGTCATTGTCGGCATCGTGTTCTCGCGCATCGTCGCCGAATTCATCCTGATCGTGTTCCGCATCAACGAGCACCTCGGCGCCATCCGCGACCAGGGCGGAATGCGCTAAAGCGCGATCGCGCTTAGCTGCTTTTTGGCGCATGATTTCCGCGCAAACGCGTTCCGCGTTTGTCGCGAGGGAAAACCGGTGCCCACCCCGCTATCCAGGTGCGGGGCAGGCTTTTTCCGGATCATGCGCTAATTCGCAAAGCGGAAATGCATGACATCGCCGTCGGCGACGACATATTCCTTGCCTTCGAGGCGCAGCTTGCCGGCGTCGCGCGCGCCGGCTTCGCCGTTGAGTGCGACATAATCGGGATAGGCGATCGTCTCAGCGCGAATGAATCCCTTCTCGAAATCGGTGTGGATCACGCCCGCCGCGGCCGGTGCCTTGGTGCCGCGATGGATAGTCCAGGCGCGCGCTTCCTTCGGCCCCACCGTAAAATAAGTGACGAGGTCCAACAGCTGGTAGCCGGCACGGATCAATCGGTCGAGCCCGGCTTCCTCCAGCCCAAGCGTGTCCAGGAATTCCTTGCGCTCCTCGCGCGATAATGTCGCGATCTCCGACTCGATCTTGGCCGAGATCACCACTGCGACCGCGCCTTCCTCCTTGGCGCGCTCGAACACCTGTCTTGAGAAATTATTGCCGTCCTTCGCCGAGCCTTCCTCGACGTTGCAGACGTAAAGCACGGGCTTTGAGGTCAGCAGACCCAGCATGTCGAAGGCGCGCTCCTCTTCAGGTTTGCGTTCGACAAAGCGCGCCGGCTTGCCGTCGCGCAACAGCACCAGCGTGCGGTTGACGAGGTCGAGCTGTTCCTTCGCCTCCTTGTCGTTGCCCTTGGCCTTCTTCGTGAGATTGTCGACGCGCTTTTCCAGGCTCTCGAGATCGGCCAGCATCAGCTCGGTCTCGATGGTCTCGATGTCGGCGATCGGCGCGATCTTGCCTTCGACGTGGGTGATGTCGGAATCCTCGAAGCAGCGCACGACATGGGCGATGGCGTCGACCTCGCGGATATTGGCGAGGAACTGGTTGCCGAGCCCCTCGCCCTTCGACGCCCCGCGCACCAGGCCAGCGATATCGACGAAGGTCAGCCGGGTCGGAATGATCTGCGAGGATTTGGCGATGTCGGCGAGCTTGTCGAGCCTGACATCAGGGACGGCGACCTCGCCGACATTCGGCTCGATGGTGCAGAACGGATAGTTCGCCGCCTGCGCCGCCGCCGTCTCCGTCAGCGCGTTGAACAGCGTCGATTTGCCGACATTGGGCAACCCGACGATACCGCATTTGAATCCCATAATCCGTCCTGAATTCCGCTGGCGACGCCAGGCGCGCTAGGCCGCGCCATCATCGCGTTGATCGAAAAATCCCTTCCCCTGCATCACCAGATGCACCTTGTTCTGGAACGTCGAGTCGTGGCCGGCCGCAAGCTGGGCGGCGTTGTCCGCCACCGCCTCGCACAGCGCTGCGACCCACGCGTCGTCGGCCTTGGCGAAATCCGACAGGACGTGGTGATGCACCAATTCCTTAACACCGGGGTGACCAATCCCGAGCCGCACACGACGATAGTCGTTGCCGATATGCGAAGTGATCGAGCGCAGGCCGTTATGGCCGGCGATGCCGCCGCCGACTTTCACCCGCACTTTCGCCGGCGGCAGTTCCAGTTCATCCTGGAACACGGTGATCTCGGAGGCCGCGAGCTTGAAGAAGTTCGCGGCTTCCTGCACCGCGCGGCCCGAATCGTTCATGTAGGTCGTGGGCTTGAGCAGGATCACGCGCTCGCGGTCGAGCGTGCCTTCCGAAGTCTCGCCCTGAAAGCGGCGGCGCCACGGTGCGAAACCATGACGCCGCGCAATTTCATCGACGGCCATGAAGCCGATATTGTGCCGGTTACGCGCGTACTTCGCGCCGGGATTGCCGAGGCCGACAAAGAGCAGCATGACGCGGCATCCCGCGCGAGAGCATTACTTCTTCTTGTCGCCGCCGCCTGCTGGAGCTTTCGCGCCAGCGGCAGGCGCCGCCGCACCCGCCGCGGGCGCCGCCGCTGCCGGAGCACCGGCCGCGGGAGCCGCTGCCGCACCAGCCGCAGGCGCCGCCGCAGCACCTGCTGCCGCACCAGCCGCGGCCGCAGCCGCCGCCTTCTGCTCTTCGGCGTAACCCGACGGCGGCACGATGGTGACCAGCGTCAGGTCCTCGCGCAACACGCGGACGCCCTTCGGCAGCGTGATGTCGGACAGATGCAGCGAATAGCCGATCTCGAGCCCGCTGACATCGGCTTCGATGTACTGCGGAATGTTGTCGACTGAACATTCGAGATCGATGGTGTGGGTGACAATGTTGACCGTGCCGCCGCGCTTCACGCCCGGCGAGGCTTCCGCCTTCTGCACGTGCAACGGCACGCTGATGCGGATGCTGGCGCCTTCGCCGAGCCGCATGAAGTCGACATGGATCGGGAAGTCCTTCACGGGATCGAGATGGAAGTCGCGCGGAATCACGCGGTGCTTCTTGCCCTCGAGATCGATGTCGTAGATCGTGGTCAGGAAGCGGCCGGCCAGGATGCGCTGACGCAATTCCTTGTCTTCTACCGAGATCGGCAGCGGGGGTTGGTTGTTGCCATAGATCACTCCGGGCACTCTCCCGGCGCGACGCTCTGCCCGTGCGGCCCCCTTGCCGACTGACGGACGCGCGGTCGCCTTCAATTCCTTGACGGTCGTCGCCATTGTCTTAAGTCCTTGTTTTCAAAAGATAAAGGCCGCTACGCGGCCCGTGCTTTGGTCCAACGGCAAGCCTCCAGGGGTGCGGGGGCCGCGGACGTGGCGGGCTTTTAGCCCCAAAGCGGCGAAATGACAAGGAAATGAAGGGATTTTTCTCGCATTTCGAAAGGTCGTTATGCCCGGGGCTTGACGACGGCAAGTCGGTTCAACCGTCCGTTTTCATTTGCCGGTGTTCGGCGCGGGAGCGGAGACCCCCAGCTTGCCTTCGAGCACGGCAATGCGCACCCTCAGCGCCTCGTTTTCCTCGCGCGCCAGCCGCGCCATGTCCTTCACCGCCTCGAATTCCTCGCGCTTGACGAGGTCCATGTCGCGCAGGAATTTTTCGGCCTGGTTGCGCCAGAGTGCGTCGACCTCGCGCTTGACGCCCTGGGCGGCGCCGGCGGCGTCGTTCATCAGCCGGCCAATTTCGTCGAAAAACCGGTTGTTGGTCTGGGTCATGGCGAAATCTCCGTGTGCGGGGAACCGTCAAGATCAAACAATGGCGATCCAGACGCTGCGGTTCAAGTCCCCGTCTCTCCTTGTCATGCTCCGGTTTACTTGCAATCGTATTCAGCGCCCAAGGAAACGTTCAAGGAAACGTTCAAGGAAACGTTCAAGGAAACGTTCAAGGAAACGTTCAAGGAAACGTCCAAGCAAATCCGCAAATCACAAACATGAAGAAACGCCCATGATCGACCAGCAAGTTGATATTCAGACCAAGGACGGCAAGACCACCACCTTCATCACCCATCCCGAGCGCGGCGGGCCGTTTCCCGTCATCATCTTCTACATGGACGCACCGGCGATCCGCGAGGAACTGCGCGACATGGCGCGGCGGCTCGGCACTTCCGGTTACTACGTGATGCTGCCGAACATGTATTACCGCGCCGGCGTGATGGAGCTCGGCCCCATCAATCCCGACCCGGAATCGCCGGAACGCAAGCGCATGTTCAGCCTGATGAGCTCGCTCACCATTCCGCTCGTCATGGAAGACACCAAGGCGCTGCTTGCCTATGCCGAGACACAGAAGGCCGCGAACACGCAGATTGTCGGCACCGTCGGCTACTGCATGAGCGGCCGCTACGCGGTGAACGCCGCGACGCATTTTGCCGATCGCGTGAAAGCCGCCGCCTCGGTCTATGGCGTGCAACTGGCGACCGACCAGCCCGACAGCCCGCATCTTGCGGCCTCCAAGACCAAGGCCGAGCTCTACTTCGCCTGCGCCGAGACTGACGTCTATGCGCCGCAGGAGGTCATCGACAAGGTGAGCGAAGGCATGAAAGGTACGAAGAACGAGGTCGAAATCTATCCCGGCACGCATCACGGCTTCGCCTTCCCGAAACGTCCGGTCTACGACCGCGGCGCGGCGGAGCGGCATTGGGAGCGGCTGCTCGCGCTCTACAAGCGCAACCTCGTCTAAGCCCGCTTGATGCTTCCGCTGCTGATCAAATTCCCGGTGTTCGACCCGATCGCGATTTCGATCGGGCCGATCGCCATTCGCTGGTACGCGCTCGCCTATATCGGCGGCATCGTGTTCGGCTGGCTCTATGCGCGCTCGCTCCTGAAGAACGAGCGGCTCTGGGGCGGGCCGGCGCCGATTTCGCTGAACCAGCTCGACGACTTCATCCTCTGGGTCACCGTCGGCATCATTGTCGGCGGCCGCACCGGCTACGTGCTGTTCTACAACCTGCCCTTCTTCGCCGAGCATCCCGCCGAGATCTTCGAGCTCTGGAAAGGCGGCATGTCCTTCCACGGCGGCTTCATGGGCTGCGTGGTCGCGGTGATGTGGTTTGCGCGCAAGAACCACATCCCGATCCTCTCGCTCGGCGACATCACCACCGCGGTCGGGCCAATCGGCCTGTTCCTGGGGCGCATCGCCAATTTCATCAACAGCGAATTGTGGGGACGGCCCGCCGATCCCGATCTGCCCTGGGCGATGATCTTTCCCAATGGCGGGCCGCTGCCGCGCCATCCGAGCCAGCTTTATGAAGCGGGTCTCGAAGGCATTTTGCTGTTCACGGTGCTCGCATTGATGATCCGCCTCGGCGCGCTGAAGCGTCCCGGACTGATCCTCGGCAGCTTCATCACGCTTTACGCCTTTGCCCGCATCACCGGCGAGCATTTCCGCGAGCCCGATCCGCAGCTCGGGTTTTTGTGGGGCGGTCTGACCATGGGTATGCTGCTGTCGTTGCCGATGGTAATTGCAGGTATAATACTTATTGTAACGGCATGGCGCCGGAAACAATCGAATTAGGTGCAAGAAAATATTTGAGTATTTGCAAGGTAGGTTGTGACCGAATTTTCGCCGCTGCAGTCGGAGATCAAGAAGCTCATCAAGTCCTCCGGCCCGATGCCGGTCTGGCGCTACATGGAGCTGTGCCTGATGCATCCGCAGCACGGCTATTACGTCTCGCGCGATCCGCTCGGGCGTGAGGGCGATTTCACCACCGCGCCCGAAGTCAGCCAGATGTTCGGCGAACTGCTCGGGCTGTGGGCCGCCTCGATCTGGAAGACGATGGGTTCGCCCTCCCTGCTCCGGCTGATCGAGCTCGGCCCCGGCCGCGGCACCATGATGGCGGATGCGCTGCGCGCGGTGCGCGTGCTGCCGCCGCTTTATCAGACGCTGAGCGTGCATCTGGTCGAGATCAATCCGGTGTTGCGCGAAAAACAGAAGGCGACGCTGTCGGGCGTGCGCAATGTTGCCTGGCACGATCATATCGACCAGGTGCCGGACGGCCCCTGCATTATCTTCGCCAATGAATATTTCGACGTGCTGCCGATCCACCAGGTGGTGAGGCGGTCGACCGGCTGGCACGAGCGCGTGGTCGAGCTCGACGATGATGACCAGCTGGTGTTTGGTACCGCGCCCTATCCGATTCCGCGCTTCGAGGTGCTGCTGCCGCCGCTGGTGCGCGCGGCGCCGATCGGCGCGGTGTTCGAATGGCGACCCGACTCCGAAATCATGAAGATCGCAACCCGCGTGCGCGACCAGAATGGCGCAGCCCTGATCATCGATTACGGCCATGAGCGCAGCGACGCCGGCGACACCTTTCAGGCGATCGCGCGCCACAGCTTTGCCGATCCCCTGAAGACGCCGGGACAGGCCGACGTCACCGCGCATGTCGACTTCGAAGCGCTGGCGCGCGCCGCGGAAGATGTCGGCGCGCTGGTTCACGGCCCGGTGACCCAAGGCGAATTCCTGATGCGGCTCGGGATCGAGACCCGCGCGGTCACATTGATGGCAAAGGCATCGCACGAAGTCTCCGAAGATATTTCCGGCGCGCTGAAACGCTTGACCGGCGGCGGCCGCGGCGGCATGGGAACGCTGTTCAAGGTGCTTGGCGTCTCCGGTCCGAACCTCGCTTCGCTGCCGGGCCTGAGCGACGGCAAGGGCCCGGCCGGAGATTCCTGATGCTTGCCTCCTCCCTCCTCTCGGCCATACCGGGGCTTCGCCACGCCTTCTTCACCCGCGAGGGCGGCGTCTCCAGCGGCATCTATGCCGGCCTCAATGGCGGGCTCGGCTCGAACGACGATCCCGCGCATATCGCGGAAAACCGCCGCCGCATGGCCGAGCAGATGGGCGTTGCGCCCACGCATTTCCTGAACCTGCATCAGATCCATTCGCCGGACACGGTGGTCGCGACGGGCCCCTGGAACGGCGCGGTGCGGCCGAAGGCCGACGCCATTGTCACACGCCACGAGGGGCTTGCGATCGGCGTCACCGCGGCCGACTGCGGGCCGATCCTCCTTGTCGATCCCAAGGCGCGCGTGATCGGCGCGGCGCATGCGGGCTGGAAGGGCGCGCTGACGGGCATCCTGGAATCGACCATCGATGCCATGGAAAAGCTCGGCGCCGACCGAAGCGGCATGGTCGCCGCGATCGGCCCCCTGATCCGCCAGCAGAGCTACGAAGTAGGCCACGAATTCGTCGAACGCTTCATCGAGGCCGATGCCGAGAACGCGCTGTTCTTCCTTCCCGGCGAGCGCAACGGCCATTCGATGTTCGATCTCGCCGGCTTCATCCGGATGCGGCTGGAAAATGCCGGCGTGCTGATGATCGACGATCTCGGCATCGACACCTATTCCGACGAGCGCTGCTTCAGCTATCGCCGCTCCGTGCACCGCAAAGAACCGGACTATGGCCGGCATGTGCATGCGATCGTGCTGGAGCCGTAAATCGCGGCGAATCTTTGTTGGGCCGGTAACGGCCCATTTCATCCCCTCGTTGTGTCCGCCCTGCTCTAGACGCTGAGCCATTTTGGCGATAACGCGAGAGCAACAATGAGGGATGCGTCGAACACTTCTGCCCGGCCACGCCGGACGCTGTTGCGCGCCGGCTGCGCAGCGCTGTGGCTTGCGGCGGCCTGCGCGCTCGGCGGCTGCGCCGCGGGAGGGGCCGCAACCTCCGGCGCGTTCGCGATGGCGACCGACGGCGGCGGCAAGACGATCGCCTTCGAATCGATCGACGGCCCGCCGCCGCAAGTCTTCGACCGCATGGTGAGCGTGCTCGACAGCGAGACCAAGCTGCGCAGCCTCTCGATCGTCTCCCGCGAAGGCTCGGCCGCCTACCGCGTCCGCAGCTACCTTTCCGTGCAAGTCAATCACGGCCGCACCGTGATCGCCTGGGTATGGGACGTCTATGATCGCGACCAGCAGCGCGCGCTGCGCCTGTCCGGCCAGGAGGCTGCCGGCAAGGCCGGCCGTGATGCAACACGTGATGCTTGGGCCGCAGCCGACGATCTCGTCTTGCGCAAGATTGCTCAGGCAGGTCTCAGCGGCCTCTCCAGCATGATCAACGGCACGCCGGCCGACAGCCCGCCGCCCGCCTCGGCCCCCACGGGCAAACGCGGACCCGCGGTCGCCAGCGTCGACGCACCGGGCGGCTCTAATATCGCGGCTCTGGCCTACACCGACCATTAGTCAAATCCCGGAAATGGCACCGATTTTTGCCCGGGAAAACGCCCCTTCCGGGTTGCCAGCGGGGCCATCGGCCTGTATTTCCTCGCTCGTTAGAAGCCGGTTCCAGGGAATCCCGATATGCTGAACAAGGTCTCCAGCAACGTCCGGGGAGATGCCTCGATGTCGGCCAAGAACGGCTCGATCAAGCTGGTGGCCGGCAATTCCAATCCGGCCCTCGCCGAGGCGATCGCCGGCGGGCTGGGGCTCCCGCTCACCAAGGCCGTGGTCCGGCGCTTCGCCGACATGGAGATTTTCGTCGAGATCCAGGAAAACGTCCGCGGCTCGGACGCCTTCATCCTGCAGTCGACGTCGTTCCCGGCCAACGACCATCTGATGGAGCTCCTGATCATCACCGACGCGCTGCGCCGCTCGTCGGCGCGCCGCATCACGGCCGTGATCCCCTATTTCGGCTATGCTCGGCAGGACCGGAAATCAGGCTCCCGCACGCCGATTTCGGCCAAGCTCGTCGCCAACCTGATCACGCAAGCCGGCGTCGACCGCGTCATGACGCTCGACCTGCACGCCCTCCAGATTCAGGGCTTCTTCGACATCCCGACCGACAATCTCTTTGCCTCGCCGGTGATGGTGCGCGACATCAAGGAGAATTTCGACCTCGCCAATGTGGTGGTGGTCTCGCCCGACGTCGGCGGCGTGGTGCGTGCCCGCGGGCTTGCCAAGCGCATCAACACCCCCCTCGCCATCATCGACAAGCGCCGCGAGCGCGCCGGCGAATCCGAGGTGATGAACGTGATCGGCGACGTCGCCGGCTACACCTGCATCCTGATCGACGACATCGTCGATTCCGGCGGCACGCTGGTGAATGCCGCCGATGCGCTGCTCGCCAACGGCGCCAAGGAAGTCTACGCCTATATCAGCCATGGCGTGCTCTCCGGCGGCGCGGTGACGCGCATCACCTCCTCGCGGCTGAAGGAATTGGTCATCACGGACTCGATCCAGCCGACTGAGGCGGTGCGCAACGCCGCCAATATCCGCACGCTCTCGATCGCAGGCCTGATCTCGGAAGCGATCGCCCGCACTGCGGCGGAAGAATTGGTCTCGAGCCTGTTCGACTGATGCGCGTCGCGGCCGCCCGATACCGCGACGGATAGGCCCTGTCGCGGCGAAGAGAACGTCCCTCTTCTCAATCATGCCCCGGCCGCGGGACCAGGTTCATGATGGTCCGCGTGAAACCGCCGTCGACGATGATCTCGTCGCCATTGATGTAAGACGCGCGGTCGCTGGCGAGGAATGTCACCGCATCCGCGATATCCTGCGGCATGCCAACGCGGCGCATCGGCGTCACCGCGGAGCGGCGCTCGGTGACACCAGGCGTATCGTAGAAGGCCTGGCTCATCGGTGTAATCACCATGCCCGGGCTGACGACGTTGCTACGGATGCCGTCCGGCCCCCATTCGCTGGCGAGTTGCCGCGACAGCATGACGACGCCGGCCTTGCTGACGCTATAGGCGCCGCTCTTGCCCTGCGCGTTGCTGGCGGCGATGGAGGCGACATGCACCAGGCTGCCGCGCTTGTGCTGGCGCATCTGCCGACCAAAGGTCTGCGCGCAAAGGAAATAGCCGGTCAGGTTAACCGACAGTACCAGGTTCCACTCTGCGAGTGACAGTGTGTCGAGTGTGCCCGGCCGCAAGATTCCCGCCGCATTGACCAGCACGCTGGCCGGACCAAGTGCCTTCTCGATGGTCTCGGAAGCTGCCGCAATGCTGTCGGCGCTGGTGACGTCGCAGGGCGCGATGACGTGGCGATTGCCCGGCAATTGCTCACGCGTCCTGGCGAGCCCCTGCTCGTCGCGATCGATCGCCGCGACATGCGCGCCGGCTTGAGCGAGATTGACGGCGACCGCGCGGCCGATGCCGCCGCCTCCGCCGGTCACCACACAGACGCGGCCGGCCAGGCCAAGCCAGTCGGAGGAAAGCTGTTCGGTCATGGGCGCCCTCACTTTTCTTGTTTCGATTGCGCCCAAGAAGACTGACAATGGATTCAAATGTCAAACACGTCCCTCGTGCCTTGGATGCGGCGCAGCACTCTTGTGGTGCGCCGCTAAGCCGGAGCCCAGGCGCAAGCGAATACGCTTGTCTTTGACGGCGCACGCTAGTGGTCCAATTCCAACATTCGCATCCCGTTGCAGCGGTCACCTTTGCGAATGTCGGAATTAGAGGACCACTAGCAAAATATTGATTTTAGTGGAGCTTTGAATTTGACGTTCGCTTGCGAGTTCGCCGCAAGCGGGGTAGCGAACGTCAAATCCGCTCCACTAGGTGATCTGCGCGAAATGCAAACTGATTTGCCCAGAACTGCGTGGACCCGCGCGGCAGCGCTGCTATAGTCATTTGGGTCAATCGACTGCCCGGCCAAACGGGCAGCAGGGGTAATGCAAGGGGGCGCAAGTGCTGCAGAGAACGGCGGGCCTTTTGATCGCGCTCGCGATCGGCCTTGCGTCTGTCATCCCGGCGCGCGCGCAGGCGCCCTACCCCAACCGGCCGATCCGCATCGTGGTGCCGTTCGGGCCCGGCGGCTTCGCCGACATCACCGTCCGCCTGCTCGGGCAGAAGCTGACCGAACGCACCGGCGCGCAGGTCATCATCGAGAACCGGCCCGGCCCCGGCGGCATCGTCGCGGCGAACTCTGTGATCTCGTCGGAACCGGACGGCTACACGCTGTTCGTGTTCTCCTCTGGGATCGCGTTGTCGAAGTCGCTCCTGAAGACGATGCCGTTCGATCCGGTCACGGCGTTTTCGCCGATCTCGACCATGGCGCTGTTCGACCTGCTGCTGCTGGTGAAGGCGGATTTACCGATCCATACGCTGAAGGAAGCGCTGCAGGCCGCGCGCGTCGATCCGCAAAAATTCAATGTCGGCACCATCAATCCCGGCAGCACACAGAACGTCACCGGCGAATTGCTGCGCTCGGCGACCGGCATTGCGATGACGGTGGTGCCGCATCGCACCTCGGCGGAGGTGCTGACCTCGCTCTTGCGCGGCGACATCCAGATCGGCATCGAGTCCTACGCCGCGCTCAAATCGGCGATCGATGCCAAGCAGGTCCGCGCCATCGCCTCGTCCGGCAGCAAGCGGTCGCCGCAGCAGCCGGATGTGCCGACGCTCCGCGAGAGCGGCGTCGATGCCGCGGTCGACGGCTGGAATTCGCTTGTGGCACCTGCCGGCACGCCGCGCGAGATCATCGCCTTCCTCAACAGCCATGTCCGCGCCATCATCGGTGACGGCGACTTCCAGAAGCGCATGATCGAGCTCGGCGGCGAGCCGTTGACGGGCTCGCCGGAGGAACTCGACGCGCGGCTCAAATCCGATGTCGAGATGTGGGCGGGCGTGGTGAAGAAGGCCGGCCTCGAACCGAACTAGCGCAGACAACAAAAGCAACAAGAGGCCCCATGCCCGCCCCGTTCAAGATCGACGCCCATGTGCATGTCTTCACCACGGACATGCCGCTGATCGACAATCCGCGCCACGCGCCGACCTACAGCTTCACCCACGAGGAGCTGATCAAGACGCTCGACGCCAATGGCGTCGACCGCGCGGTGATCGCGGCCGCAAGCCCCTGGGGCGACTACAACGACTACATGCTGGCGGCGCTGCGCGTCCACGGCAAGCGGCTGCGCGCCACCGCGATCTTCCGCCGCCCGATGGAACGCTTCGAACTGGAGGCGATGAGCCGCGAGGGATTTTGCGGCATCAGGCTGCCCTTCATCGGCCTGGCAAAACTGCCTGACATCACAGCCTTCGACTATCGCGCGCTGTTCCGGCGGCTGGCCGATCTCGATTGGCATGTGCATCCCCATGTCGAGGGTGACGATCTGCCGATGATCCTGCCGACCCTGGAAGCCTCCGGCGTCAAGATCGTGGTCGACCATCTCGGCCGGCCCGAGCCGAAAGGGGGCATTAACAGCGAAGGATTTCAAGCGGCTCCAGCAATCCATCGACAAGGGCCGCACCTGGGTGAAGCTATCCGGCGGCTACCGGCTTGGGCCGCAGGCAAAGGACTACGCGCGCGAGCTCCTGCGCGTCGCCGGCCCCGACCGGCTGGTATGGGCGAGCGACTGCCCGTTCGTCGGCCATGAAGACAAGTTCCCTTACCAAGCCACCATCGACTGGCTGGTCGACGCCATTCCCGATACGGGTGCGCGCGACAGGATTTTTGGCGAAACGGCGCGCGGGCTTTATTTCAACGGCGAGTAGGCCCCGACGGGTTGTCCACCGCCATCAGACCCGGCCGCGAAGCAACATTTCGCTATCAAAAATCGGCACGTTGACTTTCTGTAAACCTTACACCCCGGTTTTGGCTCCGAACCCCCTCTCCAATGTTCAAATCCCCCCTTACTTCGCAGCCGGATCTTTAGAATTTTGCCGGTATGACGAAGGGATTGGCTCAGTCCATTGCGATGAGAGGTCAGAAGGACCGGGGCTCGATGATTGAAGGAAAGTCATTTTTAAAGGAGCTGGACGACGCCGTCCTGCGCGGATCGGAGGAGAGCCGCGCCAAGGCGCTTTGGTATGCGACCGACATGCTGATCGTCGGCCATTACACGGACGAAGAAATCTGGGTCTTCGGCGAAGTGATCGGCCGGCTGGCCGGCGCGATCGAGGTCGCGGCGCGGGCGCAGCTTGCGAAGCGTTTGGCGACCGTTTCAAACGCGCCGATCAACACCCTGCACAAGCTTGCCTTCGACGATGCGATCGAGGTCGCCGGCCCGATCCTGCAACATTGCGAGCGGCTCGATTTGAAGACGCTGGTCCAGAACATCAGGACCAAGGGCCAGCCGCATATGCTGGCCATCTCCAAGCGCAGCTCCATTCCGGATGTCGTGACCGATGAGCTGGTGACCCGCGGCAATCGCGAAGTCCTGGTATCGGTGGCCGCCAACCGCGGCGCCAGCATCTCGGATTTCGGCTTTCTGCAGATGGTCAAACGTTCGACGAACGATTTCATCCTGGTCGAGCAACTCGGCCTGCGGAAGGATATCCCGCGGCACATCTTCCAGCAGCTCGTGGCGAAAGCCTCCGACGACGTCCGGCGCAAGCTCGAACAGGAGCGTCCTGACCTGGGCGGCTATATCCAGACTTCCGTCGCCGAGGTCGCAGGCTCATTGCAGTCCAAATTCGGACCGGCGACGAAGGACTATTTTGCCGCCAAGAAGGCGCTGACGGCCCTGCACCAGCGCGGCGAGCTGAACGAGAGCCGGATTCTGCAATATGCCCGGGACCGCAAGCTCGACGAGGCGACAGTCGGGCTGTCCCTCTTGTGCTCGCTGCCGGCCAACGTGGTCGAGCGCGCCCTTGCAGATCGGGAGATGACCCTCATCCTCTGCAAAGCCTGCCGCTTCGAGTGGGAAACGGCCATGGCGCTGCTGTTCCTCGGCGCCAGGGATCATCAGATCAATGCCCGCGCGCTGGAGGAGATGAAGCAGCAATACGCCCGTCTCGACGCCAAGACGCCGTGGCAGGTCCTGAGCTTCTATCAAACGCGCATGGACGCCTCAGCCGCCCTGACTAACGAGCGGCGCCTGTCTCAACTTCACAAGGTCTGAGCGGCGCAATTAGTCCTGCTGTGTCAAAACCCTCATGGTGAGGAGGCGCGTTAGCGCCGTCTCGAACCATGAGGCCCCGACGGTGGCCTCATCCTTCGAGACGCTTGCTAACGCAAGCTCCTCAGGATGAGGGGATAGAGCCACTTGCGACGCAGTAGGACTAGGACCGCGTCTTTGGCGGCGCCTGCACCGATGGCGCGGCCGCGGCGAAGAGATCGGCGCGGCTGCCGTTCCGCGGCGGATAGATGCGAATGCGATTGATGGTTTGCTTGGTCGTCTTGGCGGCAGCACCCGTCGTGCGTACCTTTCGGTCCCACCCTTCAGTATAGAGCGCGCCCCAGGCGCCGAGATCGAGCACGGTGACATACCAGTCGATGTCGAGCCGCAGCATCGGCTCGCCGAACAGATCCGCCACCACATTGTGGCCGGCGTAGCGGCCCATCGGCCGCGCGAACTGGCAGGACATGACGGTTGCATGCTCGCCGTCGAGCCAGCCGCAGGCGACATCGCCGGCGGCAAAGACATGAGCGAGGTTTTTTGCGCGCATGAACCGATCAACCGCCAGACGCCCATGGTCATGCTCCCCCGGCAGGGCCGCCACAAGGGGACTGGCGCGCATGCCCGCGCACCACACCACGGTCCGCGCCGGGATCAACTCGCCCGACGAGAGCCTGATGCCGTCTGCATCGACGGCGGCGACTTGCACACCGAGCCGCGTCTCGACCCCAAGCGCCGACAGCGCCTCATTGATGACAGGCCGTCCATGCTCCCCGATGGTCGCGCCGACCACGGGGTTGGGATCGAGCAGAATGATGCGGCGCTCCCCGACGACGCCCGCCTTCTCGAGCTTCGCCGGCATCTCGGTTGCAACTTCGATTCCCGTAAAGCCGGCGCCGACAACGAGCACAGTGGAACGCGCCGGTGAAGGCGGCTCTCCGGCGAGCGAGGCGAGATGGGCATCGAGCCTCTTCGCCGCTGCATAGGTGTCGACGTCGAAAGCATGGGCTGCGAGCCCGGGGATCGCAGGCCGGACCAACTCGCTGCCGAGCGCCAGCACCAGCCGGTCATAAGCGAGGCTCTCGCAGCCGGCGCCGGCCGCCACGACAACATGCCTCTTCGCGGGATCGATCGCCTGTACCTCGGCGACCTTGTGGCTGATGCCAAGCGGATCTAGCAGGCTCGGAAGCGGAATCGCGACGTCGCTCAGGTCGACCTCGTAATTGCGAACGCGGATGTTGTGATAGGGGTTGCGGTCAAGCACGAGGATCTCGACCTCGGCGGCGCGCACGCCAATCTCGTCCCGCTTGCGCGCCGCGCCGATCGCGGCCCACAGCCCGGCGAAGCCTGCACCGAGGATGAGAATGCGTGCCATGCTGTGCTCCGGCTCTCCACGCTCCGCCGATTTCGGGGAAGCGAGACACCATAGCACAGACTGCAGCGAGCAATTTCACACACCCGCCGCGGCCGGGTCGTCCTTCTGATTCAAAATTTCAAACAGCGCTCGGTGTCGTCGCCCGGCTTGACCGGGCGATCCAGTATTCCAGAGACGTCAGTGCTCGAGTTGAGACGCCTCTGGAATACTGGATGCCCCGCTCAAAGGCGGGGCATGACAGCGGAGGGGATATGAGGGAGCATTCCCGCGGCACGAAATGCCCGGGTGATGCCTAATCATCGGCCCTCGAAATCAAGAGGGCGCAGGGAATGCCGGATGCCGAACGCACCCGCAGCCTTGCGTGCAAAAAAGGTAGCAAGCACGCACGCAAGTCGTGACAGGTACGCCGAACATGCCGGCATTCCCTGCGCGATGGTTTACGACTTACTCCGCGCTCTCCCTGGTGTCCGGGCGTTTTAGCCACCATCCCCCCGGGCTTTGTGACCCTGGGGTTGATTCCAGCATCGGGGAATCAGGACCACGCGTCTTCATCGTCCGCATTGCCTGCGATCGTCGCTCGCAAGCCTCCACGTCCACCGCAACCCCGCCTCACGTTTCGTGACGATTGGCCGTAACGCCCCTCTTGATGAGGCGGGATGGCGCGATATTGGCATCATTTCTGATTTTCGCAAATAGAATTTTCCTGGTGCGAGGCCCCGGTCGCCCGAGCGGCCTGACCCGGCTCGTGAAATCAGTTTTTGGGCGCGCGCGCGATTTCACAGGGCGCAGCGGCGCTTCTGGCGTGACGAAAGTCAAAAATCGCACAAGTGATTTGCCCGACGAGGCTGGGCAAGAACTTGCGTTCGAGCCACCAAGATCGGTCAAATTTGGCAAACGGTGAATTGAGGCACGACGGACCTCCAAACCGCGCTGAGAGCTACCGGAATGCGGTTCAAGATGGCCATGAGAGCGCGTTGTAGCCAAGCCAGCGCCTTTGCGATGCTGGCCCTGAAGCCGTCGACGCCCAGGATATTGAGGACGCGGGTGAAGTTGTAGCAGAGCGCCATCAGGCTCCACTCGCCGCGAACCTTGTCGAAACCGCGGACGAGGAAGTGGCGATACCCGGCGCGGCATTTGATGGTGCCGAAGGGGTGCTCGACAATCGCGGAACGCTGGCGCATCAGCTGGTCTGCGCCCTGCATCCTCGCACGATGACGTTCGAGGACATCTTCGTGCTCCCAGCGAGCGATGGTGCGGGAAGCTGTCTTGGAGCCGAGACAACGTGTCCTCAACTGGCATCGCGCACAGATCGCCTTGCGGATTGCGTAACGCATCTCCAGACGGCCGCTTTGGGTCTTCAAACGTCCCTTCTTCCGTCCCTTCATCGGACGCAGCAGTTCGCCAGCTGGACAGCGATAGGCATCGGCTGTGCCGTCATAGCTGAAGGCATTGAGGCTGAAGCGGCCTTCCTTCTCAAGCCGGCCGTTCCCTTCCGGCACCGGCACATAGGCGGTGATGCCGTCATCCTCGCAGGCCTTCAGTTCGAGACTGCTGTAATAGCCTTCATCGGCCAGCGCCTGCAGAGCCTTGGCGTCAAGGGCCTCCTTGGCCGCCTTCGCCATCGCATGGAGCTGGCCGACATCGCTGCTGTCGTTCACCACCTCGCTTGCGACAATCAGCTTGTGCTTCTCGTCGACAACGGACTGCACATTGTAGCCTGCAATCCCCTGGCCGTTCTTGACCAGAAGCCGGGCGTCAGAATTGGTTTTGGATAGTTGCGTCTCGCCACTCTCCTCCAACCGGTCAAGGTCCGACTTTGCGCGAGAGCGCCTGGCCAGCAGTTCGGCCATCCTCGCACCAACATCACCGCCATCGCCGCTGCCGTCGCTCCGATCCTTGCTTTTGTCCTTGGCTTCCGCTGCGTCATTGTCCGCAAGGGATTTGCCGTAAGCCTCGATCTCCTTGTCCAGCTTCGCGAGCTGTTCGGTGAGCCTCTTGCGCGTGAAGAGGCTCGCCTTGCTGGCGTTGCCATGGAAGAACGAGCCGTCGATCGCAACAATGGCTCCGCCGACAAGACCGAGCTCCCGGGCCAGCAGCACGAACTCGCGGTTCGCTGCCTTGAGAGCCTTCCAGTTCTCCTTGCGGAAGTTCGCGATCGTTCGATAACCCGGCCTCAAGTTCTTGAGCAGCCAGATCAGATCCAGATTGCGGCTGGCTTCCCGCTCCAGCCGGCGCGACGACCTGATCTGATTGATGTAGCCATAGAGGTAAAGCTTCAGCAGATCGGCCGGGTCGTAGGGCGGCTGCCCCTCTTCCTCTGCGCCGCGGTCTGCATGGCGAAACTTCAGCTTGGCCATGTCTAGCGCGCAAACGAAGCTCTCGATCGCCCGGACCGGATTGTCCGGTCGGACATAGTCCTCAATCCGCGGAGGAAGCAGGCTCGCTTGCTCCCGGCTCTCGCCGGTCTTGAATGTGCGATTCGTCATAACGCGAATCGTACATCAACTCCTGAAAATGCCGAGTTCTTGCCCAGCCTCGTCGGGCACGCGGCAACACAATTGCGTTGAGAATGGCTGCCCGAAATAAGGAACATACCATTCCCCGGACGGCGCTTTCCGGAAGTGACGGCCCTGATGCGTCATGTCGGCTGTTGGGGGAAGATCGGAAGTGGTCAGCAGACGAGCGAAGCGACGCGATTGACCCGGAGCGGACATTGGATTTCGCCCTCTCCCAGATCAATCTTCTAACAGCGGTTCTGACTAGGAAGCGTCCTTAGAGGATGCGGCCGCGGCGCGAACAGCATTACCCAAGTCTATGCTTAAACGCGCTGTTGCTTCGCTTTTGTCGTCAGCTTGCGCGACGAATGACACCTCGGGAAAGACGATGCTAAATACGCGTGTGATGGCTGTTAGTTCTGTTTCTTGTTCCTCGCTGAGAGCATCAGTGATTGAGACCATCCTCTTCATGTTTTCCCAGATACCGGGAGACTTACTCTCCAAGGCCGCGATCACTTCTTGGATCTGATCGTCGGTATAGAACTTGCCCATGAAAACGACCTGCCTTGGTCTTGCTCGTACTAAACACACTATACGGGGTAACGCCATTTCAATGCGCGGTTCAGGAAAAGCAAAGCCACGATGATCGCAAGGGCGGCGAACCAAAGGAAAGCTCGAACCGGCGATTGATTGTGAATGTGGGCGATGTACAGCACCAGCGCTAACAGGATGGCAACCAGGGCGCCCGACACCCAGTACAACGGTGAGCGGTGAATTCCTGTAGCTGCGAGTTCAGTGCCTCGCTCGCGCGCTCGTGCTGCGAGCCACAAACAAAAGGCGAGGAATGCAAGGGCGCTGATCCAGTCCATTCTCAACCAATAACATTTGACGCTGTATGTTGTGTTGTTGAGATGGCTCAAATTAGCGGCATCAATCCAACGCTGTGTTCCGCGCAAGGGAATTGCCTCTTGCTCCAGAGCCGAAGTTAGGCGTCAGCCTTGACCCGAAGCGGGCGTGAGCGGACATACTTCGCCAGTCGCAGAAGGCTCCAGCCTAGCGCTGGGCGCGACTTGGAACCTTTCCCCTGGTCCTTAACCACTCGCTGCGCCGGAACGACGCATGGACTGTTCGGAAGTCTGGCGGGTCATGAAATAAGCATAGGGCTGTTTGGCCGGTGACATAACTGACTAGACGATGAGCGAATATGCTGTGAGGCTCAGATGAGCGAAATTTTCGGGCGCATCGTTTTAGGGATAGTTCAAGGCCTGTTCGAGCTTTTTTGTCAGTGGACCGGCCGTAGTATTTTGCAATTTTGCGGCGTCAAGAAGCCAAACTACGTCGCTTCATTTTTCCTCGGGTTAACAGTCTGGACGGTGTTGGCGTGTGCGCTCGCTGACTATGCTGCTCGCTCTCATTAGGCCTTGCCAGGGGCCAGCGACGTCTGCTGCTGGCAGATTTCGTTGCAAAAGTCGGCTGCTGCGCCGCCGCTCGACGGTGATTTCGGCCAGGGTCGACATCGCGATTTCTTCCGGCGTGATGGCGCCGAGATCGAGTCCGGCCGGCGCCCTTCCCGTTTCTCCTTGCAACCTCTGGATGATGTCCCTAATTTCGCGTCGATCGGAGGGAGAGAAGCGGTGGCCGACAGCGATCGAATGGTGGTCTTTGTCCACGGTTGGAGCGTTCAAAACACGGATACGTATGGGGAGTTGCCCCGGCGTCTCGCGCAGGAGGCGCAACGCCAGCGCGATCTTCGGCTGGACATCCGTCATATCCTGCTCGGCAGGTACATCAGCTTTCGAGATGAAGTACGGCTGCAGGACGTTTCACGCGCCTTCCGGCACGCGCTCGAACAGGAGCTTCGGGACCAGATCGGCGCGGGGCAGCGGTTCGTCTGCATTACCCATTCCACCGGCGGGCCGGTGGTGCGCGACTGGTGGGACCGCTTCTATCGCGAACCGTCGCAACCGGGTCTCTGCCCCATGAGCCATCTGATCATGCTCGCACCCGCCAATTTCGGCTCGGCGCTCGCGCAGCTGGGGAAGGGCACGGGCGCCCGTCTCAAAACATGGATCGAGGGCGTTCAGCCGGGAACAGGCCTGCTCGATTGGCTCGAACTGGGAAGCTCCGAATCCTGGGAGTTGAACAGGAAGTGGATCACCGGCGGCAGAAATGGGACGGAAGATGATCCCCCCGTATTCCCGTTCGTGCTCACCGGACAAAGCATCGATCGCCGCCTCTACGATCATCTCAATTCCTATACGGATGAGTCAGGTTCCGACGGGGTCGTGCGCACGGCGGCGGCGAACCTCAATGCGACCTACTTCCGGCTGGAGCAGGGAACGCCGGAGGTCGCCGCCGGGAGCACGCGGCCTGCAACGCCCGTTGCCCTGGAAATAAAGGCTCAGCGTGCGCCTCGAACGGCGTTTGCTCTGATTGCGGGCCGATCGCATTCTGGTGAGGACAAGGGGATCATCCGGAGCGTCACGAACGACGGGAGGCGCCATCCGACCGTTGATGCCGTGTTGAAATGCCTGCTCGTGACAAATCGGGACGAATATCTGGACGTTTGCAACACTTTCGATGCTCAGAATCTGAGGGTACGCGAAGCCGAACGCGTGGAGATCATCAGGCGGTCGTTTATTCCCGACGCAACCTATTCCATGACTCGCACGCGATGGTCATTTTCCGAGTTCGTGACGACCGCGGTTATCCCATTGGCGATTTTGATCTCACGCTGATCGGCAAGATAAAGCGAAGGTCTGGCCCCGATTTCCTTCCGAAAGGTTTCTTCGTCGATCGGCAAAGGAACAGTCGCGAGACCGGCGTGCTGACGTATTATTTTTCCTATGACGCGATGATGGGCTCGCCGGCGGTTCGGGATCCGAACGACCAGCGGAAATTGCTACGCGCCGAACTGCCCGGCGCCGACGGCCTCGGCCTCGAGATTGCGGCGCGTCCAGATGACGGATTCGTCCACTATGTTCCGGCGGCGCTCGAGGTATCGAAGGGTGTGCTGCAGCAGTTCATGAAGGCCGACGAGACCGCGCTCATCGATATTGTCCTGCGGCGCGTGGTCCACGAGGGTGTCTTCCGGCTTAGTCCCAAGCTCGACCCCGAATCCTTCACCGATCAGCCGCCGGGTACGCCAATCCCCTGAAAATCCTCGCATGGCTCGCGGCGCCGCCGCGAGCGTATCCCTCGCTATGACGCCAGCTAGCGCGCGGCCCCGCGCTGGCCGCGACGGCGCTCCACCGTGATCTCGGCCAGGATCGACATCGCGATTTCTTCCGGCGTGATGGCGCCGAGATCGAGCCCGGCCGGCGCCTTGACGCAGTCGATCGATGATGCCTCGACGCCTTCAGCGATCAGCTTGTCGCGCAGCGCCGCCATCTTGCGGCGGCTGCCGACAAAGGCGTGATAGGCGGCTTCCGTTGCGATCGCGGCGCGCAGGGCGGCTTCATCGCCCCTGCCCTGCGTCGAGACCACGACGAAGCGTTTGGCCTGGTGCAGCTCGCCAAGCGTAAACGTGTCGATCAGCGTGTCGGCTTCCGGCGGCGACACGAAATCGGACGCGGGGGCGGCGAGCGTGACGTGATAGCCGAGCGGGCGCGCCTGCGCCGCCAGCGACAGCGCCACGGGGCTGGCGCCGAAGATGACGAGAGACGGATGCGGCAAGACCGGCTCCACGAAGATGTCCATGGTGCCCTTGCTCGGGCACATGTTGGAGGCGAAGCGCACGCCGTCCCTGGCTTCGCCCGGCTTGACGCCAAGCTCGGCCAGAAGATTCTCCGGCTGCACCGAGACCATGCGCGGCTCGCCATCGGCCAGCGCCTCGCGCGCCGCCTTCAACACCGCACCTTTCGCGCAGCCGCCGCCGATCCAGCCCGCGACAATGGTGCCATCGGGACGGATGATCGCCTTGGCGCCGGCCTTGGCCGCGGTCACCGACACGGTGCGGACCACGGTCGCCAGCACAAAGGTTTCTTCCGCGGCCTTCATCTGCGCGACCAGATCCATCACTTCGACATGGGCGCCCATCATAACCTCCTCCTCCCTCTCCCCGCTCTTCGCGGGGAGAGGGTTGGGGTGAGGGGCTCTCTCCGCGAATCGTGCTCGTGGAGAGTCCCCCTCACCCGGCGCTGCGCGCCGACCTCTCCCCGCAGGCGGGGCGAGGTGAACTGAATCCGCGGAAAGACTGATGCAAATGAAGCCATTTCGATTCAAAGTCTCGCCAGATAGGGTTCAAGCGCAGTGAGTGATTTCAGCGTATTCGCCGGCGCATAGAGATCGATATGCGGCAGCGCGGCCTTGATGCCTTTCGCCTCGGGCGTATAGCCCTCCCACGCCATCATGGGATTGAGCCAGACGATGCGGCGGCAGCGTTTTGACAGCGCTGCCATTTCACGTCCCAGCAAATCAGCATCTCCGGTCTCATAGCCATCGGAGACGATCATCACGACCGAGCGGGAATGGATCACGCGTGCGGCGTGCCAGCGGTTGAAGGTCTGCAAGCTCTCGCCGATCCTGGTGCCGCCGCCCGCCCCTTGCGCCAGCAGCGACAGGCGGTCGAGCGCGCGGCCGGCATCCTTCTCCTTCATCGCGCCGGAAACGTGCGCCAGCCGCGTGTGGAACAGGAAGGCCTCGGCCTCGCGGAATTCGTCGAGCACGCCGTGGATAAAGCGCAGGAACACGCTGGTGTACATGCTCATCGAGCCAGAGGCATCGAGGAGAACAATAAGTCGCAGCGGCTTGTCCTTGCGCTGGCGCTTGACGAGGCTGATCGGCACGCCGCCATGGCTGATGTTGCGGTGAATGGTCCGGCGCAGATCAAGCCGATAGCCGCGCCGGCGCGCCAGGTCGCGGCGCGTCAGCCGCGTGCGCATGATTTTGGCCAGCTGCGCCGCGGCGTCATGCGCCTGCGCCACCTGATCGGGATCGGCGAGCTTGCGGAAATCGACCTCCGCAAGGTTCTCGGCGCGCGAGGCGCCTTCCATCCGCCCTTCTCCGCCGCGCGAGGGCGGCACATCGTCGGAGGAAGGCACCTGATCGGTCGCGGATTGGGTGCCGCCTTGCATGCCGCCGGCATCCCGCAAACCCTTCAGCGATGGATTCTTCGCAGCATTCGACGATCCGATCGCCATCGAGCGGGAACGCACCCGCTTGCCCAGCCAGAACGCGTCAAAGATCCCGTCGAACTTGTCCCAATCCGACTTGCGCGCCGAGAACAGATGCTTGAAGGCGGAGCGCAGCAGGCCGGATTTGGCCGCATAGCCTGACGCCATCAAGGCCGCCGCGTCCTGCCCTTCCGCAAGGCCAACGGCAAAGCCGTTGTCGCGCAGCGTGCGCAGGAACGCGGCGAGCCTGCGCGAGAGCAGGCGCGAAACTTCGTTCATCTCTTCAAGGCCGGGAGCGGGGCCGCAGCAGCTCATGCCACCCTCCCCAGGATGCGCTGCGAGACTTCGCGGGTGACGCGGACCTTGTCCTCCTGCGTCTTGAGCAGGCACATCAGCGTCTCGTGCACCGTCTCGGGCGCATCGTGCAGGTCGCGCACGTCGAGACCGACCAGCGCCGCGGCCCAGTCCAGCGTCTCGCCGACGCCGGGCGCCTTGCGCAGCTCTTCTTTCCTAATGCCTTCGACCATGCGCGCGATCTGCAGCGACAGCGAGGCGGAGGCGCCATCGATCCGCGCCAGGATGATGCGCGCCTCGCGCTCGACATCGGGATAATCGACATAATGATAGAGGCAGCGGCGGCGCAGCGCGTCGGAGAGCTCGCGGGTGCCGTTCGAGGTCAGCACCACATGCGGGATCGAAATGGCCTTGATGGTGCCGAGCTCGGGGATCGAAATCTGGAAGTCCGACAACAGCTCGAGCAGGAACGCCTCGAACTCGTCGTCGGCGCGGTCGATTTCATCGATGAGCAGCACCGGCGGCTTTTCGCGCCGGATCGCCGCGAGCAGCGGCCGCTCCAGCAGATACTTTTCCGAGAAGATCTGGTCCTCGATGGCTTCGGCATGGCCGCGATGCGCCTCGATCGCCAGGAGCTGCCGTTGGTAATTCCACTCATAGAGCGCGGTGGACTGGTCGAGCCCCTCATAGCATTGCAGGCGGATCAGCTCGGTCGCATGCACGGAGCTAAGCGCCTTTGCGACCTCGGTCTTGCCGACGCCCGCCTCGCCTTCGAGCAACAGCGGGCGGCGCAGCCGTTGCATCAGCGAGATCGCGGTCGCAAGTTCCGCGTCGGCGATGTAGCCAGCTCCGGCGAGTGCTTGCGCGATCTCCTCACGATCTTTCATTGCGTCAGTCCCCGTCATTCCGGGGCGTCGCGATAGCGACGAACCCGGAATCTCGAGATTCCGGGTCTGGTGCTTCGCACCATCCCGGAATGACAGTGAAACAGCGTCGCTTCGCTCGCAAGGACGACACTAAGCGACCGCCCCAAGCTCCTTCGCCGCCCTCCAGTTCCGCCAGTAATCATGCGGCATCTGGATGTGCGTCGAGCCCAGGAACGAGAACGCGTCGTTGACGGCATTGGAGAAGGCCGGCACGCCGCCGACATTCGGGCTCTCGCCGACGCCCTTGGCGCCGATCGGATGATGCGGCGAAGGCGTCACGGTGAAGTCGGTCTCCCAATGCGGCGTCTCCACCGCGGTTGGCATGAAGAAATCCATGAACGATCCGGTCACGACGTTGCCGGTGTCATCGTAGCGGATTTCCTGGCCCATCGCGATGGCAAACGCTTCGGTGAGGCCGCCATGCACCTGGCCTTCGATGATCATCGGGTTGATGCGGGTGCCGCAATCGTCCAGCGCATAGAAGCGCCGGACCTTGTACACGCCGGTATCGACGTCGATGTCCATCACGCAGAGATAGGCGCCGAACGGATAGGTCATGTTGGGCGGGTCGTAGTAGCTCACCGCCTCAAGCCCCGGCTCCATGCCCGGCGGCACGGAGTTGTACGCCGCCCAGCAGATGTCTTTCATCGACATGGTCTTCTCGGGCAGGCCCTTCACGCGGAAGCCGTCGATGTCCCATTCGAGATCGTCCTCGTGCACCTCGAGCTTGTAGGCCGCGATCATCTGCGCTTTCGCCTTGATTTTTCGCGCGGCCATTGCGATGGCGGCACCAGCCACCGGCGTCGAGCGCGAACCGTAGGTACCGAGCCCGTAGGGCGCGGTGTCGGTGTTGCCCTCTTCCACCATGATGTTGTCGGCGGGGATGCCGATCTCGGTGGCGATGATCTGGGCCCAGGTCGTCTCATGACCCTGGCCCTGGCTCTTCGAGCCCATGCGCGCGATGCCCGCACCGGTCGGGTGCATGCGGATCTCGCAGGAGTCGAACATGGCGATGCCGAGGATGTCGCAATTCTTCGACGGCCCGGCGCCGACGATCTCGGTGAAGAAGGAGACGCCGAGCCCCATGATCTCGCGGGTCTCGCCGCGCTTGAAGGCTGCACGCTTCTCCGCCTGCTCTTTCCGGAGCGCGGCGTAGTTAGTGCTCTCCATCATCTTCTTCATGGCGGTGTGGTAGTCGCCGGAATCATATTCCCACCCAAGTGCCGAGTGATAGGGGAACTGCTCCCGCTTCACGAAGTTCTTCAGCCGAAGTTCGGCCGGATCCATGCCGAGCTTCTGCGCGAGGATATCCATCCCGCGCTCGATGCAATAGGCCGCCTCGGTCACCCGGAACGAGCAGCGGTAGGCGACACCGCCCGGCGCCTTGTTGGTATAGATGCCGTCGACCGAGCAATGCGCCACCGGGAAATCATAGGAACCCGTGACGATGTTGAAGAAGCCGGCCGGCCATTTCGACGGATCGGCGCAGGCATCGAACGCGCCGTGATCGGCGAGCACGTGGACGCGCAGTCCGGTGACCTTGCCCTCTTTGGTCGCGGCGATCTCGGTCGTCATGTGATAGTCGCGCGCGAACGAAGTCGCGGTGAGGTTCTCGATGCGGTCCTCGACCCATTTCACCGGTTTTCCGGTGACGATGGAGGCGACCGCCGCGCAGATATAGCCGGGATAGGCACCGACCTTGTTGCCGAAACCGCCGCCGATATCGGGCGAGATCACATGGATCTTCTGCTCCGGCAGTTTGGCGATCAGCGACACCACGGTGCGGATCACGTGCGGGGCCTGGAAAGTGCCCCAGATCGTGAGTTCCCCCTTGATCTTGTCAAAGGAGCAGACGCACTGGCAGGTTTCCAGCGGCGACGGATGGACGCGGTGATAGGAGATCATCTCCTTGATCGTCACCTCGGCCTTCTTGAAGGCCGCATCCGTCAGTTCCTTGTCGCCGACGCCCCACTCGAAGATGTGGTTGTGGTGCTTGCGCGGACCGTGGGCGCCGGTCGTTTTTCCAGCGAGGTCCTCGCGCAGCACCGGTGCATCCGGCGCCATGGCCTTGAAGGGATCGATGACGACAGGCAGCGGCTCGTATTCCACCACGACCTTGTTGACGCCGTCGTCGGCGGCATAGCGGTCGGTCGCGACCACGAAGGCGACTTCCTGGTTCTGGAACAGCACCTTGCCATCGGCGAGCACCATCTGCACGTCGCCCGCAAGCGTCGGCATCCAGGCGAGGTTGACGGTCTTGAGCGTCTCCGCGGTGATCACCGCGAGCACGCCGGGCACCTTCAGCGCCTCCTCCGAGTTGATGGACTTCACCCGCGCATGCGGGTGCGGCGAGCGCACGAAATCGCCATGCAGCATGCCCGGCAGCTTCAGGTCGTCGACGTAATTGCCCTTGCCTTGCGTGAAGCGGATGTCTTCGACGCGCTTGCGCTTGCAGCCCATGCCCTCGAGGGCGGCGGTGCGTTGTTCCCGCGTGGGAGTAAGGTCGTTCATTCCGCGGCCTCCTTGAATTCCACGCCGTTCATTTTCGCGGCGGCGTATTGGATTGCCTTGACGATGTTCTGGTAGCCGGTGCAGCGGCAGATATTGCCCGATATGCCCATCCGGATTTCCTGCTCTGTGGGCGATGGGTTCTCCTGCAACAGCCGATGCGCGCGGAGAATCATGCCGGGCGTGCAGAAGCCGCATTGCAGGCCGTGCATCATGCGGAAGCCTTCCTGCAGCGCCGACAGGGTGCCGTCGGCATTGGCCATGCCCTCGATGGTGGTGATGTCGCTGCCTTGGGCCTGCACTGCGAACATGGTGCAGGATTTCACCGACATGCCGTCGATGTCGACGGTGCAGGCGCCGCAATGGGTGGTCTCGCAGCCGATATGGGTGCCGGTCAGCTGTAGATTCTCGCGGATGAAATGCACGAGCAGCGTGCGCGGTTCGACAAGGCCTTCGACCTCGGCGCCGTTGACCTTCATGGTCACGTGTGTTTTTGCCATCTCCCTCTCCCTTATTTCGCGCGGCCGGCGGCGCGCTGCAGCGCGCGCGTCACCATGATGCCGCCGACATGTTTGCGATATTCGACCGGCCCGCGTGCGTCGGCAGCCGGCGACATGATCGCTTCGGCTACTTGCGCCGCTTTCTTCAGCGAGGCGGCGTCAAGGCTGGTGCCGATCACGGCTCTCGCGGCGTCGGCGGCGAGCAGCGGCGTCTCATGCAGATTGGTAAGCCCGATCGAACAGGTCGCGACCTTGCCGCTCGCCATGGTCAGCACGACCGCGGCGGCCGCCGTGGCGTAGTCGCCGACCTTGCGCTTGAGTTTCTCATAGGCGTAGCCGTGGCCGGCCGCCGGCACGGGGATCGTCACCGAGGTCAGGATTTCGCCGGGCTCGAGCGCGGTGAAATAGGCGCCCTGATAGAAATCGGTCGCCGACACTTCGCGCCCTCCGTGCGGGCCATGCAGCTGATAGACCGCGCCGAGAGTGAGCATCAGCGCCGGCAGATCGTTGCCGGGATCGCCATTGGCGACATTGCCGCCGATGGTGCCGCGATAGCGCACCTGGGGATCGGCGATCAGCAGCGCCGTCTCGTGCAGGATCGGCAGCGATTTGGCGATCTCGTCGGATGCCAGCAGCTCATGCTGGGTGGTCATCGCGCCGATGGAGACCTTGTTGCCGTCGCGCTTGATGCCCTTCAGCCCGGCGACCCCGTGCAGGTCGACCAGATGGCTCGGGGTCGCGAGCCTGAGCTTCATCATCGGAACCAGGCTGTGGCCGCCGGCGAGCGCGCGGGCTTCGTCGCCCAGATCGGCCAATAGTTTGACCGCATCGGCCACGGTCGCGGGCCGATGGTAGCTGAATGCGCCAGGGATCATCGTCTCCTCCTTTATCCATTGCTCTTACGGGGCATGGACTTGGACGGGACGCTCTCTCCACTGATGCGCCGGGGCAACGCCGCGGGCACCAGTGAGCGAAATTCGCACGAGTTGCGGTGGCTGAGGCACGAATTGCGTCAGGGGGCGCGACCTAATCGACGAGACGTAGATGCCTCCGCGCCGGAGGTACGCTCCCTCTCCCGCTTGCGGGGGAGGGTCGGGGTGGGGGTGGCGCCACGAGTTGCACTGTTCGTGTTGAGAGAGTTTCCCCCACCCGCATCGCATCCTTCGATGCGATACGACCTCCCCCGCAAGCGGGAGAGGTGCAGCTAGCCCGTGGCGCGGACTATTTCCCCCTAAGCGTGCCTTCTTGCCAGCCCGAGCCGCGCCTTCACCTCGGCGATCTTGGCGCGGCTGACCGGCACGCGGTGGGGGCTGGGGCCGTCGAGCTCGATCACCGCGCCGTCGCCCTCCTTGCGGACGAAGGAGACGTGCGGGATCGCCACGATGTGGCTGCGATGGACGCGGACGAACAGGCCGGGATCGAGCTGGGCCTCGGCTTCCGAGATCGACCAGGGGCACATCCGCTCGCGGATGCCGTCATGGACGCGGGTATAATGGGCGTCGGCGCGGACGCTGCGGACTTCCGCCGCATCGATGAAATGCGTCCCGTTGGCGCCCTCGACCGGCAGCCGCGGCGCAGGCGAAGGCCGCGGGGGCTGGCCGAGGCCGCCGAGCGGCGCCGGCATCAGCCGCGGCGAGGTCAGCGTGACCGGCTCGGGTTCGGGCTCGGCCGCAGCAACGGCGGCGGGCACGACCGGCGCCTCCGCGGCCACCGACTGCCGGCGCTGATCCGGCACCAGCGACAGCAGGAAGCCGGCCGCGATCACAAAACAGAGCACCGCCACGACAATCGACAGGATTTGCTGCGATGCGGCAAGCCCGCCTCCGAGATGCTGATGCGCTTCCGCCGAGAGCGGAACGAAATGCATGCCGTGCATCGCGGTATAATGCATGCCCGACACGGCGATGCCGAAGGCAATAGAGCTTGCGATCAGGCGGATACCATCCTGTCGCGCCAGGAACGCGCGCAGTCCGCCATAGGCGGTACCAATCGCCACCACGGCCGAGAGCAGCACCATGCCCGTGTCGTGCTGGATGGCGAAATTGCCGGCGAGCCCATGGATGCCGACATAGTGCATGCTGACGACGCCGAGCCCGAGCAGCACCGCTGATGACGCCACGCGCAGCAGCGTCGGCTCGCCGATGCTGACAAGGAACAGGGAGATGCCGACCACCAGCGCGCAGATCAAAAACGAGATCATGGTGGGCAGCACGAGATAGACGGTGTCGGCCGGAATCGGGGCGGCCAACATGCCGACGAAGTGCATGGTCCAGATGCCGACGGCGAGGAATGCCGCGGCCCCCGCCAGCAGCACACGGCGGCTTGCGCCGGGCGCGCTGCGCACCCGCGCCGCCAGCGAGAAGCCGGTATATCCACCCAGAATTGCGATCGCTACCGAGAGCGCGACGAGGTAGGGATCGTGTCCTTCGAACATGATCGTCTCGGCCGGTTCGTCTCCACGGACCGGCCTCCTCCCGAGGCGATTTTATAGGCGCGGCGATGGAAATGACAATCAATCGATTGTCGCGTTCAATCGATTGCGACGTTGATTTTGCGATGCGCTGCGGCGGTCATGTGTAGGGTAGGTTAGCCGCGAGGCGTAACCCACCATGTATCCACAGAGGAGAGCGGTGGGTTACGCTCCGCTAACCCACCCTACGCAGCGTCAAATCCTCACGCGCTCGCGACGATCCCCGCGGCGACCTGGCCGCGGAGGCGCTCCAGCGAGAGCAGCGTGTTGGCGCAGGCTTCCGCGACCGCGACGCCCTTGGTCGCGAAATGCTTCCTGAAGAAGTCAAAATGCGCCTCGGTCTCGTGGAATTGCTCCGGCGTCAGCACCGCGGAAAACACCGGCACTTCCGTGCGCAACTGCACGTCCATCAACGCCCTGATCACGGTGTCGGCGACGAACTGATTGTCGACCACAAGTCCGGCGGCGACGATTGCGGTGTAGCGCCGGGTTTTCGCCAGAATTTGCACGTGCAGCGGAATCTCGAACGAGCCCGGCACCTCGAATACGTCGATATTGGTGATGTGGCGCGCCTCGGCCTCGGCGAGGAACGCGATGCGGCATTGCTCCACGACCTCGCGGTGAAAGGCCGATTGCACGAAGGCTATCCGCTGCGGCTTGGCGAAGCGCGGATGCGACGGCGGCACGGGCGGCGGCAGCGGCGGTGGCGTCGGCGTTCCCGGAGTTTGGGTTTCGGTATCTTGCGACGACTGAACTCATGGCATTCCTCATCCGGGACCAGAATCAAGGCACACGGAACGAGAAAACCTGCGGCCTGAGGGGACGCCGGCATCGCGACCGTTCTCTTTCATCCGGACTTTGACCGTCGGCTTCGGAGTTGCACCGAATCTGCTGACCCTTCTTCCTTGAGAGCTCTCTCTTAAGAGGAAGGCGCTCGCGGGCTTGGGCCTTGATTGCAGGGCCCTTACCGCCGGTGGGGAATTGCACCCCGCCCTGAGAACACGAGCATTTTCAGGCAAAGTGGAAACCGGTTTGCCGTAGAAAATGCTCCAGATTTCAAATCTGCGCGTATTCTTGTCGCAAAACCGGTGCCCACTTTTGCGGAATACGCGCAGGCCGCCCGACATGAGCGACCCGGCCAAACTATGACGAAACGCAGACTTTGGGGCAAGCGCTTTGGCAGGTGGGAACCGGCATACGCCCATGCGCGCTTCATCACGGCGCAACGGCGGCGAAATCTGGCCGTAAATATTAACGATTGCGACGGACAGACAAATCCGATTCCGGTTTGTTCTGTTCGTTAACCGCCGGGACCGATCTGTTGTGGGAAAGTGCGGGGCCGCCCTGTGGACGGACTCAAGGCCCAGTTGCGCAGATTCCGCAAATCACATCAGTTGATCCCGGCAGGCCTTGGGACGCCTTCGGGACCCTTGGGATTGCAGCCGGCAACGGAACGCCAGCCAGGCCGGCGAGCGATTGGTGCGTATCAACGAGAAACTAGAAAATTGAGGTCGAGACGGCATGTCCATGCTCGAAGGCGTTATCGATTCCCGGAACCACCCGCTCGCGGTGATCGAGGACATTGCCGCCCATAACAACTGGCCGTTCGAGCGCTCCGGCGACGACGAGATCACCATCGTCTCCAAGGGCGAGTGGACCGACTACCAGCTCTCCTTCACGTGGATGGGCGAGATCGAGGCGCTGCATCTGGCCTGCGCGTTCGACATGAAGATCCCGCCCGCGCGAAGGCCTGAGGTGCAGAAGCTGATCGCCTGCGTCAACGAGCAGCTCTGGATCGGGCATTTCGATCTGTGGACCCACACCGGCATGATCATGCACCGCCAGGCGCTGGTGCTGCCGGGCGGGCTGACGGCTTCCGTCGCGCAATGCGAGAGCATGCTGGCCGGCGCGATCCACGCCTGCGAGCGCTATTTTCCGGCGTTCCAGTTCGTGGTCTGGGCCGGCAAATCGCCGCAGGAGGCGATGGCGGCCGCGATGTTCGATACCGAGGGCGAGGCTTAATCCTCCTCCGCTCGTCATGCGCGGGCTTGACCCGCGCATCCATCTAAAATCTAAAAGTGGTCTCTTTGGATGGATTGCCGGGTCAAGCCCGGCAATGACAAGGTTGGTATTCGGCATGAGCTCGCAAACCTTGCAAGACATCACCGGCACCATCGCGCTCGCCGGCGCAGGAAAAATGGGCGGCGCGATGCTGACGGGCTGGCTGGCCGGTGGCCTCGACGCCAAACGCACGATCGTGATCGAGCCAAGCCCATCGGCCGAGATCGCCGCGCTTGCCGCCAAGGGCATCCGGCTCAATCCGACGGACGCCGCCACCGTCGAGACCATGGTCGTTGCCGTCAAACCGCAATCATTCCGCGAGGCCGGCAGCGCGCTGAAAGCGCGCGTCGCGCCGTCGACGCTGGTGGTCTCGATCATGGCCGGCACGACCATGAAATCGCTGCAGGACACGATCGGCGGCGCGGTCGTGCGCGCGATGCCGAACACGCCGGCCGCGATCGGCCGCGGCATCACGGTTGCGGTTGCCGCTGATAATGTCAGCGCTGCACAGCGTGCCACCGCCGACGCGCTGCTGCGCGCCACCGGCTCGGTCGAATGGGTTTTGGACGAAGGCCTGATGGACGCGGTGACCGCAGTCTCCGGCTCGGGCCCGGCCTACGTGTTCCTGCTTGCCGAAGAGCTGGCGCGCGCCGGCGTCGCGGCGGGATTGCCGGAAGAGTTGGCGACAAAATTGGCGCGCGAAACCGTCGCGGGCTCCGGCGAACTCCTGCACCGCTCCGACCTGCCCTCTTCCACCCTGCGGCAGAATGTCACCTCGCCCGGCGGCACCACGGCCGCCGCCCTCGAAGTGCTGATGGGCAGGGACGGCATGCGAGAGCTGATGACGCGCGCGATTGCCGCGGCGACGGCGAGGTCGAAGGAACTCGCGAGGTAGTTCTTCCTCATGGTGAGGAGCGCAGAACGCGCGTCTCGAACCATGAGGCCCCGATCTCGCCCGCGGCCTATCCTTCGAGACGCCGCGCCAAGGCGCGGCTCCTCAGGATGAGGTCCGGGTGTGTGACTACATCGTCGCCCCGAACCGCTTGTTGAAACTCTCGACATTGACCAGGCCCCGCGCGTGAAAACCTTCGCCGATCTTGCGCTCGCCGTCGAAGCAGGCGACCTCGAAGCGGATCACGCGGCGTTCCACCGCGATCACCTTCGCGGTAGTACGCACGGTGGCGCCGACGGGAGAAGCCGCGAGATGCTTGATGTCGACCTCGGTGCCGACGGTGACCCAGCCCGGCGCGAGTTGCCTACGGATCGCATCGCCAGAGGTCAGCTCCATCTGCAGGATCATCATCGGCGTCGCGAACACCATCGGCATGCCCTTGAGCAGATGGCCGACGGTCTGCTCCGGCGGCACCACCAGCGTGCGCTCGGCGCTCATGCCGATCTTGATGATCTCGCGTGCATCCATGATGTCCCTATCCGATTTTCAGCCAGGCTCATATTAGTTTGAGTAAGCTTTGGGCCGGGTTCACTTCCACCTCAGCGCCGTTGGGAACAGCCGCGGTGATGTCCTCGTCGAATCCTGCCAGCATCGCGACATCGCCGAGGGCGGCGCCCTGCGCCAGGATCGGATTGACCGAGTTGAGCACCAGCGCCAGCGGCACGATGCCGCGCGATTTCATCTCATGCAGCATCCAGGCGGTGGCGACGCCGCCCTTGGCGGTGTCGAGCACCAGGATCCTGCCGACATAGGATTGGCCGGCGAGCTTGTGCGCCGGGCGGCTGAAGATGCCCTTCAGCCGATCGAGGTCGTAGCGCGCGGAGAAGCCGTCACTCGCGACCAGCGCCGGCCCGCGCACGACCGGCCCCATGGCGTGGCGCGCCTTGAAAATCCTGCTCATGTCCGTGCGAGCTTTCCACTCACGGCCGCATCGACGCAGGCTTCCATCGAGGCCAGCATCGGCCGGTAGCCATAGCCGCCGAGAATGTTGACGAGTTTCGCGCTGTTGGTGGCAAGCCGCTTCCAGCCGCGCGCCTCCGAAATCTCGCGGGCATAGGACTGATAGAAGCACATTCCCGACAGCACGTGGCCGCCGGCCGCCTCGATCCGCGCGGTGTAACCCATGCGGTCGGAGTCCGGCTTCACCTGCGGGCTCGTCACCGCCAGCATCGGCACGGAGAACTTGCGGCCGTCGCAGAGCGCAGCGAGATCGCCGAGCTCATAGAGGCTGAGCTGCGGCGCGGAGAACACGACGACATCGACGGTGTCGTCGGTGTGATAGGATTTCTGCAGCGCCTCGACATCGGCCCTGGTGACGCGATGCGCGGGCAGATCGCTCGCGGCAACGTCTGAAAGTTTTGCCGCTTCCGGCGTCAGCCCGACCAGATGATAGAGCGCGATCGAGCCGAAGCTCGCCATCGACGCGCCGAAATGCTTCAGCTGATCCGAGCGTGGCGCGCCCTCGATGCCCTCGATCACGGGCACCGCCCAGTAATTGCCGGCAAGCCGGCCGATCACGCCGCCGAGCGCGCCCCAGCCGTTGAGCGAGGTCGGCGTGTGGTCGACCTGGATGCGCAAGGAGGCGCGGCGCTGCTCCGGCAGATGAAAGCCGTAGCGCGGCGTACGCCCGGTGAGGCCGGCGGACAGCGCCGACGGCCCGCCCTCGAAATTGGAACGCGCGCCGCACACCGAATTGGCATAGATCACGACGCCGGTGTCGCCGAAGGCGGTGTGCTCGTTGCGGGTCGGCGGCTGGATGGTCTGGTAGTTGATGCAGGTGTTGGTCATGGCGACGCCGAGCTTCTCGAACGCGACAATGGCGCGGCGTTCGAGATCGACCATGGCGGAAGTCTGGCCCAGCCACTCGGCCTTGGCGAAATCGGTGCCGCGCGGATCGGTGATGGTGGGGATCCGCACGCGGCGCTGACCTTCGGTGGTGGCCGCCAGGCCCTCGAGCCATTGCACGCCGGCCTCTCCAAGGCTCTCGGTGTCGGCCATGATGTGCGCCTGCGTCACCGGCACGAAATCCGCAGCACCGAAGAAATCGCCGACCTTGATCTGGTGTTGCAGCGCCAGTTGCGGGACCGGCCCGGCCTTGCCCGCCAGAATGTCCTGTTCCTCGTCGTTGAGCTTCATCGCCATCAATCGATCTTCACGTGAGCGTCCTGCACCGCCTTGCCCCATTTGGCGATCTCGCTCTGCTGGAACTCGGCGAATGCGCTGCCTGAGAGATGGCCCGTGGAGACGCCGAGCGGCTCGAGTTTTTCGCGAAAGCCGTCGCTTGCGGCGATGCGTTCGATCTCGGCGATCAGCGAAGCGGTCAGCGCGTCCGACAGCCCGGCCGGCGCGAACACGCCCCACCACGCCGTAGTCTCGAAGCCGGCATAGCCGGACTCGGCGATGGTCGGCACATCAGGGACAACCGGCGAGCGCGTCTTGCTCGACACCGCGAGCGCGCGGATCTTGCCGCCCTGCACATTCGACAGTACCGATTGCAGAGGATCGAACATGATCTGGATCTGGCCGCCGATCAGGTCGGTGACGGCGGGCGCGCTGCCCTTGTACGGCACATGCTGGATGTCGATGCCTGACGCGGCGCGGAACATCTCGGCGGTGAGATGGCCGGGCGTGCCGACACCGGCCGAGCCGTAATTCAGCTTGCCGGGATTTTGCTTGGCGAGTGCCATGAGATCGGCGAGGTTTTTGACCGGCAGCGACGGATGCACCACTACCGCGACCGGCGCCAGCGCGATCAAAGCGAGCGGCGTGAAATCCTTGACCGCATCATATGGCAGTTTGGCGTAAAGCGCGGAGTTGATCGCATGCGTGCCGACGGTGCCGACCAGCAGCGTCTGGCCATCGGGCGCCGCTTTCGCCACCACATCAGCGCCGATCGAGCCTCCGGCACCGCCGCGGTTGTCGACCACGATGGTCGCCCTCAGCGCCTCCCCCAGCATCTGCGAGAACGGCCGCGCCACGATGTCGGTCGGCCCGCCGGCGGGAAACGGCACAACGACGCGGATCTGTTTTCCCGCGAGCGTCTGCGCGCTCGACGGCAGCACCCGGCTCACGACCCGGGCGCCGGTCAGCGCCGCGGCCAATCCCAACAGCTCTCTGCGACGCATGGTGGTGCTCCCGGCAAGGGGACGTTGTGCGTTCAATGATCGTCGTCATTCCGGGGCGCGACGAAGTCGCGAGCCCGGAATCCATAACCCCGGCGCGCTTGGCCCTTGGGCCATTCGCGCAATCGAAATAGCCACGCGCGCGCCTGCTTTTTGTTTTCCGCGAATGTGGCAAGCCACAAGCGCGGTGTGGTTATGGATTCCGGGCCTGCGTGCTTCGCACGCATCCCGGAATGACGGGAGGGGAGACGGGGCTTACTTCTTCGCAGCCGCCGCGCGCTCCACGAAGGTCTTGCCGCCCTTCATCTTGTGATGCAGCGGCGCCTCGTTGATCTGGATCACGACCGCATCGGCATCGACGCCGAGATTCCTGACCAGCGCCTGCGTGATGTCGCGCATCATGCCGGCCTTCTGCTCCTCGGTGCGGCCGGCGGCCATGCTGATGGTAATCTCGGGCATCTCAACTCTCCCTTTGTTCTTGTTCACTTCGCAAAACCGTCATTACCGGGCTCGACCCGGCAATCCATCATTTTGAAGATGGATACGCGGGTCAAGCCCGCGTATGACGAATTCAATTCCCCCACCTCACGTCATGCCGGGCGAGAATCTTTCGCACGGCCTCGACAAGCCCACTCTGATCAACCTCGGTCTGCGCCTCGGCCTGCCGCTTCAGATATTCCTCGCGATCCTTGATCTCGGTCAGCCCGGCGCCGAGGATCAAATCCTTGATCTGAACCTTGCCCCTGGCCTTCTCGTCCGAACCCTGCACGATCGCGCAGGGCGCGTTGCGGCGGTCGGCATATTTCATCTGCTGGCCGAGGCTGTGCTTGGGATTGCCGAGATAGAGCTCGGCGCGGATGTTTGCCGCGCGCAGGCTTGCGACCATCTTCTGGTAGTCGGCGATGTCGCCGCCGAACACGGTGACCACGACAGGCCCGAACTCCTTGCCGCTATCGAGCTTCCCCAACATCGTGAGCGCGGCCTGCAGCCGCGACACGCCGATGGAGAAACCCGTCGCCGGCACCGGCTCGCCACGGAAGCGCGACACCAGCCCGTCATAACGCCCGCCGCCGCCGACCGAACCGAAGCGCACCGGGCGGCCCTTCTCGTCCTTGGTGTCGAGCAGCAGCTCAACTTCGTAGACCGGGCCGGTGTAATATTCGAGGCCGCGAACGACGGAAGGATCGATCTTGATGCGATCTTCGCCATAGCCGGACGAAACGGCGATCCGGCCGATCTCATCCAGCTCTTCGCGTCCCTCTTTCCCGATCTTGCTTTCAAGCAACCTTGGATCGGCCGGCGCGCTGCCCTGCTCGACCGCTCCAATCACCAGCGCAATGTCGGCCGCTTTCAATCCGGCGCCCTTTGTGAAATCGCCGGACTCGTCCTTGCGGCCTTCTCCGAGCAACTGTTTCACACCGTCGATGCCGAGCCGATCGAGCTTGTCGATCGCGCGCATCACTGTGAGCCACTGGCCGTCATCGTTGATGCCGAGCGCGTCGCGCACCCCATCCAGCACCTTTCGGTTATTCACCTTCACCACGTAGGACCCGCGGGGAACGCCGAGCGCTTCCATCGTGTCGGCCGCCATCATGCACATCTCGGCATCCGCGGCCGGCGTCGGCGCGCCGACGGTGTCGGCGTCGAATTGCATGAACTGGCGGAAGCGGCCGGGGCCGGGCTTTTCGTTGCGGAACACCCAGCCGTAGCGGTAGGAGCGGTACGGCTTCGACAAATGATCGAAATTTTCCGCGACATAACGCGCGAGCGGCGCGGTGAGGTCGTAGCGCAGCGAAATCCACTGCTCGTCATCGTCCTGGAACGAGAACACGCCCTCGTTGGGGCGGTCCTGGTCGGGCAGGAATTTGCCGAGCGCGTCGGTATATTCGAACGCCGGCGTCTCAACCGGCTCAAAGCCGTAGCGCTCATAGACGGCGCGGATTTTCTCCACCATCTGCCGCGTCGCATTGATCGCGGCGGGTCCGCGATCCTCCAGCCCGCGCGGCAGGCGCGCCTTGAGTTTCTGGGGTTTTTTGGGTTTCTCGGCCATTTCGGTTCGCAAACGCTTGGGGCGCGTTGGTATCAGCCGAGGCGCACGGCGGCAACCGGGGTTCTCGTCACCTCGCCCCGCTTGCGGGGAGAGGTCGAAATTCACGCGGAACGCGGGAATTTCGGGTGAGGGGGACTCTCCGCGAGCTCAGTTTGTGGAGAGAGCCCCTCACCCCACCCTCTCCCCGCAAGAGCGGGGCGAGGGAGTGATAGAGCGGTGCCAACCTCACGCCGCATCCAACTGGCGTCCAGCCTCAGGGCGTTTCCATCCGCGCGCGAAAGGCATCGGCGTCAGCCTTCGGCAGCGACTTCAACAGCGGCTTCATGGTCTCGCAACCGACGATCTTGCCGTTGCGCGTGAACATCCAGTCCGAGATGTCGGCTTCCCTGAACTGAACCAGGTCGCCCTCTCTCTTGCCCGGCAAGTCGCGCGGCGCATTGCCGAACCGTCCGGAATAGAGGCCGTTCGGCAGCCGCTTCACCTCCATCATCCAGATGTGCTCGCCGCTGTTGCGACCTGTGGGAAAATGCACCTTGAGGGAGTGACCGGTTTCCGACGGCTTTGGCGCCTCCCAGGAGGCCCAGAAGGTCGACAGCGTGGCGCGCGCCTTGGCGATCGCGGCCGCCATCTCCGCATCCGCCGAGGGAACATCGATCACCGGAGAGTGATCTTCGGCCCTGGCATCGGGCGAGGACATGCGAGCATCGCGACAATTGCGACGATAACCAGCGCTGCACATTTAACACGCATCGAGAGAGCAAAAGTCATGGCTGCAACCCCACCTCATCAACCGCGGTGTTTGTCGCAGCAAACGGCCAGGCCGTTCACGCCATCCGATCGCGTCGCAGGCAAGAACGCGCTTTAGAGGTCCAATCTTGCTGACTTGAAGTACTTCATGTGACTCAACCGGGCTCCACGAGAGGCGAGATCGCAGATGAGGAGTTGGCGCTTCGAATCTGAAATGCCACGGTTTTTTCACGCCGAGGTTTCGCTCGAACCCGTTCACACCAAGAATGTGATTGAACTGTCAGTTCTTCATCGTGGAAGTGGCGCAACAAGCGCTGAAGAATATGAATTAACGGGCAATGCTTCGATGAGACTTGAAAAAGCGAGACCGCGTCTTCGCGATCTCGCCTCTCGTATAGAGGGCAACGTTTAATTTTTTGTGTCGCAGCCGCCGAGCCGCCGGTCACAGCACCTGTCTGATCCAGTTGTGCGGGTCGTTCGTGCGGCCGTACTGGATGTCGACCAGCTGCTTGCGCATCCCCATGGCAACGGGGCCGGCCACGCCGCCGCTGATGAGAAAATCGCCGCTCGTGGAACACACCTTGCCGATCGGCGAGATGACGGCCGCCGTGCCGCAGGCGAAGGCCTCTTTCAGCTTGCCGCTGGCGGCGTCAGCGCGCCACTGCTCGACCGTGTAGGGCTCCTCGCGGACGGGCCTGCCGGAATCCTTCGCCAGCGCCATGATCGAATTGCGGGTGATGCCGGGCAGGATGGTGCCGAGCGGCGGCGTTGCGAGCGAACCGTCGTCGAACACGAAGAAGATGTTCATGCCGCCGAGTTCCTCGATGTAGCGGCGCTCGACCGCATCGAGGAAGACGACCTGATCGCAGCCGTGCTCGATGGCCTCGGCCTGCGCGCGCAGGCTCGCGGCGTAATTGCCGCCGCATTTGACGGCGCCGGTGCCGCCGATCGCGGCCCGCGTGTAGTTCTCCGACACCCAGATCGACACCGGCGCAGGTCCGCCCTTGAAATAGGAGCCGACCGGCGAGGCGATGACGGCGAAGATGTATTCCGCTGATGGTTTCACGCCGAGGAAGACCTCGCTCGCGATCATGAAGGGGCGCAAATAGAGACTGCCCTCGCCGCCCGGTATCCAGGCGCGGTCGATGCGCACGAGTTGCTCGACCGCTTCGATGAACACATCTTCGGGCAGCGGCGCCATGGCCATGCGCTCTGCGGAACTTCGGAAGCGCCTGGCATTGGCGTCGGGGCGAAACAAGTTCACCCCGCCGTCGTCGCGCTTGTAGGCCTTGAGGCCTTCGAAAATCTCCTGGGCGTAGTGCAGGACGGCGAGCGCCGGATCGAGCGGGAAATTCGCCCGCGATTCGACGCGAGCGCCATGCCAGCCCTTGGCCTGATTGTAGCGCACGATCGCCATGTGATCGGTGAAGACCCGGCCGAAGCCGGGGTCCACCAGCTTTGCCGCGCGTTCCTTCTCAGGGGTCGGATTCGCCGCCGGCTGGATTTCGAAGTTCAAACTCATTGTCTTGCTTGCCGTTGTCGGAACGGGCGTGATCTCTGGCGCCGGCCTGGCTTCTCCGAGCGGGCTAGTCTGACTTCGGGCTGACTTATCCAACGAAACTCCCATGGGCCTTCTCCCGGATCGGCACACCCTGCATGCGGCAGAATGCGGTTTATGACGCCTGGACCCGGCTCGCACCAGCCTGTCCCAGAGGACATGCTTTTGCGGAATGAGGAAGTCCAGTATGATTGTTGACCTATCGCTCGACAATCTTGCGATAGATCAAATCGCGGCTGGTGCCGCTTGGCTTGGCTCTCTCCGGCCGTGGAAAACATCATCGCGGGACGAAACGATCTAAAATTTCGCCGCGGTGGATTGTTTTGTAACATTGAACCCAAGATACGTCAATATGGCTGACATAAATTTCTCGAGTTCCCCAGCCGACCTCCGATTCGAGGCCAGCCGACAGCCGTGCCTCCGCCTCGCGCGAGGGCACTTTGCGTTGGGATATCATCGAGTTGCTGTTCTTCGCCTACCGCGATTTTGTGGGCGATGCCGACAATGAATTGGAAGCTTTCGGTTTCGGCCGGGCGCATCACCGCGTGATGCATTTCGTCTACCGCTATCCCGGGCTGAAGGTCGCCGACCTGCTCGACGTGCTCCGCATCACCAAACAGTCACTCGGGCGGGTGCTGAAGCAGTTGCTCGACGAAGGCTATATCGTGCAGAAGACCGGCAACAACGATCGCCGCCAGCGCCTGCTCTATGCGACGCCCAAAGGCGAGGCGCTGGTCAACAGGCTCGCCACGCTGCAGACCAAGCGCATCGATCGCGCGCTGGAGGAGATCGGGCCGGCCGGCGCCGACACCGTCCGCCGTTTCCTGCGCGCCATGATCGACCACGACGACCCCGACAAGGTACTGGAGACCATCTTCAGCACGCCCAGCGCAAAGGAATGACCGTGCCGCTTGCCGCCACTGCCTCGCGACCGCCGCCGCAACCGGCCGACGACGCGCCGCATATCCTGCTGGTCGATGACGACCGCCGCATCCGCGATCTGCTCTCGCGCTTCCTCTGTGGCGAGGGCTATCGCGTTACGACCGCGATGAGCGCGAGCGACGCCCGCGCCAAGCTGGCCGGCTTGCATTTCGACCTGCTCATCCTCGACGTGATGATGCCGGGCGAGACCGGCTTCGATCTCGCCCGCTCGATCCGCACCTCCTCCACCGTGCCGATCGTGATGCTGACGGCGCGGCACGAGGCGCAGAGCCGGATCGAGGGCTTGCAGATCGGCGCCGACGATTATGTCGCCAAACCGTTCGAACCGCGCGAGCTTGCGCTGCGCATCGGCAACATCCTCAAGCGCGCCGCGCCGCCGCCGCCGGTGGAGACGATCGAGCAGGTCGCGTTCGGGCCTTACGTCTATCACCTCGGCCGCGGCGAATTGCGCCAGGGCGATGAGGTCATCCATCTCACCGACCGCGAGCGCGACATGCTGCGCATTCTCGCGGTGGCGCCGGGCGAGACCGTGCCGCGCGGCGCGCTGACCGGCAATGGCAGCGTGAACGAGCGCGCGGTCGACGTGCAGATCAACCGGCTGCGCCGCAAGATCGAGCGCGATCCCGCCAATCCGCTGTTCCTGCAGGCGGTGCGCGGCATCGGCTATCGCCTGGTCGCCTCGCCCTAGCGAATTTGCGCCATGAGCACGCTCGACACCGGCCTGACCCTGATCCGCACCGCGGCCGGCCGCGTCTCGGCGGCGAACGGCAAGCTCGGCAACGCCTTCAAGAGCTGGATGCCGACCGGGCTCTATGCCCGCGCGCTATTGATCATGATCGTGCCGATGGTGATCCTGCAGACGGTGGTCGCGGGCGTCTTCATGGAGCGCCATTACAACACGGTGACGCGGCGGCTCTCGGCCGCGGTGGTGCAGGACATCGCCGGGCTGATCGACGTCTACAGGACCTACCCGCAGGACAAGGACCGCTCGCAGATCCGGCGCATCGCGCAGCAGCGGCTCAATTTGGTGGTCGACTTCCTCCCCACCGGCGACATGCCGCCGCCCGGGCCGAAGCCATTTTTCAACCTGCTCGATCAGTCGCTCTCAGTGTCGATCGGCCGGCAGATCGGACGTCCGTTCTGGATCGACACCGTCGGCAATTCGAACCTCGTCGAAATCCGCATCCTGCTCGACGACGCCGTGATGCGGGTGTTCGCGCAGCGCAGCGCGGCATACGCCTCCAACTCCGAAATCTTCCTGTTCTGGATGGTCGGCACCTCCTCGATCCTCTTGATCGTCGCGGTCCTGTTCCTGCGCAACCAGATCAAGCCGATCCTGCGGCTGGCGGACGCCGCGGAAAGTTTTGGCAAAGGCCGCGAAGCGCCGAACTTCCGGCCGCGCGGCGCGCGCGAAGTGCGGCGCGCGGCGCAAGCGTTTTTGGAGATGAAATCGCGCGTCGAGCGCTCGATCGAGCAGCGCACCGCGATGCTCGCAGGCGTCAGCCACGATCTGCGCACCATCCTCACCCGCTTCAAGCTGGAGCTGGCGCTGATCGGCGACAGTCCCGAAGTCGACGCCATGCGCAAGGATGTCGACGAGATGTCGCTGATGTTGGAGGACTATCTTGCCTTCGCGCGCGGCGATTCCGGCGAGAACGCGCAGCCGACCGACATGGCCAATGCGCTGGAGGAATTGCGCAGCGACGCCGAGCGCAACGGGCATGCCGCCACCGTCGCGTTCCAGGGCCTGCCGGTGGTCACGGTGAAGCCGGCCGCGTTCAAGCGCTGCCTCGGCAACCTCGTCTCCAACGCGGCGCGCCACGCCAACAAGATCGCGATCTCGGGCCATCGCGACCACCGCTATCTCACCGTCACCGTCGACGACGACGGCCCGGGGATCCCGCCTGCGATGCGCGAGGAAGTATTCAAGCCGTTCCTGCGGCTCGACGATGCGCGCAACCAGGACGAAGGCGGCACGGGTCTGGGACTTGCGATCGCGCGCGACATCGCCCGTTCGCATGGCGGCGACATCATGCTCGGCGACAGCCCGATGGGCGGCCTGCGCGCCACGGTGCGGGTGCCGGTATAACGATGCATTTCGTCGTCATTGCCGGGCTTGACCCGGCAATCCATCACTCTTCAGAAAATTCTTTTTTTGATGGATGCGCGGGTCAAGCCCGCGCATGACGAGCAAAAACTGTTTCAACGAGGCAGAGTCATAGCCGCCAGGGGACGCCTCAGTTCGGCTTCGGCGACGGCAGAAGGTTCTTCAGCTTCTCGGCGTCCTTGACGTTGAGCTTGAAGCCGCCGGGCATCACGATGTCGCCGGGCTTCTGGTCCGGCTTGCAGGCGCCGACATATTTGGCTTCGATCTTGGTCGTGGTGTCGAGCGGCTTGCCGGTCGGGCCCTTGTCGCTGTGCGACGTGCTGGTCACGGTATAGGCAGAATTGAAATCGCCGACGATATCCGCATGCGTCGTCATCGACACGCCCGCGACCGTGCAGACGGAATCGCTGACATAGCCGGTCGCGGTCTTCTGGATATCGCGCTTCGAGCAAATCTGCTTGGCGAGCGGCGAGACGGAATCGCTCATCTCCTTGTCCGTCGTCGGGTCGGTGCAGTGCTGCATCGTCAGGTCCGGCAGCTGCGAGCCGGTCTTGACGATCTTCAACTCCCAGAGGCCGGCCTTGCGCACCGGCAATTCCTCGGCGGCGGCCGGCACCGTCAGCGCCAGCAGGCAGCCGCCCAACACGAACGAAAGAAGCCCTCGCATGCTGCGCGCTCCTTGGCGGTGATTTGTCCCAACAGGATCAGTATTTGACGCTCAGAGGCCGGTCGCTGGCCCCATAGGGGACCCAGCGGCAGGCAAACGAGATGTAGCCGCCGGGCTGCGGATCGATCGCCAGGAATTTCGCCACCTTGCCGTAACCGGCACAGTGGTTGACGGCGATCTGCCGGGCATCGGACTGCTGCGCCACCGTCCAGGCGATGATGCCGCCGGTATCGTTGCCCCTGACGGCCGGCACCCAATCGGCCCGGGCGGGCGCACAAGCCAGCATCCCGCTCATGGCAAGCAGGCCCACGGCCAAGATCTTTCGCATCGGAGACTCCATTTCGGCTACCCCATCTTAGGGCGCGCCGCGGGCCGTGAAAAGAACGCCCGGGGGTCGGTTGCCCAGTTGATTTCCAAGTGTTGCCGCGTTGCACTTGACCACGCCAAGGCTAGGAGGCACGGTCGAGTCTTATGGGACCAATCCGCCCTTTTCGGGATTGCACATGCGCGACTTCGCTACTTCCTTGAAACGCCTCGCTCTTATCACCCTGAGCCTCGGCATGCTGCTGTCTGGCCGGCCGGCGCTGGCCGCGAATCCGGCGGAGCTGAATTTCGGGCTGTTCGGCCCGAACTATGACGGCCGTGTCGGTGAATGCGAGAAGGCGCTCGGCACCATCTCCTCGCAGTTCCAGGAGAAGGAAAGCACCTTCTGGAATTCGCCGCTGACCATCGTCGCCTACGGCAATATCCACGAAACCGCCTTCCGGCCGTGGCAGTCCGACAACATTCCGCGCCGCTTTTGCAGCGGCAGCGTGCAGTTGAGCAACGGCACGTTCCACGCTATCCAATATTCCATCATCGAGGATGGTGGCTTCGCCGCGTTTGGCCAGGGCGTCGAATGGTGCGTGGCCGGGCTCGACCGCAACTGGGCCTACAACCCTGCCTGCAAGGCCGCCCGGCCCTGATGTTGTCGGGTATCGGCTGACGACCCCTGACGAAAAAGGGCGCCCGATTCGGGCGCCTTTGCTTTTGTTCTTGAAATGTTCCGCGTCTCTGCTAGGCTCCTGCCAGTTGGCTGCGCATGATCTTGTTCGGAAAACCGGTCCCCACTTTTCCGGATCATGCGCAAGTTGAGGGGCGTCGCCATGTTTCATTCCGCCAGAATCTCGTTTTCGCGCTTGTTGATTGCCGCCGGCCTGCTCGCGTCGGCGGCATTGGCCGTAACCACTCCGGCGCCGGCCCAGGACCGCCGCCAGAATGCGCCGGGCCAGTTCGATTTCTACGTGCTGTCGCTGTCCTGGTCGCCCTCCTTCTGCGAAGGCAGGGAGGAAAATGGCGGCGGCGGACGCTCGCAGCAGATCCAATGCGGCGGCCGGCCGTTTTCCTTCGTGGTCCACGGGCTGTGGCCGCAATATGAGACGGGTTATCCGGAATATTGCCAGCGCCCCTCGCCGCGGCTTGGCCGCAACATCATGAGCTCGATGCTCGACCTGATGCCCGCGCCCGGGCTGATCTACAACGAATGGGACAAGCACGGCACCTGCTCCGGCCTTGGCGAGCGGGCCTATTTCGAAACCATCCGCAAGGCGCGCGCCGCGGTGAAAATCCCGGACGCCTATCTGCAATTGTCGGATCCCAAGACGGTTTCGCCGTCCGAGGTGGAGGAGGCCTTCATCAAAACCAATCCAGGGCTGAAGGCGTCGGCCATCGCCGTCACCTGCAACCGCAAGCGGCTCAGCGAAGTGCGCATCTGCATGAGCAAGGATCTGGAATTCCGCGACTGCCCGGAAATCGACAAGCAGGCTTGCACGCTGGATCAGGTCACCATGCCGCCGGTTCGGGGTGGATGATTTCACAGGACGTCATTCCGGGGCGCGCGTAAGCGCGAACTATGGTGCGCAATTGCGCACCTGAGAATCTCGAGATTCCGGGTTCGATGCTCCGCATCGGCCCGGAATGACGGTTACCTTTCACCGCCCGATGTCGTAACCCACGGGCATGAACTACCGCCACGCCTTCCACGCCGGCAACTTCGCCGATGTCATCAAACACATCGTGCTCACGCGCATCCTGCTTTATCTCCAGGAGAAGCCGGCCGCCTTCCGCGTCATCGACACCCATGCCGGGGCCGGCCTCTATGATCTCGAAAGTGACGAGGCGCGCCGCAGCGGCGAGTCGCTCACTGGCATTGCGCGGATCCTGCAGGCGCGATTCTCGGAAGCTGCGCTGCCGCTGGTAAAACCCTATCTCGATGTCGTCCGCGCCTATAATCCCACTAACGTGCTCAAGGCCTATCCGGGCTCGCCGCTGATCGCGCGCGCACTGCTGCGCCCGCAGGACCGGCTTACCGCCTGCGAGCTCGAACCCGCCGCGCGCAAAGAGCTGATCGAATCACTGCGGCGCGACACGCAGGCCCGCGTCGTCGATCTCGACGGCTGGACCGCGCTGCCGGCCTTCGTGCCGCCGAACGAGCGGCGCGGCCTCGTGCTGATCGATCCACCGTTCGAAGCCAAAGACGAGTTCGAACGCCTGGCCATTGGCTTTGCGGCCGCGTTCAAGAAATGGCCGTCTGGCAGCTATTTGTTGTGGTATCCCGCGAAAAGCCGGCGCGCGACCGACGACCTCGCGCGCGCGGTCGCGCTGGCTGCAGCCTCGGTCAAACCCGCCGGCAAATTCCTGCGGCTTGAGTTCAGCGTCGCGCCGCAGGCCAAGGACTCCGCACTCACCTCCAGCGGGTTGTTGATCGTCAACCCACCGTGGACGTTGCAAGGCGAGCTCAAGACCATCCTGCCTGAGCTGGAGAAGCCGCTCGGCCAGGGCGGCGCCGCGCGCTTCAAGTTGGTGACACCTAAAGCTTGAGCCTTGTTTTAGCGGAAAATCCGTAGGCAACCGGCAACGAACCGTATTATGCTCAACGGTGGACTGGCTTTACGTTCCGCTTCCGCGAATGGTTGCGGCGGAGTGAGAAGGCCGAAAATAAATCCAGGCAGACCGGTGACGTGACACCGGCGAGCTCAAGGTGGCCAAGCTTCAGTACTTGCGAATGCCGGTCAGCCGTTGCGCGACGTGCGCGCAGCGGTGAAGCAATACGGGGGAGGAGTACCCGATGGCCATGACTGGGACGGTCAAGTTCTTCAATGGAGAACGTGGCTACGGCTTCATCAAGCCAGACGATGGCGGGCGCGATGTGTTCGTTCACATCACCGCGGTCGAGCGGGCCGGATTGAAGGATTTGACCGAAGGACAACGCATCACTTTCGAGGTCGAGCCGGACAAGAAGGGCAAGGGCCCCAAGGCGGTCAACCTGGTGATTCAATAGCGGTTCTATTTGCGCGTTTCGTGACGCGAACGGCGTAAGCACGCCGCGCGAAAAACGTAAATAAAAAAATCCCGGCCGCGAGCGGCCGGGAGTGATGATATTTATGCGTCTTCTTGTTGCCATCAGAAGTGATAGTTCACGCCGGCACGGACGGTGCCGAACCGGTAGCCGTTTGACACGCCTGTAATCGTAAACTGGCTCTCGGACAGATCGACATAGAGATACTCGATCTTGGCGCTCCAGTTCGGCGCAAAGCCGACTTCGGCGCCGACGCCTGCGGTCCATCCCGCGGTCGTATGGGACTCCGAAAGGCCGAACGTCTGGCCCTTCAGCTCGCCGAAGGCGAGGCCGGCGGTGCCGTAGAACAGCACGTTGCTGAAGCTGTAGCCGGCGCGGCCGCGCAGCGTGCCGAACCATGGATTGGAGAATTTCCAGGGCGCAAAGGTGTCGTCGGCGCCGGTCACATCGATGTCGCCCTCGACACCGAACACCCACGGGCCGTTCTGGAAATTGTAGCCGGCGGTGGCGCCGCCGACGAAGCCCGACGGCTTGGTCAGGTTGTTGCTGACCGTGCCCCATTCATAGCCGAGGTGGCCGCCGAGATAGGGGCCGGCCCAGCTATAGGCGTTGAGCGGCTGGTTGACGGTGTACGGCGCGCGCGAGCCATAGGACAGATCGGCCGCACGGGCCGTCCCGGCCAGCGCCAGCGCCGCAGCACCCCAAACGAACCCCCTCATCACTTCACTCCAACGCAACTGCCGCGACCGCCGCGCTGCCTCGCGTGCGGCAAAGAGCGCACCGGCGAGCCCCTTGGTTACGGAACTCCAGCTTTTTCAGGTCAAATTTATCGAGAGTTTTGAGTTAAAGGCTTGTTAAGCCGGGTTACCGCCCTCTTAACGTTCTTAATGGGAAGTTACCGGCGGCTGCCTGTGAGTTAGGGCGGCCGGCACCGCCGCAGAACTTCAAATCGGCGCCTGCAGCGCTTAATTTAGGTCCATGGATTCCGAAAAGACCGAGCAACCGACGGCCGAGAGCCCGCGGCAGGACAAGGCTGGCGACAAGGCTGGCGCCAAGCGCGGCAACCAGGCCGACTTGCCGCCCGAAGACCTCGCCGCCCCCGACATCGATCCCGCGACCTCCTCCGCCGAGGAGGACGAAGACGGCCGCCTGCCCGAACTTGCCGAGGAAAGCGCCGAGGCGGTCGCCGAGGGCCCGCTCGCGGTTGGACACGCCGCGATCGAGAACGCGGTGAAGCTGGCGCCGACCTCGCCCGGTGTCTACCGCATGCTGAACGCGGCCAACGACGTGCTCTATGTCGGCAAGGCCAAGAATGTCCGCAAACGGCTCTCGTCCTACGCGCGCGTGAATGCGCCGCAGCCGGCGCGCATCCTGCGCATGATCGCGGCGACGACCAATGTCGAGATCGTCTCGACCACGACCGAGACCGAAGCGCTGCTGCTGGAAGCCAATCTGATCAAGCAGCTGCGGCCGCGCTTCAACGTGCAGCTCCGCGACGACAAGTCGTTCCCCTACATCCTGATCACCGGCGACCACTGGGCGCCGCAGATCCTCAAACACCGGGGCGCGCAGAGCCGGCCCGGGCGCTACTTCGGCCCGTTCGCTTCCGCAGGTGCGGTGAACCGCACCATCACGGCGCTGCAGCGCGCCTTCCTGATCCGCTCCTGCACCGACGGCTTTTTCGAGAGCCGCACCCGGCCCTGCCTGCTCTACCAGATCCGCCGCTGCGCCGGCCCCTGCACAAGAGAGATCGATTTCGGAGGCTATACCGAGCTGGTGCGCGAGGCGACCGACTTCCTCTCGGGCCGCAGCCAGGCGGTGAAGGAGTTGCTCGCGGCCGAAATGGAGAAGGCTTCCGGCGAACTGGAATTCGAGACCGCGGCGGTCTATCGCGACCGCCTCGCCGCGCTGTCGGCGATCCAGTCGCAGCAGGGCATCAATCCGCGCACGGTGGAAGAAGCCGACGTGTTCGCCATCCACCAGGAAGGCGGCTATTCCTGCGTCGAGGTGTTCTTCTTCCGCACCGGGCAGAACTGGGGCAACCGCGCCTATTTTCCGCGCGCGGAAAAAACCTTCACGCCGGAGGAAGTGCTGTCCTCATTCCTCGCGCAATTCTACGACGACAAGCCGCCGCCAAAGCTGATCCTGCTGTCGCATGAGATCGAGGAAGCCGAATTGCTCGCCGACGCGCTCGCCGTGAAGGCCGGCCACAAGGTCGAAGTGTCGGTGCCCAAGCGCGGCGAGAAGAAAGAGATGATCATCCATGCACTGACCAACGCGCGCGAGGCGCTGGGGCGCAAGCTCGCCGACACCGCAACGCAAAGCCGGCTCCTGGAGCAGCTTGCAACGACGCTGCAACTACCGCATCCGCCGAAGCGGATCGAGGTCTACGACAACAGCCACATCCAGGGTACCAATGCGGTCGGCGCCATGATCGTCGCGGGACCCGATGGGTTCGTGAAGAACCAGTATCGCAAGTTCAACATCAAGTCCGAAGGGCTCACGCCCGGCGACGATTACGGCATGATGCGCGAGGTGCTGGAGCGGCGCTTCAAGCGGCTGTTGAAACCGGCGGAAGGAGACAAGGCCAAAGCCGATGACAAGGCCGACGAGGAGGCCGTGCCGCAATGGCCTGACCTCGTCATCATCGACGGCGGCAGAGGCCAGCTCAACGCGGCGCGCGAAATCCTCGAAGGTCTGGGCGTAAGCCAGGTCTCGCTGATGGCGGTCGCCAAGGGGCCGGACCGCGATGCCGGCCGCGAGACGCTGTTCATGCCGGACCGCGAGGCGATCAAGCTCGAGCCGCGCGACCCCGTGCTCTATTTCATCCAGCGGCTGCGCGACGAGGCGCATCGATTCGTGATCGGCTCGCACCGCAAGCTGCGCAAGAAGGATATCCGCGAGGCCGGCCTGCAGGAGATTCCCGGCATCGGCCCGTCACGCAAACGTGCGTTGCTGCATCACTTCGGCACGCTGAAGGAGATCGAGCGGGCCTCGATCGCCGACCTCGGCAAGGTTCCAGGGGTCAGCGCCGAGAGCGCCCGCAAGATCTTCGAGTTTTTCCATGCCCAGCCGGGTTAACCAAAGCATGATCGGTAATGTGGGACCGGAGTCATACGGACGTCGTGTGCGGTATCTAGGGCAACCCGGTTGACCTTCTTCCCGCACCGGTATTGGTAGGACGGATGAACATCGCAACGACCAAGGCGGCCGCGAGGAGCTCACTGTCGCTTCCGAATATCCTGACCTGCGCCCGGATCGCCGCCATCCCGGTGGTGATCGGCTGCATCTTCATGCAGTCCAAGGATGGGCCGCTGTGGCTGCGTTGGGTCGCGGTCGCCGTGTTCATCGCGGCGGGCATTACCGACTATCTCGACGGCTATTATGCCCGGGTCTGGAACCAGCAATCGGCCTTCGGGCGGATGCTCGATCCGATCGCCGACAAGCTCCTGGTCGCGTCCTGCCTGTTGATACTGGCGTCCGACGGCACCATCAACGGCTGGTCGCTGTGGGCCGCGATCGTGATCCTGTGCCGCGAAATCCTGGTGTCGGGCCTGCGCGAATATCTGGCCGCGCTTCGGGTCAGCGTGCCCGTGACCAAGCTCGCCAAATGGAAGACCACGGCGCAACTGGTCGCGATCGGCTTCCTGCTCGGGGGCGAGGCCGGCGATCAGGCCGTGCCGTTCGGCATTGGTCCGGTCGTAACCCTGATCGGCACGGTGCTCTTGTGGATCTCGGCGCTGCTCACGATCTACACGGGCTGGGACTATTTTCGACACGGCATTCATCACGTGCTCGAGGAAGACGAGCGATGAAGGTGAAATATTTCGCCTGGGTACGCGAGCGGATCGGCAAGGCGGAAGAAACGATCGAGCCGCCCGCGAGCGTGCGCACCGTCGACGATCTGATCGCCTGGCTTTCCGCACGGGATGAATCCTATGCGCATGCGTTCGAGAAACCGAAAGTGATCCGCGCCGCGATCGACCACACCCACGTCAAGCCGGACGCCGCGATCGCCGGCGCAAGCGAGATCGCGTTCTTTCCGCCGATGACCGGCGGCTAAACGATGACGGTCCCCGTCACCATCCGCATCCAGCAAGGCGATTTCGACGTCGAGCACGAAATTGCGGCCCTGAGCAAAGGCCGCACCGATATCGGCGCGGTCGTGACGTTCTCCGGCATCTGCCGCGGTACCGAGGGCGACGACGCCATCGCGGCGCTCACGCTGGAGCATTATCCTGAAATGGCCGAAGCCGAGATCAAGCGCCATGCGGATGAAGCGATGTCGCGCTGGCCGCTGCAGGGTGTAAGCGTGATCCACCGTTACGGCCGCATCACACCCGGGCAGAACATCGTGCTGGTCGTGACGGCGTCACAGCACCGGCAGGCGGCGTTCGAGGCCGCGGAATTCTTGATGGACTATCTGAAAACGTCGGCGCCATTCTGGAAGCAGGAAGAAAGCGCCAAGGGCAAGGGCTGGGTCGAAGCCCGCTCCCACGACGATGCCGCCGCCGCGCGCTGGACCAAGTCCTGATGGCCAAGCGGATCAAGACGCCGGCCAAGAAGGCCGCGGTGAAATTGCCAAAGGTTGCGCAAGGCGAGTTGGTGACGCTGCTCGATTTCATGCGTTATGCGGTCAGCCGCTTCAACGAGGCAAAACTCGCTTTCGCTCACGGCACCACCGATCCCGTCGCGGAAGCAGTCTTCCTCGTCTGCGAAGCGCTGCATTTGCATCCCGAACAGTTCGAAGCCTTTCTCGATGCGCGCGTCACCGCGGCGGAAGGCAAGCAAATCCTCGATCTGATCGGCCGCCGCGTCACCACGCGCAAACCCGCCGCCTACCTCGTCAACAAGATCTACATGCGCGGCCTGCCGTTCTACGTCGACGAGCGCGTGATCGTGCCGCGCTCCTACATCGGCGAAATTCTGGACTCGCATTTCGCCGGCGAGGACAGCGAAGGCGCTTCGCTAATGGATCCCCTAAGCGTCGAAAGCGTGCTCGACCTCTGCACCGGCTCCGGATGCCTCGCCATCCTCGCGGCGCGGCACTTTCCGAACGCGCTGGTTGACGCGGTCGACATTTCCAGGGATGCGCTCGCCGTCGCCGCGCGCAATGTCGGCGATCACGGCCTTGAGGAGCGCATCACGCTGCATTGCGGCGATCTCTTCAAGCCGCTCGGCGACAAGCGCTACGATTTGATCATCTCCAACCCGCCCTATGTCGACGCCGAGGGCATGGCCGCGCTGCCGCCGGAATGCCGCGCCGAGCCGAAGCTCGCGTTCGATGGCGGCGCCGACGGGCTCGATATCGTCAGGCGCATTCTCGACGAGGCGGGCGCGCACCTCGCGCCCGAAGGCGGGCTGTTGTGCGAGATCGGCCGCGGCCGCGACAATCTGGAAGCCACCTATCCACAGTTGCCGCTGCTCTGGCTCGACAGCGAGGATTCGGAAGCCGAGGTATTTTTCGCCACGGGCGCCGACCTCGGCTGAAATCCCCGCAACAATTCACCGCAAAAGGGCAAAAGATCGCAAGTTATTGGCGTTCCCGTCCTGCGGCGAAGCTGGTAGCTTGATGCCAGCCCCCACTCCGAACATCCGAAGAGGCCCCCATGCTGGACAAGAGCCCCGACGCCCCATCAGTCAATGTGCCGAACGACCTCGCCGCGCATTGGATGCCGTTCACCGCCAACCGGGCCTTCAAGAAGGCGCCGCGGCTGCTCGCCGGCGCGAAAGACATGCACTACATCACCGTCGACGGCCGCAAGATCATCGACGCCGCCTCGGGCATGTGGTGCACCAATGCCGGCCACGGCCGCACCCAGATCTCGGACGCGATCGGCAAGATGGCCGCGACGCTCGACTATGCGCCGCCGTTCCAGTTCGGCATTCCCCAGGCCTTCGAGCTGGCGAGCCGCATCGCCGATCTCGCGCCCAAGGGTCTCGACCATGTGTTCTTCTGCAACTCCGGCTCGGAAGCCGCCGACACCGCGCTGAAAATCGCGCTGGCCTATCATCAGATCAACGGCCAGGGCAGCCGCACCCGCCTGATCGGCCGCGTCCGCGGCTATCACGGCGTCGGCTTCGGCGGCACTTCGGTTGGCGGCATCGTCAACAACCGCAAACTGTTCGGCACGCTGCTGGCCGGCGTCGACCACATCCCCGCGACCTATGACCGCGAGAAGCAGGCCTTCACCAAGGGCGAGCCGGAATATGGCGCGCACTTCGCCGACGAACTGGAAAACCTGGTCGCGCTGCACGGCGCCAATACCATCGCGGCCGTCATCGTCGAGCCGATGGCGGGCTCGACCGGCGTGCTGCCGGCGCCGAAGGGCTATCTCAAGCGGCTGCGCGAGATCACCCAGAAGCACGGCATCCTCCTGATCTTCGACGAGGTCATCACCGGCTATGGACGGATGGGGCATGCCTTCGCCGCCGAGCGCTATGGCGTGCTGCCGGATCTCCTCACCTTCGCCAAGGGCGTCACCAATGGCGCAGCTCCGATGGGCGGCGTGATCGTGCGCGACATCATCCATGACGCCTTCATGAGCGGGCCCGAGCACATGGTGGAGTTCACCCACGGCTATACCTATTCGGCGCATCCGATCGCGGTCGCAGCGGGACTAGCCACGCTCGACATCTATCGCGACGAGAAGCTGTTCGAGCGCGCCAGGAACCTCGAGCCGAAATTCGCCGACGCGGTGATGTCGCTGAAGGGCCAGCCCAACGTGCTCGACATCCGCACCGTAGGCCTTGTCGCCGGCATCGACCTCGCGCCGCGCGCCGCCGATCTCATCGGCAAGCGCGGCTATGACGCGATGGTCTCGGCCTTCCACGACAACGATTTGATGCTGCGCATTGCCGGCGACACGCTGGCGCTGACCCCGCCCTTGATCATCAGCGAGGACCAGATCGGTGAGATCATCGAGAAGGTCGGCAAGGTCATCAAGGCGGTGGCTTGACGCCACGGTTCTCGTGTCCCGGTGAAAGCCGGGACCCATCTACCCACCCAGCGAGCCTCCTCATGGGTCCCGGTTCTGCGGAGCAGCGCCGCAGCGCGTTGAAGACGCGCGTGAACGCGCTTATGGCGCTGCACCGCGCCCGGGACACGGTGCCCGCCGTCCGTATTCCCCCGGTTCCGGGCGTGCCAAAGAAACACTAGCCTCCCGAATCAACATTAGTGCTAAGGTTGCAGCACTCGGGGGAGTGCGCGCGCCAAAATGATCCGTATTTCTACGATTTTCATCGCCATCTGCATGGTGCTGGTCGCGGCATCGCTCGGGCTGATCCTGTATTCGGTTGCCGGCATCAGCGGCACGGAATCGGCGATCGTGGCGCTCACGGCGCTGACCTTCCTGATCCTCTACAACGCCGTCTCGATGCGGCTGCGCGATCGCACCGATGTCGGCAGCCAGATCGCCGACCTCTCGCGCGGCACCGCCGACCTCGCCCGCCAGGTCGCCGAATTCGGCCGCCGGCTTGCCGCCGTCGAGGGCCGCGTGGTGTCGGCCAATTCCGCCGGCGCCGACCGCATCCAGTCCGTGATCAACGAGATCGGCGAACTGGGCTCCCTGGTGAAGCAGCTCGCGACCGACGTCGCCAGCCATGACGACCTGATCGCCACCATCCAGGCCAACGCGGCGGCCGCGCCGCTGGCTGCGGCGGCGCCGGAGACAGGCCATCCGATCGCCGACGAACAGCACGCCGTGCCGCCCCCCTTCCCTACGCCGGCGGCGGCCGGTGAAGGCGCACCCTCCCGCAACCAGACCCAGACACTGGCGGCGGTGCGCAGCGCCGTGGAAGAGAACCGCATCGACATCTACCTGCAGCCGCTGGTGACCTTGCCGCAGCGCAAGGTGCGCTACTACGAGGCGGTGACGCGGCTGCGCGACGACAAGGACCAGATCCTGGCCGCGGAGGACTTCATTGGCGTCGCCGAGGGCGCCGGCCTGATCGGGCGCATCGACCACATGGTGATGCTGCGCTGCGTGCAGGTGCTGCGGCGGCTGATGGTGCGCAACAAGGAGGTCGGCGTGTTCTGCAACGTTGCCGCCTCCACGCTCGGCAACACCGCGATGTTCTCGCAGTGCCTGGACTTCCTCGACGCCAACCGCGCGCTCGCGCCGTCCTTCGTGCTGGAGTTCAAGCAGTCGACCTTCCGCAATCTCGGGGCCACCGAGACCGAGCATCTCGCCTCATTGGCGCAGCGCGGCTATCGCTTCTCGATCGATCACGTCGCCGATCTGCGCTTCGAGCCGCGCGAGCTCGCCGATCGCGGCGTGCGCTTCATCAAGGTACCGGCCTCGCTGCTGCTCGATCCGAAGCAGAGTTCGGCCTCCGACATCCATCCCTCCGACCTCTCCGACCTGCTCGGCCGCTTCGGCATCGACCTGATCGCCGAGAAGATCGAAGGTGAGCGCGCGGTGGTCGACCTGCTCGATTACGACGTCCGCTTCGGCCAGGGTTTCCTGTTCGCTCCGCCGCGTCCGCTGCGCCCCGAGGGTGCGCCGGCGCCGAACGGCGGACCTTCGACCAGCACCCAGGAAATCAACGGCGTGCCCAAGGCTACCGAGAAGGCGGCCGCCGAGCCTGCTTCCTTCGATCCGCCGCCGCGGGCGAGTGGCACCGCCGCGCTGGCGCGCCGTGCCGCCGGCCCCGGTTAGCCGGCCTTCCATCATGACCTTGCGGTTTGTCGAGCGGCTGCGCGACCTCGTCGACGGCGTCGAGGTGATCCTGTCCGACATCTGGGGCGTGGTGCATAACGGCCTCGAGGCCTTTCCCGAGGCCTGCGAGGCGCTGCACACTTATCGGAGCCGCGGCGGCACCGTCATCCTCATCACCAACGCGCCGCGCCCGGCCAATTCGGTGCAGCGGCAGCTGCAGAAGCTCGGCGTCGCCGACGACGCTTATGACGCGATCGTCTCTTCAGGCGACCTTACCCGTCACTATGTCGCCGGCCATCCCGGCGCGAAAGTGTTCTGGCTCGGCCCCGAGCGCGACAGCGCGATCCACCGCGGCCTCGATCTGAAACTCTCGCCGCTGCGAGAGGCCGACTACATCGTCTGCACCGGGCTGCTCGACGACGAGACCGAGTTCGGCGGAAGATTACCGCCCGATGATGCGCGAGGCGCTCGAGCGCAAGCTGACTTCTGATCTGCGCCAATCCCGACATCGTGGTCGAGCGCGGCGACCGGCTGATCTATTGCGCCGGCGCCATCGCCGAACTCTATCGCGAACTCGGCGGCGACGTGATCTTCTACGGCAAGCCGCACCGGCCGATCTATGAGCGCGCCATCGAGCTCGCCGCCGAGCATGGCGGCCATGACATCAAGCTCGACAAGGTGCTGGCGATCGGCGATTCCGTGCGCACGGATCTCGCCGGCGCGCATGGCTTCGGGATCGACTGCCTGTTCGTGACGCGCGGCATTCACTCCGAAGAGTTCGAAGGGATCGACCAACTCGATCCAGCGTCGATCAAGGAATTGTTCGGCCACCCGCCGCGCGCCATGACGCGGGAGTTGCGGTGGTAGCCAGCGGGCACGCTGCGCTTCCTCGCCCCGCAAGCAGGGAGAGCTGAAAAACCGCCTTACGCGTTCGCCATATCCGGGAATACCGCCTCGATCTTGGTCTTCAAGGTAGCGGCGTTGAACGGCTTGACGATGTAGTTGTTCACGCCGGCCTTCTTGGCCGCGATCACGTTCTCGGTCTTGGATTCCGCCGTGATCATGATGAAGGGAGTGGTGGCGAGGTTGGGATCGGCGCGGACTTCGCGGAGCAGGTCGTAACCGGTCATCGGCTCCATGTTCCAGTCGGAGATCACGAGGCCATATCTCTTGCCGCGCATCTTGTTCAGCGCCGCCGAGCCGTCGCTGGCATCGTCGATGTTTTCAAAGCCGAGTTGTTTCAGCAGGTTTCGGATGATGCGGATCATGGTCGAATAATCGTCCACCACCAGGACCGCCATCGACAGATCAACCGCCATTTCTTGACTCCCCCACGCGGACAAATGCTTCTGCAAAAATAGGCCTGTGCGCGGCTAACGCCCTCCCGCAAGACCACCCCTAGGACTAGCATCAGGCCTTAAACAGCCCGTTAACTGACCTTTGGTCGAGATTCCGGCAGCCACAACGTAAAGTAGGCCCTCCTGCGCCGGCTTGACTTCTCGACCGCGGCCAAGCCACGGTCCGGCCCCATCCCAAGCCGAAGAATTCTGGAAAATGCCGCCCTCCTTTACCGTCATCCGCGACACCACCCCTGCGGCCAAAATCCCGAAGGGGGCCGTGGTGGCGATGGGCAATTTCGATGGCGTCCATCTCGGCCATCGGGCCGTGATCACCGCGGCGCTGGAGATGGGCAAGGCGCACCGCAAGCCGGCGCTGGCGTTAACCTTTGAGCCGCACCCGCGCCGCTTTTTCAGTCCGACCACCCCCCAGTTCCGTCTGTCGGATGAGACCGCCAAACTTCGTCTGCTCGCCGGTACGGGCCTCTCCGGTGCCGTGATCATGACGTTCGACAAGGGCCGGGCGGGGACATCAGCGCAGGATTTCATTCACCATGACCTGATCGGGCGGCTCGGGGTCTCCGGCATCGCGGTCGGCTACGACTTTCATTTCGGCAAGGGCCGCGTCGGCTCGCCGAGCCTCTTGGTGAACGAAGCCCCGCGGCTCGGCATCGAGGTCGACGTGCAGCCGCATGTGGACATCGACGAGCGGCCGGTCTCTTCCAGCGCGATCCGCAGCGCGCTCGCGGAAGGCCAGATCGAGGACGCCACCGCCATGCTCGGCGGGCCCTGGTTCGTCACCGCCGAGGTGATCCATGGCGAGAAGCGCGGCCGAGAGCTCGGCTATCCCACCGCCAATATCCGCCTCGACAATAATTGCGGCCTCCGGCACGGCATTTACGCGGTGCGGGTCGGCCGCGGTGAGGAACGCTTCGATGGCGTCGCGAGCTTCGGCCGCCGTCCGACCTTCGACAATGGCGCGCCGCTGCTCGAAATCTTCCTGTTCGATTTCAAGGGCGACCTTTATGGCCAGGCGCTCGACGTCGCCTTCATCGGCTTCATCCGCGAGGAATTGAAATTTTCCAGCGTGGATGCGCTGATCAGGCAAATGGACGACGATTCCGCCCGCGCCCGCGCGCGACTGACGGCCGCGCCGGAGGCGTTTCCGAAGCTTGGGGCTATCAGTTAGGGCACCTTTCGGCCTTTGCGATTTGTCCCTCCCCCTGCTATGGAGAACCCATGTTTGCGCGGCGCATCATAGGGATTAGCGGCCCGGCTTCCGCCTGAGCCAACGGCTCGGCGCAAGACCGGGATTTCCTCGTTCACCCGCGATCGATCGCATCTCGCGCCCTCCGCCCTTCCGAGCAAGTACACCTCATGTCCGAAAAGCCGCAAAAGTCCGACGCCAAAGACTATTCCAAAACCCTGTTCCTGCCGCAGACGGAATTTCCGATGCGCGCCGGCCTGCCGCAGCGCGAGCCGGAAATGCTCAAGCGCTGGAACGAGATCCATCTTTACGAAAAGCTGCGCGAGGAAGCGCGCGGCCGCGCCAAATTCGTCCTCCATGACGGCCCGCCCTATGCCAACGGCAACATCCATATCGGCACGGCGCTGAACAAGATCCTCAAGGATCTCGTCACCAAGAGCCAGCAGATGCTGGGCTTCGATTCCAATTACGTGCCGGGCTGGGACTGCCACGGCCTGCCGATCGAGTGGAAGGTCGAGGAGGAGAACTACCGCAAGAAGGGCAAGGCCAAGCCGGATTTTCGCGACAGCGCCGCCATGGTCGCGTTTCGGCAGGAATGCCGCGCCTATGCGACGCATTGGCTCGGCGTGCAGCGCGAGGAGTTCAAGCGGCTCGGCGTCGTCGGAGACTGGGAGCATCCGTATGCGACGATGAGCTATCCGGCCGAAGCGCAGATCGCGCGCGAACTGATGAAGTTCGCCGCCAACGGCACGCTCTATCGCGGCTCCAAGCCCGTGATGTGGAGCGTGGTGGAGAAGACCGCGCTGGCCGAGGCCGAGGTCGAATATGAGGATTACACGTCGGATACGGTGTGGGTGAAATTTCCGGTCACCTCGCCGACGCATGGCGCGCTCGCCAACGCCAGCGTCGTGATCTGGACCACGACGCCGTGGACGCTGCCCGGCAACCGCGCCATCTCCTTCTCGCCGAAAATCCCCTACGGCCTCTATGAGGTCACCGATGCGCCTGCCGACAACTGGGCCAAGACCGGCGACATGCTGATCCTCGCGGACGCGCTCGCCGAGAGCGTATTCAAGCAGGCGCGCGTCACCGCCTACAAGAAGGTCCGCGAGATCCCCGCCGACACGCTCGATGCGGTGGAATGCGCCCATCCGCTTCGACGCTTCGCCAGCGACGGATATCAGTTCGTCGTCCCTCTTCTGCCCGGCGATCACGTCACCGACGACACCGGCACCGGCTTCGTGCACACCGCGCCCAGCCATGGCCGCGAGGACTTCGACGTCTGGACGGCGAATACCCGCGAGCTCGACGCGCGCGGCATCAACACCGCGATCCCCTATACCGTCGATGAGAACGGCGCCTTCACCGAGCAGGCACCGGGATTTGCGGGAAAACGCGTCATCAACGACAAGGGCGAGAAGGGCGATGCCAACGAGGCGGTGATCAAGGCACTGATTGAAGCCGGCATGCTGCTCGCACGCGGGCGGCTGAAGCATCAATATCCGCATTCCTGGCGCTCGAAGAAGCCGGTGATCTTCCGCAACACGCCGCAATGGTTCATCGCGATGGACAAGGACATCGCCGTGAACGGCAAGGCCAGGCCAGGCGACACGCTGCGCGCCCGCGCGCTGCACGCGATTTCGGTGACACAATGGGTGCCGGCGTCCGGCCAGAACCGCATCAACGGCATGATCGAGGCGCGGCCGGACTGGGTGATGTCGCGCCAGCGCGCCTGGGGCGTGCCCATCGCCCTGTTCGTGCGCGAGAAAGGCGACGGCTCCGCCGAGATCCTGCAGGACGACGCCGTCAACAAGCGCATTGGAGAGGCCTTCGAGAAGGAAGGCGCCGACGCCTGGTACATGGAAGGCGCGCGCGAGCGTTTCCTCGGATCGCTCGCCAACGAGGACTGGAAAAAGGTCGACGACATCCTCGATGTCTGGTTCGATTCCGGCTCGACGCATGCGTTCGTGCTGGAAGACCCCGTGCATTTCCCGGGGCTCGCCGGCATCAAGCGCAAGGTCGATGGCGGCGCCGACACGGTAATGTATCTCGAAGGATCGGACCAGCATCGCGGCTGGTTTCATTCCTCGCTGCTGGAGAGCTGCGGCACGCGCGGCCGCGCGCCTTACGACGTCGTGCTGACGCATGGCTTCACGCAAGATGAGCACGGGCGGAAAATGTCAAAATCGCTCGGCAACACCATCGAGCCGCAGGCCGTGATCAAGGAATCCGGCGCCGACATTTTGCGGCTCTGGGTCGCGGCCTGCGACTACACCGACGACCAGCGCATCGGGCCCGAAATCCTGAAGAACACGGTCGAGACCTATCGCAAGCTCCGCAACACCATCCGCTGGATGCTCGGCACGCTGCATCATTTCCGCCCTGTGGACGCGGTCGCGCACAAGGACATGCCGGAGCTCGAGCGGCTGATGCTGCATGCGCTCGCCGAACAGGCCAGGATCGTGCGCCAGGCCTATGCCGAGTTCGACTACAAGACCGTGGTCGCGGCGCTCTCGGCGTTCATGAACTCGGAGCTGTCGGCGTTCTATTTCGACATCCGCAAGGACACGCTCTATTGCGATCCGCCGTCGTCGCTGGCGCGCAAGGCGGCGCTCACCACCATCGACATCCTCTGCGACGCGATCCTGAAATGGCTGGCGCCGATCCTGAGCTTCACCTGCGACGAAGCCTGGGGGATGTACAAGCCGAACGACAAGGCCTCGGTGCATCTCACGCTGTTCCCGGACGGGTTTGAGAAATTCCGCGACGATGGCCTGGCTGCGAAATGGGAGACCATTCGCGACGTGCGCCGCGTCGTCACCGGCGCGCTCGAGCTCGAGCGTGCGGCGAAGCGCATCGGCTCATCGCTGGAGGCCTCGCCGGTCATCTATGTTGCCGACAGGAAGATGCTGGCGACGCTGTTCGATGTCGACCTCGCCGAAGTCTGCATCACCTCGAGCTATGAGGTGCAGGAGGGCGAAGGGCCGGCCGGCGCGTTCCGGCTCGATAATGTGCCCGGTGTCGCCGTGGTGGTCGAGAAGGCGCAGGGCATCAAATGCGCGCGGTCGTGGAAGGTGCTGCCCACCGTCGGCGAGGACAAGGAGTATCCCGACGTGTCGCCGCGCGATGCGAAAGCCTTGCGCGAATGGAAGGCGCTGGGGGTGGGAGTGTGACCTCCCCGCTCCGCCCCGGCATCATCGCCGCGATCGCCACGTTGCTGCTCGACCAGGCCTCGAAGCTGTGGCTGCTCTACGTGTTCGATATCGGCCATCGCGGAACGGTGAGTGTGACGCCGTTCTTCGACCTGGTGCTGGCCTGGAATATCGGAATCAGCTTCGGCTGGTTCCAGAACGACAACCAGCTCGCCCAGCTCGCGCTGATGGTGGTCAAGGCGCTGGCAGTGGTCGCGCTCGCGATCTGGATGGCTCGTTCACGAACCTGGCTCGCCACTATTGCGCTGGGGTTAATCATTGGCGGGGCGATCGGGAATGCCATCGACCGCTTCGCCTACGGCGCAGTGGTCGATTTTGCCTTGTTTCACGTCCAGATCGGCGGAAAAACCTTCAATTGGTACGTGTTTAACCTGGCCGATGTGGCGATTGTTGCCGGGGTAATTGCCCTATTGTATGATTCGTTTTTGGGGGTACCCGCCGCAAAAGCGCCCTGATCCCGGCCGATCAGAGGCCCCTGATGTACCTGACATAGATGGGTAATGCAGCGATGCGCAGGACCGGAAGCAGCGGTTTCATGGTGCGGAGTTCGTCGAAGGCCTTGCGGCTCTCGGCGGTCGCGCTCGGCGTTGGCCTGTTGATGGCGGCGGGCGCCGCGCGGGCCGGCGACGATGACGAGGACGACAAAACCTTCGAGGAAAAGGTCATCGAAGGCATCATGAAGGGCATGGGCGCCACCAACATGGATAACTCGAGCATCGACTATCGCGAGCGTTCGCCGCTGGTCGTGCCGCCCAAACTCGACCTGCCGCCGCCGGCTTCCGCCACCGCCGAGAAGGCCGCGCCCAACTGGCCGAAGGATCCCGACGAGGCGCGCCGCAAGGCCGCGATCGCCGCGCGCAAGAAGGAAAAGAACGACCACCGCGACGCCACCACGGCAAGCCTCGATGCCAGCCGCGTCCTGTCGCCGAACGAACTCAACGCTGCCAAGCAGAAGCCAACCAACACCAGCAACTCTGACTCGCTGAAGCCGGGCGATCCCGGCGGCACGCCGCTGATGCCGACCGATCTCGGCTACAACGGCAGCGTCATGGGCCTGTTCAAGGGCGGCAACAAGGTGGAAGCTACGGAGTTCAAGCAGGAGCCGACGCGGGATTCGTTGACCCAGCCGCCGCCCGGCTACCAGACACCGTCGCCGAACTATCTCTACGGCACCGGGCCGAAGGAATCCCTGAACAAGGAATATAATCCGGCTGCCGGCAAATACGGCGAGTAGCGCATGAATCCGGAAAAGTGGAGACCGGTTTTCCGAAAAGCATGCCTTCGGGCTTGACCCGAGGGAGCATGCGCAAACAATAAGCCAATGGGCGATAGCGTTGCTCCAAAAGTCATCGCGCTTTGGTGCCTGAAAAAGCAGCGGGATGAAGATTGTTTCATCCTTTCTCTCGGCTTCGTGACGCCCTCGCGTTTGCCGCGCCGTGTAGGATGCGGCGGTTTTGACCCGTACATTCGGTGCGGGCTTTCACAAAGGTCATGATGTCCAGAACCCGCTTCGCCGCCTTCGTCTTCGCTGCGCTCGCTCTTTCATCAACCGGCGCCCCTGCTCAAACCACCCTTACCTCCGAGCCCCCGGCCACCTTCACCTTGCCGAACGGCCTGCAGGTCGTGGTGATCCAGGATCACCGCACGCCGGTCATAACGCAAATGGTCTGGTACAAGGTCGGCTCCGCCGACGAGACGCCCGGCAAATCGGGGCTGGCACATTTCCTCGAACATCTGATGTTCAAGGGCACCGCGAAGCATCCGGTCGGCGAGTTCTCCCAGACCGTGCTGAAGATCGGCGGCAACGAGAACGCCTTCACCTCGAACGACTACACCGGCTATTTCCAGCGCATCCCGCGCGAGAAACTGCCGCTGATGATGGAGTTCGAGGCCGACCGCATGACCGGGCTCATTCTGAAAGACGAGAACGTGCTGCCCGAGCGCGACGTCGTGCTCGAGGAATACAACATGCGGGTCGCCAACAATCCCGAGGCGCGGCTGAACGAGCAGATCATGGCCGCGCTCTATCTCAACCATCCCTATCAGCGCCCGGTGATCGGCTGGCACCAGGAGATCGAGAAGCTCGACCGCGAGGACGCACTCGCCTTCTATCGCCGCTTCTACGCGCCGAACAACGCGATCCTAATCATCGCAGGCGACACCGACGTCAAGGAAGTCCGCCCGCTGGTCGAGCAATATTTCGGCAAGATCGAACCGCAGCCCGCGATCCCCCCGCGCCGCATCCGTCCGCAGGAGCCGGAACAGGTCGCCCCGCGCACGGTGACGCTGGCCGATCCCCATGTCGAGCAGCCGACCGTAAAGCGCTATTATCTCGTGCCGTCGGCCACCACCGCAGCCGCGGGCGAAAGCCCGGCGCTCGACGTGCTGGCGCAGTTGATGGGCAGCGGCAACAACTCCTATCTCTACCGCGCGCTCGTGGTCGACAAGCCGCTCGCGGTCGCCGCCAATGCGGCCTATCAGGGCACCTCGCTCGATCCGTCGCAATTCTCGATATCGGCCGCGCCGCGGCCCGGCGTCGAGTTCTCGCAGATCGAGCAGGCGATCGACAGCGTCATCGCCGACATCCAGCAAAACCCGATCCGCGCCGAGGACCTCGAGCGGGTGAAGACGCAGCTGATCGCGGAGGCGATCTACGCCCAGGACAACCAGGCGACCATGGCGCGCTGGTATGGCGGGGCGCTGACCACGGGGCTCAGCATCGAGGACATCAGAAGCTGGCCGGACCGCATCCGCGCGGTCACCGCCGAGCAGGTGCGCGCCGCCGCGCAAAAATGGTTCAACAAGAAGCGCTCGGTCACCGGCTATCTCATCAAGGACACCACGCCGAAGCGCGAGGAGAAGCGTTCGTGAACAATCATCGCACCTTCGCGCGGCGCGGCTTTCTCGCGCTCGCCGCTTCGCTTGCCTTCGCGCTGACTGCGCCCGCGCCGTCGCTTGCCGCGGCCAGGATCCAGCATCTGATTTCGCCCGGCGGCATCGAGGCCTGGTTCGTGCAGGACGCGACCGTGCCGCTGATCGCCATGGAATACGCCTTCACCGGCGGCGCCTCGCAGGACCCCTCCGACAAGCCCGGCGTCGGCAACCTGGTCGCAAGCCTGATCGACGAGGGCTCCGGCGATCTCGATTCCAAGGCATTTCACGAGCGCCTCGACCGCCGCGCCATCGAACTGAATTTCAGTGTGACGCGGGATTATTTCCGCGGCTCGCTGCGCATGCTCAAGGACAACAAGGACGAGGCCTACGACCTCCTGCACCTGGCGCTGACCTCGGCGCATCTCGACAATACCGACGTCGAGCGCATCCGCTCGCAGATCATGTCCGGCCTGCACCGCGACACCACCAATCCCAATGCGCTGGCGAGCCGCAAATTCCTCGAGCTCGCCTTCCCCAATCATCCCTATGGCCGGCCGAGCAACGGCACGCTGGAGAGCGTGCCGACCATCACGGTCGCCGACATGCGCGACTACATCAAGCGCGTGATTGCGAAAGACACGCTGAAGATCGCCGTGGTCGGCGATGTCGATCCGGCGACGCTCGGGCAACTGCTCGACAAGACCTTTGGCGGCCTGCCGGCGAAAGCGAACCTGACGCCTGTGCCCGACATCGTCGCGACCAAGCCGCCGCAGCGCGCCTTCGTGCCGATCGACGTGCCGCAGACCACCATCTTCTTCGGCGGCCCCGGCTTTATCCGCCACGACCCGAAATTCATGGCGGCCTATATCGACAACCACATCATGGGCGGCGGCGGCCTGGCCTCGCGGCTCTACCGCGAGGTCCGCGAAAAGCGCGGGCTCGCTTATTCGGTGTCCGAGTCGCTCTTGTGGATGAATCACTCGGCGCTGTTCATCGGCAATACCGGCACCCGCGCCGACCGCGCCGGCGACAGCATCGACGCGATCGACAGGGAGGTCCGCCGCTTTGCCGAGGAAGGCCCGACCCAGCAGGAGCTCGACGAAGCGAAGTCGTATCTCAAGGGCTCGCAGATGCTGCAGCTGGACACCTCCTCGAAGCTCGCGAGCGCGCTGCTGCAGTACCAGCTCGACAGGCTGCCCATCGACTATCTTGACAAGCGCGCCGGCATCATCGATGCGGTGACGCTGGATGATGCCAAGCAGGCCGCGAAACGGCTGTGGGGCCAGGGCGTCCTCTCGGTCGTGGTCGGCCGCGAGCCGCAGGCCGCCGCGCAATCCACCGCTGCGCCGGGCGGCGCGCCGCCGCCCAAGGCGAATTGAGTTCGCAGGCTTTTCTTCGTCATGGCCGGGCATAGCCGTTCGTAGGACGGCGTCGCTTGCGCGCGCCTATGTCCCGGCCATCCACGTTTTTGATATACACTGTCAAGACGTGGATGCCCGGGGCTTCGGCCCCGCAGGCGGGACAAGCCCGGGCATGACGACATTGTTAGATTGGCCGGCGCCCATGCTGCGGATTTCCCGCGACCTTTCCATCGACGAGAACGACATCGAGATCGTCTTTGTCCGCGCTTCGGGACCGGGCGGACAGAACGTCAACAAGGTCTCGACCGCGGCCCAGCTTCGCTTCGACACCGGCAGGATCACGCTGCCACCTGACGCCGCGCAGCGGCTGGCGCGGCTGGCCGGCAGCCGCATGACCAAGGACGGCGTGATCGTGATCCAGGCCTATCGCTTCCGCACCCAGGAGCGTAACCGCGCCGACGCGATCGAGCGGCTGGTCGAGATGTTGAAAGAGGCCATGGTGCGCCCCACGCCGCGGCGGCCGACCAGGCCGACGGCCGGCTCGAAGCAGCGCCGGCTCGAAGGCAAGAAACGCCGCGGCGACATCAAGGCCCGCCGCGGCGCGCCTGGATTTGACGATTAGCTTCGCTGCACTACCAACCTCATGGTGAAGAGGCGCGGCAGCGCCGTCTCGAACCATGAAGCCCGGATGGGGCCTCATCCTTCGAGACGCTTGCTTCGCAAGCTCCTCAGGATGAGGGGATGCAGGCGATCATGCCGTATCAAAATTAGGTCAGCCTGACCGACCTGCTTCCGGCCGCCAAAATTGGCGGCGCTTTGTTCTCACGCGAAACAGCCCGCTACTACCACCGCTGCGTTGGCGCACCCTAAAGTCCGCTGACGCCAACGGTGATGTAGATGACAAAGCTGCGCGCGACATCTGTAATCGGGCCTGCAATCGGGCTTGGTTTTTGCAGCGCGGTGCTTGTCGTGAAGGCTGCCATGGCGCAAATGCCGTTGCCGCAAGCAAGGTCACCCGACGGCCCGACGCTGTTCAAGCAGCAATGTGCGACCTGCCACACCAACAATCTGACTGATCCGGTCCGGCAAGGACCGTCGCTGTTCGGCATCGTCGGCCGCCGCGCCGGCTCGGTCGATGGTTTCCATTATTCGGCTGGCTTCGCGAAGGCTGATTTCAGCTGGGACGACGCCAGGCTGGACGCCTGGATCACCAATCCGCAGCAGATGATTCCGGGCACGGTCATGGCCTACCGGCAAGCGAAGCCCGAACTGCGCGCAGCCATCATCGCTTACCTCAAGGAGCTGCACTGAATGGCCAAACCCGTTCATTCGATGATCCGCGTGTTCGACGAGGCAAAGTCGCTCGACTACTACAAGCGCGCGTTCGGACTCGAAATCGCCGATCACCTGAAATTCCCGGACTTCGCGCTGATCTATCTGCGTCATCCGTCCTCGCCGTTCGAGGTCGAGCTGACCGTGAATTTCGATCGCAAGGAGCCGTACGCGCTGGGCGATGGCTACGGCCATCTCGCGGTGGTCGTCGACGACGTCGATGCGGAACACCAGAGATTCGAGCGCGAAAAACTGTCGCCCGGGCCGCTGCGCGATTTCAAGCATGACGGCAAAACGCTGGCGCGCTTCTTCTTCGCCACTGATCCCGACGGTTACAAGATCGAGGTGATCCAGAAAGGCGGCCGCTTCGGCTGATCATCATCAACAAGCGAAAACGGAGGAGACACCATGAGAGAAGTCGATCGCAGGAGCAAATATGACCGCCGAGTCTTTCTAAAGGGCGCGGCCACCGCGGTTCCGGTCGCAGCCGTAGCGACAAGCACGGGCCTCGGTATCAATGATGCGTGGGCCGAAGGTGCCACCGCGTTGTCGCCCGCGACGCTGAAGACACTGGTGAAGGTCGCGCGCGACATCTATCCGCACGATATGCTGGTCGACAGCTATTACATCACCGCCGTCAAGCCGTGGGATGGCAAGGCAGCCAAGGATCCCGCCGTCAAGGCGATGATCGAGGGTGGCGTCGCCCGCCTCGACCAGGACGCCCGCGACCACCACAAGGTGCCCTATGCGGACGTGGCCTGGGAAGCCGACCGCGTGAAGCTGTTGCAGAACATCGAGCAGACCGAGTTCTTCACGACCATTCGCGGCGATCTCGTCGTCTCGCTCTACAACCAGAAAGAGCTCTGGCCGAAATTCGGCTACGAGGGCTCCTCCGCCGAGCATGGCGGCTACATCAAGCGCGGCTTCGCCGACATCGACTGGCTCCCGAAGGCATAGAGCGTTTTCGAGCGAAGTGGGTACCGGTTCGCGTGAAGAAACCGCGTCAGAAATAAGATCAGAGCCGTCAGGCTCTGAGCCTCGGATAACGAACAGTCAGGGAGGGATTCACATGGCAAAGTTCGATCAAAATGACAGTGGCGTGGTGGTGATCGTCGGCTCCGGCGCCGGCGGCGGAACGCTCGGCAATGAGCTCGCGCAGAAGGGTGTCAAGGTCGTGATCCTCGAGGCCGGCCCGCGCGTCGAGATTCAGGACTTCATCAATGACGAGTGGGACAGTTTCGCTCAACTCGCCTGGGGGGACGCGCGCAGCACATCCGGTAGCTGGCAGGTGTCCAAGGACTTCCCCACGCTGCCCGCGTGGATCGTCAAAGCCGTGGGCGGCTCGACCGTGCATTGGGCCGGCGCGTCGCTGCGCTTCGATGAGCATGAGTTCAGGATCAAGAGCACCTATGGCGGCATATCGGGCGCGAACCTGCAGGACTGGCCGATCACGCTCGCCGAGATGGAGCCGTGGTACGCCAAGGCCGAGGACAAGATGGGAGTGACCCGCACCAACGGCATTCCCGGGCTGCCCGGCAACAACAATTTCAAGGTGCTGGAGGCCGGCGCCAGGAAGCTCGGCTACAAGGAAGTCCATACCGGACGCATGGCGATCAACAGCGAACCGCGCGACGGACGCGGCTCCTGCCAGCAGATCGGCTTCTGCTTCCAGGGCTGCAAATCCGGCGCGAAGTGGTCGACGCTATGCGCCGAAATTCCCAAGGGCGAAGCGACCGGCAATCTCGAAGTGCGCCCCGACAGCATGGTGATCAAGATCGAGCACGATGCGAGCGGCAAGGTGACCGGCGTCGTCTATGCCGACGCGAGCGGCGCGATGCAACGTCAGAAGGCGCGCGTGGTGGCGGTCGCCGGCAATTCGCTCGAGAGCCCGCGCCTGCTGCTCAACAGCGCCTCCAACATGTACCCCGACGGTCTTGCCAACTCATCGGGTCAGGTCGGGCGCAACTACATGCGGCACATGACCGGCAGCGTCTACGCGTCGTTCGAGAAATCGGTGCACATGTATCGCGGCACCACCATGGCTGGCATCATCCGCGACGAGGCGAAGAACGATCCGAAGCGCGGCTTCGTCGGCGGCTATGAGATGGAGACGCTGTCGCTCGGGCTTCCCTTCATGGCGGCCTTCCTCAAGCCGGGTGCATGGGGACGGCCATTCACCGCCGCGATGGAAACCTACCCGCAGATGGCCGGCATGTGGCTCGTCGGCGAGGACATGCCGCAGGAAACCAACCGCGTCACGCTTGATCCGAAGGTCAAGGACAAGCACGGCATGCCGGTCGCCAGCGTGCATTTCGACGACCATCCCAACGACGCCGCGATGCGCGAACATGCCTACAAGCAGGGCGCCGCCGTCTACAATGCCGTCGGCGCCACCGTCACCTATCCGACGCCGCCTTATCCGAGCACCCACAACATGGGCACCAATCGCATGAGCGAGAAGGCACGGGACGGCGTGGTGAACAAGTTCGGCCAGACCCATGACATCAAGAACCTGTTCGTGTCCGACGGCAGCCAGTTCACCAGCGGCGCGGCCTGCAATCCGACGCTGACCATCGTCTCGCTGGCGATCCGCCAGGCGGATTACATCGCAGGCGCGATGCAGAAGAAGGAAATCTGATTTCCCGTCAGACTTCGGCGGCTTTGTCCTGTTCCGGGCAGAGCCGCTTTTGCTTGTACGATCCGCCTCAAAAACCTACTCGGCCGCGTCCAGGATCGCGGCGTCGCGGCGGAATTCCGGAACGGCGGCTGCAGCCGCGGTCTTGGCGCGGTAAATCAGGCAGGAACAGCGCAACAGTGAGGCGAAATTGTTGACCTCACCATGATGGTCCAGCACTTCGTTGTGCAGCGTGGTGAGGAACTTCGCCAGCGTCATGCCTTCCTTCGCCGCGATCTCTTCCAGCGTGTCCCAGAACGACATTTCCAGCCGGATCGAGGTGGAGTGACCGTCGATCCGCAACGAACGGGTCTGCGATTCATAGTCGCGTTGCGGCTGGCGTGCGAACAAGTGGCACATGGCGTCCCTCCGTCGGATTATAATTTTTCCAAACGTTATACCCGGACGTGCGGACTCACAATCCCGCGCACGGCGCAGCCGCATGGCGGCGAAGGTCCCCTTCATGCTTCAGCGCTATCCGAGATCGGGGATAATCTCGCGGTCGGCCCATGCATTTGGCACCGCGGCAGCCTAGAATGCCGGGCAGGTGCCGAATCCATCCATCCGAACCGAGCCCATGCCCGTCCGCCAGCTTCCCGAACAGGTCGTCAACCGCATCGCCGCCGGCGAAGTGGTCGAGCGTCCTGCGAGCGTGGTCAAGGAACTCGTGGAGAATGCGATCGATGCTGGTGCGAGCCGGATCGATATCTTCACCGATGGCGGCGGCCGGCGGAAGATTGTCATCACCGACGATGGCGGCGGCATGACTGCGGCCGATCTCGCCCTCGCCGTCGATCGCCACGCGACCTCGAAACTCGACGACGAGGATCTCTTGCAGATCAAGACGCTCGGGTTCCGCGGCGAGGCCCTGCCCTCGATCGGCGCGGTGGCGAAGCTTTCGATCACCACACGCCATGCCAACGAGCCGCATGCCTGGCAGCTTGCCGTCGAAGGCGGTGCCAAGGGCGACGTCATGCCGGCGGCGCTCGGCCACGGCACCCGCGTCGAGGTCGCCGATCTCTTTTACGCCACGCCGGCGCGGTTGAAATTTTTGAAGACCGACCGCACCGAGGCCGAAGCGATCCGCGAGACGGTGCGGCGGCTCGCGATGGCGCGGCCGGATATCGCCTTCACGCTCGCCGGCGAGGAACGCGCGCCGGTGACCTGGGCCGCGGCGCTGCCCAGCGCGCCCGGCCAACTCATCCGCCTCGGCGATATCCTCGGCGCTGACTTCCGCGCCAACGCGATCGACGTCCGCAGCGAGCGCGAGGGTGTCGTGGTCGAGGGCTTTGCCGCCGCGCCCTCGCTGACGCGGGCCAACGCGCTCGGGCAATACCTCTTTGTCAACGGCCGCCCCGTGCGCGACAAGCTGATCCTCGGCGCAGTACGTGCGGCCTATGCCGACTATCTGCCGCGTGACCGCCATCCCGTGGTGGCGCTGTTCGTGACGCTTTCCCCGCGCGAGGTCGACGCCAATGTGCACCCCGCGAAAACCGAAGTGCGCTTTCGCAACGCCGGCCTCGTGCGCGCGCTGATCGTGCATGCACTGAAGGAGGGATTGGCGCGCGAAGGCCGGCGCACGGCCGCCAATAGCGGCGGCGCGGCGATTGCCGCGTTCCGCCCAGCTTTCACGCCGCGGCCCGGCAATTGGGACTGGCGGCAGTCGCCATCCTATCCGGTCGGCCCTGTGCCGTCGTTCGCCGCGGCGGCAACCGCGCTCGCCGAGCAGGACCAGGCCGCCTTCGATGTCGGCGCGCCCACCGCCGATGTCCGCTTCGAGGCGCAGCCGGCCGGCGACCTCGTCGACCGCCCGCTTGGCGCGGCGCGCACGCAGATCCATGAGACTTACATCGTCTCACAAACGCGCGACGGGCTCATCATCGTCGACCAGCACGCCGCCCATGAGCGCATCGTCTATGAGCGGCTGAAGGCCTCGCTCGCCAAAAACGGCGTGCAGCGGCAGATTTTGCTGATCCCGGAAATCGTCGAGCTCGATGAAGCGACCGTCGAGCAGCTGCTCGCGCGCGCGGAAGAATTGGCATCCTTCGGGCTCGCCATCGAATCCTTCGGCCCCGGCGCGGTCGCGGTGCGCGAGACGCCGTCGCTGCTTGGCAAGACCGATGCGGGAAGTCTGCTCCGCGATCTGGCCGAGCACATGGAGGAATGGGACGAGGCGCTGCCGCTGGAGCGTCGGCTGCTGCACGTCGCCGCCACCATGGCCTGCCACGGCTCGGTGCGCGCCGGGCGAAGGCTCAAGCCGGAAGAGATGAACGCGCTGCTCCGCGAGATGGAAGACACGCCGAATTCCGGCCAGTGCAACCACGGCCGCCCGACCTATGTCGAGCTGAAGCTCGCAGATGTGGAGAAGCTGTTCGGGCGGCGATGATGCCATCTCCACACGCTCAACTGTCATCACCCGCGAAAGCGGGTGATCCAGTATTCCAGAGAGTTAGTGCTTGAGCCGATAATCCGCGGCGTACTGGATCGCCCGGTCAAGCCGGGCGATGACGGCTGTTTTGTGGAAGCGGCGAAGTTTCATTGCGCGCGCAAGAACACAAACTCCGTATCGTCATACACGCGACGCTCCAGCTCCTCGAATCCCTCGGGCGCAGCAAACGCCGCAGCCTTCGCCTCTTCCACCACCACGAGCGCACCCGGCGTCAGCCAGCCGCCGTCGCGCAGCGAGGCGAGCGCCTTCTCCGCAAGCCCCTTGCCATAGGGCGGATCGAGGAACGCAATCGAAAACGGCTCGAGGGGATGCGCGGGACCGAGACTGGTCGCGTCGCGACGGTACACTTTGGTCACGCCACCAAGCGCGAGCGCCTCGACATTGTTGCGCAGTAATGCGCGAGCCTCCGCGCCATTGTCGACGAACAGCGCGAACGCGGCCCCGCGCGACACCGCCTCGATGCCGAGCGCACCTGTGCCGGCAAAGAGATCGAGCACGCGCGCGCCGTCGATCGGGTTGTCGTAGGCATGCACGAGAATGTTGAACACGGACTCGCGCAGCCGATCCGCGGTCGGGCGGATGTCGCGCGAGGAAGGCGAGGCCAGGTTGCGGCCCTTCAATCGTCCGCCGACCACCCGCATCAGCGTGCCCGACCTGCCGACACGCGCACACAGCGCTCCCTTCCCCCTTGCGGGGGAGGGAACGGGGAGAGCGTGCCCACGAAGATCCCAGAAAGCGCGTGGCTCATCGCGAAGCCTACTCATCCCGCGGCTTCAGATCGCGCTTGCCGTGATAGCCGCGCTTGGGGCGACGCGGCGGGCCGTAGCCGGCGTTCTCGTCCTCGTTGCGCGCGCGCGCCTCCTCGCTGCCGGAACGCTGCACCAGCACGCGGCGGCCCTTGCGGTCGGAGACCAGCGCGTTCTTGCCCGAGGCCTTGAACGGCTTCTTGCCCCGCGGCGCGTCATCTTCGTCGTCGCGCGTCTCGCGCGGCTCCGGCCGCTCGAATTCCGCGCCCGCCTGCGCAATGACCTTCTCGCCGAGCTGCTCGCGCAGCACGCGCGTCTTGACTTCTTCGACCTGGCCCTCCTCGATCTCGCCGAGCTGGAACGGGCCGTAGGAGACGCGGATCAGCCGGTTCACCTCGAGCCCGAGATGCGCCATGACGTTGCGCACCTCGCGGTTCTTGCCTTCGCGGATCGCGAACACCAGCCAGACATTGGCGCCCTGGTCGCGCTCCAGCGTGGCGTCGATCGACCCATATTTGACACCATCGACCTCGATGCCGTCCTTCAACTGGTCGAGCTGCGCCTGCGTGATCTCGCCATGGGCACGCACGCGATAGCGGCGTAGCCAGCCGGTATCCGGCAATTCCAGCACGCGCGCGAGCCCGCCGTCATTGGTGAGCAGCAACAGTCCCTCGGTGTTGAAGTCGAGCCGGCCGATCGAGATCAGCCGCGGCAAGCCCTCCGGCAGATTGTCGAACACCGTCGGCCGCCCCTCCGGGTCGGCATGCGTCGTCATCAGCCCCTTCGGCTTGTGATAGAGGAACAGCCGCGTGCGCTCGCGCGGCGGCAATTCCTTGCCGTCGACCGCGACCACGTCATTGGCGGTGACATCGAGCGCGGGCGAATTGATGAGGCGGCCGTTGACGGTGACGCGGCCGGCCGTGACCATCTCCTCGGCGTCGCGCCGTGAAGCCAGCCCCGCGCGCGCCAGCACTTTTGCGATGCGTTCGCCGGCTTTCTTCGGCGTCGGCTCGGGACGCGGGCGTTTCTCGAAGTCGGGACGCTCGCGATAGGCGCCGCGGCCGCCGAAGGCTGGACGCTTCGCAAAAACCTTGCTGTCGTCTTCATTGTCGCGGCGCGGCCGGTCGGCGAAGCGATCCGACCCGCGGTCGCTGCGCGGATGCTCCTGCCAGTCCGTGCGGCCTTCCGGGCGCGGACGGCGGTCGCCAGGGTCGCTCTTGCGATCCCGGCGCTCTCTGTCGCCATCGCGATCCCGGCGCGGACGATCGAATTTCGGGCGATCCTCACGCGAACGTTCGAACTTTGGACGATCCTCGCGCGATCGCGAAAATCGCGGCCGCTCGTCGCCACCGCGATCGTCGCGCGGCCTGTCGTAACGAGGCTTGTCGAATTTCGGCCGGTCAAATTTGCGCTCACCATCGCGACGCGCCGGACGCTCAAAACCTTCCTCGCGTTTCTGCCAGGGCTTCGATTCCCCGCGCGGCGGACGATCGCCAAAATCCTTGCCAAAATCCTTGCCAAAATCCTTGCGAGGTCCGCGATCCCGGCGGTCGCTGTTGCGATCCCCGCGATCGGCACCGCCGCGGGAGAATTTGCGCTCGCCGCCAAACTTCCGCTCGGGCCGATCGCCGTCGCGCGGTGGGCGCGGGCTATAGGGGCGATCGCCGCGAGGCCGGTCGCCGTCCTTGCGAAAACCCTCGCCGCGCGGCGTGTAAGGGCGCTTGTCGCCGTCACGCTCCCGCGAAGCGTAGGGCTTCTTGTCGCCGAATTTCCGGTCGGAAAAGCGCGCGGCCGGGCGGGCTTCGTCGCGATTGGCGCGGGGGTTAAAGGGGCGCTTATCGCCACCGCGGTCTCCAGGGTCGCCCTTGCGATCCCGCTCGCGCGGCTTGAACGAACGCCTTTCGCCGCCACCAGGGTCGCTCTTGCGATCCCTATCACGGTCGAATTTCGGCCGGTCGCCACGCGGCTTGAACGAACGCTTTTCGCCGTCGCCGTCGCGCGCGGGACGATCGCGGAACGGCCGATCGCCGCGGGGGCGGTCATCGCGGCTGAACCTGGGCTTGTCGCCACCGCGTTCGCCATCGAACTTCTTGTCCGCAAAGCCGCGCTTGGCGAACTTCTTCTCAGGCCCCCGCGGCTTGCCGGAGCGGCCCTTGCCGCCATCTTGACGGTCACGCCGGCCGCGGGAATCGTTGTGTTTGTCGTTGTCGCGGGGCATGAAGGGGCTCGTTTCGGTACAGGTCGAAATGGGGATGTACGCGCCGCAAACGGCGCTTATCTCACGCAAAACCGGCTTGGACTTTTGCTGAAGGACCTTCCAGTAGCAGACTTATTCCGGCAATACGAGGCATGAACGTCCCTACTTTCATGGATCTGGCGCTGAAAGCTGCCGAAAAAGCCGGTAAATCCGGCGAAGTCCCGATCGGCTGCGTGATTGTCAGGGACTACAAAGTAATCGCCACGGCCGGCAACCGCACCTTAAGCGAGCGCGATCCGACCGCGCATGCGGAAGTCCTGGCGATCAGGGAGGCCGCCGAGAGGATCGGGACGGAGCGGCTCACCGATTGCGATATGTATGTCACGCTGGAGCCCTGCACCATGTGCGCAGGCGCGATCTCGTTCGCGCGCATCCGCCGGCTATACTACGGCGCCGCCGACCCCAAGGGCGGCGCGGTCGATTCCGGCGTACGATTTTTCGCGTCGCCCACCTGCCACCATGCGCCGGAGGTCTATTCCGGCGTTGGTGAGAGCGTGTCGGCCGCGCTGCTGCGGGAGTTTTTCCGGGAGCGGCGGTAGAGATTTCACGACTCGTCATGCCCGGCCTTGTGCCGGGCATCCACGTCTTTGGTGCAGCGCGTGGTGAAGACGTGGATGGCCGGGACGAGCCCGGCCATGACGACGAACAAGCGTCACCCCGCCAGCAAAAACTCCCGCAGCAATTTCGCCGTCGCGTCCGGATTCTCTTCGGGCAAGAAATGCCCGGATGAGACCGGCGAACCCGTGACATTGGTCGCCCATGTCTTCCAGGTGTCGAGCGGCGTCGCCGCCGCGCTCGCGATGCCCGCATCGCCCCACAGCGCCAGCATCGGAATCGTGATCTTCCTGCCCGCGTCGAAATCGGCCTTGTCGATCTCGTAATCGGCATAGGCGCCGGCGCGGTAATCCTCGCACATGGCATGCACGCGCGAGGGATCGCGAAAAGGCGCGAGATAGTGCTCGAGCGCGCGCGGATCGATCTCGTTCAGCGTCTTCGACTTGGTCTGGCTCGCCATCTTCTTCTTCAGAAAGAAATCCGGCGCGCCGCCGATCAATGTCTCCGGAAATGGCGCGGGCTGGGCCAGGAACGCCCAATGATAGATCTTCAGCGCATAGAGCCGGTTCATGCGCTCCCAGTAATTATAGGTCGGCAGGATATCGAGCACGGCCAAACGCGACAGCCGGCCGGGATGATCGAGGGCGAGCCGGTAGGAGACGCGGCCGCCGCGGTCATGGCCGGCGAGCGCGAAATGCACGTGTCCAAGCTGCTCCATCGCCTCGATCATCACCTTCGCCATCGCGCGCTTGGTGTAGGGCGTGTGGTTCTCGTCGCTTTCGGGCATGTCGGACCAGCCATAGCCCGGCAGGTCGGCGATGATCAGCGTGAACTTGTCATGAAGTTTCGGCGCCACGGTGTGCCACATCACATGGGTCGATGAAAACCCGTGCAGCAACATGAGCGGCGGGCCGCTGCCGCCGACGCGGGCAAAGATGCGGCCCGCGGAGGTGTTGATCCATTTGGATTGATAGCCGGGAAAGAGGTCGGCGAGATCGGACATCGCTTCAAACTTTGTTTGTCGTTGCCGCTGGGGCGTGGTGGAGTTATGCCATCAGCCAAGTGATATCATCAAAGTAACGTCAGCAAGAACGCAAAGCGAGGGAATGCCATGTCGATCGATTTCGAAATCCCGCAAGAGGCCAAGGCGATCCGCGAAAGGGTACGCAAATGGGTGCATGACGAGTGCATCCCCGCCGAAAAGCAACTGGATTCCAAGCCGTTCGACGAGGTGCTCGCGAATTTGCGCAAAAAGGCCCGCGCGCAGGGCCTGTGGAATCCGTTCGTGCCGAAGGCATATGGCGGCATGGGACTGGGCCCGCTCGCCAATGCGCTGGTGCAGATGGAACTCGGCGAGAGCATGCTGGGCGCGCTGTCGATGAACACGCAGGGCCCCGACGACGCCTCGATCATGACCATCCTTGCCCACGGCACGGAATATCAGAAGGAGAAGTTCCTCAAGCCGCTTCTGAACGGCGAGAAGCGCATCTGCTTCTCGATGACGGAAAAAGCCTCCGGCGCCGATGCCACGGGCATGCAGACCCGCGCGGTGAAGGACGGCAACGAGAATTATGTCCTCAACGGTGAGAAGTGGTTCTCCTCTTCGGCCAGCGTCGCCAACATGGCGCTGGTGATGGCGATGACCGATCCGGACGCGCCGCGCCACAAGCGCTATTCGACCTTCATCGTCGAGCTGCCGAACCCCGGCTACAACATCAAGCGCAACGTGCCGAACATGGCGATCGAGGGTCCCTATTACGACGAGATCCATGGCGGCCATTCCGAGATCGAGATCAAGGACCTGAAAGTGTCCGCCGACAATCTGCTCGGCGGCGAAGGCAACGGCTTCAACATGGGCCAGCACCGTCTCGCCTATGGCCGCTTGCGCCACGGCATGCACAACATCGCCAAGGCCCAGCGCGCGCTCGACATGGCAGTGGCGCGCGTGACCCAACGCTCGACCTTCGGGCAATTGCTCGCCGACCGGCAGGCGGTGCAGTTCATGCTCGCGGAATGCGCCACCCAGCTCTATATCGGCCGGCTCATGTTGCTCCACATCGCCTACAAGGCGGAAAAGGGCATGGACCTGCGGCAGGAAAACTCGATCGCAAAAGTCTATCTCGCGCACATGGTGCACCATGTGATCGACACTGCGATCCAGCTCCACGGCGCGCTCGGCTTTTCCCAGGATACGCCGCTGGCGCAATGGTACACCCAGGTGCGCTCGCAGCGGCTGGTCGACGGCCCCGACGAGGTGCACCGCTGGCGCGTCGGCCGCAACGTGATCAAGGCGTTCCGCGAGCACGGCACCACGGCGTTGGCGGCAGGCGGGGATTTGCTGTAGCGGTCACATCGCCCGACAACAAAACCGTCATCGCCGGGCTTGACCCGGCGATCCATCTCTTAAGCAAGGACTCTTCCGAAGATTGATGGATGCGCGGGTCAAGCCCGCGCATGACGAGTGGAGTTAACCAACCTTCTCCGCCTCGACCGCCTGCCAGGCGATGTCGCGGCGGCAGAAGCCGTCGGGCCATCGGATCAAGTCGACGGCCTGATAGGCGCGCGCCTTGGCTTCGGTGACGGTCTTGCCCATCGCGCAGATGTTCAGCACGCGGCCGCCATTGGCGAGGATGGCTCCGTCTTTTGCGACCGTGCCGGCGTGGAAAATCTCGATGCCGTCGATCCTGGCCGCATCATCGAGCCCGTCGATGCGCGTGCCTTTCCTGTAGTCGCCGGGATAGCCCTTGGCCGCCATCACCACCGTCAGCGCGGGCTCGGCGTACCAGCGCAGATCGAAATGCCTGAGCTCGCCATCGCAGGCCGCGAGAAAGGCCGGCACGATGTCGGACATCATCCGCAGCATCAGCACCTGGCATTCGGGGTCGCCGAAGCGGACATTGTATTCGAACAGCTTTGGTCCCTGCTCCGTCAGCATCACACCGGCATAGAGCACGCCTCGGAACGGCATGCCGCGCTTCTTCATTCCGGCCACGGTCGGCAGGATGATGCGCGACATGATCTGGTCATGAATCTCCGGCGTGACAAAGGGCGTCGGCGAATAGGCGCCCATGCCGCCGGTGTTCGGTCCCTCGTCATGGTCGAACACGCGCTTGTGGTCTTGTGCGCTCGCGAGCGGGATCGCGGTCTCGCCGTCGCACAGCGCGAAGAAGCTGATCTCGCGGCCCGACAGAAATTCCTCGATGACGACCTCCGCACCCGCCGCGCCGAACGCGCCCTCGAACATCATGGCAATGGCGGCTTCGGCCTCAGCCAGCGTTTTTGCAACGACGACACCCTTTCCCGCGGCAAGGCCGTCAGCCTTCACCACGATCGGGGCGTCCCGCGCGCGCACATAGCGAAGCGCGTCCGCGGCATTGTCGAAACGGCTATAGGCGCCGGTCGGGATGTTGAACTCGGCGCAGAGGTCCTTGGTAAAACCCTTGGACCCCTCGAGCTGCGCGGCCGCTTTGCGCGGCCCGAACGCCTTGATGCCGGCCTCGGCGAGATCATCCACGATCCCGGCCGCGAGCGGCGTCTCTGGGCCGACCACGACCAGCTCCACGTCGTGCTGCTTGCAGAACTCGATCACGGCTGAGTGGTTCGCCACATCGAGCGCGACGCATTCGGCCTCGCGCGCGATCCCCGCATTGCCCGGCGCGCACCAGAGCTTCGTCAGCAGCGGGGAAGCGGCGATCTTCCATGCCAGGGCATGTTCGCGGCCGCCGGAACCGAGCAGGAGGATGTGCATGGTGTTTCGGTTGCACGAGTCCCCTACTCCCCGCAAGGGCTAGATATCCACACATCGTCATTCCGGGGCGCCGCGAAGCGGCGAGCCCGGAATCCATACTCCCGATGGTGGTTATGGATTCCGGGCTCGCGACTACGTCGCGCCCCGGAATGACGAGGGGAGAGATGGGAGGCCCACTTACCCGACCCCACCCGACGTCGCGATGATCTCCTGCAAGGTCGCGACATGGCGGGCGAAGGCGGCGCGGCCGGTGGCGGTCGCTGTCACCGTGGTCTGCGGCTTCTTGCCGACAAAGGCCTTGTCGATCGCGACATAGCCGGCCCTCGAAAGCGTCTCGATATGCGCGCCGAGATTGCCGTCGGTGGCGCCGGTCAGCTTCTTCAGCCTGGAAAATTCCAGGCCGATCGAAGCCGGCAACGCGTTCAGCGCCGCCATGATGCGCAGGCGGAGCGGCTGGTGGATGACCTCGTCGAGTTGAGCCATCACTCACCCCAGCGCATCCAAAGGCCGCTGAGGATCAGGCCGCCGCCATTCACCATCGCCATCCACAGCAGGAATAGGTCGCCAGTAATGAAGAAATAGCCGATCAGCGTCAGCGCCGTGATGCCAAGGCCGATATAGATGAAGGCCCGGCCGAACCACAGCCCGGCGACGCAGTAGAACAGCATGAAATAGATCGGCCAGAATGTTCCCATCTCTCGCCCGCCGTAATGACCGAGCACGACGGAGCAAAGCAGGCCGAAGGCATAGAACAGCACGAGCGCGACGAATACCCTGAGATCGAAGCTGCGCGCGCCGGTGCGCCGGGAGTTGAATATCGAGACCACCGCGGAGACCAGGACGGTCAACACATTGACAGACGGCCAGATGAAGACGGCATAACGCGGCACGATGTAGGTCGCGAGGTTGCCGGCAGCCACGAGCAGGCCGGCCACCACCATGAACTGGCTGGCGAGCTCGTAGATGCGCGACTGCCGCACGCGCGCCACCATGTCGTTGATATCGGACAGTGCGGCAGACGCTTCCTTGTGGTCGATCATGATGCTGCTCTCCTTGGTCGCAAGCGCTGACATGGCTCAGGTCCCTGCCGCGCCGTGGGTGGCGACATAGTCGGCGATTTCGTCGACCGCTTTGGGCGTGCTGACGACGCCCATGTGGTTGACGCCGGCAATCAGCTTCACCTCGGCCTGCGGCGCGACCGCGTGGATGGCGTCGGCATATTTGTCCGGCAGCATCAACTCATCGTTGGCGCCGGCGATCAGCGTGATCGGCCCGGTGACGGCGGCGAGATCAGCCTTGTAGCCGCGCGTCGCGAAATTGCGCATCAGGCGATACGAATAGGTCGAAGCGAGGATCTTTGCGGAATTCGGGCGGCACCGCAAACGCCAGCGTCGGCAGCGCCTCGCAGCAATCGATGCCGAGCCGATGCAGCATCTGTATGCCGAGGAAGCGCGGAATATCGGGGCTGGCCCAGCCGCCGGAATTCGGCCGGTTGGTCGGCGCGTCGTAACCTAGATAGGGCGCAAGCAGGACGGTGCGGGCGAACAGATCCTTGATCGGAGAGCTCGCGACCCGAAGCGCAAAGCCGCCGCCCGAGGAATGGCCGACCAGCGTGATCGGCCGGTCCGGCGCAGCCTTGCGCACCCCCGTAACGAGGTCGGCCAGGTCATCCTCGAGCTGGCCAAGATAGGCGATGTCGCCGCGGGTGCCGGATGACCCATGACCGCGGAGATCGGGCGCGTAAGTCTCGATGCCGCGCCCGGCCAGCGCGTCGGCGAGCGCATGCACGGCGATGCTCGATCCCGAAGAGCCGTGGATGACGATGGCGACCTTGTCGATCGCGGGCCCGCGCGCCGGATAATGCCGGTAGGCCAGCTCCGTGCCATCGCGTGCGGAGAACCGCTCCAATGCCGGCATGGTGCTGCGATCCACGGCCCGCGCAGTCTCGGCAATCGACCGCAGCTCCGGGGGCCGCACCAGCGGCGTTGCAAGCATGACCGTGAACAGGAGCGCGGCCACGCCTACCAGCGCGAGCGCCCAGCGCAGCAGCCTCAAGGGGAACCAGACCAGCCATTTCAGCATGATTTTCCTCCGGAAACCCCAATTATAGAGAACTCTGTAATACAGAGTAAATGGATAAGCAAGGACAAAAGCAAGATACGGATTGGCGCAGGCCAGCGAAAATCCCTAACTTGGGCGGACCCGTTTTGTTCACCGAATTCGACATGCCCACAGCCGAACCCCTGGTCAACGCGCCCGAATTCACCGTGTCCGAACTGTCCTCCGCCTTGAAGCGGACGGTGGAGGACCGGTTCGGCTTCGTGCGCGTGCGGGGCGAGATTTCAGGCTTCCGCGGGCCGCACTCCTCCGGCCACTGCTACTTCGCGCTCAAGGATGAGAACGCCAAGATCGAGGCGGTGATCTGGAAGTTCGCCCACGCCCGCATGCGCTTCAAGCCGCAGGAGGGGCTTGAGGTGATCGCGACCGGCAAGCTCACGACCTATCCGAACTCGTCGAAGTACCAGATCGTAATCGACGCGCTGGAGCCGGCCGGCGTCGGCGCGCTGATGGCCTTGATGGAGGAGCGCAAGAAGAAGCTCGCCGCCGAAGGCCTGTTCGACGAGAAGCGCAAGCGGCTCTTGCCCTGGCTGCCGGAGGTGATCGGTGTCGTCACCTCGCCGACGGGTGCTGTGATCCGCGACATCCTGCACCGGCTCGAGGATCGTTTCCCTCGCCGCGTGCTGGTGTGGCCGGTGAAGGTGCAGGGCGAAGGTTCGGCCGAGCAGGTCGCGGCCGCGATCCGCGGCTTCAACGCGCTGCCGGAAGGTGGAAAGATTCCGCGGCCCGACGTACTGATCGTCGCGCGCGGCGGCGGCTCGCTGGAAGACCTCTGGTCTTTCAACGAGGAGATCGTGGTCCGCGCCGTGGCCGAGAGCGTTATTCCGCTGATCTCCGCGGTCGGCCACGAGACCGACATCACGCTGATTGATTTCGCCGCCGACAAGCGCGCACCGACGCCGACCGCGGCCGCTGAAATGGCGGTGCCGGTGAAGAGCGATCTCGTGGCCGAAGTCGACAGCCTGGCGCGCCGCGTGTTCGTCTGCTGGCAGCGCGGCTTTGAAGCCCGCCGCAACGAGTTGCGCGCCGCAAGCCGTGCGCTGCCGGCCGCGAACGAATTGCTCGCGATCCCGCGGCAGCGGCTCGATGCCGCTGGCAGCGCTCTGCCCCGCGGCTTCAAAGCCAACACGCATGCGCATTTTCGCCGCTTCGCGGAGACCAGCGGCCGCCTCACGTTGCGGGTGCTGCGCGGCCAGGTCGCGCAGGCGCGTCAGCATCTGACCGTGTCGGGCGAGCGGCTCACGCACTCGGCGCGCTCGGTCATGCGCAGCCGCCGCGACCGCTTCGCCGGGCTGGAAGCACGGCTGAAAGCCTCACGGCTCGCCAACGCGCAGGCGCAGCGCAACGCGATCGCGCGCGAGCGGGAACGTACGCTCAGGTTATCCGACCGTGCCCATCGCGCGTTGTCCACGGCACTGCAGCGGCTCGAGGCGCGCGTCAGCCACAGCGGGCAGTTGCTCGCGGCCCTCTCCTATCGCAGCGTGCTGGCGCGCGGCTTTGCGCTGGTGCGCGATGAGGCCGGTCACCCCGTGCATGCGGCGGCGCAGGTCGGACCGAGCGCACGCATGAGCATCGAATTCGCCGACGGCCGCGTCGGCGCCACCGCCGATGCGGATCGGGAGCCGGCGACGGAGGCGCCGAAGGCCGCACCGCGCGAACAAAAACCCGCCGCGCCTAAGCGCGCGGTGAAGCCGGTCGACCAGGGCAGTCTGTTTTAGACGCTTGCAAGATGGCCGCCTCTCCCTCTCCCCGCAGGCGGGGCGAGGTGAAGAGCAATCATCACCGCGACAGCCACTCCTTGACCAGCTTCTGCGAATCCGCGCGCGCGTCGGGATCGCTGCCGAGATGGCCGTGCTCGGGCACGGCGGCATCGGCGCCGCCGGAGACGGCGTGCACCGGCAGGTTCGCGCGATCGAAATCATGATAGGCGCCGGGATAGACCACGATGCGCGTCAGCGCGCTGCGCCCGCGCGCGCCGTCGATCATCGCCCGGCAGGCCGGCGGCGAGGAGACGTCGTCCTTGGCGCCGATCAGAAGCAGCGTCGGCACCCGTGCGCTCCAGCCGAGGCCGGCGGAGATGCGGCAATCCGGATAGAACGCGATCGCCGAACGGAAATCGGGCTCAGTGCCGCGCGACAACAATTGCGGGCGCACCGCCCAGAGCAGCGCGCTGGCACCATGGGCCCATCCGATCAGGCTGATGCGCTCATGCGCGACCCATTTCTGCTGCATCAGCCACTGCCGGGCGGCTGCGATGTCCTCGACCCGCTCGCGGCGCGCGCGCACCTTGCGCTCGCCGACCCGGCATTGCGGGCCAAGCCCTCGTGAACCAAACGAGTCCGGCAACAGCACCGCCTTGCCGTCCTTCAGGAGCTGCTCGGCCCAGTCGCGATAGCGCGGCAACACCGGTTCGGAATGGCCAGCGAGCCCGCCGCAGCCATGCAGCGCGATCACGGTCGGAAACGGGCCGTCGCCATCGGGCTTGAAGAGCTGCGCATGCAGCGTTAGGCCGCCTTCGGGAATCTCCACCTCTCGGGGCGCGACGGGAGCCGCAACCGCAGGCCACGCCACGGCAAGACAGGTCATCAATGCGATCACTGACTTCAGGCGCATCGGTAAGGCGCAGCGGTTCTTGGCAGTGGTTCTTGGCGGGTTTCTTGGCGGGTTTCTTGGCGCCGTTATGGCGCGTTGGCAAAGGGCGTCCATCCAAACGAAAGGCTAACATGCGGCCATTTGCGCAAAACATCACAAATCGGTGGGTTTTGCCGGCGGACAGGACCACCTATCTATGCTAGAGGCTTGTTTGCGGCGTTGCCGCAGCGAATTGGAGTTTGATCGTGCTGAATAAATTCGGGCCCTCGGGTCATGGCGAAGCACAGGTGCAATATCTGGACGGCGATTTCCGCGTGATCTCGCCGGGAACCTATGTGCGCTGCGCGGTGACCGATGCGCGGATTCCGCTCGACGAATTGAAATACTGGAGCGTCGACCTGCAGGAGGCCTATGCGCTGCCGAGCGCCGTACTGCAGCGGCATTTCCCCGGCGCGCTGAAGACGCAGCAGGGCTAGCAGCTATCGTCGTCCTGGCGAAAGCCAGGACCCATAACCACAGGCTTTCGTTTGGCGAAGGTCGTCAGCCACTTTGCCTCAAAGAGAAATCACGCAGTTGGGTCCCGGCTTTCGCCGGGACGACGCCGAGATTATTGCGCGCTGAATTTTTTCTCGCGCGCTTTGAACAACCGATCCGCCAAAAACTTCCGCAAAGGTGCCGCGTCGGCAAATTCGAGCGCGACCTTGAACGGCACGATCTCGCGCAAATAATCGGGAAGCTCGCTGCCGCCGCGCAGCCGGGCAAAATCCTTTTCCGTGGTCACCAGCGTGAGGTTCTCGCGCCTGGCCTGCGCGATCAGGCCTTCGATCTCGCTTTCCGAAAACGGATGATGATCGGCGAAAGCGCGCTCGCGCGCGACGTCGATGCCGGCCGTGCGCAGTGTGCGGAAGAAGCGCGCGGGATCGCCGATCCCGGCGAATGCGAGCACGCGCTTGCCGCTCAGCTTCGCCACTGACGCGTCGTCCGGCTGAAGATGCGCCGGCAGCACCAGCCCCTCCTGCGCGGCGACTTTGGCGGCGACCGTCCCGCTCGCGGCGCCATCGCCGACCACGACCAGTGCATCGGTACGATCGAGCTGCGGCTTGAGCGGCGCGCGCAGGGGGCCGGCGGGAAACACAAAACCGTTGCCAAGCCCGCGATCGCTGTCGATCACGATCAGCGAAGCATCCTTGGCGATCGACGGATTCTGAAAGCCATCATCCATCAGGATCACGCTCGCGCGCTGCGAGCGCGCCAGCGCCACGCCGTTGATGCGGTCGCGCGACACCGCGACCGGAAGATGCGAGGCCAGCATCAAGGGCTCGTCGCCGACATCGACCGCGCTGTGGCGCATTGGGTCGACCATCAGCGGGCCGCGCCGCTTTCCACCATAGCCACGGCTCAGCACCACCGGCGTCTCGCCGAGCTCGCGCAGGATCTTTGCCAGCGCCAACACCGTCGGGGTCTTGCCGGCGCCGCCGACGTGATAATTGCCCACACAGAACACGGGCACGCCGGCATCAAAGCCTTTGCGCCGCAGCCGTTGCGCCGCGATGGCGCCATAGAGCGCGCCAAGCGGCCGGAGCAGATGCGATTTCCACGACGACGGCGCGTGCCAGAACGCCGGCTCACGCATTGGCGGCTCCCATCTCGAGCCGCAACTGCAACAGATATGGCTCGAGCGCAGCGAGCGTGCGCTCCAGCGCGCCGCCGAGTTCCGCGACCACGCGACCTGAGGCCGCCAGCATCGCCTCGCGTGCCTCGGGATCGGCGAGCAACTGGCCGAGCTGTTTCACCAGCGCTTCCTCGCCGCCCGCCTTGCGCGCGCCGCCGGCGCTATCGAGCGCGTCATAGACATCGGTGAAATTGAACACGTTCGGGCCGTGCACGATCGAGGCACCAAGTTTTATCGCCTCGATCGGATTCTGGCCGCCATGCGGGACCAGCGAGCCGCCCATGAAGACGACGCCGGCGAGGCGATAGAACAAGCCCAGTTCGCCCATGGTATCGGCAATATAGATATCGATCGAAGCAACGGGCATCTCCTCGCGCGAGCGGAGTGAGGCCTTCAATCCCGCCGCATCGACCAGCCGCCAGATCGCCGGCCCGCGGTCGGGATGCCGTGGCACGATCACCGTGAGAAGCCCCGGGAAGAATCCGGCGAGCGTCCGGTGGGTCTCGATCAGGATTTCCTCTTCGCCCGGGTGCGTCGAGGCCGCCACCACGATCGGCCGCCCACGGGTCAGCGATGTCAACCGTTCGAGCTTTTGGGGATCGGCGGGCGGGGCCGGAACGTCGAGCTTCAGATTGCCCGTGGTGACGACGTTGCGGCAGCCGAGTGCGGCAAAGCGTTCCGCATCGGTCCGCGACTGCGCGAGGCAAATGTCGAATTTCTCCAGCAGCGCCGAGATCGTGCCATGCACCCGCTTCCAGCGCGGGAACGAGCGGTGCGACATCCGTCCGTTGATCAGCACCATCGGCAGCCGTCGCGCCGCGCTCTGCAGGATCAGATTGGGCCACAGGTCGGATTCGATGAACAGAGCCAGCGACGGCTGCCAGTGTTCGAGGAAGCGCGCGACATAGCGCGGCGAGTTCCAGGGCACATATTGATGGATGATGTCGGGCGGAAAACGCTTGGCGACGATCGCCGCCGAGGTCACCGTGCCCGAGGTCATGAGGATGCGGATGTTGAGCGCGCGCAGCCGCTCGATCAGCGCCGCCGCCGCCAGCACCTCGCCGACGCTGGCGCCATGGATCCAGACCATAGGCCCGTGCGGCCTGGTATCGCGGGTGATGCCGCGGCGCTCGCCGATCCGCTCCGGGTCTTCCTTGCCGAGCTTGAGCCGGCGCTTGATCAGCGACGGCGCCAGCGGCACCATCGCCGAGGACAGGCTGCGGTAGAACCGCAGCGTCATCGGCAGCGAATTAGCCACGTTCGGCCCCCTCGGGACGGCCGACCAGCGCGTAGGCGCGGCGGGTCGCCTCGTTCAGGATCTCTTCCAGCTTCAGACGATATTCTTCCATCGCGGCGGCATCGGCGTCAGGGGGCACATAGACTTCCTCGACGCCCATCACCACGCCGCGTCCGAACGGCAGGTTGATGGTGGTACGGTCCCAATTGTTGAGCTGGATATAGCGGCTGGTGGCCATGGCGAAGGGCATGATCGGCCGTCCGGATTCTCGCGCCAGCATGATGATGCCTAGTCCCACGACGCGCGAGCGCTTCGGCACGTCGGCGGTCAGTGCCACATTATAGTTGTCATCAAGCGCGCGCACCATCTCCTTGAAGGCGCCGACCCCGCCCTTGCGGTGAAACGCCGAACCGTGATCGCCGGAGCCGCGGATGGTGCCGACGCCGAGCCGCTCGGCCGCGATCGCGTTGAATTCGCCGTCGCGGTGCAGCGATATCAGGACCTTGGCCCTGTGGCTTTCCTTGGTCTTGATGAAAGGCGTGAGGAAATGCTGGCCGTGCCAGAACGCAAAGATCGCAGGCAATTGCGCCTCGATCCGTTCATAGAGCGCATCTTTGCCACCCGGCTCGAAGGTGAAGCGGTTGGTCAGCCAGACGAACCGCAACCATTCGGCCGCGAGGAACCCCACAGCGCGCTGAAACCAGCTGCTGCGCAGCGTATCACGAAGCAGTTTTTTCAACGGGGAGGCTTCGTATCTTGCGCCGGATCGAGCAGGCGGTGCAGATGCACGACGAAATAGCGCATCTGGGCGTTGTCGACGGTCGCCTGCGCCTTCGCCTTCCATGCCGCATAGGCGGTCGCATAGTTGGGAAACACGCCGACGATCTCCACCTGATCGAGGTCCTTGAAGGTGTTGTGTTCGAGATCGGTCAGCTCGCCGCCGATGACGAGATGAAGCAGCTGCTGCGGGGCACTGTCTGGCATGGTCGTCGTTCTCTCCTTACGAGATGCCCGGCAAGCATTTTCTAGCGCATGATCCGGAAAAGTGTGTGTAGCGGTTTTCCGAAACGATCATGCGCAAACAAGAATCTAGAGCGTGATGACGATTTCATCCTAATCCCATCGCGCTCTAGCGACGTCTTCTGGAGACGAGAGGGATGATTACGGCAACGGACGGCTTCGAAAATGCGAGACGATGCTCGCATGACGATCGCGTCCTGCTGCCACCAACACCCCGTGCGCCACTTCCCGGCGATTGTAAAGGATCGCGTCCCCGGAAAGCGCGGTCATTCTACCATTCGCTTCCTGCACGATCAAATTCGCCGCGGCAAGATCCCAGTCCCGCGACTGGCCGCCGGCGAAGGCCGCATCGAGATTTCCGTGCGCGACCCGGCAAAGCCTGAGCGCCAGCGACGCGATCCGCGGATGCAGGGTGATCTCCTGCGCTGTCGGCTTCAGCCGTTCAACCAGCGGTTTGGGTCCGGCGACGCGCGCGAAATCGATCGCGTTCCCGCCTGTCGCAAAAATCGGCCTTTCGTTGCGCGTGGCGCCCTGCCCGCGCGCGGCAAAGAAAAACTCGCCGGTCGCCGGCGCGAACACCGCGGCGAGCACGGGCGCGGCATCTTCGACCAGCGCCACGCTGACGCACCAGTCCTCACGGCCGGCGAGATAACCGCGGGTGCCGTCGATGGGATCGACGATCCAGACGAGCTTCTTGCCGAGGCGTCCCTCGTCGTCGGCGCTCTCCTCCGACAGCCAGCCATAATCCGGCGTCGCCGTGCGCAGCCGCGCTTCGAGCAGATCATTGACCGCGATATCGGCTTCGGAGACCGGCGACGAGGCGCCCTTGGTCCAGTTCTTCAGCTCGGTGCGGAACAGCGACAGCGCGAGCGCGCCCGCTTCGCGTACGGTATCTTTCAGAAGTTGAACGTCGCGCGCGACGACTGCTTCATCAGCGTCCGCCAAGCGTCAGTCCCTCGATGCGCACGGTCGGCGCATTGACGCCGTAGCGGAATTCGAGATCGTTGGCGACCGCCATCGACTTGAACATCTCGAGCAGGTGCCCCGCGATCGTCACCTCGCTCACGGGATAGGTGATCTTGCCGTTCTCGATCCAGAAGCCCGACGCGCCGCGGCTGTAGTCGCCGGTGACGCCATTGACGCCTGAGCCGATCAGGTCGGTGACATAAAAACCTTGGCTGATGTCACCGATCAGCTCCTCCGGCGTCACCTCGCCCGCCTCAAGATGCAGATTGTACGGCCCCGGCGACGGCGAGGACGACACGCCGCGATGGGCATGGCCGGTGGTTTTCAATCCAAGCTCGCGCGCGGTCGCCGAATCCATCAGCCAGGTGGTCAGCACACCGTCATCGACGATGGCGAGCTTTTTCACTTCCACGCCCTCGGCATCGAAGGATTGCGAGCGCAGGCCGCGCTTGCGCAGGGGATCGTCGACGATGCGGATGTTCTTCGAGAACAACTGCGCGCCGAGCTTGTCCCTGAGGAAGCTCGTCTTGCGCGCGATCGAGGCGCCGTTCACCGCGCCGACGAGATGGCCCACCAGCGAAGAGGAGACGCGGGGGTCGTAGACCACGGGCACCTTGCAGGTCTCGACCTTGCGCGGATTGGTGCGCGCCACCGCGCGCTCGCCCGCGACCTGGCCGACGCGCTCAGGCTTCACCAGATCGGCCGCATGCAGCGCGGAGGTGTAATCGTAATCGCGCTCCATCGAGGTTCCCTCGCCGGAGATCGCTGTCATCGAGATGCCCTGGCTCGAGCGCAGATAGGAGCCGTGGAAGCCGGCGCTGGTGACCAGCACCATGCCGCCGATGCCGGCGGAGGCTGACGCGCCGCCGGATTTGGTGACGCCCTTTACGGCAAGCCCCGCGGCCTCGGCCTCCTGCGCACGCCGCTCCAGCTCGGAAACCTGGGGAATATCGGGATCGAGCAGATCGAGATCCGGAAAGTTCCGCGCCAGCAGCGCCGGGTCCGCAAGGCCGACATATTTGTCGTCGGGCGCAACCCGCGCCATCGCCACCGCGCGCTCGGCAAGCCTGGCGATACCATCGCCGTTGACGTCGTTGGTCGAGACCACCGCCTGTTTCTGCCCGACCAGCACGCGCAGGCCGACATCGTCGCCTTCGGAACGCTCGGATTCCTCGACGCGGCCGTCGCGCACCTCCACGCCTTGCGAGATGCCGCGCACCGCGACGGCGTCAGCGGCATCCGCGCCGGCCCGCTTCGCCGCCTCGACCAGGCGCTCGGCCAGCGTCGACAGCGCGGATTGATCGAACAGGTCGGCGGTGGCGGCTTTCTTCGAAAGCGTCGATACAGCGGATGGTGAAGAACTCACGAATGAAATCCCTGACATTTGAGGAGGTGCGGGCGCATGGCAGCAAACCCACCAGATGTGCCCGATTGGCGCGGACTTCAAGCATTTTTCTGCGCGCAAAACTCGCAATTTTCAGCTTCCGCGCAACATCTCGTCAATCATGCAAGCCAAGGTCTTGTCAATCATGGAACGCGTTTCCAGCCCGGTGACGGCTCCTTAACCAGCCTTTTTAAGCCAAAACGGACCTGGCCGTGGCAAAGTCTCACGCATCGACCGGGAGCATAATCCCGGCGGGGAGAAAAAGCCGTGAGGCGTCAAACAGCAACAAGCGGGATCAATCCCGCTGGGTCGAGCCGCGCTCTGCGGCTCGACCCTCTTTCTCTGCCCGTGAGCTTCAACGCGCATGACGTGCGCGCGGATGGCGGCATCAGGCAGATCGAACTTCATCGCGAACGTGTCGTGCTGCGCCGTGCCGTCCAGGGCATGCGGATGGCCGTCAACGTTCGCGTCAGCGATTTCCTTGGCGTCGCGCTACGCGGCATCAAGGATTTGCAGATGCTGGTGCTCCAGCATCGCGACCCGTCCCTGACCATTCCGCTGTGCGTCAGCGAAGACCGTGACGAGATCGCCGCCGCATGGCTGATGTGGAGCGAGCTGTTCTCGCTGCCGCAATTGCAGGACGAGACCCGCGAGCCCGCGCCCCGGCGCCGGCGCCGCAACGCGATCCGCTACCGGCGGCCGAAATTCCTGATGCGGCGCCGGGTCGGCGCGCTGCTTAATCCAGCGAATATCTTCCGCAGCGAGCGCGAGATCATCGCGAGGAATTGAAGCGTGTTGATTTCGTAGGGTGGGCAAAGCGAAGCGTGCCCACCATTCGCAAAGAATCCGCGGTTAGACGGTGGGCACGGCGCAAACGCGCCTTTGCCCACCGTACAGTCCTCACATCGCGCGCATCACCGCGTCGATCAGCAGCCCCGCAAACAGCAGCAACCCCGCGTCGCGGTTGGACTTGAACACGCGCAGGCACAGCGCGGGATCGCCGATCTTTAGCCGGCGGATTTGCCAGACCAGATGCGCGGCGAAAGCCGCAAGCCCGATCCACCCCGCAACACCCGCGCCGGCCAGAACCAGCGCCACGCCAATCACGAGCACCGCGAGACCATAGAAGATCACCAGCGCCTGATGCGTGCGCTCGGCGAACAGCCGCGCGGTCGATTTGATGCCGATCAGCGCGTCGTCCTCGGTGTCCTGATGCGCGTAGATGGTGTCATAGCCGATCACCCAGCTGATCGAGCCGGCATAGAGCACGAAGGCCGCCGCATCCAGCCTGCCGAAGGTCACCGCAAAGCCCATCAGCGCACCCCAGGAGAAGGCGAGCCCCAGCACGATCTGCGGCCACCAGGTGATGCGCTTCATGAAGGGGTAGACGGCGACAATGAGGAGCGAGGCGATGCCGGTTGCGACCGCAAAGCGGTTGAACTGCAACAGCACCGCAAGGCCGATCAGCGCCTGCGCAATCAGGAAGGCGAGTGCCTGCTTCACGCTCACCTGGCCTGCGGGAATCGGCCGCGAGCGCGTGCGCTCGACTTTGGCATCGAGATCGCGGTCGGTGATGTCGTTCCAGGTGCAGCCTGCGCCCCGCATCACGAAGGCGCCGATGAAAAACAGCGCGAGATCAAGCGGCAGGCGTTCGAGATGATGCGCGACGCCGGCGGAAAGCGCCGCCGACCACCAGCAGGGCATCAACAACAGCCACGATCCGATCGGGCGGTCGAAACGGGCCAGCCGCAAATACGGACGCGACCATGTCGGCGCTACGGTGTCGACCCAATTGCCGGTCGAGTCGGCGACGCGGGTAACCGCGTCGCTCATCGCTGCAGGACGTTGCCGTTCAGCGTATCGAAGGTGCTGCCACCCTTGCGCGAGGCGGTGGCTTCGGGCGCCGAGGTCGCCGTTCCCAGCACGTCGCTCAGGCTCGGGCCGGCCGGACCGCGGGTCTTGACCTGCTCGGCCATGGTGCAGACCCGCTTCTCGACACCTTCGGTATTCTTGTGGCCCGCCTTCAACTGGTCCGCCACCGATGGCGGGATTCCGCATTTGGTCGCGTTGGTCTCGACATATTTGATCATCTTCACTTCGGCCGCGCTGTAGACGTGGAAGGCGGTGCAGGCCTCCTCCGGCGTCGCATGGCGGTCGCTGGCGGCCTTGATCGCCTTGCCCTTCTTCTCGGCGTCTTCGCGCAGCGGAATGAATCCCTTCATGCAGGCGTCAGCGGTCGCACCGCCCGCCTGCGAGGGCGGCGCCGGCGCGAACGAGCCGGGACCACCGGCAATCGGCGCGGCGCCACCGGACGGAAAGCCCGAGCCCGGCGCGGTTCCGATGGAGGCGCTCGGCGCCGCGCCATTGACGGGCGGAAAGGCCGGATCGTTCGCCATCGGGCGGGTTTGCTGCTGGCTCGGCAGCGGCGCAGGGAACCCGCCCTGCGCCAGCGCGGAATGCGCCTGGACGGAAAGGGCGGCCAGCGTCAGCGGCACGATCAAACGGTGGATCATCAAGGCGGTTTCTCCGGCAAGTCCAACGGCCACTCAAGGGCCCAAGCCAATCCCGAACAAAATTCGGAAGTGTTTCCGGTTTGGTTCTTTTACGATTCCTGCCGGCCCTTAACAACCCGCGGAATTTGGCAACAGCGCGGCGCACCGCCGCATTTGCGGCCAATATTTGCCCCGGATTCTAAACCTTTAGGTTAAAACCGGCCCGGAACCGGAACATTAGCCAGATGCCCGACCACGATTTTCGCAGTCCGCGGCTGTTCGTCGACGCTCCGCTTGGCGAGGGCCGGACGGTGGCGCTGGAGCGCGACCAGAGCAATTATCTCGGCAATGTGCTGCGGCTTGCCGCGGGCGATACGATTCTCGCGTTCAATGGCCGCGACGGCGAATGGCGCGCGTCGATTGCGGGCCGCAAGCGGCCGGACAGCCTGACCATCGAAGTCAGGACGCGGCCGCAGGACCGCCTGCCCGACCTCGCCTGCGTCTTTGCGCCACTCAAGCACGCCCGCCTCGATTACATGGTGCAGAAGGCGGTCGAGATGGGCGCCTCTTCACTGCAGCCGGTGCTGACCCGCTTCACGCAGGTGTCACGCGTCAATGGCGAGCGCATGCGCGCCAATGTCATCGAAGCCGCCGAGCAGTGCGGCATACTGAGCCTGGCCGCCGTCGCCGATCCCGTGCCGCTGGAGCGATTCCTCGCTGGTCGCGATGCGCAGCGCCTGTTGGTGTTTTGCGATGAGGCCGCGGAAGTGGCCGATCCCCTGCAGGCGCTGAAAACGGACTGCGCGGGATCGAACGGCATCGATGTCCTGATCGGCCCCGAGGGCGGCTTCGCCGAGGAAGAGCGCGCGGCTCTGCTGCGGCAGCCCAAAACCTTGAGGCTCTCGCTGGGGCCGCGGATCCTGAGAGCCGATACCGCCGCTGTCGCCGCGCTGGCGCTGGTCCAGGCCGCGCTCGGCGACTGGGCCGGGGAAGCCGTTAAAAGCCGTTAAGACACAAGACGTTAAGGCACTTGCCGGATGCCTGTCGAAACCTCATCCGAGCCGTGCTAAGGGCAGCGCCAAATCGCCGGGGTACCCCGGTTCCAAGCCTTTCTGGACAATGATGACCGCGACGACAGCCAATTCCGCGACCGGAACCGCCAATTGGGCGGACGCGCTGCTATTGTCGTTTGCGCAGGCCGCCTACGTCAGGGCCGAGCCATCGATCCTGCAACCGGCCGAGCCGTTCCTCGACCTCTCCGGCGAGGACATCCGCAAGAGCCTGTATCTCACCACCGACGCCAGCGGCGAGGAGCTCTGCTTGCGGCCGGACCTCACCATTCCCGTGGCGCGCGACTATCTCGCATCGGCGCGTGCCGGCCAGCCGGCCGGCTTCTCCTATCTCGGTCCGGTGTTCCGCTATCGCTGGGGTCGCCCGAGCGAGTTTCTGCAGGCCGGCATCGAATCGTTCGGCCGGCACGACCGCGCCGCAGCCGATGCCGAGATGCTGGCGCTGGCGCTGAAAGCAACCAGCGCCTTCGGCGTCAAGGACGTCGAAATCCGCACCGGCGACGTGGCGCTGTTCAACGCGCTGATCGACGCGCTGCAGCTGTTCCCGGTCTGGCGGCGGCGGCTGATCAAGGATTTCAACCGCAAGATCGATCTCGCCCGGGACATCGAGCAGCTCACCCTGAAGACCGCGCCCGGCCGCAACGAATATGAGGGCGTGCTCGCCGCACTCGCCGGCAGCGACCGCAAGGCGGCGCTGGCGCTGGTCACCGACCTGATGTCGATTGCGGGCGCGACCAATGTCGGCGGCCGCACGGTCGCCGAAATCGCCGACCGCTTCCTCGAGCAATCGACGCTGAAGGCCGGTGCGCTGCCGCGCGACGCCTCCAGCATCATCAAGCGCTTTCTTGCCATCTCCGGCGATCCCAATGATGCGGTGGCGCAACTGCGCGCGCTCGCCGCCGACGCAAGACTGGATTTGTCCGCCGCGATCGACCAGCTCGAAAGCCGGGTCGGCTTCATGGCGGCGCGTGGCATCGACGTGCGCAAGGCGCGCTTCTCCACTTCCTTCGGCCGCGGGCTCGACTACTACACCGGTTTCGAATTCGAACTGCACAGCCACGGCAACGGCGCCGAGCCGCTGGTCGCGGGCGGCCGCTATGACGGGCTGATGACGCAACTCGGCTCGGCCGCGCCGATCCCCGCCGTCGGCTTCTCGGTCTGGGTCGAAGCGCTCACCGAGCTCGGCCGCGGGAGCAAGCGATGAGCACGCCCTTCGTTCTCGCTGTACCCTCGAAGGGCCGCCTGCAGGAAAACGCCGAGGCCTTCTTCACCCATGCCGGGATTTCGCTGGCGAAGCCGCGCGGCGCCCGCGACTATCGCGGCACCATGATGGGCTACGACAATGTCGAGATCGCCTATCTCTCGGCGAGCGAGATCGCAGCGCAACTCGCGAGCGGCGCGGTGCATCTTGGCGTGACCGGCGAAGATCTGGTGCGCGAGAACATTGCGAACGCCGACAAGCGCGTGCTGTTGATCGACCAGCTCGGCTTCGGACACGCCAATGTCGTGGTCGCGGTGCCGGCCGCCTGGATCGACGTCCGCACCATGGCCGATCTCGACGACGTCACCACCGGCTTTCGCGAGCAGCATAACCGGCGGATGCGGGTCGCGACCAAATACATCAACCTGACCCGGACCTTCTTCGCCTCCCACGACGTGGTCGATTACCGCATTGTCGAGAGCGCTGGCGCGACCGAAGGCGCTCCGGCCACCGGCACTGCCGAGCTGATCGTCGACATCACGACGACAGGTGCGACGCTCGCCGCCAACGGGCTCAAGGTGCTCGACGACGGCGTGATCCTGAGGAGCCAGGCCAATCTCGTCGCCTCGCGCGACGCCGACTGGTCGGTCGAAACACGCGAGACCGCGCGCATCATCCTCGATCACATCGCGGCCCGCGCACGCGCCAACAAATACCGCGAGGTACGCACCCGCTTCAAAGGTTGCGATGCGGCAATGCTGGCGGAGGCCCATAACCGCTTCGGCGTGGTGTCGCCGTTCGGCGGCCCGACCTCATCGGGCATGATCACGCTGCACTGCCCACCGTCGCAGCTCTACGCGCTCGGCAGCTTCCTGCGCGCCAAGGGCGCCGAGACGGTGTCGGTGGCTTCACTGGACTACGTGCTGGACCGCGAGAACCCGCTGTTCGCAAAGCTCGAAGCGTTCCTGCGACAATAATGACAATTCGGTAATTTCGCCGCTGTGGCGACAAGTCGCATCGATTGCCATATGTTCCTCAACAGAGGAGCCAGGATTTTTGAACATGATGCTCGGTAGCGATGTCTCGAGCCTGTCGACCACGGCGGCGAATGCCGCGGCGCAGGGGCTTTCGATCGTCGTCCCCGTCTATAACGAGGCGGCGGGACTGGCAGCGCTGCATGCGCGGCTGAACGCGCTCGCATCGAGCCTGCGCCAGCGCTTCAAGCTTGCTTGCGAAGTCGTCTATGTCGATGACGGCTCGACCGACGCCACGCTTTCGATCGCGCGCTCGCTCAAGGCAGATACGCTCGACGTCCAGGTGGTGTCGCTGTCGCGCAATTTCGGAAAGGAGGCCGCGCTGATGGCCGGGCTCGACCATGCCCGCCGCGGCGCGGTCATGTTCATGGACGGCGACGGCCAGCACCCGCCTGCCCTTGTCGAGCAGCTCGTCAGCCACTGGATCGAAGGCGGCCATGACGTGGTCTATACCGCCAAGGCGCATCGCGAAAACGAACCGTTCCTGCGCCGGCTCTCGGTGCACGGCTTCTATGCGCTGATCAATTGGGGCGCGCGGCAGAAGATCCCGCAAGATGCCGGCGACTTCCGCCTGCTCTCCCCGCGCGCAGTGGCTGCGCTCCGTCAGCTGCCCGAGCGCAACCGCTTCTTCAAGGGGCTCGCGAGCTGGATCGGCTTCAAGCAGATCCGCGTCGATTACGAGCCGGAGCCGCGCGCACACGGCGTCACCACCTTCAACTTTATGCGGCTGCTCGGCCTCTCGATCGAGGGCCTGACCTCGTTCTCGGTGGCGCCGCTGCGCTTTGCGAGCCTGCTCGGCGTGCTGCTCGCTGCCGGCGCTTTCCTGTTCGGGCTGTCGATCCTGTGGGAGGTGTTCACGACCGGCAAGCAGGTACCCGGCTATCCCTCGCTCGTGGTCGGCCTGATGACCATCGGCGGCGTGCAGCTAATCATGATCGGGATCGTCGGCGAATATATCGGCAAAATCCTTTCCGAGCTGAAGGCGCGCCCGATCTACTTCGTCGCCGAGCACAGTGAGAAGCATTGCGCGGCGGAAGCGGAGGCCGACGCCGGCAAGCGGACCGCGGCCGAATGAACGACGCGCCGCCGAGGCGGATCTGGCTCTGCGCCGACGATTACGGCATCAGCCCCGGCGTCAATCGCGCCATCCGCGAATTGATCGAAAACGGCCGGCTCAATGCGACCTCGGTGATGGTGGTGACGCCCGCAATCGGCCGCGACGAGGTCGCGCGCCTGCAGGACGCTGCCGCGAAGAAGGCGGGCACCGCGATCGGCCTGCACGTCACGCTGACCGCGCCGTTCCGGCCGCTCACCATGCATTTCCGGCCGCTGAAGGACGAATTGTTCCTGTCCTTCAAGAAGCTTCTGCGCGCGGGCCAGTTGCGCCGGCTCGATCCCGAGATCATTCACGCTGAAGTCACGACGCAGATCAACGCCTTCCGCGATCTGTTCGGCCGCGCGCCTGACTTCGTCGACGGCCATCAACATGTGCAGCTTTATCCGCAGGTCCGCGACGGATTTCTCGCGGCCGTGAAGCAAAAGACGCCCGACGCCTGGGTCCGCCAGGCGCGACGCAATCAGCCGCTCGGCCAGCGGCTGGCTTCGCCCAAGGCGCTCTTCCTCGATTATCTCTCGACGCAGTTCAACCGCCGCGCCGCGCGCACGGGGCTGAAGGTCAACCCGGCCTTCGCCGGCGCCTATGATTATTCCCGCATCCCCGACTACGGCGCGCTGATGCCCGACTTCCTGGACGGGTTGCCGGAAGGCGGCCTCGTCATGTGTCATCCCGGCTTTGTCGACGACGTGCTGATCAGCCTCGATCCGCTCACCAGGGTGCGCGAGATCGAGCATGCCTATCTCGCGGGCGATGATTTCCCGGCGCTGCTGGAAGTGAACAAAGTTACATTAGGCCGTTAACGGGCTGCGCAAGGCCTTGTAAGGGCTCCGCAAGCTTTCGGGCGTTCTGTCGCATACGGAAATTTAATTTTCGCCGAACGCTAGGCGCGACACAAAGCCCCCCTACATTTTCCTCGCGATTCCCGGCCACGCGAGGAGGCGACGCCATGACACCGCAAGAACGCCAATTGGTTGACGATCTGTTTGACCGGCTTGCCCGGGTGGAAGGTGCGCCGCGCGATTCCGACGCGGCTGCGGCGATCCAGGACGGTTTGCGCAAGGCGCCCAATGCGATCTACGCGCTGGTACAGACCGTGCTGGTGCAGGATGAGGCGCTCAAGCGCGCCAATGCCCGCATCCAGGAACTGGAACAAGCCCATGCACCCGAGCAGCAGCAGTCCGGCGGCTTCCTCGATTCCATGCGCGATGCCGTGTTCGGCAAGGACAGCCAGCCGCGCGGCTCGGTGCCGAATGTGCCGCCGCCGGTTCCAAACCGTCCGGTCTGGAACTCCGGCCAGGTACTGCAGCAGTCGCAAGGCGGCGGCCGCTTCGATCAGGGTCATTATGATCAGGGCCAAGGTCCTTATGGGCAAGGCCAGGGTCCTTATGGACAAGGCCCCTACGGACAAGCCCCCGGCGGCTTCGGCTCGTCCTTTGGCGCCCCGCCCTTTGGCGGCGGTGGCGGCTCGTTCCTCGGCACGGCGGCGGCAGCCGCAGCCGGCGTGGTCGGCGGCTCGCTGCTGCTCAACGGCATCCGCGGCATGATGGGCGGCGGCCATCACCAGGCCTTTGGCGATACCAATATCGGCAGCGAGCGTTCCGGCAGTCCGTGGAGCGATCAGTCGAATAGTTCGCTCGCCCGCGACGCCGGGGTCAACGATATAGGCCGCTCCGACACGGCCTCGCGCAGCGGCCTGTTCGACCAGGCCGCGGTCGATCGCCAACAGGACGCCGATCAGGACGCCATGGATCTCGACTCCGACGACTTCGGCAGTGACAACGACAGCGATTACGCCTGAGCCCAAAGCTGAGCTCACGGCTCATCCAAAAACGAAATGGCCGCCTCGTGGGCGGCCATTTTGCTTTCAGCCGTACGCCGATCAGAGCACGATCACCCTGGTGCCGACATTGACGCGGCCGTAGAGATCGATGACGTCCTGGTTGCGCATGCGAATGCAGCCCGACGAGACGTTGGTGCCGATGGTCCAGGGCTCGTTCGAGCCGTGGATGCGGTAGAGCGAGGAGCCGAGATACATCGCGCGCGCGCCGAGCGGATTCTCCGGGCCGCCCACCATGTGCCGCGGCAGGTCGGGGCGGCGTGCCAGCATTTCCGGCGGCGGCGTCCAGTCCGGCCATTCCTTCTTGGCCGAAATCGTCTTGGTGCCCGACCAGGTGAAGCCGGGACGGCCGACGCCGATGCCGTAGCGCAGTGCGCGGCCGTCGCCCTGCACCAGGTACAGGAACTTGTTCGGCGTATCGATCACGATCGTGCCCGGACCTTCGTTGCCGCGATACTCGACTTCCTGCTTCTCGTATCTTGGATCAAAGCGTCGCTGCGCCGGATCGTAGGCATGGTCCTGGCCCGGCGCGCCTTGCGGAGCCATCCCACGCTGCGGCGCGTAGTACGAAGGCTCCTGCTGATAGACCGGATAGGAAGGCTGCTGCTGATAGGCCGGCTCCTGCTGATAGTAGCGCTGGCTCTGCGGTCCGTCGCCGAACAGAAACTGGATGAAGCCGCCGCCCATATTGCCGCGATCGGCATAGGCCGTGCGCGCCGCGGTCGCCTGCGGATCGTTGGCGTAAATTACATTTGGTTCGTTCGCCGCGCCGTCGAAGGCCGCGGCGCGATCGATACCGACGCTGAGGAGAGAGGCGCCGGCAAGCAGCGCAAGGATGAGATTTCTGGACATCGACGTACTCTGTACTGGTTTCGTCTTTGCTGTGCGTCTTCTAAAGGAAGCGCTAACCAACGCCTCCTGTACGTGGTGAATAAACAACGAAAACCTGATCGGTTTGGTAAACGGAAGGGCCGTTTCGATTCACCATGTCGGCTCTGGCGTGCGGATTTGTCCGGTAGCGTTTATTTTCGATGAACGCGCACGCGTCATGGTTAATCGCTGGTGTGCGAGCTGTCGCAAATGCGTTCATGACAGTTCCTCTCGTGAACTCGATGTTAAATCGCGTCAGTCTAAAAGATGAAGGAGTGGAGTTCAGGAAGAGTCTCATGCCCGTTCATCGCAAGCGTTTTCGCATCGAAGAAGCCATCGGCGGCGACATCATGTCGATGCCCGAAGCCGTCGACACCGACACCGGCCCCATGCATCGCGAGATCATGGCTGAGCTGCGCGCGATCCGCGCCCAGATGGCAAGCCCCAGTGCGGGAAGGAGCGCGGCGATGGAAACCCTCGAGGGACAAGCCTCGCGCGAAGTTGCGGAAGCGCATGCGCTGCTCGAAACCTACCGCGCCCAGATCGAGCAATGCGAAAAGCTCAAGGTCGAGCTCGACCTGATCCATGACGCGATCAACCGCACCAAGCGCGAGATCGCGGTCCTGCACGGCAAGAGCTTTGACGGCCAGGAGATGGCCAAGGTCAATGGCGAGCTCGGAGCGGTCGTCGGCGGCACCGAACATGCGACCCAGCAGATTCTGGAAGCCGCCGAATCGATCGACCAGGCCGCGAGCGCGCTGTCCAAGGTGAACTCGCTGGACCAGCAGAAGATCCTGAGCGAGGAAATCCAGGAACGAGTGATCTCGATCTTCGAGGCCTGCAACTTCCAGGACTTGACCGGCCAGCGCATCACCAAGGTGATGGCGACCATGCGCTTCATCGAACAGCACATCTACCAGATGATGGAAATCTGGGGCGGCGTCGATGCGATTCGCGCCCACGCCCCGCCGATCGTCGACACCCGCGAGGGCGACGCGCGGCTCCTCAACGGGCCGAAGCTCGACGGCGACGTCGGCCACGCCTCGCAGGACGACATCGACGCCCTGTTCGACTAGATCGTTTTCGGGGGGACCAAACGAAAACGCCGGCGAGAGCCGGCGTTTTTTGTTTTGGTACCGTCATCGCGGTCTGGCCTCTTGTTTGCGCATGATCTTTTCGGAAAACCGCTACACACTTTTCCGGATCATGCGCTAGTGGTCCAATTCCAACATTCGCATCCCGTTGCAGCGCTCACCTTTGCGAATGTTGGAATTAGAGGACCACTAGCAAAATATTGATTCTAGTGGAGCTTTGAATTTGACGTTCGCTTACGAGTTCGCCGCAAGCGGGGTAGCGAACGTCAAATCCGCTCCACTAGGCGCCTTTCCGGGCCGTCGTGCCCGCGGGCCCGCAGCGGACATAGACCATGTTGCCGTAGCGGGTAGCGGCATCCTTGTCCGTGAAGCGGGTGATCAGGACGCGCCCGTCAAAGGAGACGATCTCGCGGTCCTGCTCGCCGCCGGGCGGGCCGGACGGTCCGATATAGTTCTTGCCGCTCTGGCTGCCTTTCAGCCGCAATTCCTGCGGGGTCGCCTGGTCGGCCAGATGCATGACCACGCCGCCGGACTGGCCGGCGCCGATCACGTAGGGCTGCTTGCACTGCGCCGCGGCCTGTTTCTCGGTGCGGGCGCGGTCGTTGGGGTTCTGGAACGAGGCCAGCCCCCATTTGCCGACCAGTTCCTCGGAGCGGATGGTGGCGGGCATTTCCGGTTCGACCCCGGGCTCCGTCGGGGCCGCAGGCTGGGACGAGCCGAAGTTACCGAGGCTCATGCTGCCGCAGGCGCCCAGGAACATCGCCAGCGCCGAGACGACGGAAAGGTTGGCAACCGTCCGCGCGTAGCCGAAACCGAACATGGCAATCCCCTGAACAAGATCGTGGCCGCACCCACCCGCAGCCAATCCTAAAACTGCAGTCGGAGCAATAACTACGCCGTCGGCCCCGACCGGGTTTCGCGACACAGCATCCTACACCGGCCTCAATAAGGCCTTAACCACCTTGCTTGACAGGAACTTCGCCAAGCCATATTTCGGGCGCGCAATTAGCACTCCGAGGGCGCGATTGCCAAATTGCGGTTCATGTTGGCGCCCTCCCGGCGTCTGGTATAGCCGCATCGATCCGCCCTTGCCAGCACGACCGGATCTGTAAAGCGAGCCTGTAGAGGGAAACGTCATGGCTAAATCCAAATTCCGTCCGCTGCATGACCGTGTCGTGGTCAAGCGTATCGACGCCGAAGAGAAGACCAAGGGCGGCATCATCATTCCCGATACGGCCAAGGAAAAGCCGTCGCAGGGCGAGATCACCGCGGTCGGCCCCGGCGGCCGTGACGAGAGCGGCAAGCTGATCCCGATCGACCTCAAGGTCGGCGACCGCGTGCTGTTCGGCAAATGGTCGGGCACCGAGGTCAAGCTCGACGGCGAGGAACTCCTGATCATGAAGGAGTCCGACATCATGGGCGTGCTCACTTAACGAAACTTGACTGCGCGGCTGCAACGGCCGCAATCGTCATGCCCGGGCTTGACCCGGGCATCCATCCCCCCTCAAGAAAGATGGATCGCCGGGTCAAGCCCGGCGATGACGGATGCGGAAAACGGCGGTCGCATCAAATCCGATCATCCAGGAGTAATTCAAATGGCTGCCAAGGACGTAAAATTTGCCGGCGACGCGCGTGACCGCATGCTGCGCGGCGTCGAAATTCTCGCCAATGCCGTCAAGGTGACGCTTGGGCCCAAGGGCCGCAACGTCGTCATCGAGAAGAGCTTTGGTGCGCCCCGCATCACCAAGGACGGCGTCACCGTCGCCAAGGAGATCGAGCTCGACGACAAGTTCGAGAACATGGGCGCGCAGATGGTGCGCGAGGTCGCCTCCAAGACCAACGACACCGCGGGCGACGGCACCACCACCGCGACCGTGCTCGCGGCTGCGATCGTTCGCGAAGGCGCCAAGTCGGTCGCCGCCGGCATGAACCCGATGGATCTCAAGCGCGGCATCGACATCGCCGTCCACGCCGTGGTCAGGGATCTCGAGAAGCGCGCCAAGCCGGTCGCTTCTTCCTCCGAGGTCGCCCAGGTCGGCACCATCTCGGCCAATGGCGACGCCGCCATCGGCAAGATGATCGCGCAGGCGATGCAGAAGGTCGGCAATGAGGGCGTCATCACCGTCGAGGAGAACAAGTCGCTGGAGACCGAGGTCGACATCGTCGAGGGCATGAAGTTCGACCGCGGCTATCTGTCGCCCTACTTCGTCACCAATGCCGAGAAGATGACGGCCGAGCTCGAGGACGTCTACGTGCTGCTGCACGAGAAGAAGCTCTCCGGCCTGCAGGCCATGCTGCCGGTGCTGGAAGCCGTGGTGCAGTCGGGCCGTCCGCTGCTCATCATCGCCGAGGACGTCGAAGGCGAGGCGCTGGCCACGCTGGTGGTGAACCGTCTGCGCGGCGGCCTGAAGGTCGCTGCCGTCAAGGCACCGGGCTTCGGCGACCGCCGCAAGGCCATGCTGGAAGACATCGCGATCCTGACCGGCGGCCAGCTGATCTCGGATGAACTGGGCATGAAGCTCGAAAGCGTCACCGTGAACATGCTCGGCCGCGCCGGCAAGGTCGTGATCGACAAGGAGAACACCACGATCGTCAAGGGCGCCGGCAAGAAGAAGGACATCGAGGCCCGCGTGGCCCAGATCAAGGCGCAGATCGAGGAGACCACGTCCGACTATGATCGCGAAAAACTGCAGGAGCGCCTCGCCAAGCTCGCAGGCGGCGTCGCGGTGATCCGCGTCGGCGGCGCGACCGAGGTCGAGGTCAAGGAGAAGAAGGACCGCGTCGAGGACGCACTCAATGCGACGCGAGCGGCCGTGCAGGAAGGCATCGTGCCCGGCGGCGGCGTGGCGCTGCTCCGCGCCAAGAAGGCGGTCGGTCGCATCCACAACGACAATCCCGACGTGCAGGCCGGCATCAACATCGTGCTGAAGGCGCTGGAAGCTCCGGTCCGCCAGATCTCGGAGAACGCGGGTGTCGAGGGCTCGATCGTGGTCGGCAAGATCCTCGAGGACAAGTCGGAAACCTTCGGCTTCGACGCCCAGACCGAGGAATATGTCGACATGGTCGCCAAGGGCATCATCGACCCGGCCAAGGTGGTGCGCACCGCGCTGCAAGACGCCTCCTCCGTGGCCGGCCTTCTGGTCACCACCGAAGCCATGGTCGCCGAACTGCCGAAGGAGCCGGCAGGTGGCACCGCGATGCCTCCGGGCGGCGGCATGGGCGGCATGGGGTTCTGAAGCAAGCCCATTGTTCCCGCAAAACACACGCAAAAAGGCCGCCTCGGGGCGGCCTTCTTTTTGGCGGATGACATGCGGGTTTGCTACTAAAGGCGAAGTCGATTCCGTCCAGCCTTCGAGGAAATTTGCATGCGCGCGCTTTTGTTTGTCGCGGCGGGTCTGTTCGCAGTCACGCCGGATTTTGCCCTGGCCCAGATCAAGCTGTCGACCAAACCCGACCCGAACGCGATCGAAGTCAGGTATTTCACCGCAATCGACGGGCTGATGGATGGCAATGCCGATGTGATCTTGAAGGAAACGCGGCAGGGCAAGACGGTCAACGCCGCGACCCTCGACCTCTGCTATCCCGCCGAGAAAAATTCCGACCGCAAGGACCGCTTCGTGGTCAATCTTGCGGTCAATGGCCTGGCCATGACCGGTTCGACGCAAAGCCTCGTCGACAAGAAGCCGGTCTCGGTCAAGCTCACGCGCAAGCAGAACGCCGACACTTTCGACTTCCGCGGCCAGATCAGCATCGGCCAGACCGTGACCGAGGTCGCATCGTCAGAAAATTCCGACATCAGCGAGAAGGAATTCCAGGACAGCCAGACCGTCGATGACGGCATCAATGCCAGCCCAAAGGATTTCACCGAGGTTTCGCCGGAATCGGTCGGCGTGCGCATCAAGCTCGATTCGGCGCTCGACTTCCTGAAAAGCCTGAAGGGCCAGGCTGTCGAGGTTGCGCTCAACAGCCTCACCGTGACCTGCGATGCGCTGCGTTCCGGCCAGCAGACCCTCAATCTGACCGTCGACCCCGACCGCGCCGCCGCGCTGATTGCGAAGGCGAAGGCCGCGCCGGGCGTGGTCGCGGCCGGGTGGACCACGGGCCTGGTCGAGATGGACCGAGCCATCCGCTTTCCTGCCGGCGACTACAGCGACGGCGGCAGGATCAACCGCGACAAGCTGGTCGCCACCGTTTCCGGCGTGCTGTCGAAGACGCTGTCGGCCAAGCTCGCCAGTTCGAGCTGGAGCCCGACCAGCGGCAAGCTCAATCTGATCTTCAAGCGGCCGAGTCAGGCCTTTGCCGCGCTCGATCTCACCGACACCATCGAGGTCGACGGCATGGTGTCGTCCGACAAGCCCGGCAGCTCCGATCATCTGATGCTCTGGATCGGCAATCCTTCGACCACCACCAGCGATGAAGGCTCCGGCCCCAGGCTCAACCTGACAGATGACACGCCCGGCGAAGAGGAAGGCGCCGACACGCGCGACGATTCCGGCTCGATCGACGCGCTGATCAAGGAACTGAAGGGCCAGCGCTGGGACGCCGACAAATCGATCTGGAAATAGCGCGCGCTTTCCTTCACCTCTCCCGGCGCCTGTCTGCCGAAGCTTCGGCGAAGGCGGAGCGGGTAGAGGGACTCAGTTCGTGTTGAGCCGGAACTTGAGCGTCCTGGTGCCGACAAAGGTGACGGCGTCGCCCTGCCGCCGCCAGGTGGTGGTCTCCGTCAACGCGGCGAGCAACTCATCATCGGCCTGGGCCTTGGCCGGCGGACAGGGACGGTCCTCCATCTGGCCCGCGACAAAGATCACGGTATTGCCGGCGACCGAAAACTGGCCCTTGCCGCTCTTGCACCAGAGTTCGAGCACGACCTCGCCATTGTCGCCGATGTCGAGATCCGGCACCCGCTTCGAGCCCGGCTGCGGCAGCGCGTCCAGCGTCATTTCCATGCCGAACGGAAACCCGGTTTCGGCGCTTGCCTGACCCACCGCAGCAATCGATGTGAGCAGGATCAACGCAATACTGGCCTTTCGCAACGCGAATTTGACCGAACCCATGCAACCCCTCGTAATGTCCCTGGAGCTTGATGCCGCTTCGCTCGCAGCTTTATCGGACGAATACGACAATGACCAGATTTGCGCGGGCATAATTCCGGCACCGAAATCGGAATCCGCGCCGGTCAGCGCGCGTACACCAGTCCAGGAAGCCAGAGGATGATCTGGGGGAATACGATGCAAAGGCCCACCCCGACGGCCTGCAGCGCCATGAAGTTGGCGGATGCTTTGAAGATCGTGGCCATGCTGATCTCGGGCGGCGCCACGCTCTTGAGGTAGAAAAGCGAATATCCGAACGGCGGACTGAGAAACGCCATCTGCATATTGATCATGAAAATCACGCCGTACCACAACGGCACGTCGGAACCTTGCACACCGGGCAGGCCGAGCACACCCGACCAGTTCAGCCCCTTCATGATCGGCAGGAAGATGGGCACGGTCAGCAGCAGAATGCCGACCCAGTCGAGGAACATGCCGAGCACGAACAGGATCAGCATCATGAGAGCCAGGATGCCGTACGGCGGCAGTCCAGTTCCAAGGATCGATTCCGCCACGAATTGCTGGCCACCCTTGATGATGAAGAAGCCGACAAACATCGTGGCCCCGAAGAAGATCCACATCACCATCGCGGTCGCCTTTAGCGTGGCAATGGCGGCTTCCTCGACCGCAGGCCAGTTAAGACGCCGGTTCAGCCCGGACACGAACAGCGCCCCGAAGGTGCCGATACCGGCTGCTTCGACCGGCGTTGCGATTCCCACGAAGATGATGCCCAGCACCAGAACGATCAGCAGCAACGGCGCGATCGTGTTCTTGAGCAGCCGCACCTTTTCCCTGAAATCTACGCGCTCTTCGACCGGCAGGGCGGGGCCAAGGCTCGGATTGATGTAGCAGCGGATCGTAATGTAGGCGATGTACATGCCCGACAGCAGGAAGCCCGGGAATACCGCGCCGACCAGCAATTCGCCCAGCGATTGCTGCGCCACCACGGCATAGACGATTGCCATCACCGATGGGGGGATCAGAATTCCGAGTGTACCGCCGGCGAGCAGGGCGCCGCAGGCGATTTTCTGATCGTAGCCGCGCTTCATCATCGCCGGCAGCGCAATCATGCCCATCGTCACTTCGGTCGCACCGACGACGCCGACCATTGCGGCCAGCGCCGTGCAGGCCAGCACGGTCGCCGAGGCCAGGCCGCCCTTGAGCGAACCAAGCCATTTATAGACGGCGTCGAACAACTCCTCGATGATCCCCGCCTTCTCCAGCATTGCTGCCATGAAGATGAACAGCGGCACAGCCGAGAGCTGGTAATCGGTCATGAAGGGAAAAATGCGTGAAGGCGTCATGTTCAGGACGGCGGAATTGCCGAACAGGAACAGAAAAATGACGGCGAGGCTTCCGGTGCAGAACGCCATCGGCAGACCGAGCGCCAACAGCAGGCCCAGCGATCCGAACATCAGGAGCGTGAGCCACGCAATACCGATATCCCAACCCATGGCTCAGGCTCTCCCGCTTCTCAGGAACGTGATGTCCTTGATCAGTTTCGAGACGCCTTGCAGAAACAGCAGTCCCGCGCCGATCGGCATCATCAGTTTTATCGGCCAGTACTGCACGCCCCACTCCGTAAACGAGTGCTCGTCGTTGTTGATCGAGTCGGCGGCAAAGCGCCAACTGGTCCAGAACATCACCCCGATGAAGATGAAGAAGAATACCGAAGTGACGATGTCGGCGACCGCTTTGCCGCGCGGCGAGAATTTGGTGTAGATCACGTCGACGCGGACGTGCTGGTCTTCGCGGTAGGCGTAGGCGCCCGCCAGCATGTACTGCATGCCGTACATCAGGAACATGCTCTCGTGCACCCAGTTGGTCGGCGAGTTGAAGGCAAAACGTGCGATCACTTCGTAATAGTAGACGAACACCGAAATCACCGCCCAATAGGCCGCGAACTCGCCTGCCCGCACATTCACCAGCTCGATCTTGTCGGTGAACCAGGTATGCATGCCGAGCGTAGGGTCTTCCTGGGTACCCTGCTGGGGAACGTCGACGACAATTTCGGCCGGAGGGGGATGCAGCCGTCGCTCGGCCGCCTCCCTTTCGGCGACCCGTCGCACCTCTCGCGGCAGCAGCACCGCGTCGGCCAACAGCATTGCCGCCATCAGGATCGCCAGCCAGCGCGAATAGCCGTGCCAGCGGTCGAGATCGCCTTCGGCTTCCGCGAACTGCTGTTCGGCGGTTTTGGCTTCGCTCTGCGCCTTCTTCAGCGTCTCCAGCATTTCCGGCGTTGCCGTTGTATTGGGCGGGATTTGCGCGCGCCTGATCGCGGTGTGCGAGCTCTCGACGGCGGCACGAGTCCGCGAGACGTCCTCGCGGCGGTCGCGGATTTCACCATTGGCATAGAGAATGACGAGGAAGACGGGGATGAAGGCAAATCCCCACAGGCTTCTGAGATAGAGCCGGTGCAGGCCCATAAACCCGGAGCACAACCAAAACATGTATGCGATAAACAGGGAGGGTCCCTGTGGAACGCCCCGCTCCTTCTGCCGCTTGATCATATACATCGCGATCAGGGGGAAAACGATAAGCGTGCCCCAGTAGAGCCAATGGGGCAGCACAAAATTCAGGCTCGGCATCGATGCCTCGGCGAGAACGGGCTATGTGTGCAATTTCGCACTGAGGGGTTTTTCACATGAAAGCAAGGAGGCGCACGGCGCCTCCTTGCTATTCGTTCAATCACATTGCGCGGGGTCAGAGATCCAGCTTCTGGCCCTTGTACATGTCGGGCGTGACATAGCCGAAGCTCGGCGATTCCATCACCTCGAGCTGCGCCTTGAAGATGCGGGCAGCGTCCTTGTCCTTGTTGGCCCATTTGAACCAGATCGGGACCGCGACCTTCTGGAACTTCTCGAGGTCTTCCACCGGCAGGCGATTGATCTGGGTCCCGGCCTTCTCGAACTTGCCCCAGGCCTCCATGTCGGCCTTCTGGATCGCGCCGTGATGTAGCGCCGAATAGGCCTGAATCTCGTTCTCCACCCATTGCTGCATCTTCGGAGAGAGCTTCTTCCAGTGATTCATGCCGACGCAGAAATCCATCAAATCGACGGGCTGGTAAATCGACTCGAGGCCAACCGGACCCATCCAGATGTATTTCGAGACCTGTTGGAAGCCGAGATCCCAATTGACGGCAGGGCCCGTATAGTCGGCCGCTTCGATCGTGCCTTTTTCGAGCGCCGAGAATACCTCGCCGCCTGGAAGCAATGTCGTCTTCGCGCCGACGGCAGCGAAACCTTCCGCAATCATGCCGCCGGGTACCCGCAGCTTGAGGTCCTTGAAATCCTCGATGGATCGGATCGGTTTCTTGGAATGAATGATGTTCGGACCGTGATGGATGCGGCCGACATACATCAGGCCCTGCTTGGCGAAGACGTCGCGTGCGAGCTGCAGGCCGCCATTGCTGTAGAAGAACACATCCCATTCGTGCGGGTAACGCAGGCCCATCAGATAGGACGAAAGAAAGGCGGTGGCGGGCACCTTGCCGGCCCAATAGAGCGTGAACGAATTCATCGCCTCAAGCACGCCATTCTTCACACCGTCGAGAAGCTCGAAATCGCCGACGACTTCCTTCGCCGCGAACGGCTTGAATTCGAGTTCGCCACCGGATTTTTCCTTGATCGTGCCGCACCACTGCTTGAACGTGGCGAGACCGACACCCGCCGGCCAGGACGTTTGCACTTTCCAGGTCGTGGTTTCCGCGGCTTGCGCATTGCCGACATAGGGAGCGGCAACCGCGCCTGCCCCCGCAGCAATCAGGAATTTGCGACGCGTTGCCTTTGGTCTGGCATCCTCAGTCATTGCGGCCTCCCTGTGCCTCGCGCTCCCTTCAGGAGCCGTTCTTCCCGTTTCCAGTAAACCGTCCAAACGAACGTTTATTCCGACGAGTTTACGCTAGTTTGAACGGGATACCGCCGTTTCGCAAGCTTCACCGCATTGCAGAAAGGTCGAGGCACCGTACTATTGGCCTAATTGATTAGTGCCTTGCAGGCTCACGCCACCAGCCACGAACAACCCGCCGATCATGTGCAACGTTCCGTGCCGCGTCGATCGCCGGGACCGCCACCGAAAAAGGGATAAGCTCTGTGAACAATATCCGCGCGACGCTCGCGATCGTCTGGCGTATCGCCACGCCCTATTTCAAATCCGAGGATAGATGGGCGGCCTGCGTCCTGCTGGCTTCGGTCATCGCCATCGAGCTGGCGCTGGTCGGCACCGACGTGCTGATCAACCAGTGGCGCAACCGTTTCTACAACGCGCTGCAGGAGAAGGATTGGAACGGCTTCGTCCACGAGACCTTCATCTTCGCCTTGATCGCGGCCGCCACCGTCCTGCTTTCGATCTACCAGCTCTATCTCAACCAGTGGCTCCAGATCCGCTGGCGCAACTGGATGACCATCAAATATCTCGGCGAATGGCTGCATGACGCCAATCACTACCGCATGCAGTTGCAGGGCGACGCCGCCGATAACCCGGACCAGCGCGTCTCCGACGACGTCAAGCTGTTCGTCGAGCGGACGCTGACGATCAGCGTCGGCCTGTTGAGCTCCATCGTCTCGTTCCTGTCCTTTGTCGTGATCCTGTGGGGCTTGTCGGAGGCGGCGCCGCTGCATGTGTTCGGTATCGCCTACGACATCCCCGGCTATCTGGTCTGGGTGGCGCTGATCTACGCCATATTCGGGACGGCGCTGACGCAGTGGATCGGCTCGCCACTCGTCCATCTCGACTTCGCGCAGCAGCGGCTCGAAGCCGATTTCCGCTTCAGCCTGGTGCGGGTCCGCGAGAACTCCGAGCAGATCGCCTTGCTGGATGGTGACCGCGCCGAACGCGCGCGGTTGCTGGACCGCTTTGGCCGCGTCGTCGGCAACTGGTACGCCATCATGAGCCGGACCAAGCGGCTGGTCGCTTTCACCCAGAGCTATGCGCAGGCCGCCATCATCATCCCGCTCGTGCTGGTCGCGCCGGCCTATTTCGCCGGCAAGATCCTGCTCGGGGCCATGATCCAGGCCGCAGAAGCCTTTGGCAAGGTGCAGGAAGCCCTGTCCTTCTTCGTCTCGATCTATCGCACCATGGCCGAATGGCGCGCGGTGGTGGCCCGCCTCGACGGTTTCGAGATGTCGGTCCAGAACGCCGCGCGTCTGAAGACCGGCAGCGGTTCGATCAACCTCGCGCTGCCCGGCGGCAGCCATGACATCGATCTAACGCAGCTTCTGGTGCGGCTACCCAATGGCACGCCGCTGATCTCGGCCTCCGATTTCCGCATTCACCCAAGCGAGCGCCTCTTGGTCAGCGGCCCCTCCGGCGCCGGCAAGTCGACGCTGTTCCGCGCGATTGCCGGGATCTGGCCGTTCGGCAACGGCTCGATTTCGATTCCCGCCCATGCTTCGCTGATGATGCTGCCGCAAAAGCCGTATTTCCCGATCGGTTCGCTGCATGCGGCGATTGCCTTTCCGAGCGAGGCGACCGCTTTCAGCACTGAGCGGATCAGGGAGGTCTTGACGGAGGTCGGCCTGCCGCAACTGGCCCCGCGGATCGAGGACGAGGAACACTGGAACCGGATCCTGTCGCTCGGCGAGCAGCAGCGGCTCGGCATTGCGCGGGCGCTGCTGCAGGCGCCCAAATTCCTGTTCCTCGATGAAGCCACCGCCTCGCTCGACGAACCCGCGGAGGCCGCGCTCTATCGCCTGCTCCAGGAAAAGCTGCCCAGCACCACCGTGGTCTCGATCGGCCACCGCGCCACGCTGGATGCGTTCCACCACCGCAAGGCTGCGCTGGCGCGCGAGGGCGATCATTTCGTCCTGCCGGGCGGGGCTGAGCGCGGCAAGGCCTAAACTGCTAGCGCATGATCCGGAAAAGTGGGCACCAGTTTTCCCTCGCGACAAACGCGCAGCGTTTGCGCGGAGATCATGCGCAAACAAAAAACTCTAAAGCGCCACGCGCTTTAGAGCCAGCGCCGCGGCCATCGCCGGCGGCGCAGCCAATGGTGCCAGGCGTAGGCGAACAGCGTGAGCAGTATCGCGCCGATAGCCACCGGCGCGATCAGGAAGGTCCAGGCGAGATTTTGGGAGACCACCAGCAGCGGGTCGATCCCGGCCGGCGGATGAAACGTGTCAGTCAGGTACATCGCCAGGATCGCCAGCCCCACCGCCAGCGCCGCCGCCCAGGCATGTGGCCCGGTGACCGCAAGGACCGCGATCCCGACCAGCGTCGACAGGATGTGTCCTCCGACCAGTGCGCGAGGCTGCGCCGGCTCGGCGTCGGGAGAGCCCATCACCAGCACGATCGAGGTCGCGAACGGAATGGCTCCGAGCGGCGTCTGCGAGACCTGGGAGGACCATTCCATGGCGGCGATGGCCAACGCCCCGCCCAGCCCGGCGACCGCGCCCTCGGCCAGATGATGCCGTTCCAGCCCCCGCCAGGCACCTCGAATCCGCCTAAGCCAGTCCCCGTCCATGGATATCATCGCCCAAATGAAAAGGGCGGCAGATCGCTCTGCCGCCCCTTCCGCAATCCGTAACCTGCAAGCTTACTTCAGGTTGGTCATCGCCGTCAGGTCGACCGACAGCTTGGCGATACCCGTCGCGCCGCACCAGTTGGAGCCCACGCCACCGGGATTGATCGCGGTCACGTTGGTTGTTCCACCCCCCGTGAAATCGCTGGTGAAGGCATTGCAATCACCCTTCGACAGGTTGGTGTCGGAGTAACGCAGATCCAGCGTGAATACCTTGTACGTAAAACCAACGCCGATGTTCCACGTATTGTAGCTTGGCTCGGGAATACCTGCCGTGTAGTTGGGGAAACCAGGAAGTTGAACCACGCCATAAAAGGAATCAGACGTTCCGAACCACTGGCGGCCGAACTCACCCGAGACGTACATGCCGAAGCCGGAGGCGCCGAAGAAGGTGCTCGGCGCGGTCCACTTGCCAGTGATCGACGTATAGTTGCCCCAGGCGCCGGTGTTCAGGAAATTCGGCGAATAGTACTCGTTCAATCCGAACTGCCAGTTTTCGTTGATGGTGTAGTTAACCTTGCCATAAACTTCGAAGAAGCTTGCATCCTTCTTGGCAACGTTGAAGTTGGTCAGGGTGTTGGCGATACATTCCGCGCTAAGTGCGTTTCCAGCAGTATCGGTGACGGCGCCAGCACCGTAATAGCAGGTACCACCCGGATACAGGTAACCCCAGACGCCGAAGTCGAAGGCGAAGGCGCCAAAGGTTGGACGAATACCGCCGTAGACATCGATTTCAGCCGCGGCGCGATTCGCAAAGGAGATGCTCTCGCCGGCAACGCCAGCATAGAGCTGCAGGTCCTTGTTGATGTTGTAGCGCGGCTCGAAATACGCTGCGACCGACGGCTTGTGGTTGGACTGGGTGACGCCGCGGAACACGTAGTCGCTCATGATGGCGCTGCCGAAGGCGACATCCCAAGGGTCGAACGGCGGCGGCGGCGGTGCCTTCATGGCCTTCACCGGCATATCCGCGGCCAGAGCCGAACCCGAAATCATTGCCAGCGCCGTTGCCAACAAGACTACTTTCTTCATGACAATCCCCATCACTTTCCAAGAACCAGCCTGATTCCGGACGCCCCCCGGGGCAGCGACACCTGGCTGAAGTGCGAATTTTCTTAACCCGCAGGCAATGTGAAACGCCTGCCCAGACGCGTGAAGCAAAAAACACGTGCATCTGCCGACTTTTTAGGCGTTCTGGGGATTTCACGAAAGGTTGTAAGAGGGTGTTGCATTCCAACAACAATTTTGGCCTTTTTTCTCCACGCAGACGCCCGCAAAACGACGGCTCGCAACGCCCCCCGCTGTGCATAGCCGCTGACGACACGAATCAGCTTTTCCGGCCGCTGACCGGCCTCACCCCCACGCAAAAGGCCGCGGAGCTTGCGCTGCCGCGGCCTTTGTTCGCCTGATCCGAAGCAGGCTGAAATGGTCTAGCCGTCGTGGTCGTCCCCGCCGGTCGACGGGTGATGGTCTCCATAGGACGGCGTCGACGGACTGTGTGAGCTCGGCATGGCCCAGCTCGGGGCCGGAGCCGGCGCCGGTTCGGGAGCCGGGGCGGGTTCCGGTGCAGCCGGGGCGGGAGCGGGAGCTGCAGCCTTCTTTGGCGCGCTCTTCTTGGGGGCCGCTTTCTTCGGGGCCGCTTTCTTGGCGGTCTTCTTCGCCGCTTTCTTTGCCGCTTTCTTTGCCGACTTCTTCGCGGTTTTCTTCGCCGCTTTCTTCTTGGCGGATTTCTTCGGCGCGTACTTCTTCGCCGCCTTCTTGGCCTTCTTCTTCGAGGTCTTCTTCGCGGACTTCTTCGCCATCGTCAGCAATTTTTTCTTTTTGTCTTTTTTGCCTTTCTTGTTCTTTTTCCCTTTAGCCATCGTGATCCTCCTGTTGCCGCCGATCAGTGTCCATCAGGCGCTTTCAACTCCTCCCGCACCTCGTGCGCGGAGCCATTCGATCAGTGTGGTCCAGGCCGCGGACCGCCCGTCGCCCAATCGAGAAGCTCAATCGTGTGCACGACAGGAACCGATGTGCCGCCGGCAATCTGCATCATGCATCCGATGTTGCCCGCGGCAATCATGTCCGGCTTGACGCTTGCGATGTTGGCGACCTTTCGATCTCGCAACTTCGTCGCAATGTCAGGCTGGAGAAGGTTGTAGGTCCCAGCCGAACCGCAACACAAATGACTCTCCGGCACATCTTTCACCACGAATCCACTCTTGGAAAGCAATTCTTTCGGAAGCCCAACGATTTTCTGTCCATGCTGCAGCGAACAGGCCGAGTGATAGGCGACGACGATGCCGTCGTGTTGACGCTGTTGCGCCTGCAATTCGACGCTTTGGAGATACTCGGTGATGTCTTTCGCGAGCGAGGAGACCTTCGCCGCGGGTCCAGCAAAATCGCGGTCTTCTCGCAACATATAGCCGTAGTCCTTGATCACGGTTCCGCATCCGGACGTCGTCACCAGGACGGCGTCGAGGCCGCCGCGATCGGCCTCCTTCAGCCACGCGGTGATGTTGGCGCGGGCACGCGCGAGCGCATCGCCGTCGAGGCCCATGTGATGGGTCAATGCGCCGCAGCATTGCTCGTCCTTGACCAGCACGACCTCGATTCCATGGCGGGTCAGCACATTGATGGCGGCCTGGTTGATTCGTGGCGCCAGCACCTGCTGCGCGCAACCCTGCAGCAGCGCGACGCGCCCGCGCCGCTGGCCTGACGCCGGAAACACGCTGCCCGAGGCCGGCCCCGGCGCCGGCAAGGCCGCCGGCGCCATCGCCAGCATCGCGGTGAGGCGCCGCAACAGGCCGGGGGTAGCGGACGGTTCTGGCACTGGCAGCAGCGAGGCAGCCGGCCTTGCCAGCCGCGCCAGCCACAGGCTGATCCGGAACAACTTTGGGCTCGGCAGCACCAGCGCCAGCACCGACCGCAGCAGCCGCTCCGGCGGCGGCCGGCGATAATCGCGCTCGATCCGCGCGCGCGCCTGATCGACCAGATGCATGTAGTTCACGCCCGACGGACAGGTGGTCATGCAGGACAGGCAGGACAGGCAGCGATCGATATGCTTGACCACGTCCTTTGTCGGCGGCTGGTCCTTCTCCAGCATCTCCTTGATGAGATAGATGCGGCCGCGCGGGCTATCCAGTTCGTCGCCGAGCAGCACATAGGTCGGGCAGGTCGCGGTGCAGAAGCCGCAATGCACGCAGGCGCGCAGGATCTTGTCGGCCTCCTTGATGTCGGGGTCGGCGAGCTGGACGGCTGAAAATTCGGTCTTCATGCGGCAGCCCCCCGGATCATGCGGCCGCGGTTGAGCACGCCCTTCGGATCAAAGCTCTGGCGCACCCGCTCACTCAGGCCCGCGAGGGCCGATGGTTGCGGATGGAAGACGTCGACATGGCGCCTGATGTCCTCGGAGGCGCGCAGCAGCATGGCATGGCCGCCGGCCGCATTGACGCGGGAGCGCACCAGGCCTGCCTGCGCATCCGCCTTGGGGTCCGTCCTGGGCGGCAGCGCGGCCCAGATCAGCCCGCCGCCCCAATCATAGATCACCTCGCCCCCGGTCGCGCGCACAAGGGCCTGCCCAAGAGGGCCGCCCGAGGCCGGCGGACAGACGATCCGCCACACCGGCCAGGTTCCGAGCGGACCGCTGCCTGCGAACGGCACGACGTCGCGGATGGCCCGCCAGGCTTGTGCGGACGCCGCATCTTCCACGATCTCAACCTTGCCGAAGGGCTCCAGCATCTTCGCGAGCGAGGCTGCGCGGTGGCTGGCGGAAGCCAAAATCCCCTCGAGCCGTATCAGGGTGACCGCTTCCCGCATCGGGCCGAGCTGGTCGAGGCCACCCACCTCGCCCCGCAGCGCGGAGCTCGGCACATGCGCCGCCGCAGAAACATCGAAGGGCGAGCCGAGGGCCGCGGTCATGGCGCGGTTGGCGACAAGCTCGTCGAGGCCGCGCAGCACCAAGGTGCGCTCGGCTTCCGGCCGCGGCATCACCTTCAGCGTCACCTCGGTCATGACCGCGAGCGTGCCCCAGGAACCCGCGAGCAGTTTGCAGAGGTCGTAGCCGGTGACGTTCTTCACCACCTTGCCGCCGGTCTTGAAGCTGTCGCCAAAACCCGAGACAGCATGCGCGCCGAGCAGATGGTCTCGCGCCCCGCCCGCCTTGATCCGGCGCGGGCCGGCCAGGCCTGCCGCGATCATGCCGGCGATGGTTCCGGGGTCGACGACGCCCAAAAGCGGCGCGGTATCCATCGGCTCGAAAGCGAATTGCTGGTTCTTGGAGTTCGATCAGCGACATTACGTCGGCGAGCGGCGCGCCGGCCTGCACCGTAATGATCAGCTCGTTCGGCTCGTAGGAGGTGACGGCGTTGAGCGATGAGAGGTCGAGCACGGCATTGGTCGCCATCGGCTGGCCGATGGCGCGCCTGGAACCATGGCCGATGATCTCCAGCGGCTGCTCGTTCGCGATCGCCGCCCGCACCACCGCCTCGACGTCCTTGGCGTCGCGTATTTTCAGGATATCCACTTACCCACGCCTTCTTGAGCCTCCGCCCGTCATTCCTTCTAGCTTGGCCGGCGCCGGACACCAAGGGGCCTCCACACTTCGATATTGATCGAAGCGTTTATTACATATTTCGCCCGGTATCGAATTATCGGCGCCCTGCGCGAGCGTAAGGGAAGCTCCGCCCCTAAAGCAACCGAAGGAGTGATCGCCATGGGCCGATATGCAGTAAACAGCAAAACCGTCAGCGAAGCCGTCGACGGCGGCGGGCTTCTGGTCGTCGCGCAGTGGGAGGCGAAGGAAGGCGAGGCCGACAGGGTCGCCTCGATCCTGGATCGTTTCCTGCCCGAAGCGCAGCGCGAGGAAGGCGCCAAGCTGTTCCTGATCTCGCGTGCAAAGGAAAATCCGGCGCAGTTCTTGTTCTACGAGCTGTTCCGCGACGAAGCCGCCTTCAAGGCGCATCAGGAAAGCGCGCATTTCAAGACCTATATCGCAGGCCAGGCGTTGCCGCTGCTCGCGAGGCGCGAACGCGCGCAATACGCGCTGCTGTAGATCTCTGCAAGAACGGACGTCGAGGGCGCCGGCTGCTGGCCGGCGCCTAGAGCATGATCCGGAAAAGTGTGTAGCGGTCTTCCGAAAAGATCATGCTCAATCAAAAGGCTAAAGCGCGATGACTGGTCAACCCAATCTCATCGCGCTTTAGCCGCGGCGCCGATAAGAACTACTGTTGTTTTGGCTGCAATTGTACCGGCTGCGGGCGCGCTCTGGCTTGCGCAGGCTGCTTCGGCGGCGGCTTCGGCGCGGTGCTGGCAACCGGTCGGGGCGCAGGCACAGGCGTTGTGGCCCGCGTGTCCTGCTCAGAAGACTTCCCGGAAGACTTCTCGGAAGACTTGGCGGCAAGGCGCGTCATCTGTTCCTGGCTCGCCTTCAGCTCCTCGATGGCTCTTGCATTGTCGGCGGCCATTCGTTCCTGGTTCGCCTTGAGCTGTTCGATCCCCTGCTCCACGGTTGCGATATCGCGCGCCATGGTTTGCAGCAATTGCGCGAGCTCGGGCGACACGGGAGAGGGCGTTGACGCGGCGTCTTGGGCCGGGGTCTGCGCCGAGGGTGCTGGTTGCGGCGGTGCCGCCTCAACCGATGCCAGCTGAACGCCAGATGGGTTCGGCTGCACGGAATTCCCCGGCTTTGCCAACCATGGCGATGAAGTTGAGACGAGGTACGGCACCCACTGGGCGATGGTCAGCCTGGCCGCTTCGCCTTGGGGGGACTGCGCGGCGTAAGCCGCGGCACCGATGCATGCTGCCAGGACCAGGCCGACGAACCCACGCAGCGCCGGCCTGCCACGGGATGGCCGCAAACCGGGGACCGCCGAAGGATGGCGCACGGCATCGTCCTCCAGTTTGGAAAGCTGTTCGGTCACGCGCGCGAGCTGTTCGTCCGCGCGCGCGATCTGTTCATAGGCATGGGCGAGCCGTTCATCCGCGCGGGCGGCCAGGACGGCGTCCGGGTTACCGGGTGTGGGGTTCGGCGTGGAACTCATTGGCGCTCCTTTCCCTCCAAGTGTCACCCGAAGGAGGGCGGTCGGACTTCCACTATGTCGCGAACTCTACAACTCTCAATGGAGTTTTGACAAAAGCATGACTGGACGATGGAGAGTATGGGGCCGCATGGACAACCTTTGGAGACCCTCCCGGCTAGAACCTAGGAAGGTCGGGCTGTGAATCATCCTGTTCCCCTACTTGATCCGCTTTGCACCCGGCCCGGGTGCAATTTTCAGCTCGCGCATTGACAGGGATTTCAGCTTCGGCTCGCTGCTCAGCACGACCTTCACCGATCGCCCCGACCCGCGGTCCGTGACCTTTGCCACCGGGCCGTCAGGAGGCGGCATCCAGCGGTCGCCCCACTGCGACAGCGCGTAGATGGTCGTGAAGAGATCGAGGCCCTTCTCGTCAAGATGATATTCGGCGCGGGCTCGTTGTTCGCTTTCCCTGTATTCGACGCGTTTGAGGATTCCGGCTTCAGTCAAAGTCTTCAGCCGGGCGCTTAGCACTGCGCGGCCGCATTTCAGCGCGCGGGCAAAATCGTCGAACCTGCGGACGCCGTAAATGGCTTCGCGCAGCACCAGCAGCGTCCATTTCTCACCCAGCACGTCGAGCGCCCGTTTGATCGAGCAGTTCTCGAGATCGTAGTTGAATCGCTCGGGCTCCATGGGCCTCTTCTAGCTGGGTTTGACAAAAATACCTAGATACCGCATTCTAGATTTGAACTTAGAACTTAACTTAAGTCCAGGAGCTGGTTTCATTTTCATGAACAGTTCGGAGAACAAGCAGGCCGTTGTGAGCGCCTATGCAGCGATGGCTGCCGGAAATCCCGCGCCCTACCTGAACCTTCTAAGCGACGACGTCAGCATCACCATGTTTGGCGATCACCGTTTCGCGCGGACTTTCGAGGGCAGGACGGACGTCTACAACAACCTGTTCGGCCCAATTCGCGAAGTCCTCGACGGCACGATCCGGATTAACGTGACCAACGTTGCCGCAGAGAACGATACGGTGGTGGTGGAGGCGCAAGGCGAGGCGCGAACCAAAGATGGCCGCAGCTACAGAAATACCTATTGCTTCGTATTCAGGTTCGAGAACGGCAAGATTTGCGAGAGCCGCGAATACATGGATACGCAGCTCGTAAAGGCCACTTTCGGCTGAGCGGGTTACAGTTCGCGCTTAGAATCTCGGCAGATCCGGGAATGCGAGCTTGCCGGCATGAACGTGCATACGGCCGAGCTCGGCGCAGCGGTGCAGGGTCGGAAACACTTTTCCGGGATTGAGCAGGCCCTGCGCGTCGAAGGCGCATTTCAGCCGCTGCTGCTGGTTGAGGTCGATCTCCGAGAACATCTCGCCCATCAAATCGCGTTTCTCGATGCCGACACCGTGCTCGCCGGTGAGCACGCCGCCGAGCTCGACACAGCAGCGCAGGATGTCGGCGCCGAAGGCTTCCGCCTTCTCGATCTCGCCGGGCTTGTTGGCATCATAGAGGATCAGCGGATGCAGGTTGCCGTCGCCGGCATGGAAGACGTTGGCGACGCCGAGGCCATATTTTTCCGAGAGCTCGCGGATGCGCGAGAGCGCCTTCGGCAGCGCGCCGCGCGGAATCGTGCCGTCCATGCAGAGATAGTCGGGCGAAATCCGCCCGACCGCGGGGAAAGCCGCCTTGCGGCCGGCCCAGAACAGATTGCGCTCGGCTTCCGAGGTGGAAATCTGCAGGGTTACCGAACCGCAGCCCTTGGCGATGGTTTCCACCCGTGTGATCAGCTCATCAACCTCGATTCCGGGACCGTCGAGCTCGATGATAAGCAGCGCCTCGACGTCGAGGGGATAGCCGGCATGCACGAAGGCTTCCGCAGCGTGGATCGCGGGCTTGTCCATCATCTCCATGCCGCCCGGGATGATGCCGGCGCCGATGATCCGCGCCACGCATTCGCCGGCGGCTTCCACTTGTGCAAAGCCGACCATCAGCGCCCGCGCCGTCTCCGGCTTCTGCAGGATGCGCACGGTAACTTCCGTGATGACACCGAGCAACCCCTCCGAACCCGTGATGATGCCCATCAGATCGTAGCCGGAATTTTCCGCCGACTTGCCGCCGATGCGCAGCACCTCGCCGCTCATCAGCACGATCTCGCAGCCCAGCACATTGTTGGTGGTCATGCCGTATTTCAGACAGTGCACGCCGCCGGAATTTTCCGCGACGTTGCCGCCGATCGAGCAGGCGATCTGCGACGATGGATCGGGCGCATAATAGAAGCCGGCATGCGCCACCGCCTGGCTGATGGCGAGATTGGTGACACCGGGCTCGGTGACGACCACGCGGTTGTCGAAATCGATCTCGCGGATGCGCTTGAACTTGCCGAGCCCCAGCAGCACGCCATCGGCAAGCGGCAGCGCGCCTCCCGACAGCGAAGTGCCCGAGCCGCGCGGCACCACCTTGATGTTGTGCTCACGGCAGTATTTCAGGACTTTCGAGACCTGCTCGGTGGTATCCGGCAGCACCACGACCATCGGCGGCTGGCGATAGGCGGTGAGCCCGTCGCTCTCATAGGCGCGCATCTCGGCCGGGGCATCGATCACGCCCTCGCCCGGCACGATGGCGCGCAAGCTTGCGACGATCTCCGCGCGGCGCGACAGCACCGCGGAATCGGCTTGTGGCATCATGATCGCCATGGCTGTCCCTCCGGCTCCGCGCTTTATCGAATTGCCAAAATCGATTTACGGAGCCAAATCAACCACGACTGCCCCCGCTTGGGTAGGCCATTCGAAGGTCGAATGCCGCTGCAGCTTGCGAGTTCGCTCTGGGACAAGCGGGCGAATCTGAAACCTGTCAAGGTTTCGTGGCTTGTCCCCCGCAAGCCGGCCGTGCCAAAACGGCCGCGCTACCCTTACCTACCCCCACCGATCAAGCCAAAGAGCATCCCATGAAAAAAATGACCCTGAGCGTCGTGGCCCTCGTCTCCGCCATGGCGGCCACCACCATCGCGCGGGCGCAGGACGTCGCCGCCGGCGAAACCTCGTTCAAGAAATGCCTGGCGTGCCATGCGATCGGCGAAGGCGCCAAGAACAAGGTAGGTCCCGTGCTGAACGGGCTCGACGGCCGCCATTCCGGCTCGGCAGAGGGCTATTCCTATTCCGACGCCAACAAGAACTCCGGCATCACCTGGAGCAAGGACCAGTTCCTCGAATACATCAAGGACCCCAAGGCCAAGATCCCCGGCACCAAGATGGCCTTCGCCGGCATCAAGAACGAGAAGGAAGCGGGCGACCTCTGGGCCTACATCTCGCAGTTCGACAAGGACGGGAAGAAGAAGTAGCTGCCAATCATCATGGCAATGCCCGCACAGACGGGCATTGCCATTGTGTACCATTGTGTGGTACATTGCCTCATTTGAGTGTGGGTCGGCTATGCATGATCGTGAGCTTCCGTGACGCGTGGCTGCGGGCTTTCTTCGTCGAAGACCTCAAGTCGCGAAACATCCCGCCTGACCTCGAGAGTCGGTTGTTTCGCAAACTTCAGATGCTCGACGACGCGACTAACGATCGAGATTTGCGGGTACCGCCGAGCAATCATTTCGAGAAACTGCGCGGCAATCTCGCTGGGTTCCACTCCATTCGGGTCAACAAGCAATGGCGACTTGTGTTTCGCTGGTCCAGCGCCAAAGGCGAGGCGGAAGGCGTCTACCTTGACGACCACAGCTATAGGTAAAGCGGGAGACGGGTCATGCTGATGACCAAGCGCAAGCCGGCTACTGTCGGCGAAGTCCTCCGGGAAGAGTTCATGGAGCCGCTTGAGTTAACTCAAGGCGCGCTTGCCGCCGCCATGGGAGTTCAACGCAAGCATGTCAACGAACTCTGCAACGACCGGCGGAACGTCACCGCCGCGACCGCGCTCATTCTTGCCCGCGTGTTCGGCAACAGTCCGGAGTTCTGGCTCAACATCCAGCGGCGTACCGACTTGTGGGAAGCGATGAACTCGCCCGGCGAGCGCAAACGGATCGAGCGCGCAAAACCGATTGGAAGGGCCGCGTAGCTCGTCGGCAGCCAAGCGCGCGAACAAAAAGCCCCGGCCCGGTCGGCCGGGGCTTTTGCTTGTGAGACCGTCTCAGCACTACACCCGCCGCGCGGCCGCCGCGAGCCGCCGCGCCGCCACCACGGGCTCGAGCGAGAAGGCCCAGGCGAGGCCGTAGAAGCCCATGGCGAGCAAATAGAGGAAAGCGAAGCCGAAATACATGGAGTTATATTCCATCAGCCCGCCGAACAGCGCGCCCATCAGGTTATAGGCGAGCGCGGTGGAGATGTTGACGCCGGGATTGCCGATCAGGGTCGAGAACACGAAGCCGGAGAAGAACAGCGGGATAGTCAGCACCACGCAGGCCACGACCAGGCTGACCGCGGGCGAGGCGAACGCAATCAGATCGTGGTTGCGTGCCGAGAAATAGCCGAGCAACAGGCTCGCGAGCAGGCCGATGAAGGCAAAGCTCGTGCGCGGCACGAATTTGCGCTGGACCATGAAGTTGGCGAGGTACGCCATCACCAGCACCAGCACGATGGTGGCGGCGATGACGAACCAGGTGCCGCCGAGATGCAGCCCAAGCTCGGTGATCGCCTTGGTCTCCACCAGCATGAAGCCGCTCCCCAGGAAGAAGAACGGCAGATAGGAGCGCTCGACCGGGCCGGTCCAGCCGATGGTCTTGCGGACGAACATGGTGGAGAGCAGCAGCACCATGCCGAGCGCGAGCATGTAGCTCACCGGATAGGTACGATTGATCATGTAGAAGAACGGCCAATCGTCGGTCGGGATGCTCGCTTCCGGATAGGGCTGCGCAAAACGGCTGGAGACATCCTCGAAGCCGAACGCGGCAAAGGCGCTGGCATCGGGCATGGCGACGTCATGGCCCTTCTGCGTGACAAATGCCGTCGTCATCTTCGAGTTGTAGCCGACGCGCACGGCAAGCGGCTTTCCGGCGCCGGGAATACCGGAGAGGATATGCGACAGCTTGAAGCCGAGCGACTCGTTCGGCAGCGCGAAGGCTATCGACATCACGCCGTCGGGCTTGAGCAGCTCGAAGGCCTCGGTGATGCCCTCGCGGGTGTAGACGTAGGAATCGACGCGCAGGTTCGAGGCGTGGCTCAGCGCCGTGTGCGAATCCAGCACGCCATAGATGATCAGATCATATTGCTGTTGCGCGGTGCGGAAGAAATTGCGCGCGTCGTTGATGACGACGTTCACCCGCGGATCGTCATAGGGATGCTCGGGGTGGTAATGCCTGCCGAGGAAGACGATCGCCGGATCGATCTCGATGGCATCGACATGGGACGCGCCCATGCGCAGCGCGGCGGCCACGTCGTTGCCGCTGCCGGCGCCGACGATCGCGACCCGCTCGGGCCGCTTCTTGAAATTGAACGGAAACTCGTAATAGGCGCGGACATATTTGTCCTCTTCCGGCTCGTGGCCGCGACTGGCTTCCGAGAGGTTGAAGACCTTCTGGTAATAGGAGCCGCCCGAGAGAATGTTCATCAGGCCGTCGCTCTTGGCCATCTTCTCCAGCAGCTGATAGGGCGAATAGATGCACTGGATGTCGGTCTGCACCGGCCAGGCCAGCACGCCGAGCAGCAGGCAGAAGCTCGCGACGCCGAGCGGCAGCCGTGCGTCACGCGCCAGCACGAAAACGAGCAGCACGCCGCCGACCACGGTGAACCAGACCAGCGGCGGCAGCCAGAACAGGCTCATGCCGCAGAGCACGAGCACGCCGAGGATGCTGCCGATCAGGTTGAGGCCATAGGCCTTCAGCGCGTCGGCGGCGCCGAGCAGCTTGCCGCAGAGCTGGCCGACCGGATAACAGATGCAGGCGCAGAGCACGAAGCTCATGCCAAGCAAGAGATAGAGCGGCACGCTGCGCTGGAACAGCGCGAGCCAGTTCAGCCTGTCCATCCAGATCGAGATGGAGGTCTGCTCCTGCATCGGCAGGCCCGAGAACACGCCCGTGGTGGCGCCGACGTCATAGCGGAGCAGCGTGATGACGCCGACGAACAGCGCCAGCATCGGCAGCACCAGCGCGGGCGCGCAAGGTTGCTTCTCCGAAACCGCGTAGCCGGCGCCGAGTCCAAGGAAGCAGGCGAGCAGCGTAAAGTTCTTGAAGAACGAGAACACCGGGAAGACCGAAGCCAGCCAGCGGATCATGACGAGCTCGAGCAGAAGGCTCACCATCGTGACCAGCACGATCAGGCGGATCTTTTCCTTTGCGCTCGCGCTGGCAAAGCCCGCTTCGAACGATGACCCCATCTCGCTGATCCGGCGCTCCAGCGGGCGCGCGAGCCAGGCCGGATAGAAGATCGCAACCAGCGCCGCCGCTCCCAGCAGCACACGCGCCGCAATCAGGAGACATTCCGAAACCTCAAAACTGTCCTGTTCGAGAAACAGCCGCACCGCGAGCAGCGCGTAGACGAACACCAGACTGCCGAGGCAGATGCTGAAAAACCGGACGAGCCTCAAATTGGCGTCGTCGTGAGGTTGCGCCGTGCGGGCGGAATGAATGCCCATGCTGCCTGACCGTTCCCTTGCCCGGAAAGGCCTGAGCATGCGGGGGTTTCGATTAAGAATTTGACAAACGTTTAGGCCCGATCCGGGGCTGGTTTCCGGATTGTTAAGGATTCGGCCGGCGCTGGAACAGTCGCTGTCTCGCTCAACGCCAAATTGCCGATCATCGCTTCGATCTCCAAGGCGACGAGATCGGGCACCGTGTTCTGGATCATGTGGCCGACGCCGGAAAGCACGATCAGCCTCGCGTTCGGAACGGTCGCCGCAAACGGACGCGCATGGATGTTGGTCGACACCGTCTTGTCGACATCGCCGGCAATCACCGTGACAGGTGCCTTGATCCCGGCATAGCGCGGCGCCTGCTCGGCGACCGCTTGCTTCAGCGTCACGAGGTCGCGCGCATTGGCCACGAACTCGCTCGGACGCAACAGCAGCGGCGTCGCCGTGTCCTTCACAAAACCGTCCGGCATCGCCTGCGGCGCGAACACATTGCGCGCGGCCCGCTCTGCCAGCAAGAGGCCGAGCGGCAGCGTGATGGTGTGCGCGAGCAAGGGGCCGATCACCCGCGTGGTCACAACCTCGTTGTACCAGCCGACGCCGCCGCGCCAGGGATGCGTCACCGGCGCGAGCATCACCAGGCCCGCGACGCGCGCGGGATAATCGAGCGCGATCCGCGCCCCGAGCGCGCCGGCGAGCGAATGCACCACCACGATGACAGGACCGGTGCCGAGTTTTTCCAGCGCCTCCTCGATCATCGCTGCGTGTGCGGCGGGCGTCGAATCGGTTTCGCGTTCGCGCTCGCTCCAGCCATGGCCGGGACGGTCGATGAGGATCACGCGATGGTGTTGCGCGAGCAGTTCGCCGAGCGGGAAGCGCATCGCCTCCAGATTGCAGCTTGCGCCATGCAGCAGCAGGACGGGAGGGCCCGCAGCATCTTGCGGCCCGAGTTCGACCACATTCAAGGCTGCGCCTGCCACCACAATTTTTTTTCCGAGCGGTGGATAAGTCCGCTCGAGTACAAAAACGCAGGTTTTTGTGACCAGCGCCAGCAGTGCCAGTGCTGCCACGACGATGATTGGAATCATTGAGATTTTCCGGAAAGCACGGGCCATGAACCAACTACGTTGCCGCACCGCACCGGTTTCGCGGCGAAAATGTGGAGTTTCCCCGTATGAATGCGGGGGCCTGTCATACGGGCGTCGTCGGCCATTTTATAACCATGGTCAGCACTTTTTCTGACAGTCGGGCGTACGTGACTAAGGGAGTTCGTGCGGTCCGGCCTACCACGCCATTCACCGGAACAGGCTCGGGCGCCGAAAATTAGTCCGCAGGGAAAGTAGGAGAATATCGATGACTTTTGGACCGAGTGAAGCCGTCATCGACGAGATTGTGGCCAACTGCAACGGCGACCTGCGCGGTGCGCTGAAAGCGCTGTTGATGGTCAACGAGCATCTGGAAACCGAGATCGCCCAGCTTTATGCAGCGGCCGCGCATTACGGCTTCGCCGAGCGCGGCAGCGACGTCCTGCACTAGTGGAGCGGATTTGACGTTCGCTACCCCGCTTGCGGCGAACTCGTAGGCGAACGTCAAATCCAAAGCTCCGCTAAAATCATATTTTGCTAGTGGTCCTCCAATTCCAACATTCGCAAGGTGACCCCTGCAACGGGATGCGAATGTTGGAATTGGACCACTAGCGGCCGACGTCGCTTCTCCTCGTCGGGTTCGTCTTTCGGGCAAGCGGCAATGGTCGAGCGGGCAAGCTTGGCATTGTCGCGCGACCGGCAGGGACCATCGCCGGACCAACAGCCGCTGTTGTACGCGTCCAGACCGTAAATCACGGGGTTGCTGGTGACGATGTCGCATCGCTGGGTCGCGCGGTAACCGTGAGATCGGCGGATCGATCGAGTTTTCGATCAGATGTCGCGGCCTTCGACCTTTTCGCTCAGCGTCTTGACGAGCTCCGGCACCTTTTCCAGATGCGGGTTGATCGCGAGCGCCTTGCGGAAGGCTTCCAGCGCGCGCTTGTCGTCGCCGATATCCTGCATGATCATGCCAAGACCGGCGAGCGCGCCGAAATGCCGGGGCTCGCGGGCCAGCACCTGCTGGATGTCGGCGATCGAACGCCCGTAGTCGTTCTTCAGGTAGTACAGCGTCGCGCGCCTGTTCCAGGCCTCGACATAGTCCGGGCGCAGCTTGACGATGGCATCGAGCAGCTTCAGCGCGACATCGGCCTGCTGCGCGTCCATCGCGGCCTTGGCGCGTGCCATCAGCAATGCGGCGGTATCGCTCGGGGTCTGCAGCCAGATCGCCCAGATCCGCGCCTCGACATGCTTGGCGCTGGCGTCGTCGGGCGCGGCCTTCAGCGCGCCGAACAGGAAATCCAGCCCCTTGACGCGGTCGGAGCCCACCTTGGGCAGCTTGCTCGGCGCTTCGGGAAGTTTTCGTTGCTTGGCGCTCGGGCTGTCGGGTGCCGCGAAAGCAAGTGAGGGGGCGACGACGAGCGTCGCGGCGAGCAGTATCGCCTGGGAGAGTCGGAATGCCATTTGTGAAGTGTAGACGCGACAAAACGCGCTGCAAAGCACCTAGTGCCTCGTTTTCCGAAGTTCGTGCACTCCCGCTGAGCCACTTATCACGAACTTCAGAAAACGAGGCACTAGCAACTAATTGATTCTAGTGCCGCTTTACGATTTGAAGTTCCTGAGTTCGGGACTCGCGGCAAACACTTGCAGGAACTTCAAATCGGCGGCACTAGCGCGTCAAAGAGCTGTGATTTTTTGATCGCGTGAGCCGTCAGCCCTGGCGCGCCTTGAAGCGACGCTGGACCTTGTTGATCACATAGACCCGGCCCTTGCGGCGGACCAGGCGGTTGGCGCGGTGGCGGCCACGCAGCGATTTCAGCGAGTTACGGACCTTCATTGTCTCAATCCTGATGCTTTGAAAGGCCGTATGGGACAGGCCGGATATCGCGCAAATTGGGATTTATCCCGCCGGCGGCAAACCGCCCGGGACGGCGCGGTTTCTAAGCCATGCGACCGGCAAATGTCAATCCAAAGCGGCCCTTTCGGCTGGATTCGGCCCCGCGCGAGTAGGCCTTTGGCCTCAAATCGCAGGGGAAATCGCCCGTCGCGGAACCCGGCCACGGCTTCCTGGGCCGCGGCCGCAGCCCCTCCCCCGCCAAGGCTAGAACACGACGAAGCTCGCTGTCCCCGACAGCCTGTGGAAGCTATAGGTCTCGGTCTGGCCCTGCGGCGGCTTGAAGATCGAGAATTTGTGCAGGGTCGTGATGCCCTCGGTCGTGATGTTGGCGACGTTCGAGGCCGGCAAATTCACGGTCGGCACGATCAGCGTGAACGTCGTGTTGCCGCCGTCGACGGTCTGGATCAGGAACACCGTCACCAGCTTGCCGATAATGGTGTCGACGGTCTGGATCTGGTTGCCGGTGAAGTGCTTCGCCTGGAACGCGTCCTGATAGTAGAATTGCGGCTGCCCCGTGAGGCTGGTGGTCATGTAGGTCACGAAGATGCCGTTTCCGGAAAGCTCGTAAAGCGTCGGTTGATTGGCCATGGCCGTCATCTCTCAGTTGAGCGATCCACCCGCGGCCACATAGCGCTCACACCCAAAGCGGTGCTATGAAGCAGATCACAACCGAAAGATGATCAAGGGCCGGTCCTGCGCGCCTTGCGCAATTTGTTATATCGTATAATCAATTTGCGGAACCGCGAAACAAGCCGGGAAACGGGAAATGCCCAAGCTCAAACTGCCTGACATCGAGAACGTGGTCGCGATCGATATCCACACCCATGCCGAGGAGCCCTGCGGCATGCATGGCGACGACGGCTACGACGATTTCCAGGCGCAGATGGCGGAATATTTCAAATCGCCGCACAAGCATCCGCCGACCGTGCCGGAGACCGCGGCTTACTATCGCGCCAAGAAGATCGCAGCCGTGATCTTCCCGGTCGATGCCGAGCGCGAGACCGGCTTCCGCCGCTACAACAATTACGAGATGCTGGAGGTCGCCTCCGAAAATCTCGACGTGCTGATCCCCTTCGTCTCGATCGACCCGCACAAGGGCAAGCTCGGGGTCCGCGAGGCACGTAAGCTGATCGAAGAGTACGGCGTCCGCGGCTTCAAATTCCATCCGACCATGCAGGGTTTTTACCCGAACGACCGCATGGCCTATCCGCTCTACGAGGCGATCAATGAGGGCGGCGCGATCGCGCTGTTCCACACCGGCCAGACCGGCGTTGGCTCCGGCATGCCCGGCGGCATGGGCATGCGGCTGAAATATTCCAACCCGATGTACATGGACGATGTCGCCGCCGATTTTCCGGACCTGAAGATCATCCTCGCGCATCCGTCCTTCCCCTGGCAGGAGGAGGCGTTGTCGGTCGCGACCCACAAGCCCAACGTCTACATCGACCTGTCCGGCTGGTCGCCAAAATATTTCCCGCCGATTCTCGTCCGCTACATCAACTCGATTTTGCAGGACAAGATGCTGTTCGGCTCGGACTGGCCGGTGATCACGCCGGACCGCTGGCTTGCCGATTTCGCCAAGCTCGAAATCCGCGACGACATCAGGCCAAAAGTGCTAAAGGCGAACGCCCGGAAGATTCTGGGCATCTGACGCCGACAGGTGGGCCGTGACCATCAACGCCGTCGTGTTCGACGCCTATGGGACGCTGTACGACATCCAGTCGGTGGCTGATGTCACCGAGGAGGCGTTTCCCGGCTATGGCGAGATCATCACCCAGGTCTGGCGCCTCAAGCAGCTCGAATATACCTGGCTGCGCTCGCTGATGCGGCGCTACCAGGATTTTTCCGTCGTGACGCGGGACTCGCTCGCCTACACGCTGCGCATTCTCGGGCTGCAATATGACGAGGCGACGTTTGCGCGCCTGATGGACAAATATCTGCATCTCGATCTCTATCCGGATGCGATGGAGGCGCTGTCGGCGCTGAAGGAGAAAAAGCTCGCGATCCTCTCCAACGGCAGCCCGGACATGCTGACGCGGCTGGTGAAGAACACCGGCCTTGACCGCGTGCTCGCGGCGACGCTTTCCGTCGACGCCCACAAGGTCTTCAAGCCGAGCCCAGAGGCCTACGCGCTGATCGAGGAGAAGCTCGGCGTTCCGCCGGCCGGCGTGCTCTTCGTTTCCTCCAACCCCTGGGATGCCTGCGGCGCCAAGGCGTTCGGGCTCAATGTCGCATGGATCGAGCGGGTGACGCCGGAAGCGATGGCGCTCGCCTGCGTCGAGAGCGAGACCCTGCCCCCGCTCACCCTGTTCAAGGCGCTGCGCACCCAGATGGATGCGCTCGGCGTCGAGGTGAACCATCGCATTCGTTCATTGTCTGAATTGCCGAAAGTCGTTGCCTTCCAAGAGTCTTGAACATGAGTTCTTGAATCCGTTCGCGCCTTCTTCGCCGAAAACGCCCCCGACATATCAGTGATCGAATCGCAGCAGAGCTCGGCAACCGTGCCGCTTGCCGCCGAGGCTTATGGCGTCGAGCCAGCGCGGATCGCGAAAACGCTGTCACTACGCGTCGGCGAGCGCGTGGTGCTGATCGTCACCTCTGGCACCTCGCGCATGGACAACAAGAAGGTGAAGGCGCTGTTCGGGGGCAAACCGAAGATGCTCGGCCTCGAGGAAGTCGCCGAGATCACCGGCCATGAAGTCGGCGGCGTCTGCCCGTTCGGGCTGAAGACGCAGCTCGCCATCTATTGCGACGTCTCGATGAAGGCGTTCGACATCGTGGTGCCGGCAGCCGGCTCGACCCACAGCGCGGTTCGGATCGCGCCCGAACGGATGGCCGAACTCGTCGGCGCCGAATGGGTCGACGTCTGCAACGCATGATCCGGAAAAGTGTGTAGCGGTTTTCCGGAGAGATCATGCGCAAACAAGAGTCCAAAGCGCGATGAAAAATTCATCGCGCTTTGGATCAGGCCGGCCTGAGATTACTCATCATCGTCATCATCGTTCGGGCGCGCCGGTGGCGGCGGTGCAACCCGAGCCGTCGGCGCCGGCGCTACGCGTCCACGCGGCGGCGAAACCGGTTGCTGTTGCGGCACACTGTTGTTGGCTTCAAACACCGCGCGACAGCCGGTGGAGAGATTTGACGTGTTCTGTTGCAGGCACGCCACGATGCGATTCACGTCGGGAATCTGGTCGCTGCACAGACGCCACACATCGGGGGTGCAGGCCATCTGCTGTTCCCATGTTCCCCGATATTCTTCCGCAAGCGCCGCGCCGGCTGCGGCACCGAGACCGCCAATCGCCAACGCAAGGGTCAGGACAATGTGCCGCGTTCGCATTCCAGATCCTTTCGTTTCGTTCGATGCTGAAAGCGCGCGGAAGTTCCGCGCGGCGTCAGCTCCATAGCTTGCAAATGAATGCGGCCAACGAACGTTCGCGCGGACAACTAAATGTGAAGCCGTTGTCGAGCGAAGCCGGAACCTATTCGACCTTGCCGATCTTCTTCACCGCCGCGATCAGGCGCGCGCTGTCGTCGGCGACGAACTTTGAAAACTCCGGTGCGTCCATGTAGGCGACCGGGCTGCCCGCGGTCGCGAAGGTCTTTGTCACCTCGGGGGCCTTCACCGCCTGCGCCATCGCATCGCGCAGCTGCGTCATGATCGGTGCCGGCAGCGCGCTCTGCGCGAACAGTCCGGCCCAGATGTAGAACTCGACATCCCTGTAGCCCAATTCCCTGAACGTCGGCAGATCGGGGAAGCTCGCGATCCGCTCGCCAGCGCCACGGGACGCGCCGCCAGATCGGCCTGGCCGCCGGCCGGAAACGGCACGATCATGGTGATGTTGCGCGAGGGATAGGCCCCTTGCGCCAGCGCGCCGCGGGGCAGCACGATTTGCGCGAACGGCAATGCGGCGGTCTTCAGCAGTTCACGGCGATTCATCGGCAGCTTCTCCCAGGCGATCTTGTTTTGACGGTGTATAGCGGGATCGGACGTGTGAGCCAACAGAACCGGAAGCTTCCGTTTGTCGCGGCAACAAGCAAGACCTCATCCTGAGGAGCGCGCTTTAGCGCGCGTCTCGAAGGATGGGCCGCGGGCTCATGGTTCGAGACGCGCTTCGCGCTCCTCACCATGAGGGGCTGACTGATTTGCCCGACAGGCTGATTTTCCGAAATCGTGTCAATCCCCATTTGCGAAAATATTTCTCTTTTTCCGAAACATGGATCGGTAGTATAGAGTCGGACGTCCCGCACCCTCAAAGAGGGGCGCTTCGCGATCGTCACGAGTGTTGGGCGCGGGATGCGGTGGACGTGTTGGGCGCAGTTGACGAACGCGGCTGACACGGACGGCGAAGGCGTGTGGTCCTGATCCCCCGATGCTGACCCGATGCTGGGACAAGCCCGTGGACTTTCTTCACGGGCGACGGTGGCTAGAAAAGCCCGGACACCGAGGAGAGCGCGTTATAAGCCGTAAACCATTGCGCAGGGAGTGCCGGTGTTTTTGGCGTACCTGTGGCGTTCTTTTCTGCATACGAGCCGCGGGTGCGACTGAGCATCCGGCGCTCCCTGCGCCCTCTATTCTTGAGAGGGACAAGAAGATGCACAACTCGGGCAAAAACCTGCCGCGAGAATGCGGAATCATATCCCCGTCATTGCGAGCGAAGCGAAGCAATCCATCTCGCCGCTTGCGGTACTATCGATTGCTTCGTCGCTCCGCTCCTCGCAATGACGCTTCTACTTCCTTTTCCCCTTCGCGAACTTCGCCGCCAGAAACTCCGCCAGCACCTCGACGCGCGCAGGCCTGGGGCCGCCGGGCGGCGTGACCAGATGCACCGCTCCTTCCGGCTGCTTCCAGCCTTTCAGGATCACTTCGACCTCACCCGAAGCGACCGCCTCGCCGACGATGAACTCCGGCAGGTCAGCGATGCCGAGCCCTGCGAGCAGCGCCGGCATGACGGCTTCGCCATTGTTGACCCGCAGGGGACCGCCGGGCCGCACGCTCGCCTGCTCGCCGGCGGCGTTGGTGTAGTGCCAGACGTTCGGGGTCGAGAGATAGGCGTAACCAAAGCATTTGTGCTGCGCGAGCTGCATCGGGTGCGTCGGCCGGCCGTGCTGCTTGAGATAAGACGGTGCGGCCACGGTGTAGCGCGGCATGCCGCACAGCCGCCGCGCGATCAGCGAGGAATCCGGCAATCGCGCGATGCGCAGGCCCGCATCAAAGCCCTCGCCGATCAGGTCGACCGTGGCGTCGCTCAGATGCAGATCGATCGACACCTCCGGATAGGTTTCCAGAAACTCCGGCAGCAGCGGCGCGACATTCTTGACGCCAAAGGTCATGGGCACCGCGAGCCGTACCAGCCCGCGCGGCACGGACGACTGCGCCAGTGCCTCGTTCTCGGCCGCCTCGCCGTCAGCCAAAAGCCGCGTGGCCCGCTCGGCGAGCTTTTGCCCGGCATCGGTCAGCGCCAGCCGGCGCGAGGTGCGGTTGAACAGCCGCGCGCCGAGCCGCTCTTCCAGGCGCCCGACCGCCTTGGAGACGGTCGCCTTCGACAGCGCCAGTTCGCTCGCAGCCCCGGCGAACGAGCGCAGCTCCACGACTTTGGCGAAAATCGCCAGCGCCTCGAAATCCGGAAGCTTTGCCATGAGAACCTCAGAGCCAGATTTGGAAACAATGTGTTTCGATAGTTTCTATTTCTATACCAAAGCGGACGGCATATCCAAGGGCCATCGAATTTCAAGCAATGGAGAAATCCAATGACCAGGAAGCTCTCAGGCAAGGTAGCCCTCGTCACCGGCGGTTCGCGCGGCATCGGCGCGGCCTCCGCACGGGCTCTCGCGGAAGAAGGCGCCAATGTCGCCATCAGCTATGTCGCCTCGCCCGACAAGGCCGAAGCGGTGGTTGCAGACCTGAAGGCCAGGGGCGTCGATGCCCGTGCCTACCAGGCCGACCAGGCTTCACCGGAAGCCGTCGAAGCACTCGTCAATAGTGTCGCGAAGGACTTCGGCCATCTCGACATCCTCGTCAACAATGCCGGCGTTGCCGTCGGCGGCCCGATCGACAATCCCGCGACCGACATTGCGGCGCTGGCGCGCCAGGATGCCGTCAACGTTCATGGCGTGATCGCGGCGATCCGCGCGGCCTCGAAGCTGATGGGCGAAGGCGGCCGCATCGTTACCGTCGGTTCGATGCTGGCCGACCGCGCTTCGTTCCCGGGGCTGGCCGACTACACCGCCACCAAGGCTGCGGTGGTCGGGTACCCCAAGGGCGCGGCGCGCGACCTCGGTCCGCGCGGCATCACGGTCAACGTGGTACAGCCCGGTTCGATCAACACCGACATGAACCCGAAGGACGGCGGTGATTTCGCCGAAGCCCAACGCAGCCTGCACGCGCTGCAACGCTTCGGCCGGCCGGAGGAAGTCGCAGCCGGCGTCGCCTTCCTCGCGAGCCCCGAAGCCTCCTTCGTGACCGGCACGGTGCTCAATGTCGACGGCGGCTTCGGCGCCTGAACGAGATTCCAACAAGCCGGGCGCGATCCGCGCCCGGCTCCAGTTCAAAATCGCATAAGAGGAACACTCACATGATCAAGCTGAAACCATTCGCAAAACTCGGCGGCGCCGACCATGGCTGGCTGAAGGCGAAGCACCACTTTTCCTTCGCCAGCTATCACGACCCCGCCAACGTGAATCACGGCGCGTTGCGCGTGTGGAACGACGACGAGATCGCACCGAACACCGGCTTCCCGCCGCATCCGCACGCCAACATGGAAATCATCACCTATGTCCGCGAGGGTGCGATCACCCACCAGGACTCGCTTGGCAACAAGGGCCGCACCGAAGCCGGTGACGTGCAGGTGATGAGCGCGGGAAGCGGCATCCGTCATTCCGAATACAATCTGGAGCCGACGCTGACAAAAATCTTCCAGATCTGGATCCAGCCGACGACGCAGGGCGGCCAGCCGACCTGGGGCTCAAAGCCGTTCCCGAAGGCGGACCGCTCCGGCAAGCTCGTCACCATTGCCAGCGGCGTTCCCGGCGATGCGGATGCGCTGCCGATCCGGGCCAATGCGCGAGTGCTCGCCACCACGCTCAAGGCCGGCGAGAGCGCGGAGTATGACGCCGACAAGGCGCGCAACCTCTATCTCGTGCCGGCCGCCGGCAGCGTCGAGGTCAACGGCGTGCGGGTCAACGCCCGCGACGGCGCCGCGATCTCGGACGAGGCCAGGGTGAAGATCACCGCACTGGAAGATTCCGAACTGGTGCTGGTCGACGCGGCGTAAGGCACGGCTTCACCCCAACAACACTCGTCATGCCCGGGCGAAAGCGCGAAGCGCGTCTTCAAAGCAAAACGCCCCGGCATCCATCCTCTTCGCAAGAGTCCTTTCGAGATTGATGGATGGCCGGGTCAAGCCCGGCCATGACGACCGAAAATCAACTTCGAACACCACAGCAGACCCAAGATTCAGGAGACCACCATGCCCAAAGTTCTCGTCCTCTATTATTCCGCCTACGGCCACATCGAAGCCATGGCCAATGCGGTCGCCGAAGGCGCCCGCGAAACCGGCGCCAGTGTCGACATCAAGCGCGTGCCCGAGCTCGTGCCGGCCGAAGTCGCCAAGGCCTCGCACTACAAGCTCGACCAGGCGGCTCCCGTCGCGAAGATCGATGATCTCGCCAATTACGACGCCATCGTCGTCGGCACCGGCACGCGCTTCGGCCGCATGTCCTCGCAGATGGCCAACTTCCTCGACCAGGCCGGCGGACTCTGGATGAAGGGCGCGCTGCACGGCAAGGTCGGCGGCGCCTTCTCCTCGACCGCGACCCAGCATGGCGGCCAGGAGACGACGCTGTTCTCGATCATCACCAACCTGCTGCATTTCGGCATGACCGTGGTCGGCCTGAATTACGGCTTCGCCGGCCAGATGAAGCTCGACGAGATCACCGGCGGCTCGCCCTATGGCGCGACCACCATCACCGGCGGCGACGGCAGCCGCCAGCCGAGCGCCAACGAACTCGCCGGCGCGCGCTACCAGGGCCGCGCGATCGCGGAGACGGCGAAGAAGCTGCATGGTTAACTTCACGGCTAAGCTGCATGGTTAAGGCGCTGACAGCAGCGGCTAGCGCTGGACGCATGGCAGACACGAAAAGGACGGCATTCTCCGAAGAGAATGCCGCCCTATCTCCTGTGCGTGGGGACGCAGGATACTGGTATGGTCGAACTTCTTTTCATGGCTCAAATGGTACGCAACCCGCTGCAGGCGATGGCCCGGCGCTGGTACTGCAGGAGCCTCTTCCGCGCCACGCGCGGGCGGCGCCGCTGCGAGGGATGCACGGCTTCGTGAGGCAGGCGTGATGGATTCTGTGATAGGCATTGAGCCTTCGCGAATGAGCGCCGGAGTCCATCCATGACAAGTAGTGCTGGTGACGTCTGGCCGCAGCTGCCGCTCGCAGCCTGGCGCGGCAGTTGTGCGACGCTGCAGCTCTGGACCCAGGTCATCGGCAAGATCAGGCTGAAACTCTCGCCTTGGCTCAACCATTCGTGGCACGTTGCGCTTTATGTGACCTCGCGCGGGCTTTCGACCTCGCCGATCCCCTACCGCACCGGCAATTTCGAGATCGAATTCGACTTCATCGATCATGTCCTGAAGATTTCGACCAGCGACGGCGCGACACACCAGTTCGCGCTGGCCGGCCATTCGGTCGCGAGCTTCTATGCGCGTGTGTTGGCTGAACTGACGGCACTCGGCATTCACGTCACCATCGACGAGATGCCGAACGAGCTGCCGGACCCGATCAGATTTTCAGACGACACGCAGCACGCATCCTACGACGCGGGCGCGGTGGCACGCTTCTTCAAAATCCTTGTCAACGCCGACCGCGTGTTCAAGCAATTCCGCACTGGCTTCCTTGGCAAGGCGAGCCCGGTGCATTTCTTCTGGGGCAGCTTCGATCTCGCGGTGACGCGCTTTTCCGGCCGCACCGCGCCGCGCCATCCCGGCGGCGTCCCTCACCTCTCCGATGCGGTTGCCTGCGAGGCCTATTCGCACGAGGTGAGCAGCGCCGGCTTCTGGCCCGGCGGCGGCGCTATCGACTACCCTGCGTTCTATTCCTATGCCTATCCGGAGCCGGCGGGATTCCGCGCGGCGAAGGTGCGCCCCGAAGCCGCCTACTTCAGCGAAGCGCTCGGGGAGTTCGTCCTGCCTTACGATGCCGTACGCATGGCAAAAGATCCCGACGCCGCGCTGCTCGACTTCCTGCAGAGCACCTACGAGGCCGCTGCCATTGCCGCAAAGTGGGATCGCGCCGCGCTCGAATGCGAAGTCGGCAAACCTGGCGTGGTGCGGGAGATCTGATTTATGGTTAACCGGAGGTAAATGTCTCGATTTCATACACGGCTCTCGCCGCCCGATTTCAGATCAAGCCGGTTATCCCGTTCTTGATGATTGCGGATTGTTCAACTTCCTCTCCGGCAGCCGCGCCCGCGCGCCGCAATGGATGCAGGACATCGGGATGGAATGGGCCTGGCGCATCTGGCTCGAGCCGCACCGGCTGTTCTGGCGCTATTTTACCACGAATCCGCGTGCCCTTTATCTGCTCTTCAACAGAAGCAAGCCTTCTGATACTCACCCCGCGCAGTGTTAGAGAAAACTCCGATATTGGATCGAGATGAATAATTCCCCCGCCATTCTGGTCACCGGCGGCGCCGGCTATATCGGCTCGCACGCCTGTCGCGCGCTCGAGGCAGCCGGCTATCAGCCTGTCGTCTACGACAATCTCTCCACCGGCCACAAAAGCTTCGTCAGCGGCCCCCTGGTGGTCGGCGACCTCCTCAACAAGGCCGTGCTCGCGCGCACCTTCGCGCAGCACAAGATCCAGGCGGTGATGCATTTCGCCGCCGCGAGCCTGGTCGGCGAGTCCATGACCGACCCCCAAAAATACTACATCAACAATGTCGGCGGTACGCTGTCCCTGCTCGACGCGATGCGCGAGGCCGGCTGCACCAGCCTGGTGTTTTCGTCGACCGGCGCGGTCTATGGCCACGCCGACAGCCAGGCGCTGCCGGAGACCTATCCTTGCGCGCCCATCAACACCTATGGCGCGACCAAGTGGATGATCGAGCGCATGCTCGCCGATTATCGCAGCGCCTACGGTTTCGGCGCCTTCTGCCTGCGCTATTTCAACGCCAGCGGCGCCGACGCCCGTGGCGGCATCGGCGAATTGCGCGACAACGAGACCCATCTCATCCCGCGCGCGATGATGACGCTGCAGGGGCATCTCGCCGATTTCGCCGTGTTCGGAGACGATTACGATACGCCTGACGGCACCGCGATTCGCGACTATATCCACGTTACCGATCTCGCAGCCGCCCATGTCGCCGCGCTGAAACTATTGATGCAGGGACATCAGGGCGGCGCCTTCAATCTCGGCACCGGCAAGGGTTTTTCGGTGCGCGAGATCCTGACGGCGATCACGGCCGAGACCGGCCGCGAAGTGCCGCATGTGATCAAGCCGCGCCGTGCCGGCGATCCCACCTATCTGGTCGCCGATCCCTCGGCCGCGCGCGAAGTGCTGAAGTTCGTGCCTCAACACTCCGATCTTGCGACCATCATCCGCACCGCCTGGGCCTGGCACCGGAAAGCTCACCCGAAGAAGGCGGCGTGAGCCTCCCGCCATGGGCGAAGGCCCGGCGAGGCAACGCAGGTCGCGGAAGAGAAGTAGGCGCGCGGCGTCTCAGCCGGCTGCATTCTTGACGATCGAAGCAACGCCCTCCGCGCCGTCGGACTTTGGCTGCAACGGCGGCGAGCCGAGAACAGGCGTCGTCTGCAGGAGCTCGGCGAGTTCTCTCGGCGGCAGCGGCCGGCTGAACAGAAACCCCTGCATTTCATCGCAGGCGTGGCTCTTCAGGAAAGCGTGCTGCTCGGCGGTCTCGACGCCCTCGGCGACCACGGTCATGCCGAGCGCCTTGCCCATGCTGATGATGGCCTGCGCGATGGCTTGATCCTCGGAATCTCGCGGCAGGTCGCGCACGAAGGAGCGGTCGATCTTGATGGTATCGATCGGAAATTGCTTCATCAGCGACATCGACGAATAGCCGGTGCCGAAATCGTCGATCGCAAGCCTGATGCCGCGGTTCTGGATCGCATGCAGCACGCGGACCGCACGCGCGACATTGCGCATCACCATGCTTTCGGTCACCTCGAGCTGCAACAACACCGGCGACATGCCGCTTGATGCCAACGCGTCGTCCACGTCATGCAGCAGATGCTCGTCGGCGAACTGCCGCGGCGACAGGTTCACTGCCATCGCCACCGGCAACAGGCCGCGGCGCTGCCAGGCCATGTTCTGCGCGCAGGCCTCGCGCAGCACCCAGCGCCCGATCGGCACGATCAGGCCGGTTTCTTCGGCGAGCGGAATGAATTGCGCCGGCGGCACCATGCCGAAGTCGGGATGGGTCCAGCGCAATAGCGCTTCGACGCCGGTGATCTGCCCGCTCTCCATGTCCACCTTGGGCTGGTAATGCAGCGAGAACTGCTTGCGCTCGGCCGCGCGGCGCAACTCGCTTTCCAGCGTCAGCCGCTCGATCGATTGCGCCTTGATCTCGCCCGTGAAGAAACGGAAGCCGTTCTTGCCGTCTTCCTTGGCGAGATACATCGCAAGATCGGCATTCTTGGTCAGCGTTTGCGCATCGATGCCGTTCTCGGGATACATCGCAATCCCGATCGAAGCCGTGGTGTGGCACTCATGGCCGCGCAATTCCATGGGCTGGCCGAGGACGGCGAGAAGATTGGTGGCGATGCGCTCGACAGCGTCGCGATCGGAGGCTTCCTCGAGAATGACGACGAATTCGTCGCCGCCGAGCCGTGCCACGATGTCGTTGGCGCGCAGCGAGCCACGCAGCCGGTTGGCGACTTCCACCAGCAGCATGTCGCCGGCATCGTGGCCGAGCGAATCATTGATGAGCTTGAAGCGGTCGAGATCGATGAACAGCAGCGCGAAGCCGTTCCCGTTGCGGTGGGCGGTCTCGATCGCGTGACGGAGCAGCCCGCTGAACATTTCCCGGTTCGGCAGGTCGGTCAGGCTGTCATGCGAGGCGAGATACTCGATGCGCTCGTCCGCCTGTTGTTTCTCGTCGGCGCGGTCGAAATTCTCCAGCGCAAAGCAAACATTGTCGGCCAGCCGCTGCAGCAGCTCGACGAATTCGGCCGTGAAGGTATGCTTCTCCGCCGACAGAAACAGCATGATGCCAACGATCGCGCCATGCACGATCAAGGGAAACGCCGCGCCCGCCTGGGCGCCGTCGGCGCGAACCACGGGATGGAAGGCGATGCCGCGGGGATCGCCGAGATAGTCGTTGCTGATGCTGGCCTTTTTCGTGCGAAAGGCCGTGCCGCTGAGGCCGCGTCCTTCCGGATGCTCGGCGTTGGTGGAGAGCCGGATCCTTCTCGTGTTCTCCGCGGTCGGCCCGGCCACCGCAACCATGTCGAGATAATCGCTGCCGGGCGTTGCCAGCGCGATCGTGGTGGAGGTGAACTTGCCGCCCTTTGCAACGGATTCGCAGACCAGGTTGAACAGTTCATCGCGCGACTTGGCCCGCATGATCGCTTCGTTGGTGGCGCTGAGCGCCGCAAACATGCGCGTCAGGCGTTCCTTCTGCTCGTCGGCCTTCGCCTTCTCCGCCGCGCGATCGAAATTCTCCAGCGCGAACGAGACGTTTTCCGCCATCCGCGCCAGCACCGCGACGATCTCGGCATCCGCCGCCCAGGACTTGCCGACAAAGAACAGGAGTACGCCGACGCTCTTGTCGGATTTGATCAACGGCACCCCGATGCAGGCCACGACACCGGTGGCGCGGCCCGCCTGCCACCACGGCCGCCCCTGCGGGGAATTGGCGATGTCATGGTTGACGCTGGGCTTCCGGGTGCGGAATGCCTTTCCGCAAACGCCGTTGCCATAGACGCTGTCCGGATCGATCGAGAACCGCGCCTGCGTGATCAGTTCGACGCTTTCACCAGTGCCGGCGACCACCTTCAGCCAGCTTGAGCCCTCCTCGGCGAGCAAGACCACCGTTGCGATCGCCTTGCCGCTGTGGGTGGCGGCTTCGCAGACGCGCTGATAGAGGTCCTGGTCAGTCTTGGCGCGAAGGATGGCTTCGTTGGTGGCGCTGATGGCGCCGAACATCAGGTTCAGCCGGCGTACCGCTCGCTCGCTTTCCTTGCGCGCGGCTTCCAGCGCGAAGTTGTCGAGGGCGAAGGAAATGTTCGCCGACATGCGCTTCAGCATCGCGACGATGCCGTCGTTGAGCGAACCGGGCTCGCGCCTTGTAACCAGCAGCACGCCGATGCTGCGTTCTTTGCAGGTGAGCGGCACCGCGGCTACCGCGCCGACCTGCCCCTTCTGCGCGCCTTCCCGCCAGGCGAGCGAGCGCTGGTCGTTCAGGAAATCATTGGATATGACCACCTCGCGGTTGCGGAAGGCCTGGCCGCACACGCCGGAGCCTTCCGGGGTTCCCTCGGTAATCGAGATATCGACGCTCCGCAGCCGCGCGATGTCCTCGCCGAAACCGGTGGCAAAGCGCAGGAGATCGGTGCCTTCTTCCAGCAGGAAGACCGCGGTGGCCAGGAAATCGCCGCTGGAAAAAGCGGCCTCGCACACCTTGCGGTACAGTTCCTCCGGCGATTTCGCGTACAGAATCGCCTCGTTGGTTGCGCTGAGCGCAGCAAACGTACGCGCGAGATCGGTCGGCAAGTTATCGGCTCCCTGAAGCCACCTTTTTCAGCCCTGGAAGCCTATGCGGCCGCGACGCCTAAATGGAGGTTATGAACGGCCGCAAACTGCGATTCAAAGTAAATGCCAGCAAAAACGGATAACTCGGCAAGGGAGCTAAGGTTTACGGTTTCCTGCACGGAAAGCCATACGGTCTATTCCGCGCCATGAAATCCAAGGGCTTGGCCGGGCGCCCAGCACATGCCATTCCCGATTTTCCGGCCTTGCCCTCATGCGAAGCGTTTGAGACGATGCGGCATTCGACAACAAGCAAGACCCGCGTCCCGCGCGGGCAATTCTTGAGGAAACCCCATGCCGATCGTCCAGGCCGACCGTCTCACAAGCATCGGCACGGCGCTGCTTAGAGCGGCAGGCGCATCGGAAGAAGAGGCCAGGGCGGTCGCGGTGGGCTGCGTCAACGCCAACCTCGCCGGCCATGATTCCCACGGCGTGATCGCGATCCCGACCTATATCGACCGCATCACCGCCGGCCATATCGTGCCCGGCGCAAAATGGACGATTGTGCAGGAGACGCCGACCACGACCGTGATCGACGGCCATTGGGGCTTTGGCTTCCATGTCAACGCCAAGGCGATGGAGCTGACGATCAACAAGGCCAAGACCGCCAATGTCGCGGCCTGCACCGTGTTCCGGCAAAGCCATGTCGGACGTCTCGCGCATTATCCGATGATGGCGATGCGCGAGGGCATGATCGGGATTGCCACAGCCGATTCCGGCCGCTCGCCGAAACATGTCGCGCCGTTCGGCGGCCGCGAGGCGCGGCTCGGCACCAATCCGATCTCGATCGCGGTGCCGTCCGATCTCGAGGCGCCGTTCTATCTGGACATGGCGACCTCGGCGGTCGCGGCCGGCAAGATCGCGCTCGCGGTGGCGCGCAAGGAGGAAATTCCGACGGGCTGGATCATCGATGCCGAGGGCCGGCACACCACCGATCCCACTCAATATCGCAAGGGCGGCGCGCTGCTGCCGCTCGGCGGCACGGAAGGGTACAAAGGCAGTGGCTTGGCCGCCATGGTCGAAGTGTTGTGCGGCCTGTTGACCGGGCTCGGTTTTGGCGTCGAGCCAACCGGCCGGCACAATGACGGCACCTTCATGGCCGTGTTCAATGTCGCCGCGTTCCGGCCCTTGAAGGATTTCAAGAAGGAAGTCGCCGAATTCGCGCGCTATCTGAAGTCAACGCCGCCGTCGGAGGGCTCACCCGGGGTGTTCTATCCAGGCGAAGTCGAATTTCTGCGCGAGCAGGAGCGCCGCAAGAACGGCATCGAGATCGAGGACGCGACGTGGCAGAAACTGCGCGCGCTGGCCGGCGAGTACAAGGTCGCGCGCGAGCTCGATCTGGCCTGACAGGGAGAACAGCATGACACGGCAAATGGCGTTGGTCGGCTTCCTGCAGGCCCAGAATTGCACGAACCTGCCGAGCTCATGGCGACATCCGGAATCGCGCGACGATTCCATGTCGGCGGATTACTACCAGGAGATCGCCCGCATCCTCGAAGCCGGCAAGTTCCACATGGCGTTCTTTGACGATCGTCTCGCCATGCCGGACCGCTATGGCAACGACCACGCTCACACCGTCGAATATGGCATCCGCTGCGTGAAGATGGACCCGATCGTGGTGTTGACCACGATGGGCATGGTCACGACCAGGCTCGGCCTCGCCTCGACCTGCTCGACCACCTATTTCGAGCCGTTCGACGTGGCGCGTCGCTTTGCGACGCTTGACCTCATGACCGACGGCCGCGCCGCCTGGAATGTCGTCACTTCCGTCAACGACGGCGAAGCGCTCAACATGGGCAAGGAACACCACCTTGAACATGATCTGCGCTACGATCGCGCCGACGAGTTCATGGAAGTGGTGCTCGGTCACTGGGACTCCTGGGAGGACGGCTCGCTGATCATCGACAAGAAGAGCGGGCGTTTTGCCGATCCCACCAAGGTGAAGCGGCTCGACCACAAGGGCGAGTTCTTCAAGTCGCGCGGGCCGTTCACGGTGCCGCGCTCGCCGCAGGGCCATCCCGTGGTGATTCAGGCCGGCGCGTCGGGCCGCGGCCAGCGCTTTGCCGGGCGATGGGGCGAGGTGATCTTCACCGCCGCGCGCAACCTCGCCAACGCCAGGCAGGGCTATGACGCGATCCGGAGCGAAGCCGCGAAAGCCGGCCGCGATCCCGACCAGATGTTCCTGTGCAATCTGACGACGCCGGTCTGCGGCGCGACCAAGGCGGAAGCCGAAGACAGGATGGCGGTGATCCAGAAACTGCCGCTCGAAATCGACGCGCTGTCGCTGCTGGCGGAAGGCCTCAACTTCGATTTCGGCACCAAGGGCATCGACGAGCCGCTGACGACCGAAGAGCTGCAGGGGATGCAGGGCATGCTCGGCATCCGTGACGGGGTGCTGCGGACCTCCGGCAAGACCAACCCGTCGACGCGCGACTTCATCACCTTCTCCGGCCGCGGCCAGGTCCAGGACGCCATTGTCGGCGGGCCAAAGGAGATCGCCGACAAGCTCGAAGAGATGTTCGTCGGCCGCGGTTGCGACGGCTTTGTCATCGCGGCCACCATCGTGCCCGGCTCCTACGCCGATTTCGTCAAACACGTGGTGCCGGAACTGCAGCGCCGCGGGTTGTTTCACAAAGACTATGCCGGCAAGACCCTGCGCGAAAACCTCGGGCTGAAGCGGCCTGCGGCCGGCGCCTGGAAAACCCGGCCGCGCGCCGCGGCGGAATAAGGAAAAAGAAAATGCGTTGGCTGAAATTTACTGCCGCGGGGCAGACCTCGTGGGGCATTGTCGAGGGTGACAAGGTGGCTGCCGTCAGCGGCGATCCCTTTGGCGAGCACAAGCGGACCTCGCAGAGCTATGCGCTCAAGGACGTCAAGATCGAGCTACCGGTGATGCCGCGCACCTTCTATTGCGTCGGGCTGAACTACCTCAAGCACCTGAAGGAGGCCGCCGACAAGGCCGGCACCGTCCCCAACGTGCCCGACCGACCCGAGATCGGCTACCGCGCGCAGAATGCGCTGATCGCGCATGACGAGGACGTGGTGATCCCGGCGACCGCGACCGAGAAGATTCACTACGAGGGCGAGCTTGTCGTCGTCATCGGCAAGAAGGCGAAGCATCTCACTGAAAAGGACGCGATGAGCTGCGTGCTCGGCTATACCATCGGCAATGACGTGTCTGAGCGCAGCTGGCAGAAGGCCGACCGCGGGCTGTGGCGCGCCAAGAACGCCGACACCTTCAAGCCGATGGGACCGTGGATCGAGACATCAGTCGATCTCGACAAGATGGAGACCATCATCAAGGTCAACGGCAGGGAGACCGGTCGCTTCCACACCAACGACATGATCTTCGGAATCGTTCCGTTCATCGTGGAGCTTACGAAGTACTTCACGCTGTGGCCGGGCGACGTGATCTGGATGGGCACCGACGGCGCCTCGCCCAACATCGAGGCCGGCGATGTCGTGGAGATCGAGATCACCGGAATCGGCACGTTGCGCAACAAGTTCGTTGCGGAAAAGCGATGAGCCGCCACTCCGCCGCGCATTATTTCCTCGAAGGCCTGGTCGATCTCGGCGTCGACTACATCTTCGCCAATCTCGGCACCGACCATGTCTCGATCATCGAGGAGCTGGCGCGCTGGGACAGGTGCGGCCGCAAGCACCCGGAAGTAATCCTGTGTCCGCATGAGGTGGTCGCGGTGCATATGGCCGGCGGCTATGCGCTCGCGACGGGCAAGTGCCAGGCCGTGCTGGTGCATGTCGATGCCGGCACCGCGAATGCCTGCATGGCGGTCCAGAACCTGTTCCGCTACCGCCTGCCCGTGATGCTGTTCGCCGGCCGCGCGCCGCATACGCTGCACGGCGAGCTCACCGGCTCGCGCGACACCTATGTGCATTTCGTGCAGGACCCGTTCGACATCGCGAGCATCGTGCGGCCCTATGTGAAGTGGGAATATTCCCTGCCCTCCGGCGTCGTCGTGAAGGAAGCGCTCGCCCGCGCCAGCGCCTTTGCCCACAGCGATCCGCCGGGGCCGGTCTACATGATGCTGCCGCGCGAGACGCTCGCCGAAGAATGGGATGAGGCCGCGATGCCCGCCTATCCGCCGGTGCGCTATGGCAGCGTGCGCGCGGGCGGCATCGAACCGGCGCGCGCAGAGGCCATTGCGAAGGAGCTGATGGCCGCCGAAAATCCCGTGGCGTTCGCCGCCTATCTCGGCCGCAAACCGGATGCGGTTGCGGTCCTCGACAGGCTCGCACGTACCTGCGGCATCCGTGTCGCCGAATTCAGTTCGATCGACCTGAACATTCCGCGAGAACTCGCCCTGCTATGCCGGCATCGATCCCCTTGCGCTGCTCGAAAACGCCGATCTCGGCCTGCTGCTCGACACCGACGTGCCCTTCGTTCCGCATTCGAAGCGCGCACGAGAAATGAAATGGATCCAGATCGACATCGATCCCTTGAAGTCGGATTTCCCGATGTGGGGTTTTGCCACGGACCTGCGCGTCCAGGGCGACAGCGCCATCATCCTGAGCCAAGTGCTCGAGGCGGTCGAAGCGCGCGCTGACGACGCCTTTCGCAGGCGCGTCTCCGCGCGAATCGAGAGCTGGAAGGACGCGCGTGAGGCCTTGGCCAAAAAGCGCGCGGCCGCGAGCGGCAACAAGGGCGTCTCCGGCGCGCTCAATCCGGCTTTTGTGTTTGCGACCTTGAGCAACAAGCTTTCGCAGGACGATGTCGTCCTCAATGAAGCGATCCGCAACGGCCCGATCCTGCAGGAGCATCTGAAGCGCACCAAGCCGCAGAGCTATGTGGGTCTGGCCGGCGGCGGACTCGGCTTTTCCGGCGGCATGGCGCTGGGGCTGAAGCTCGCCCGACCGAAGCGCCGCATCGTGCAGGTGATCGGCGACGGCGGCTTCCACTTCTCCTCGCCCGACAGCGTCTATGCGGTCGCACAGCAATACCAGATCCCGATTTTCACGGTCGTGCTCGACAATGGCGGCTGGCAGGCGGTGAAGTCCGCGACCCAGCGCGTCTATCCCAAGGGCATCGCGGCCGAAACCGACCAGTTTCAGTCGCGCCTGATGTCCGGGCGCCAGGGCGAGCGACGGGATTTTTCGGAAGTCGCAAAGGCGTTCGGCGCCCACGGCGAGTGCGTGCGCGAGCCGGACGAACTCGCCGCGACAATCGACCGCTGTCTCGCCGCGCTCGACGACGGCAAGGCCGCCGTGCTGCATGTTCACGTCACCCGACTCTAGGAGACGCTGATGTCCTTTCGATCTGGCATGATTTGCGCTTGTCTCGTCGTACTCACCGCAAGCTCCGCGCCGGCGCAGGAAGATGTTTCAAAATACCCGAGCCGGCCGATCCGCATCATTGTCGGTTTTGCGGCCGGCGGCGGCAACGACGTCATCGCGCGCATCTATGCGCAGAAGCTTTCGGAAGATCTCGGCCAACCCGTGATTGTCGAGAACAAGCCGGGCGCCGGCGCGATTGTCGCGACCGAATATGTCTCGAAGGCCGTACCCGACGGCTACACGCTGCTGGTCGGCGCCAGCGGCATGGCGATCAACCAGTCGCTCTACGCCAGGCTGCCTTACGACTCCGTCCGTGATTTCGTCGCGATCTCCGAGCTCGCCTCGTTTCCGTTGCTCATGATCGTCAACGCCTCTTCGCCAATCAAATCGGTCGCCGAGCTTGTCGCCTATGCCAAGGCCAACGCGGACAAGATGAACTATGCGACCTCGTCCGCCACCTTCCAGCTCGTCACCGAACTGTTCAAGCAGAAGACCGGCGCGCCGATGCAGGCGATCCCCTACAAGAGCGCCAATGAGATGGTGCTGGCCGTCGTCTCCGGCCAGGTGACCACGACGATCGCGGATTCAGGCCCGGTGTCGCCGCAGGTGAAAGCCGGCGCGGTGCGCGCGCTCGCGGTCACGGCACCGAAGCGGATGGCGGATTTTCCCGACGTGCCGACCATGAGAGAGGCCGGCGCCGATGTCGATGCCATCATCTGGACCGGCGTGTTTGCGCCGAAGGCGACGCCGCCCGAGATCGCGAAAAAGCTCGAGGGCGAGTTCATGAAAATCGCCAGACTGCCGGATGTCGCCGCCCGGCTGAAGGCCATCGGCGTCGAGGCCGTCGGCACCTCGACCGACGAGTTCAGCAAAATCCTGCAGGCCGATATCATCCGTTGGGGTGATGTCGTGAGGTCGGCCAACATCAAGATCGAGCAGTAGCGCCGCGGCGAGCATCGGCCGCGGCGCTATTTCAAAACTGCCGTGCTACTTCACGACTTCGGCGCCGGCCTTGCAGACCGCCGCGTCCTGGTCGCCGGTGCCGCCGCTGCAGCCGACCGCGCCGATCACCTTGCCACCTTCGACCAGCGGGAAACCGCCGGGGCTCGCGACCAGGCCCGGATCAAGCGTGCCGACATAGGCATGGCCGGTTTCATAGGCGTTATAGAACGCCCGCGACTCCCGGCGGTAGCGCGCGGCCGTGCGCGCCTTGCCGATCGAGATGTTACCGGAACCGATCTGCGCGCCTTCCATCCGCTCGAACTGCACGAGTTCGCCATTGGGGTCGACCACCGCGATGTTCATCTTCCAGTTCCGCTTCTTGGCTTCCGCTTCGGCGGCGGCCATTACCTGCTTGGCGCGCTCGAGCCCGATCGACTGACCGTAGGGAATATCGAACGGCACCGCGTCGGGCGTCCCGCCCGCGGATGGCTGCGCCGGCGGCGTCGCGGGTGCAGGCGTTTGCGTCTGCGCAAGCGCCGACGAACTCACCAACACCACAGCGCAGGCCGCCAGGCTAAAGGAAACGATGGCTCTCAATTAGATTAGGCCTCCCCTTCTTGTTCATCAGGTCTCTATTTGTTCAGCGATGGCGCAACGACGTCCGCGCCCACACGATGCAACCCCGTGAAGCTGCCGATATTCCTTCAGAAATCTGGACCGAGCTAATCCGCCTTGATGCCGGCGTCCTGGATCGCCTTGCGCCAGCGGTCCTCTTCCTCGCGGAAATAGCGGTCGAGCTCGGCGGGCGGGCTCGCCACCATCACCAGCCCCTCGTTCACGCTGAGCTTCTTGAAAGCGTCCGCCTTGACCGCGCTGGCTGCCGCCTTGTTGAGGCGCTCGACGATCTCCGGCGGCGTCTTGGCCGGCGCGAACAGGCCGTACCAGGCTTCGGCGTCGTAGCCGGGAACGCCGGATTCAGAGACCGTCGGCAGATTCGGGAAGGCCGGCGAGCGCTCCGCCGAGGTCACGGCCAGTGCGCGCAACTGCCCGCCCTCGATCAGCGATGCCGCGCTCGCCACCGTCGTGAACATCACGTGGATCTGGCCGCCGATCAGGTCGGTGATCGCGGGCGCCGAGCCCTTGTAGGGCGTTGCCATGAGGCGACGATTTTATGGATTGTGGCGAGATTTCAGGTGGTTAGTGCGGCGGTGACCTTACGGTGTCCATACAGTGTCCCGGCCACAGGGAAGCCCGTGGATGCGTCGGCGCCGGCGCCCGGTATATCGGGCCCACCCGATCGGGAATATCGCACGCTGCCGGCCTCCGCCGACGGGGAAACCGCGGTCCGCCGCCGTTCGGGGATACCCCCTTCAGGGACTGGAGCCGCCAGTCATCTCATTCGCGCTCACGACGCGCTTCGCTTTCGATGGCGGAGAGATCAACCTCCCGAAAAGCACTGACGTCACGACGCCATGAGCACCTGGTCCGACACTGAAACCACCACCGTCATCAACCTGTGGCCGGTGAGCTCGGCCGCGCAGATCGGTGCACGGCTGCACCGCTCGCGCGCGGCCATCGGCAGGATTCTGCTATTTTGTAAGGCCTGAAAGTCCTGCGATCAGGAACGACGCGAGTACGAAGCCCATGATCTTGTGCCCGTAGAAATAATACCGCGCCCATGTTTTCAGGTCGATCTGGTAGTGCCAGTCGCGCAGCTTGATGATTGGAAGCAAGATGTCGAAGCTATAGGCAAGGCCGAACGGCATACCGTTGCGCGGTCCCTCCCCCGACACCCGCAGGACGATGGCTCCCAGTATCACGAGACCAATCACCCAATAGACCGCGCGGTGCAGGTAGTAGCCATATCCGATCACCCACTTGAGAGCGGTTAGCCAGGCCCACGTTCTACCTGTTTCCTCACTGCGCTCCCGCTCACGGCTGTCCCGACATGTCAGTCCATCGACCCCAGGTGCAGCGTTCTTCTTGAGTTCAAAGAATGCCTCTTCGAGGTGATCAGTACTAACGTGGTGGAGGAGCGTGGTGAACTTCTCCTTCTTCCTTTGCCTTGCGGCTTGCCGTATGCGCTTCAGCGCCTGTGACACGGGTCCCCGGTACTGTGCCCGGCCCGTGCTTTGCTGATTCACATTCCCTTCGGCCCCCGCCCTTGGCTCCACCAACTCCGCTGCCGGTTGCCCAGCTTTGTTCGAAGGCTTCGCAGCTACTATGGCGGGGTCAGACTTCTCATGATCGTACATCGTCGGCTATGGCTCCTCGCCTTCCCGACGCGGACCAGTGCAGCAGGCATGCTGGCGCTGACCGACCATGAGATCTCCCGGTTCCCGAGCAAAGAGCGTCCGCACATGCCAGTGTCTAAGACCACGCCGGGCCGTCTGGGCGCTCGCGTTATCGCGCCCATCCGTGTTGCCTTCCGTCACCGGAACGACGTCGGCACCCGGGATGAGGGTACTTTCGCGGCTCAATGGCTGGCCTATGCGCTCCCCTGTCAACGCTTCGCCAATACCCTCGCGGGTATCTGCGCATGAACTCGGGGTCGATGCGGTTCGGTCGGGTAGGATCGAGGCGCGGACCGGGCTTCGAATGATGCCGACGTTTCCTCGATCCCCCCTATCAGTAGGGTCGGAGACTGGCGCGCCGGTTTAGGTCGATGTTTGTGTTCCCCGTTGCCTCGCCCTTTCGTCTGCGAGTGTCACATCATTTCGACCGTGCCACGTTTCCAGTCCCCGCCACGTCGAACGCAGCGTGTGGTTTTCCCACTCTACGCTCACCTGCCTGCTTCACCTCAAGGGTTATGGGACCTATCCTGCTGGGGCGACTTTCGGCTGAAGCCACCGAACCTTGTAGTTGCTGAACAGCTTCAAGGTTTCGTACAGCCACTGCCTACTCCACCGCGTCCAACCGAAGCCCTTTCGCTTCCGAGCCCTCATCAGATGGCGCCGGATCTTCTTTTCCACCCAGTCTTGAATGTAGCCAAAGCACTCGCTGGCATGCCCAACCGCGAAGTAATTCACCCAGCCACGTAGGATCGGATTGATCAAGCTGATCACCCGATCCACGGGTTGGGATTGGTGGCGGCGGAACACGTCTTTGAGTTTCCGCAGCAGCGCCGTTCGTTTCTTGAGCTTCGGCGTAAAGCTTGCTCGCCAGACGCCCCTTCCACTGCGGATGCGGCGGAAATGGTGAGTAGGCCGGGGAGTTGCCGAGTAGACCCGGGGGATTGCACCCCAGTCCCTCACTGAACCGTGCTTGACTGTCTCCAGTCACACGGCTCGTGCCACCCACTGAAGACTGCCGTCTTCCGTCGACACGACGGGCTCCTCCGGTTTCCCGCTGACCCGTCGATCCCGACGCGAGTGACCTGCCCCCTTCGCTCCATGGGCATTACCCCACTTCATCACTACTACGGAGCAGTCCGCCCCTGTCCGACGCATCGGTACTTTCGGCCTCACGGGGTCACCGCTTGTACCTTTTCCCTTGGCATCGCCGTCCAGGTTCTCAAGTTCCGCACGAAAGCCCAAATCAGGGTCACGCCCCTATACACCGGACACCACATGGACAGTACGTAGGTTTCTTCCATGCTCTTCCCGGAACAAGGTGAAGGCTCCGGTTTTGATGTCGTCTGAGAGGATCTCGATGCTTCATCGGAGGTTCACTTGCGTTCGTCTCCCTGATTCTCACATGACGTGGTCATTGCCACGCCTTTTAACCACAACGTTCACCACCGCGGATTTTGTCCGAAGCAGCTTATGGCAGTTTGGAGCCTTCCCCTACAGGACGGCTCCGAAGGGCCTACCTTCATCTCTCGTGCAGCATGATGCTCTCGCATCTTCTTGACACAATCACCACCGGCCTCTCGTAGAACCGAGCGTGACACTCTCGCGTCACTCGGCTCCCATCAGGCAAACGTACCGGTCAGACCAATCCGCCAGTGCACGAGGAGTTTCGCGTTTTCCCGAGCCAGCTTTTGCAGAAAGCGGCTCGCGCGTACCTTGTGAGCTTTAAAGCGCTTGAACTTCCACATCGCCCAGGCCAGTAGCGTCTGATTGACGTACCGGAGCAAGGGAGCGAGCGCCGATGGTGCGTATCGCCCATAGTAGTTAATCCACCCCCGAAGAAGCGGATTTAGACGGCGGGCAATTTCGGCCAGCGACAGTTCGCTTCGACGTCGGACGCCCAACTCCCGGATCTTCGCCCGCATGGACTTCAGTGCAGAGGGGCTTACGGCTGGGTTAAATCCGCAGAACAACGTATTGTCCCGCGACTTCTTAACCAACCGAGGCCGAAAGCAGTATCCGAGGAAGTCAAACTTGATGTTCGGATACTTACCTTTGCGCTTTCCGTCCTTGCAGTAGACGATCTTGGTTTTCGTCGGATGCATTTCCAGACGGCACTCCGTCAAACGTGCCTGAAGCGCGGCCTTGAGGGCCTGGGCTTCTTGCTCGTTTCGGCAGTGAACGAGACCGTCATCGGCATATCGACACCACGGAAGGTCGGGGTATGTCCGTGCCATCCAGAGATCAAACGCGTAATGCATGAACAGATTCGAGAGAATCGGGCTGACAACTCCGCCTTGAGGGGTACCACACGTACGCTCCACCCTCGTTCCATCCTCGAGTTCCATCGGCGCCTTCAACCATCTTTCGATGTAGAGCAACGCCCATCTGCATTGCACGTGCTTTCGGACAGCACGCAGTAAGAGTTCGTGGTCGATGTTGTCGAACAGACCTTTTATGTCGAACTCTAGAACCCAATCGTATCTCCAGCAGCGCTCACGCGTGACACCTATGGCATCGAGAGCCGATTTCATCGGTCGATAACCATACGAGTCTGCCAGAAAGATTGAATCCAGATCAGGCTCGATGAGTTGTTTCACAACCGTCTGAGCCACGCGATCTGCTACGGTGGGCACACCCAAAATCCTTTCGCCTCCAGACTTCTTGGGTATGGAGACGGCGCGCACCGGCGGCGGAAAGTAGCTTCCCGAGCTCATTCGGTTCCAAAGCTTGTAGAGATTGCCCTTCAAGTCGGCCTCGAACTGCTCGATCGTCTCCCTGTCCACACCAGCCGCACCATGATTGGATTTGACCGCTTTATAAGCCTCATACACTTGCTTTTTGGTGATCTTGAACGGTTTGTCCGTCGCACGCATCGTCATCATCCTGTTTCCAGTTGTTTCGACCATACGACCGCCTGACCCGATCCCTTTGCTCCAGCCCCATTACAGGGCCTTCATCGCTCCTACTGATCGGTCCGTCCCAGTGCTCTGCATCGGTACTCTCGCCTCACGGTTTTCGCCGCTTGTGCTTCTCCCTTTCCATCAGAGCCCTGGTTCCTGCAGTTCCGCGCAAAAGCCTGCATCCGGTTCACGCCCCCTCAACGCCGGTCACCGTCTGCCCAGTCATCAGGCACCCGACAGACTTATCCCAGTGGAGATTCACGCCTCTGGTTTTGATGACGCTTGCTTCTTAACGACGCGTCGTCGGTGGGTTTGCTTTCGCTCGTCTCCCGGACGCACACCTGCTCAGGGTCATGCCCCAAGCTTTTCCCTCCAACGCTCACGACCACGGCTTTTGACCGCAGCCGCTTGGAGTGGTTTGAGACCCGCTCCTGAAAGCCGATCCCGGGGGGCCCGCCCCCATCTTCCACGCAGCTATACGACAGGTTATTGTTTCATGTTCCCTCCTTTCTATCTGTCTCTGCAGCACACCGAATCCGAGGAAGCCGAAGCTCTCGCCGCGGCCGAGGTCCACGATCCAACTCTTCTCTTCATTGACTTCGACCTGCAGAGCGGCCAATTCCTCTCGGAGGCGTTTCTCAACCGCCGTCATCAGCCAGTCATGCCGCGGGTGGGCATCCACCAAGATCACCAGATCGTCAGCAAAACGCGCATACTCGATGCCGGTGTACTTGTCGTAGCGTGTCACCTCTTTTGCCCGCTCGAGCATTCGGTCTACCTCGGTGAGGTAGAGATTACTGAGCAGTGGGGAGATGACTCCGCCTTGCGGGACGCCGCATCGACCATTGGCTTTCAGCATGATCTTCAGCAGGTGCATTACATCATCGTCATCGACTCGTTTCGCCACTTTGGCCAACAGTCGGTCGTGCCGGACGTTGTCAAAATAGCTCCGCAAATCGATATCTATGACGCGTGTCTTGTGCTGAACGATTGCCTTGGCCACTCGGTCGACCGCCTCATGAGCTGTCTTCTTGGGTCGGTATCCAAACGATCCCGGTTGGAAGTCGGCCTCAAAGATCGGCTCCAAGATGAGCTTGAGCGCCCCTTGCACCACCCGATCCCGGATAGCAGGAATTGAAAGGACGCGGACTTTGCCCCCGTCCTTCGGTATCTCCTGCCGCCTGGCCGGCAACGGTTTGTAGCTGCGCTCAACCAGTTCGCCCCTGATCTGCCCGAGGAAAGCGTCTACGCCTTGCGCCTCGATGGCCGCGAAGGTGACCCCATCTACTCCGGGAGCACCATCATTATCTTCGGCCAGCGCATACGCCTTGCGTAGTGTTTCCATCTTGCAAACATGGACGTACAAGCCCCAGAAACGCCAGGACGTCTCAGACTTCGCCTTGACGTATAGTCTCCGCCTCAGGTCCTGCAAATCGTTGGACGCCTTTATCATCTCGTCCCTGCCTTCCCGATTGAAGGAGACGTTACAAACAGCAGGGTCCCTCGCTCCATGGGCGTTACTCCATTTCCTCGCTACTAAGACCCATCCGCCACCCTCTCGCCTTCGATCGATTTCCCGCTTTAGCCGGTTATACGATCTACCTTGCTCCGGTGATTTCGCACCGGGACGAGGAGGGCTTCGCCAGTTACTCGGTATGCCCTCGTTACCGTGCTGTCGCTTTCACCCCGCCGAGGTGGAGATGCCGCATCGGTCAGATTTCGGCACCCCATGCTGCCTTCGCCCTACGGAAGCAGGCTCGGCCCTCGGATCTACGCCTTTCGAGGCCACATTTACGTTCACTGTCGTTACGGCCCGGCAACTCGTAGTCTCCCCAAGGGAGACCTTGTCGATAGGCTTCAGGATTTTGATCTCTCTCCACCCTGCTATCCAAACTACGGGGCGCCTGACTTTTGCCCCGGCAGGTCTACCTCCTGCTGAACACACCAGTCTTAACTGGACGCACTTCCGTACGGCGGGTTTTCCCCGATACGGCTGGAAGGCTGGCTTTTCAGATGGCGCCTTCCTGGCTTCCACGCGAGCTTAAGTCTGCTCCCGACATTCGCGGCGTGTTGGCCAGTTTGCATCCATCCTTCGTACACCTCGTGATCCAACGGTTATCCCGTGCTGAGCCGGGACGTGGATTCGATCGTGCACCGCCATGAAGTGGGATCACCACAACCCCAGGGGTCCTCGCTCTTGCCCGAGTTATGCTGTCTCGGGCCGTCATCACTTAATCGACCCCATCCGCCCCACTCGTGGGCACATCGCATTTTCACCGCACAGCGGCTTATACGCGATGCCTTCGCTGTGCGGGAGCGCCTGGGCGACCCACGAGCGGTTCCGGGCTTTCGCTATCCATTCTGTCCTGGCATACCGTCCTCTCCGACCCCGGGGAGTTCGATCATCGTCCGTTCCAGCACAGCGATGTCGACGCGGCCTTCGCCGAGAGTAGACCGGCTCGGCACTCCCAAGACTCCCGCAATCCGTTTCACGCGGGCGATGACTTTCGTGGCTTCCTGGTTCCACATCTGCTACGGTCTGCCAGTTTGCTCGCCCCCTGCACGGATCTGACCGGTTGCCCAGCCAGCGGGGCTTTTACATCCAGGCTTTCAGCGGGTTGGTCGCCCTTCCCGCTGCAGGATATAACTACAACAGCGACTGGACTCCTCTGTTGGCGGGACTCTCACCCGCTAGAATGGCAGCTAGCCTCGCTGCACCTACTCCTTCATCGTGATGGACTTGCACCATCTACTCCTTGCCGGTCTCCCGGCGCACTCCGAGTTACCCCGAGGAACGGACATCATTAGGTCGGCCCGCTTGGTCCGTTTGGTGCCAACAACGGAAGTCGGCGGTGAGGATGCGAAAGTGGTGGTCGATCACCCTGAAAGTCCCGCGAGCCGCAGACCGCCCAAGAGGTTCTCCATGTCCTCCTTGCGGGTGAATACCGGATTCTGACCCTGGAACAAGCTGGCGATGAAGTTCGGTGCGAAGCTATCGAGCACAGCGATCTCGCTACGGGCGCGGACCATGTCTCCGGCCCGAGCACTGCACGCGATCATCAGGGCTCGGCGGATCGGTGCTCGATGCCGTGCCTGGATTGCGGATTCGCACCAACGCACGGCCTCGTCGTAGTTGCGCTGTGTGAAGTGCGCCATTGCAAGCGCTAGGTGCGCGTTTCCGATCCAATAGTCCCGCGGGCTTAGTCGCAGGGCGAGCTGGGCGTGCGCTTCCGCCTCCTGGGCCAAGCCCGTGGACGCCTCGGCAAATGCCAGCGTAACAAGAGCAAGTGCGTAGTTCGGATTGACCTCGGTGGCATGCCGCAGGTCGGCAAGGCCACCGCTATACTCGCCGCGCGTGACGCGGGTCCAGCCGCGTGCCGTAAGTGTTCGCTCATCCTGGGAGTTGATTGCCGTCATGCGCTCGACTACGGCCCACGCCCTGTCGAGCGCGGCATCAGGCCGGTCGCCCCAGCGGTAGAGGTGGCATGCCCAATGCGCCCGAAAGAGCGTGAAGTGAGCTCCGAGTGAAGCTGCATCGGCGGCAAGGGCCTCCTCGGATGCGGCTATTACCTGCTGCATCAGCACCGCATTGCCGCCCTTGATCGCGTCCAGAAATAGACCCGCGGCGCGCCAGGCGAGTTGCCGCCCATGAAGGCTCGTCGTGTCGTGCCGCGAACGAGCTATCTCTGCGCGATCTATCTGCGGGGCGATGCTCGCAACCACCGTGTGGGTGATTTCCTCCTGCAATTCGAAGACATCTGCTTGCTCCCGGTCGTAACGTTCGGCCCAAAGATGGTCGTTTGTCGCCGCGTCAATGAGCTGTGCCGTGACTCGAACGCGGTTGCCGACCTTGCGCACACTACCCTCGAGCACGTAGTGCACCCTGAGGTCCCGGGCGACTTGCGTCACGTCGAGCGGCTTGCCTTTGTAGAAGAAGGTCGAGTTGCGGGCGATTACTGCGAACTCGCGAAAGCGCGACAGTTCGGTGATGATGTCCTCCGCTAGGCCATCGGCGAAATACTCCTGTTCTTGATCGCCGCTCATGTTCTGGAAGGGCAGGACCGCTATGGAGGGCTTGTCAGGAAACGCTAACGCCGGAGCGCCGCCGGCAGACGAAGCCGGTTGTGCCTTTGTAACGGCCTGACCACCAAGCTGAGCCCGCCACGCCCGCATGGGCTCGGCAATGTTCTTGAGGGTTTGCGGCCCAAGGTCATCCCAACCGATCTCGACCTTGCCGCGAATCTGCCGATAGGCGTCATCGGATATGCAGACGCCGCCCGGCTCGGCGATACCCTCTAGCCGGGCAGAAATGTTGACGCCGTCGCCAAAGATATCGTTGTCATCGATGATGATATCGCCGACATGGATGCCGATCCGGTATTCAATTCTGACATCTTGCGGGACGTCGGTATTTTGCGCGGCCATCGCACGCTGGACTTCGACCGAGCAGCGGACGGCATCGACGGCGCTGCCAAATTCCGCCAGCAGGCCGTCACCGGTGGTCTTGACGATGCGGCCGTGATCGGAAGCGATAGCGGGGTCAACAACAGCTTTTCTGGCTGCCTTGAGCCGGGCCAGGGTGCCTTCCTCGTCGGTACCCATGAGGCGGCTGTATCCGGCGACATCCGCAGCCAGCACCGCCGCCAATCGCCGTTCTAGCCGGTCGCCCGCCAAAGGTGCCCCCAACTGGCCATTACCCGACCTATTAAAGCATGGAGGGTTGTTCGTGGGCTAGGGCTAATGTCCGCTTCGGGTGTGCGCCGTGACAAGGCGGCGCTTTCCAGTGGGTGCAAGCCCCACCCGGCAACCGCTCCAGCCGGAAGCAATCGGAGCAGTCATGGAGGTAACGAAGTGGCTGAAGCCTTCGATTAGCGTGTCACGAATTGGTGACAGCGCGAGTGTGCAGGCCGTAACGCGAGTGAACGCCGAGCAAGCCTCGAAAAGGACGATGCGCAGGCCGACCCGACGACCCTTTCGGGGAAGGCATACGGCTGGGTGAAGTGAGCGAAGCAGTACACCCAGACGCTGCGCCGGGGTAGTGGCGACAGCATGTACACAAGGAAAGCGTACGCAACACGGGAAGCCCCATTGCGTGGTCAGCGAGGACCAACCGGAAGCCCGTGAGGGACAGGCCGGGCGCCCTGGGGTGGCGGAGAGGTTCGTAGTACCGCTGAAGCCGGGTAACTCCGGTGGAGGGAAGGGACCTCAGTTCAAGACAGACGCAATACGTGGTGAAGGACATGGAGATTGGGAAACCTATCAACTCCGATAAGTGTTCAGAAGCTGCAGATGGCGCTGCACGCGAAAGCGTGAAGTCTTGTCCGAGAGCCGGATGCGGGAGATCTGCCTGTCCGGTTCGATGAGCGGGATGTGAAAACGGAGTCACGGCTGAACCACTAAGGCACCGCCAGACGAAAGAGGCGGCAACAGATATGTTCTACCTAAAGCCACCGCGCCACATCTCGACTTATATGAGGGCGCCGCTGTCAAGGGGGATTTCGGTGGCGTTTAGCGATCTTGATAGCCTCCTGGTTATGGATTTAGGCGCGCGGTCAAGTCCCGCAGCCGCGAAGCGGTGCGCCAAAGGCGCAGGGCTTGAGGGTGCGCCTAAATCCATAACATCATCGAAGAGATCGCCAAATTTTCTCTGTCGCTCCTCATTTGTTTGAGCTTCGTTCCGATCCAAGGCAAGCCCTTTGCGTGCGTGCGGCGCTCGCCGCACCAACTTATATCCGGCCGGGTACAACCCGTCCCAAGGTCCCTCATGCGCGTTGCGAGGGCGCGGGCTCCAAGGGGGATGGGACCATTCTCTACCGCGGCATCTTTCAGCCATGTCGAGATCCGGTCACACATCCACCTTGGATTCATAAGCTCCTTTTATCGGTATTTGATCTTCGTTCGTCACCCTTTGAGGACGGCACCTCGCGGCACCACGCCAGTTTCAAGATAACGCCAAAGCGCCACCAGCAGCTTGCGTGCCAACGCCACAATGGCGATGCGGCGGATGCGGCCTTTCGTGGTACCGACACGCGCCCGGAACCAGACGCTTAAATCGCTGTCGGGCTGATAGCGCAGCCACAGCCAGGCGAGTTCGATCCCGGTGGTTCGTCCCTTGCGGTTGCCGGCCTTGCTGATCCCTTGGTCATGGGCCACGTTTCCGCTCTGAAACGGGCTCGGCGCGTAGCCGACATAACTCGCCAGTTGGCGGCGATTGTTGAAGTCACGATGGAATATCTCGCCAACCAGCACCGTGGCAAACTCCGGGCCGATCGCCTTGAGCTGATGGAGATTTTGGATTTTCTTGGCGTTGACATGCGTTGATGCTTCATCCTCAACAATCGCGTCGCGCTCCGCCTCAAGAGTGGCGATCATCTCGACCACCAGCTCCAGCCGTTGCAATTCCCGCTTGATCTCAGATTTTAGCCGGGGCGGAAGTGAGATTCCTTGTGCCGTGCGTAACTGCTCTAGGCGCGCCATCGCCTGCGGGCGCAACGGCTGGTAATCGTAGATGCCGTGGAGCGCGCAAAGCCCTTTAATGCGGTTGACGTGTTGAACGCGTTCCGAGACCAAACGGTCACGCTCACGATGCAGCCGCCGCGCGTCTTCTTCGGCAACGCTGGGCACCCGCACCACGCTCCACACCTTCGGCTCGCCGCGTAGATAAGCCATTAGCGAGCGCAGCAACCGCTCAGCGTCAATCCGATCTGTCTTTACTCGTCGCGCCCGCCGGTCCACCTGCAGGCTTGCCGGATCAATAACGTAATTGCGTATGCCATGCGCTTCGAGTAGCCGGTGTAGCCAGAAACCGTCATAACCGGCCTCGTAGCACGAGATCACATCCACCGCCCGACCCGTTTCTCGGCTGACACGTGCTCGCACCTCCTCCATCAAATCGAGTAGACCTTTCCAATCGCCTCCACTCAAGCTCCGGCGGCTGATCTTCGCGGAAAGTGGCGTAATAAATCCAATAACCCAGTTCTGCTTGCTCAATTCGATTGCAAACAGACACCGCGTCGTCTCAACATGCATTGCGGCGGGTTGGTTGCTTACTGTGCGGACCGTCATCAGGCTCTCCTATGCCTTGGTGGTGGGGTTACACCGAAACGGTATCACCCCGCCCGCCGCGCCTGCATAGGATCTCTACCAAACTGAGAAGAACTCAGCATGAGCACATGTCTTCCGGGTTACTCCTGAAAGCGGACTTAGCTCGATGCAGTTGGCATGTCGCAAAGGTGCCAACGGAAGCACTGGATTGGACAATTATACTTCCGTTTAGCCAGTTGGGCGGTCTTCACGGTGCGCAATGGTCTCGATCATCCGATCTGAAACGGATCATAGAAGATCAGGTTACCACGGCAGAATTCGCTAAGCGGCGCTGTGACGCACATGGAAGGTGAACCACTTCACGTTCGCGAGTTTTTGCTTCGACTAAAATTTCAAGTGATCGGTAGTGACGCACACGCCAAATTCATTTAGCTGGTTGGGGCAACCGGATGCACGATCAAAGCGCTACCCCCAAGCCATTGATCGACGAGCTGCTGGAGTTGAAAGACTGGGGCCGCGACCTGCGAATAGATGCCTGCCGCGGCATCGCATTGTGGTGGATCTTTCTTGATCATATTCCCAACAACATCGGAAGTTGGCTGACGCCGCGGAACTACGGCTTCAGCGATGCCGCGGAAGTATTCATGTTCATCTCGGGCGTAACCTGTGCGCTGGCCTACGGCAAGACATGGCGCTGCGAGGGCTGGACCGGAGTGATTGGCCGGACGCTGCGGCGAAGCTGGGATATTTATGTCGCATTTCTGCTGCTGACGCTCGCTAGCGCCATCTTGATTCACCTCGTAGGCGGCGGCCCTTCCGCTGACGCGAGCAATACGCGCATTCTGCTGGATCAGCCGGGCGCGACGCTCGCGCGCGCGGCGATCTTGCAATACCGTCCAGTCAACACCGACGTCTTACCCATCTTCGTGCTTCTTCACCTGTTGTTCGCGCCGCTGCTGTGGCTGCTGCTGCGGGTGCCGAACGTGACGCTTGGCGCCTCGCTGGCGCTCTATGTGCTGGTGCATGTCTTCGGCTGGACCGTCCCGGCTTGGCCGAACAGCCACTGGGCCTTCAATCCGATGGCATGGCAGTTGCTGGTTGTGCTTGGCGCGTGGTGGATCATCGAGGGCAACAAGGTCCAGCTGTGGGTGAGGTCACGCGCGGCGCTTGTCCTTGCAGTCCTCTATCTGCTCTTCAGCCTGATCACCGCACTGAGCTGGCGCATCAAGCCACTGGAAGCACTGATCCCGCAAATGCTGGCACATCTGCTCGACCCATTGGACAAATCGAATCTCGACCCCTTGCGACTGCTGCATTTTCTGGCCATTACCGTTTTGGCGGCATGGTTGGTTCCTCGCAACTGGCGAGCGCTGAAGACGCCCGTGATGCGCAGCGCGATCCGCTGCGGCCAGAACTCGCTACCTATTTATTGCCTTGGCGTTTTGCTCGCTTTCGTTAGCCACATGGCGCTGCTCGACATCTCGAACGGGCTTGCGATGCAGATCGCGTTGAGTGTTGGTGGCATCATAGCGATGATCGTGAGCGCAACGCTGCTGAACCTGATCAGCATCAAACCCAGGCAGCAGCCAACAACGATGTCTCAATCCGCTCGCCGATAATCTCGGCTTGGGTCAAACTCAGACCTCGGGGCGTATCCGAGCGAGATCCGTTCTTCCCCCAACAACAGACATGAGGCGACTGCGGCGGCATTTCCGTTTGGTGCCATGACCGGACTCATGCATCTTCGCGGTAGGAACGCGAGTTACCTCGCGCCCGTTCAGCGGACAAGGCGGAGCAAGCGTATCGGCGGAGCGACGCACTCGACAAGCGCCGCAAGCTGATGGAAGCTTGGGCAACATATTGCGAGCCAAAAAAGCTCCGGCGCCGTCGTGCAAATGCGCAAACGAAAATGGATCGTGAACGCGTATTCATAATCCGAATTGGGAAGAGGGCCCAGCTTCACGCCGCGGACAGCGACATCGGGAGGTTTGTCGCTGGCACCATGAAATGCTCTTGCACCGCAGCAGCAGCTTTCGCAATCGACCTAATTTAACAAACTCCCTTATCTTGATCTGGAGCAAATGCGAGGCTAATTTTCATCTACTTTGCTACTGCGGTTCGCGGGTTGGCTCCGGTCACATCCCGAGGCGGTGACGAACATGAAGCGTGGAATTACGGTTTTTCTTTCTGTCGGTGCGCTGGTCACCGTCGGTTATTTCACCGTCAGCAAATGGGCTATTCGCCACGAGAGCTTCACTTTCTACGATCCGGATCGCGATAATCGGCCGGTCCCGGTGGACATTGCTATTCGGCGGGACAAGCAGATGCAGGCCGACGCCGGCATGATTAAGCTGCCGGTCGTGATCTTCAGCCACGGCAATACCGTCAAGAGCACCGAATATTCCTTCATCAACAACGTGTTCGCGGCGCACGGTTACATGGTTCTGAGCATCCAGCACGACCTGCCGACCGATACGCCGATGGTCACCAAGCCCGGCGAGCCCTATGTCGGACGCCTGTCGCAGATCCTGCGGGGCGTTGCCAACATCAAATTTGCCGTCCAGGAAATGCAGAAGGTCGAGCCGAACGCGGACTATGATCGTCTCACCGTGGGCGGCCACTCGATGGGTGGCGACATCACCATGTATTTCGCCAAGCAGTATCCCGAACGTGTCAAGAAGGTCGTGACGCTCGACAATCTGCGTGTGCCCTTTGTTACCGGGGGCAAGTTCAAGATCCTGAGCTTCCGTTCGAAGGATCCTCAGTTCAAGACCGACCCCGGCGTGATTCCGAGCGGGCAGCTGCGCGAGAAGGCGGGCATCACGGTGGTGAATACCCCCTTCCGGCATGACGACATGCGCGACACCGGATCGAAGGAGGCAAAGACCTCGATCGAGGCCATGCTCGACAGGTTCCTGACCGACACCGATAACGGCGCGGTCACGCCGATCGAGCCCGACACTCCCAACATCGTCGGCCCAGTGCCGACTTACGTACCGGCCGCACCCGTCCAGAACTGACCCCTCGCATCACGCTTTGATCGAAGCGAGCTGGGCATCCGGTCCGTCAAATTGAGTGATTTGGGGACATTACGCCAAATCTCTGCGCGTTCGCTTCGCCCGCGACGACCGATGTTCGACGCACTCTCACCGTGTTGTATTTTCCTATCGGTTAATCGGGGAGCCACGGCCAAGATGATTTTAGATTGAATTATTCTTGACGCCTTCAGCCGCCCCATTCGACTGAGCATCGGACGGAGGTGTAGTTCCTCTCCCGCGCTTGGCACTCCAAAGCAGCATCCTAACGCCGCACGCCAACGATACCTCGATGAGACAGTCTGTTCTCAAAGTGATCTGCCAATCGACGAACACTTGAAGAACCGAGTGCTGACAGGTCCTTCAGCGACTTCGATAACCATCGGGTCAAGAACTTTTAGATGGAGCGCCCGGTTTTTGAACCATGGAAGCCAGCCTCGAAACTTGCCAGGCGATTCCGTAATGTGAAAACTGCCGTCCTTTGCGCTCTTAACGGATCTGATTGCTAGCTCTGCCGAACGACCTCCTCGCACCACGATTCGCTCGCCCACTGAGAAAATCATGACCGTCGGAAAAGGCCCGTCAAAAAGCGCATCAGCCCCCAGTGTTTTAAGCGTCAAGCACGCTCCTGTTTTGGACACTGGAAAACGTTGATCCATCGCGACCCAGACACCGCTGATCGGATAAGTTTGCGCGGAAGCGGCAAAGCAAGACAGTGAACCCACAATTAAAACCGAGGTCCGAATTGCAGCTCGGAGGTAAGGCCGGCTGCCGAGCAGCAAATGGAATGGTTTGATCATAGGAATCTCCCTGACCGACCACCGGCATCGGCCATTTTGAATTCCCTTGAAAAGTCCCAACCCCTTGTAGGCTCGTCCGTAGGAATCCGATGTGAACTGGCTCACATCGGGAGGATTTTGATTCGAATCGTGTCAAACACCGCTGGGACCCCGTCGCATCAGCCGTCCAGGCTGGTCCACGGCCATCATGCCTTGCGGCGCGTCGGCGCCCGTGCGCGTAATGCCGCCGCCGCGCCGCCGAGCAAAGATACGAACTTCCGCCGTCCGATCCTGACTGACATGCGCCCTCTCTGCGCGAGGCCGCCTAATCTGAGGAACTATACCACGCAGCGAATATGCGGTCTTCGGGTTCGCGGGTGGGATGCCACTCCCATCCGCTTCGCCCACAATGCTCGCAATGGGTCACAACGGACCTCGGGCCGTTAAAACGAGACTTCGGCTTCTGCCTCGTGAACGGACCTCGGAAGTCAGACCGGCCATGTCCGAAACGTGCCATGGCACTAAATCGCTGCGCGATAACCCGCTGAGGCGGGCGGCCTAACCGCGAGCACTGTCTCCAGAGGAGAGATCGTCGGTGGCGGGCGTGGCGCCCTGTCTTGAAGATCGAGGTGTGATCCACCTCATCCCAGACAGGAGTTGTCTATGACCGATACTAGCAGTCCGCTTCGCCAGCGCATGATCGAGGACATGAACGCGCGCAAGCTGTGCGCGGGCACGCAGAGGGGCCACATCAGCAGCTGCAAGCGGTTCGCTGCGTTTCTCAAGCGCTCCCCAGACACGGCCACACTTGAGGATATCCGCCGTTTCCAGCTGCACTTGGCCGAGACGGGCGCGAGCATCTGCAACCGCAACCGCATCATGACCGGGTTGCGGTTCTTGTTCCGCGTGACGCTGCGCCGATTGGACCTTGCGGCCGAGATCTATCACCTCCGCGAGCCTCAGAAGATTCCGCTGGTGATGAGTACGGATGAGACGAAGCGCCTGCTGGCCGTCGCCAGCAGCCTCAAGGCTCGCCTTCTGCTCAGTCTTGGCTATGGCTGCGGGTTGCGCGCCGGCGAGGTGGTCCGGCTGAAGGTCAAACATATCGACAGTGCGCAGAAGATCATTCGCATCGAGCAGTCCAAGGGCCGCAAGGACCGCAATGTCATGCTGTCGTCCGAGACGCTCGATCTTCTGCGCCAATGGTGGAAGGCGTGCCCATCGCGTCACGATGCGCAAACGCCTGTGCCGGAACGCTGGCTGTTTCCTGGCACCAAGGCCGGCAAGCCCATGACCACCCGCCAGCTCAACCGCCTGTTTCATGAGGCGGCCGATGCGGCCGGGATCAGGAAGGGCGTGACGCTGCACGCGCTGCGGCACAGCTTCGCCACCCACCTGCTGGAACGCGGAACCGACATCCGCATCATCCAAGCGTTGTTGGGGCACGACAAATTGGACACCACGGCGCGCTACACGCGCGTTGCCACCGGCATGATCGCTGCCATCGAGAGCCCACTCGACCTGCTGTCGTTGCCTCGCAAGAAGCCCAGGAAGAACAGGAAAGACCGGCTGCCGGCATAGCCGCCCGCGGCCATGTCCCGCCCAGTATTGGAGGTCGCGGATATCTTCCGCGGCCATGGACCGGCATGGCGCCAAGCCAATGCCGGCTATCTGAGCCTCGGCCAACTCAAGGTGATGTCGGCGATCGAGAACTGCCGCACGGCAGCGCTCGGCGGTCATGTCGCGCGCTGCGAGAACGAGAAGTGCGCCTATACGCAGATCGCCTACAACTCCTGCCGCAACCGGCATTGCCCCAAATGCCAGGGAACGGCGGCAAGGGAATGGCTCGCCGAGCGCGAGGCCGAGCTATTGCCGGTGCCTTACTTCCACGTCGTGTTCTCGCTGCCGGCCCAAATCGCCGACATTGCCTACCAGAACAAGGCCGTGATCTACGACATCCTGTTCAAGGCCTCGGCCGAGACCATGATCGGCATCGCGGCCAATCCCAAGCACCTGGGCGCCCGCATCGGCGTCCTCTCCGTCCTCCACACCTGGGGCTCGGCGCTCACCCACCACCCGCATGTCCATATGATCGTGCCGGGCGGCGGCATCTCGCTTGAGCGCGAGCGCTGGGTTGCCTGCCGACCCAACTTCTTCCTGCCCGTGCGCGTGCTCTCGCGCCTGTTCCGCAGGCTGGTCCTGGAGAGGCTTGATGCCGCTCACCGCGCCGGACAGCTACAGTTCTTCGGCAAGCACGTTGCCCTGACCAATGCACCAGCCTTTGCCGCCTATTTGGCTCCGCTGCGCAACAGCGAATGGGTCGTCTACAGCAAACGGCCGTTCGGTGGCCCCGAGGAAGTGTTGCGCTATCTCGCGCGCTACACCCACCGCATCGCCATCTCCAACCGGCGCTTGGTCGCGCTCGACGACAACGGCGTCACCTTCAAGTGGAAGGACTACCGCATCGAAGGTCCCGAGCGATACAAGCTGATGACGCTCGATACCCACGAGTTCATCCGGCGCTTCCTGATGCATGTCTTGCCGCAAGGCTTCCACCGGATCCGTTATTACGGTTGGCTCACGAGCCAAACCCGCGTCAAGAATATCGCACGCATCCGCGAACTGCTTGCAGTGCCACTCATCCCGATCGATGCCATCAAGGCTGTCAACGCCAAGCCCGAAGAGCCAAAAGCGCCAGAGCATCCTTGTCCCTGCTGCGGCGGCCGCCTGCGCATCATCGAGACCTTCTTGCGCGGGCAACAGCCGAAGCACCGTCCCTCGCCGGTTTCGCCAAAGATCAAGATCGACACCTCATGATGCCGATGCCAGTCCTCGACACACACGGCAACACTCACCGCCCGTGTTGGCTCTTGCCCGACAGCGCCGCCGTTTGCCTCGCCACGCCGGATTTTTGCGCAATCACAACCAAAAGACACAAAATTTCGTCGCTCAAAACGCCCGCTGCTCGATCGTGCTTCAACCTACGTTCCGCCTACGTGGCAAAACGGGTCTCGCTGCCGCTTCGCGTCATCGCAGGCGCACCTGAGCTCGTGGCGAAATCCCCATAGCACCCGCGGCACTGCTGCCGCCCACATCCCGCGATTTCGTGCCTTGGCGCTTTTCGGACGCCGGCCACTGGAGCGCGTGCATAGTCCCGCCATCCCGGCATCCGAAAACCTGCACAGATTTCGGACTCATGCATCGCAGCAAGTTGCGTTTTATTCGATCACCTCGTCAGCGACCGCGACGGTGATGTAGCTGATCGTGAGCATTGATCGAAGCGTCGTTCACTTCGACTGCGATGTCGGTTATTCTTGCGGTCATGAGCGACAGCCTTCTAGATCGAGCGCGACGGCTGCCCCCGCGCCAAACGAGAGCCCCGGCCGGGTAGGGACTTCCCACGCCGGCCGTCTGCATACGTGAAAATAAAATAGCGGTGGGCTGGGCCCCTCTAAAGGGCCTTATTCTGATGACATGGATCAATCGAGTGGAGCTACCACAGTGTTCTTTTCTGCTGCCTCCGCGAACCTCGTTGTCGCATGCGCGATTTGGCTGAAGCGAGAGACCGTTTTGCGAATGTGCCGATCCGGATCAGAATGCTCAGGAGTAGCGCAATGAAAAATGGGCTTTATTCAGTCAGCCTGAAAGGGTTCGATAGCGAGGATTGGCCGCCGGGCGGCGTCGTTGTTCTTCTGGATGGGGTGATGTTGGGAGGCGGCCCGTACACGTACTACACCGGCTCGTACTCTTTCAAAGACGGTATCTTTAAGGGCGAACTTGTTCTCAATCAGCACAATTTTCCTCCACCCAGTCACGTGTTTTTCAACGCAAAGAATGTGGGCATCGGTGTCTCGGGCACCTACGAGGACGATCAGGCCGAACTGACTGGCATCGCGCTGGTCGGGACAAGAAGCCTCACTCTTCATGTGACCTTACGGAGACTGGCGGAGCTTAAACCTCATCGAGCGCGGCAAGGCCAAGGGTACGCCGCATAACCTGTGCGGCGCAGGCGGCGCTTTTAAGGGCGAGGTCCGCTGAGGGTCGATACTGTTGAAAAAGTCTTTTTCGACTGACGAACGAAATTTTTCAGGGCCGCCGATGCGTCTCGCTCGCCGCGACGTAAGGGACCACAACGCCTTTCACAAAAACGACCATGGACCCTCGTATCGCTCCCAGCGAGCATTGCCGCGACAGAAGCGGCCAAACATCGGCTTTTGCGAGATTTCGGGAGCCTCTCGATTTTCGACTTTTTCAACAGTATCGGTCAAAAGCGGTCCTGACGGTCCCGAAAACCGACTTCCGATCCTCCCTCAACAACGGACATCAAACGTCAGGGCGGCCACTTCTGAAAAGTGCCATTAGCGGAAGGACGTGACACGGCAATTGCCCCAAAGTACAATATCGGCAGAAGAAATTTCCGTCGAAATTTTATGACAGATGCCCGTTTCAGCGCATTTCGGTGCCGCATTTTTTGGGAGATACAATGTTGAACAAGCGTGATTTCCTTCGTTCCGCTGCAATGACGACGATTGCGATTGCCTCGACTGGCGGGCCACTGAATGCGCAGACGAATCCGTCGTGGCCCCGCCTGTTGGAGGCCAAAGATATCGCCGAAGAAGGCTTCATCTACGGCTTACCGCTTGTGATGATTTATGCGGTTATGCAAGAGTTCGCCGTGGACAAGAATTCGGGGCAGTTCAAGGCACCGTTTAACCAAATCCTCAACATGCACCACGTCGCCACCCCGGCGGATACGGCAGTCATTACGCCGAACAGCGACACCCCTTACTCTTTGCTCTGGCTGGATCTACGCGCTGAACCAATGGTTATCTCGGTGCCGATGATCGAAAGGGACCGCTACTATGCGGTCCAGCTCATCGACTGCAACACCTACAATTACGGCTACATCGGCACCCGCACCACGGGGACTGAGCCGGGCGACTATTTGGTGGTCGGCCCCGATTGGAAAGGTGCAACGACTTCCGGGGTTAAGAAGGTCTTCACATCGACGACGCCGTTCACGCTCGCGCTTATACGCACTCAACTCTTCAATCCCGACGACATGCCGAACGTCGAGAAAATTCAGTCCGGCTACAAGGCTCGACCGCTTTCCGTCTTCCTTAATCAACCGGCCCCGCCAGCCGCGCCGAAGATCGATTTCCTTCCTGCCACGACTGCCGGGATCAAGGATAACTTCTTCCAGTATCTCGACGCGGCACTGCAATTCGTTCCTGAGACGTCAAGGGACAAGGCGATCCGCGCGAAACTCGCGAAGATTGGCATTGGCCCCGGCAAAACGTTCGAGTTCAAGGACTTGTCGCTCGAACACAAGGCGGAAATCCTCGTGGGCATGAAGCAGGGTGACGACAAGGTCGACAAATGGCTGGCAGGCGGCAATAAAAACATCAACGGCTGGAACGTCGGCTCGTTCTTTGGCGACGAGGCCTTCTACAACGGCGATTGGGTGATGCGGGCGGGGTCTGCCAAGGGCGGTCTCTTGGGCAACGATGCCGTAGAAGCGATGTACCCCTATACCCGAACGGATGCGAGCGGTGAGCCCCTCGACGGCAGCAAGCACAAGTACACAATCACCTTCCCGCCTGACCAGTTACCGCCAGTGAATGCGTTTTGGTCCGTTACGATGTACGACGGCAAGAGCCAGCTCTTAGTCAAGAACCCGATCAATCGCTACCTCATCAACTCTCCCATGTTGGCGGCGATGAAAAAGGACGCAGACGGCTCGCTGACACTGTATCTTCAAAAAGACAGCCCCGGTGCGGATAAGGAAGCAAATTGGCTACCCGCGCCGGATGACAAAATCTATCTCGTGATGCGTTTATACTGGCCGAAGCCTACTCCACCTTCGATTCTACCGGCGGGCGAAGGGACATGGCGTCCACCTGGCGTGAAACAAGTCTCATAGAAGAGGCAAGGTCTCGAAGCCTCACCGTCGCAGGGTCGTTGTGATAACATCGCCGTCTCGCTGTCCGCTGTGGGTCTTGTGTCACGAAGCGTAGCCGGTTCAAAAGGCTGCGCGCAACTTTATAGGAGATGAAGGTAGGTCCTTCGGGTTCGGCGATCAGGTCGCTGATCCCAAGCCACCGCGGGCCGCTTTGGTCAAAAGCCACGGTGGTGAGCGCTGCGGAAACGTCGGGGACGATGATCCCGGCAGGCACGGTTGAGAGAGGCGAGCGCAAGCGAACCGTCGATGAAGTGTCGAAAGCGGATTAGGTGATGTCAAAACCGAGGGTTGACCCTACCTTCGGGATTAGTTCGGTGGATGTCCTGATACTGACCGAGCGACATCCGGCATGCAGACGGCGCGAAGCTCAACCAGGCTCTTGTAATGAACGTGAGAACCTGGCCGGCGATGCCAAGGGAAAAGGCCCAAGCGGCCCCAACCGCAAGGCCGAAAGTACCGATGCGCCGGAGAGGGGCGGACTGCTCCGTAGTAGCGAGGAAGCGGCTGTAATGGTCGTGGAGCGAAGGGGGCGGGTCATCGCCGCTGATGTGGGCCAACTGGTTCGCCGGGAAGAGCCCTTTGTTCAGTGGAAGGCGGCAGCCTTCGTGCGATGGCACGAGCCGGATGATGCGAGAGTATCCTGTCCGGATCTGTGAGGGGCTCGGGGTGATTGTGTCAAGAAGATGCGAGAGCATCATGCTGCACGAGAGATGAAGGTAGGCCCTTCGGAGCCGTCCTGTAGGGGAAGGCTCCAAACTGCCATAAGCTGCTTCGGACAAAATCCGCGGTGGTGAACGTTGTGGTTAAAAGGCGTGGCAATGACCACGTCATGTGAGAATCAGGGAGACGAACGCAAGTGAACCTCCGATGAAGCATCGAGATCCTCTCAGACGACATCAAAACCGGAGCCTTCACCTTGTTCCGGGAAGAGCATGGAAGAAACCTACGTACTGTCCATGTGGTGTCCGGTGTATAGGGGCGTGACCCTGATTTGGGCTTTCGTGCGGAACTTGAGAACCTGGACGGCGATGCCAAGGGAAAAGGTACAAGCGGTGACCCCGTGAGGCCGAAAGTACCGATGCGTCGGACAGGGGCGGACTGCTCCGTAGTAGTGATGAAGTGGGGTAATGCCCATGGAGCGAAGGGGGCAGGTCACTCGCGTCGGGATCGACGGGTCAGCGGGAAACCGGAGGAGCCCGTCGTGTCGACGGAAGACGGCAGTCTTCAGTGGGTGGCACGAGCCGTGTGACTGGAGACAGTCAAGCACGGTTCAGTGAGGGACTCGGGGTGCAATCCCCCGGGTCTACTCGGCAATTCCCTGGGCCTACTCGGCAAACTCAGAAGTCCGGGCGCGCTAACGAGGGGTCAGCTTTACCCTCAGGAACGGACATGGCCAGCCGGACCTGTCAGGTCCGTTTCGTGCCAACGCACAAAGTCGCTGCGATCGGGATAGGGGGGAACCTCGCGGCTCCGCCCCTCCCACACCACCGTGCGTACGGGTCCGTACACGGCGGTTCGAGAAGTTGCGCTAACACGATTGGAACAAGGATGGCAGGCCGAGCGATTTGAAGTATGCATTTGAGAGCCCAGTAGAGAGAGCTCTGCTGCGAGCGAGATACCAAGGGCCGCGGCCGCTGCCGGCCGTGTTCCTTGCAGCCCACCCCGAGACTCCCAGCGCGACCAGTGCCGCTCGGCGACGCCGTGGTGTTTTCCACTGGCGCCATAGAGCGGCCCGCAGCCGCAACCGGACCCAGCGAGTGAGGGCGATCAGCCCCTCGGGCGTTTCGCAGAAGCCGAAATAGCCGCGCCAGCCCCGCATATACGTGGCCAACTCTGCCATTGTCGTCTCGATGCTAACACCCTTGGCCCTTCGCGTGATCTCCCGGATTCGCCGCTTGAACCGCTCCAGAGATTTCGGCGCGATCGTGCGCTTGACGTCCGGACCAGCCGAGAAGCTGAACCCGAGGAGCTTCCGTTCCTGCGGTCGTGCCACCGCACTCTTCGCCTCGTTTACCTTGAGCTTGAGCTTTTGTGTGATGAAGCGCGTGATGCTCTCCACCACCCGTTGACCCGCGCGTTCGCTGCGAACGTAGATGTTACAGTCGTCCGCATAACGAACGAAGCGGTGCCCCCGGTACTCCAGCTCGCGGTCGAGTTCGTCGAGCACGAGGTTACTGAGCAGTGGCGAAAGCGGTCCTCCTTGCGGAGTACCCTCCACGCTTGGGCTGACCAGTCCGTTCTCCATCACCCCGGCATTGAGGAATGCCCGGATGAGCTTCAGCAGCCGCTTGTCCTCGACGCGTTTGGCAATTTGGCCCATCAGTTTGTCATGATTGACTCGATCGAAGGAAAGCGTCACATACTACCCATCTCCGCAACCTTTCGGGTTCGGTGACGATCCAGCGTGAGCGGCATCCGTTTGAGGGCCGCTCATTGCAACTTATGGGCACCGTCAAGCGCCGCGGCACTCTGCTGCTGCTGGTAGTGCTTCCAGATGGCAGCCGCTCGCTCGTTCCCGCGGGCTGGACTGATTGGAAAGCAACAACACAAGATGTTGACGAACCTTCCACATCTGGGTTCGGACACGGTGAGCGCTGCCTCGCGCCATTGACCGATTTGCTTCATGCGCGGGCGATCGTCGACGCTCTCCTGGGCCGCTGCCTGATTCCTCAGCCAAAGCCAGCGGCCGATGAGGAGAGTTTTTGATGCAACGGACCCTGCCTATTCACGAACCTCCCGCTCCTGCGCAACGAACCCTGGCGTTTCTCGAGCTTCCCCCTCCGGCGCAGCGGAGCCAACAGCTCGACGCCGAAGCACGCGCCGAGGCTCTCAGCACTCTGGCCCGCTTGATCACTCAAGTCGTCAAAGCCGCCGAACAGACGGAGATGACGGATGAATGATCTCTCAAAGATCAGCGCTTCGCATCTTTGCCGCGCTGCCTGCATCTATCTGCGGCAATCCACACCCGCTCAAGTCGAGCACAATCGAGAGTCGACGCAACGACAGTATGCGCTGGCCTCCAAAGCAACCACACTTGGATGGCCGTCTCAGCAAGTTGTCGTTATCGACGAAGATCTTGGCGTTTCCGGATCCGGTGTCGTGGCGCGCAATGGCTTTGCCCGACTTACTGCCGAAGTCGCTCTCGGCCATGTCGGCATTGTACTCGGCCTCGAAGTCTCGCGGCTCGCACGCAACAATGCCGACTGGTATCGCCTCCTGGATCTCTGCGGAATCACCGACACCCTCATCGGCGATGCCGATGGCGTCTATCATCCGGCGATGTTCAACGACCGACTATTGCTTGGCCTCAAAGGCACCATGAGCGAAGCGGAACTGCATGTGCTACGGGCACGTTTGCTCGGTGGGATCCGCAACAAGGCCGCACGCGGCGAACTGCGTCGCAATCTTCCCGTGGGCTTCGTCTGGGGCGAGCAGGATGGCGAGGTCTGCCTCCACCCCGACGAATCCGTGCGCGCCGCCATCCAGACCGTCTTTACTCGCTTCGCTGAGCTGGGATCGGTACGTCGCGTCTGGCTATGGTTCCGTAGCGAGGGTCTGTGTTTGCCCCTGCGGATGCACTACGGCGCTAAAATCCGCTGGGTCGACCCAAGCTACATCGCCGTCTATCATATCCTCACCAATCCGGTCTACGCAGGCGCCTACGCATATGGCAAGAGCCGTCATGAGATCATCCTCGACGCTTCCGGCGTACGCAAGAAGCGCGCGCGCAAACTGCCGCGCTCGCAATGGCAGGTGTTCATCCCGAACCACCATGAGGGCTTTATCGATTGGAACACCTATGAGGCTAATCGCGCGAGGATCACCGCCAACACTCATCCACGCCCGCATCAATCAGGTAGTGGTGCCGTGAGAGAAGGAACTGCCCTGCTGCAAGGCATCGCAGTCTGTGGACGTTGCGGTCGTAAGTTGCGTACTCACTACACGGGTCGCACTGCATCCGCAGGCTATCATTGCGCCGGCAAGGACATCACCAATGGTCGCGGCGTCTACTGCCTTACCATCGGTGCGTTGCAAGTTGACGAAGCGGTTGAACGGGCCGTCCTCGCCGCGCTCGCGCCCATCGGTGTCGATGCGGCAATTGCCGCGGCCGAGCGGCTCGAAGCCGACCATGACGGTGCGCTCGCGCAATGGCGTCTCACGGTGGAACGGGCAAGCTATGAAACGCAACGCGCCGAGCGTCGCTATCGCGCCGTCGACCCTGATAATCGTCTTGTCGCCCGCGGTCTCGAGGCTGAGTGGGAGAAAGCCCTGCGCGAACTCGATAGGGCCAAGGCCGAGCTTGCCCATCGCGAAGCATTGCGACCGAAGACGCTCAGCGCCAATGAGCGTTGCCGCCTGCTCGCTCTGGGTACTGACTTGTCCACCGTTTGGCGGGCTCCAACCACCTTGCCAAGAGACAAGAAAGAACTCCTTCGCACCGTACTTGAGGAAGTCATCATCACGGTCCACAAGGAGCAGCATCGCGCTCATCTGACGCTGCGTTGGCGGGGAAGCGCTCTGACCGAGATCGATTTCGACCTACCGCGTCGACGCGCAACCGTGCGCACCGATGAAGACACCATTGCGCTGCTCCGTCGTCTAGCAACTCATTACCCTGACGCCGTCATAGCCGGTATTCTCAACCGACAGGAGCGCAGAACCGCGTATGGTCATCGCTTCACTGCAAATCTTGTCAGTGGTTTGCGCCGACAATGGAACATCGCTCGTTATGAGCGGCCAGCCAACCCACCAGATGGAGAACTGATGAATGTCACACAAATTGCCAATACACTCGGCGTTGCGGCATCCACCATTCATCGTTGGCTCAACGACGGCATCATCGCTGGTGAACAGATCACACCTGGCGCACCATGGCGCATTCGCCTCACCGACGACTTGCGTGCCCGTGTCGCCGAAGAAGTACCGCAGGGATACCTCACCATGTATCAAACCATGCGCCTATTAGGCGTTTCCAGACAAACAATATTGCAGCGTGTCAAGCGCGGTGAGATCCAAGCTATCCATGTCAAGCAAGGACGCAAAAAAGGCTTGCGGCTCAAGGTGATCCGCACTCAAACAGACCTCTTCAATCAAACTTCATAAGCTGGGGTGCAGTATGAATCACGATCGAAGAATTTTTCCAGATCGAGATCGATCACCCATCCGTAGCCTTGCGCAATATACTGCTGCGCTTGAGCCACGGCGTGATGCGCCGACCGACGCGGTCGGAACCCATAGCTGTATTGGGAGAATGTCGGGTCCCACCGCCTTTGCAGAACCTGCATCACCGCTTGCTGGATAAAGCGGTCCAGCACGATTGGGATACCAAGCTTTCGCACCCCTCCGCCTTCCGGCTTTGGGATTTCCACCCGCCTCACCGGTTTCGGTTCGTAGGTCCCGATCAGAAGTTGTTCCCGAATAGCCGGCCAGTGCTCCTTCAGATAGTCGCCGAGTTGATCGACAGTCATCCTATCGACACCCGCGCTACCTTTGTTGCCCTTCACCTGCCGCAATGCTTCCTTCAGGTTTGCTCGCTCACATACCTCCTCCATGATTTGGCTCGTGTTGACTGGGCGTTCGGGTTCATTCACCACCGAAAGCGATTTGATGTCTTCCCGTTCTGCCTTCCGGGCTTCACCCGTCGGCGACGATGAGAAGTCCAGTCTCAACTGGATGTTCAGCCGCTTGTCGCTCTCGAGATTCATGTCCTACTTGCCTCTCCTCTCGTTCGGGCCTTCAGCCACCGTTTCCGGCTCAGCCTATCTGTTGACTCCACCTTTCGGCGACGGAGTGCCTCACTAGCTTTGCCGACGGCATGACCTAATACGCCCTCTGCTGACTTCTGCCCTGCGTTCAGGATGCCTCACGGCATTCTCAGTCGTCGAGACGACACAGAGCAGATCTCCTGGGGTAAGCTCAGTCGCCTTCCGTGCATCGTCGCCGGGTCTACGCTTCGCATCCTTGATGGATATGGACTTCGCGGTAGGAGGCCCGCTCGTCCGATGCTCACGCCTTGTACCCGGTTCTTGTCCATCGACTCGCACGTTTGCTAAACGCTTCCTTCAGACCTCGCCTTGCGACGATAGCCCTTGCGTTGTCGCTAACCCTTCACCTCCATCAGGTTGGGTAAAGAACTTTCACCTCCAAGCTGCTGAGCATGCCCAGCACACCTCCAGCCCGCTGCGCGGGAGCAAGAGCCGAGAGACTGGTAGCCGATGGAGAGGACACGATAGCGGGGTTGCCTCGATCAACTCGCGTATTGTGGGCGTGCAACGCATGATCAAGAACAGCAGGATCATCTGAAGCCAGCCCCCCTTTCACGACGAACCACATCGACCCGGCCTATAACGCAAATACAAAAAGGCTTGACGAATAGCGCAAACCAGTTTGCTTGAATCTGCCGTAGGTATTTCTGCTCGCAAGAAATTGATTCACGCTATGCCACTGAATGTGGATCAACCGATTAATCGCGCAACAGTTGTCGGATGCGCTATTTCTGCCACGCGCAACTATTTGAAATCACGTGGGTCAAAAACATTAAATCCCCTGTTTTGCAACAATCGTGCCAAAACGCTTAAGTTGTGCACGCATTTGAAGCCGCCACTCTTCGAATTTCCTAAGTCGAGCACCTCTTACAAATCCCCATAGCACTCGCTGCTCCGCTGGTGCCCTACCTCCCGCGACTTCGTGCCTTGGCGCTTTTCGGACGCCGGCCATCGGAGCGTGGGAATAGTCTCGGCTTGCCGGCATCCGAAAACCTCCACAAAACCGGAAGTCGCCCGTTGATACTCGACCTAGCGTTGCGAGCAAGAATTCGGGTATCTGAAAATCAGGTACAGGCCGCCTAGAAGCGAGTTCTTACCCCCAGCTTTGCGAGGCGCAGCACCACGGGTTGGAAAATCATCGCTCCGGGGATATTCGCCCGGCTCAGGCGCAGGCCGCAAGGTGAGTTGGCTTCACCTAGGATGAAGACATACCATTTGTGCGCTTGAGTTGCTTCCTGCAGTCTGTCTGGACCGACTTCATCGAACCTGCGGCGGCGGCAGCTCGGCCCCGAAGTAGTCGAGCGCAGGTCGGTACTCCCGCTTGGTAGAGGAAATCGGCATGCGGCAGCTAACTTATGTCGGAGGCAACACCGTCGAATGGTGGGATGTGCCGGAACCGAAATTGCAGGGCGCTCGGGATGTGCTGGTGCGGCCTCTCGCGGTGACGCGATGTGACCTTGATCTCATCATCGCCAGCGGTAAAGCGGGTTTGCCCGGCCCCTTCGCCGTGGGACACGAAACTGCAGGCCGCGTAACTGATGTTGGCGATGCTGTCAAAAGCTTTGCTCCGGGCGATTTGGTCATCGTGCCCTTTCAAATCAGTTGTGGCTATTGCGATCGCTGTCTGCGCGGGCACACTAACGCTTGCCGAACTGTCCCGTTTCGCTCTTCCTTTGGCCTAAAGCCGGTTTGCGGTGTGGAATATGGCGGCGCGCTTTCCGATCTGATCCGAGTGCCTTTTGCCGACCACATGCTGGTCAGGCAACCCGAAGGCCATGCGTTGTCACAAACGGCAGCTCTTGCCGACGGCGGTACCGATGCGTTTAGTGCGGTCGCGCTCTTACTGAGCCGGTGGCCTGGTGCGGAAGTGCTTGTGATTGGCGGCGGCGGACAATCGGTCGGACTGTTCGCGGTCCAGGCCGCGCTGGCCCGAGGTGCAGGGCGCGTGGTCTTTCTGGATGACAATCCACTGCGCTTGATCAAGGCCAAATCACTTGGTGCCGAGGTTTACGAGGCGCCGGCAGGCCTGGTAACGGATCCAATCGGCGTGTTTCCGATCGTCGTGGATGCGGCGGCGACCGACGCCAGCATTCTGCTTGCATTTCGCTCAACCGAGCCCAACGGGATGTGCCAGCGAATGTATGGCGACTTTGCGGAAACGACTCCCGTCCCCCTTCGTCACATGTATGGCGTTGGAATCACCTTGCGGATCGCGCGCGTCAACGCGCGCGCCGAGATGCCTGATTGCTTGTCTCAGGTGACCGCCGGTCATTGGCATCCAGAGCACGTCATCACGAAGCGCGTTCGTTTCGAAGACGCTCACGAGGCCATCGGTGATCCGACGATCAGGGTCGCTTTCGTTCGGGATGGCGTCGACTAGACTTTTCATCACTTATAAACTGATCTACTGCCATTTCTCGGCCGGTCTTTCCCCCTACTGGACACGCTTCGGATTGAAGCCCAAGAGTTTGAACGTCGCCTCCTGAGCGGCGTCGATTTGGAAAGAAGCGTGACGGGATGCTTGGCTGCGAGCGGCATGCGCATGGTGTTTCGATCAAGGTGCCGAGATGGTCGATGAGGCCGGCGAAGCTATTGATCCGGTCGCCATTGGCGTTGCGCTTGGTGGCCTTCTTGGCCCGTGCTGTTGCCGAGGGTTCTGTCGTGGCAACCGGCGAGGACCGTTCCGCTCGCGCCACATCGAGGTCAGTGTCGTGGAACAAGAGCAGCGCCAGGACTTGGCGCAGATGCCACTCGACGTGATAGGCGAGCATGCACAGGAAGACGTGCGCACGTACCCGGTCGGCGCTCCAATGGCGAATGGGGCGGATTTCCAGATCGACAGTTTTCATAGAGCATAGATCGTCCCTGTTATGGGAACAGTGCAAAGCGAAGGTTGTCAGGTCGCTATCGGCGTTGCGTATTTCGGACGGCAGTCACGATCCAACGCCTTAACGCCATGATTTTGCGATCCCGCGCCTGCTCCGATCGAGACACGAGATACAGAGTCTCACTATGTCGAGTCTGAAAGTCGAACGGAGCGACCAGCGTCGAGCCAAACCCCCGGTGCGCCCTAATCAGGGGCGCCATCCCGAGCGCGACGCCAACGCCTCGTTCGGCGGTCTCGAGAATAGCAGGGACGCTATCAAGCCAGATATGCCCGCGCGGCGTCAGATCGGGCACCCCCGCTTCGCTTAACCAGATCGGCCATGCGTGAGGCTGGGATGTGAGATGAAGTAGAACATGTTGCGAGAGGTCCTGCGGTGTCTTCAATCCCCCCTTGATCAGCGCGGGCGAACAGACGGCCAAGCCGCTGACTTCAACCAGCGGCTCGAATTTGAGGCCCGAGGACTGCTCACGACCATAACGTATTGCAACATCTACGCTCGAGTTATTGAAGTCGGCATACTGATGAGTGGCTTCAATCCGCAATGTCAGGTTGGGATTGCTCCGGTTGAAGTCCGCCAATGCAGGTATCAGAACGGTGCTGGTGAAGAAGGGCAGTGCACTGATCCAAAGTTCGCCGGCTCTCCCGCGCTGAAGTTTCATCATTTCCCTGCCGGCGTCATCCAGCGTCAATAGCGCCGCTGAAACCTTTTCCAGATACCGCTCACCGGCCGCGGTCAGCCGTACAGAACGTGGGCCGCGAAGAAACAGCTTTGTACCGAACAGAGTCTCGAGCCCGCGAATCTGATGGCTGATGGCCGACGGGCTAAGCGACAGGTCGCGTGCCGCACGACGGAAGCTCAATTGGGAGGCGGCGCGTTCGAAGGCGAGAAGTGCCGCAAGGGGCGGAATGTGTCCTGATCGATAGGGCTGAAATAGGTGAGAATTCCTCATCTTGGGTGATGAAATTCCTTTTGTGATAGCAGCGATTTTGCATCAAAACTTATGAACAAGCAATTCTGTTCATCTTGGACTATCCGTTTTGGCGATCTTTGAACCGCTCGAGTCCTCCAACCACTGGCAGCCGTCGGCGCTGGCTGCCGGGCCGTTTGCCGGCATAAGTCTCCATTGGAGGCAATTATCCAAAGTGCGCCCGGCGCTGTCGAAAGGACGTCGTGCATGCATTACGTCGTAAGTGCAAGCCACGCGGTGACCGCTATTCCGATCACGCTTGCGGTCATTTTCCTCTCCATTTTTTTCGGTTCGCTGGCGGCGGGTCTCGCCGGATTCGCCTTCTCGGCGGTCGCAGGCGCCATGCTGTTTCACCGGCTGGCACCCATCGAAGCCGTGCCGCTGTTGCTCGCCTGCAGTATCACGACTCAGCTCCTCAGTATCACAAGGCTTTGGGGCACGATGCAGTGGCGGCTCTGCATTCCCTATTTGATCGGCGGCATCGTCGGCATCCCTGTCGGCGCAAGCTTGCTACAAGGCTTCAGCCCTCACACCTTCGCCGCCGGCTTCGGAATTTTCCTGAGCTGCTACAGCACCTACATGCTTCTGCGGCCGCCCATCGTGTTTAACGGCGGCGGGCGTATGGCAGAGCTTGCCGCCGGTTTTGCTGGAGGCGTCACTGGTGGCGCAACGGCCATGCCGGGGGCGATCCCGACCATTTGGTGCAATCTAAAAGGGCTGTCGAAGATTTAGCAGCGCGCCATCGTCCAGCCGTTCATCCTGTTCATGCAGATTGCGACGATGGCTTATTTCTCAAAGCTGGGGATTTTGGTATCGACCACTTGGACGACGTATTTGTGGTGCGTGCCCGCCGTTGTCGTCGGCACGTTCCTCGGGCTCTGGTTGTTTGAGCGGGTCGATGACGGAAAATTTCGCCGTCTTGTCCTGCTTTTCCTGTTGATCTCTGGCGGAACCCTTATCCTTTGATCTGCAGACAACGAACGTTACGTCCGTTTTTTGGTCAAAAGGCGAAATGCTCGGTGCGCGCCCATGTCTTCCGCTTTGCACCTGAAGGCGGACTTAAGTCGGACATCGCGCCAGGTCCGAAAAGTGCCAATTCCGGACTCGTGCGGCGCAGCAAATAGCGCCGAGCTGTCCTGAACAACGCATTGACAGATCAGCGCCAAGCCTTCCAAGATAACCGCTTCGAAAAGCGAAAGGGGGGCCGATGAGCATCGTACGCGCGGCCGTGATCCAGAACGCTCCGGTTGTTTTCGATCAGAGTGCGACCCTCGAGAAGGTGGCAAGGCTAACGGAACAAGCATGCCAAGGTGGCGCAGAACTCGTCGTTTTTCCCGAAGCGTTCGTGTCGGCCTACCCGAAGGGCCTCGATTTCGGCGCCCGGATTGGAAGCCGTACGTCGGAAGGGCGGGACGACTTTCGACGCTACTTCGACAGCGCGGTCGAGCTGCCAAGCGTAGCTGCAACCCGGATCGGCCAGATTGCGGGAGACAACGGCGTCCATCTCGTGATTGGGGTGATCGAGCGGGATGCAGGAACGCTCTATTGCACGGTCCTGTTCTACGCGCCGGATGGTCGCCTCCTTGGCAAGCACCGTAAGCTCATGCCGACGGCAGCCGAGCGTCTCGTCTGGGGCTTTGGGGATGGCTCCACGCTTCCGGTTTTCGATACGTCCATGGGCCGGCTCGGGGCGGTAATCTGCTGGGAGAACTACATGCCGATGCTACGCATGGCGATGTACGCCAAAGGCATCGAAATATACTGCGCTCCCACGGCTGACGATCGCGATACATGGCAAGCAACAATGCAGCACATCGCCCTTGAGGGACGTTGCTTCGTCCTTTCCGCCTGCCAGTTTCTCCTTCGCTCGGATTGCCCGGCGGATTACGCCGCTGTACAGGGCAACGAACCAGACACCGTGCTGATGCGAGGCGGCAGCTGCATCATTGGTCCGCTCGGTCAGGTGCTGGCCGGTCCCGTCGTGGGGCAGAGTGAAATTCTCCACGCCGAACTCCACACCGGCGAGCTAGCGCGCGGCAAATATGATTTCGATGTCGTCGGGCATTATGCGCGGCCGGACATATTCCGTCTCAGCGTCAACGAGCGCCCCACAGTCCCGGTCGCTTTCGAGTAGCCAAGCTCGAACGGCGCGACTGAGCAAAAGCACGCGACGATGCCAGGGCTATCGCCTCAAGGATGTTGCTAACGGTCATAGGGTGCCACAGTCCTCCGTTCGCTACCTCGATGTCCCACCCGGCTTCCGCAATGGCTCCAGCAACGGACATCGACGATGCAAACCAGATAGACGAGGCCCAAAAGACCGCGTCTTTGAATTTGGGTATCCAATCGCCACTGGGTTGCTGAACCTGAAGCCATAATCCATCCGAGCACCCGACGCCGCCGGGTCGCGGTCGTAGATTCTACTACGGTCAGGCCTTACGTTGAGACTTCACAATCCTTCGAGCATAATCATCACGTCGGTCGCGGCGCTTCGGCGCAATGCGATGAGCGGTTGGTATTCCGGTGCCCGGTACCAATTTTTGATCGATGCAATATCGGGAAATTCGATGATAACCACCCGATTGGGTCTCCAATCCCACTCCAGTATTTCGTGTGAACCCGCCTTTGTGAGATAACGGCCGCCGAAGCGCTCGACCATCGGCACTACCTTTGCAAGGTAGTCGTCAAACAACGCAGCATTAGAGATTTTGTGTTCACCAATGTAATAAGCGGGCATGTGCGTTCCAGTTGTCAAACAGCTCGACGTTAAGTTCAGCCCCTCATCATTCCGGCAGGCCCGCCTTACGCAAGCCATCCTCTAGCCTTGCGAGGTCGTCAGGTCGACGAAATGGTTGCCATTCTTTGACAGTGGAAACTCGCATTGCGGGGGCGATTTCGCGCAAGCGAGCCATTGCTGCTTGCGCTTCGCTATCCCGACCCGCGAGCGCTCTGGACGCCGCTAGATCGCGTATTGCGGGGAGAAAATTCGCCCGCTCTCGCAGTGCCTTTTCGGCCCACAACGACGCCTCGTCATAACGACCAGCAACGAAATGAGCGAGTGCGACCGCGCCCAGTGTTCGGAAACTCATTGGATCGAGCGGGCTCAAGCGCATGGCATCGGTCACATGCTTGATGGCCATATCCGGTTCGCCGAGAAAGGCTTTTGTCCATCCGCTGTTAATCAATGCCCCAGCGTGATTGGGATTGAGCGCGAGCGCTCGATCAAGAATGGCTGACCCGTTATCGAGATCGTGCGCAACAAAGACGAGCGCATAACCTGCTCCTGATAGTGCCGTGGCGTCATCCGCCCCCAAATCCACCGCCCGACGGGCGAGCCGTGCCGCTTCGGCGATCTCTTGAGCAGGGTCGGCCATCCACCTATTCGCCTTCCGCAAGACGAAACACCAAGCAGCCATGCCGTATGCCGACGCAAACCCAGGGTCCAACTCGAAAGCCCTGTAAAATAGCCGAAGTGCCTCATCGCTGGATTCTTTGGTCCATTGATGAAGGCTAGCTATGCCGCGCAGATAATGGTCGTATGCATCGAGACTCTCGGTCGGCTTGCGCTTGGCGCGTTCAATCTCGACCTGTTCCAGCTTCGGCGCGATTGCACCCACCACGCGCGTTGTCACTTGGTCTTGTAGATCGAAAATGTCGTTTAATTCACCGTCATAGTGTTCCGCCCAAATATGATTGCCGGTTGCCGCGTCGATTAGCTGGGCGGTGATCCGCACGCGGTTGCCACTCTTGCGAACACTACCTTCGAGCACATATCGAACGCCGAGTTCGCGTGCGACGCGCTTCACGTCGACTGCTTTTCCTTTGTAGATGAACGACGAATTGCGGGCGATGACGAAGAACCAGCGCAGCTTCGACAGAGCCGTGATGATGTCTTCGGTGATGCCGTCGGCGAAATACTCCTGCTCGACATCGCCGCTCATATTGGCGAACGGAAGCACGGCGAGGGACGGCCGATCGGAGGCCGTCCGCTCCATCTTGCCAGCGGCAGTCGCCGATTTGCCTGGCGCAACTTGCTCTGCCAATTGAACGCGGTGCACGCCGACCGGGCGTGCGATGTTTTTGACAGCCCGCTCCCCCATGTCCTCGAAACCAAAGCTGAGCTTATCGCGTACTTGATCATGCACGACGCTCGAAACCATGATGCCGCCGGGATCGGCCAGCGCCTCCATCCGCGCCGCCACATTGACGCCGTCGCCGAAAATGTCATCGCCGTCGAAAATGATGTCGCCCACATTGATTCCGATGCGGAATTCGATGCGCTTGTCCGCCGGCACATCGGCATTGCGCTCTACCATGCCGCGCTGGATATCGACCGCACAACGGACAGCGTCGACAACGCTCACGAATTCCACAAGCATTCCATCGCCTGTCGTTTTGACGATTCGACCGCGATGTTCGGTGATCTTGGGATCGACGAGTTCCTTACGGTGGGCCTTTAGCTGGCGCAGCGTGCCTTCCTCATCGAGGCCCATCAAGCGGCTGTAGCCGGATATGTCGCCGGCGAAAATCGCCGCCAGCCTGCGGTCCACTCGGTCTTCCGGCATTTTGGTCGCTCCCGAGAAAACCATTGATAGCTAAAAGGATAGCATGAGGGGACGAGAAACGTTAGTGGGCACGTGGATCCTACAAGTCCGGCAAGCCGCTCAAGTGGTGGCCATGTCCGGACCGGGTCAATTTTCGGAAGTCGCCCTCAGCAATCGTGAGGTCCGCTTTGCCCCAGTGAACCGACACGGTCGGTTCGACCCATCATGTTAGGCGCCTTCTCTAAGATGGCATACAGCCTCAACTCTGTTGCCACTTGGGTCCACTAGGAAGGCCGCGTAGTAGGTAGGGTGGTAAACAGCGCGAACGCCTCGTGGCCCATCATCAGTGCCACCGTTTCCAATACCTGCCCGCCAAAAGGCATCTACAGCGGCTCGGTTCGGCGCTTTGAAGCACCAGTGGCGGCTGTAATTTGGCTCGGGTTTGTCGCCGAGCTTTACAGAAAGGTAGCTGCGATCCGGGTGTTCGCTGTCGCAGCGCTCACCATACCCAATCTAGTCTCTGATCGTCGCACCTTTGAAACGCCAATAGCTCTCATAACGGCGTCATAGAACTGCTCAGCCGCATCATGATCGGAAACGGTGATGGAAACATGGTCCAGCATGGGACGTAGAATTTGCCATTGCTAACTTAGGTCCGCAACGGGTTTCGGGCCTCGGCGCGGTCCTGAACGATGTCCGCTCAATCCCGACGAACAGACATCACCGAGCGCGGACATCAGGTCTGTTTGGTGCCACTTCCGGACTGATGCATCGCAGCAAATTGCGCTTCATTCGATCACCTCGTCGGCTCGTGCGACCATTGAGGCTGGCATTTCAAGGCCGAGGACTTTCGCGGTTTTCAGATTAACAACCAATTTGAATTTGGTCGGTTGCTGTACTGGAAGATCGGCAGCCTTTTCACCCTTCAGAATACGACCAACGTAAGTCCCAGCCTTATGAAATACGTCGAGGAAATCCGCTCCATAGCTAAACAAGCCACCGGAACGAACGTCCTCGGGCCATGGATATGATGCGGGAACGCGATAACGGGCAGCCAAAGCTACGATCTGTTCGCGCTGCGTCTGGAAGAAAGTGTCCGGACCAACCAGCAACGCGCCCGCTTTTTCCGCGACAAGTGACGTAAATGCACGGTCTATGCCGTTCGGGCTGCTTGCATTAACAATCAACAGCCGTAAACCTAAAGCACGCGCTCTCTCGGTCCGCATTTTCAATGCGGCTTCGGAAAAGGCAGGGTTAGCAGTATTTACCAGGTACGCAACGGTTGCCGCCGTGGGTACGATTTCGTGTAGCAATTCGAAGCGTTTTCCAATCAATTCTCCCGCGAGAACGGTGATCCCGGTGATGTTTCCGCCGGGCCTAGCAAGACTTGCGACGGCACCTATGCCAACCGGGTCTGCGCCCATCGCGAACACGATAGGAATTTCGTCGGTGGCTGCCTTGGCAGCAAGGACAGTAGCCGCAGTGCTGGCAGAAAAAATCACGGCAACGCGACGATGAACCAAATCGTTCGCCAATGCGCGCAGTCGGTCCATGTGATTGTCGGCGGTTCGATATTCAAATGATACGTTCCGACCGTCTCTGTAGCCAATCTCGGCCAAGCCTGATCGGAACGCAGACGTCTCGTCCCGCAAACCATCGATTGGTCCGCTGTAAAGAATTCCGACTACCGGTTTCGCGGGTTGTTGCGCCCGCACCCCCAGCGGCCGAGCCGCCGCCGCGCCGCCGAGAAAAGTGATGAAATCGCGGCGCTGCATGTCCGCCCCTAAGGATACGGCATCGTAACGCCTCAAACGCTCATTTGGATGGGGACAAAACCCGGATCGAGCGCATTTCCCGCTAATGTCGCATGTGGGTCAAAACCAGAAAAGCTCGATCAGAGCATATGTTTTCCGGTTTGCTCCCGGAAGCGGACGTCGCCCCGTTCGGCCGGACCTACTCGATCACCTCATCGGCCCTGTGGAGGGCGTGCCACATCACGAGGCCGGTCTGCTTATCGATCCGCCGCTCCACGAGGCCTTGGCTTCGGCGATGAGCAGCATCTGCGGCGTCGCTGCATCGTCGGCGTTGAGGGGACTTGAGACGCCGTCGAGCTTTCTTGCTTCTATTGTTGTGAACATCGCTGCGCCTCGCTAGTTCATGCTCTCGCTCGGAATGGACAGCGAATACCAGCCGCCGCCCGCGTCTTTTCATGCGCAGCATGCTCGGGCCTCCTTGATCACTGGCGGCGCCTGCTTTGATAATCAGGCTCTCGTGCGTCGTCGTCATCATCGCTTCCTCCTGACTTGTTGAGGATCGCCAGTTGCATTTGGTTGATGGTCGTCATCTCGTTTGCAATCAGCTCGATGTCGAGAAGCTTGGCATCGATCCCGGCGGCGTCGAGGCCGGCAAACTCACTCGGGTGGCTCGGCAACTGCGCGAGCAAGCTACGATAACGCGCCTGCAGCGCCATCAGCTTCTCGCGCACGACCTCCGACACTTCACTGGAGCTGCTTGCCGTCATCATCGTCTTCACTGCTGTCATAGATGGAATTGCTCGGGTGACGTGACGTGTGCGTTTCCCTGTGCCACGGCGCAACTCCATCATTTGGTTGTTGCATGCGCGCGATGGTTTTTGGATCGGATCTCGATTGCGGGGTCAGCCTCAATCTCGTCGCCAACGATGCCATCGTCCGCGTTGCTTTCTCCCATTCTGCGACCTTGCTTGAATCGCGGCCCAGCTTGCGCGACAGCAATGTCGCCTGCACAAAGGCGACAAGCAATGAGGCATCGCTGGCACGAAAATGACTCGGGCTTGTGGTGTGGACCAGCTGCTCGAACAGTACGCGCTCTTTGGTGTTCAAACCTGCCGGCGCCGTCAAGCGCAGTGGCGAGCCGTCAACGTTATTGATGGCGAGCGCCTCAGCTGAACGTCGTCCGCGTTGTCGCATGGGTTAATCCTCGATTCAGGCGAACTATACAGCGAGAAAGTTTTGACCGGACAAAAAATTCTGGACGTTTAGCTAAGTGAGGCCAGGGCGCGGTCGGGCTGAGCCCCCGGCCTTCTATTATCGACCGTGCCCCCCCCCGGGTCTGTTGTTGCTTGGCCCGACAACCACGGGAAGGGGAGCAGCTTGATGAGGAGCTAAACCCTCTCATGATCATCGGGCCTTTGATCATGCTCCACGTCGGGGGCTTGGCTGACGCTGGCCTTCACTTTCATACGACGCGACAGGAACAAATCATAAAACGTCTATTGTCGAATCTCGGCGGCGAATTCTGTCATCATCTGCGCGGTGTTGGGTCGCTGCCTGAAGCAGTGACAGTGGGGGCCATCACGCCATAGCTGTCGTCAAGATTGATGCCGAGACAGCGACTGAAGATCGCGGCACTGGCGGAAGATGGTCCCAACAACGAGACAAGATCGGAGGCAACGGTTTGATTGAACGCAGTGACCGTGGAAGTGCTGGCGGGGACCACCGCGCCTCTGGCGATAATGTCGAAAGCCTGCTTGTCGTCACCGTACAGCGATCTGACCACGGCCTCGCTCATGCCGGGCTCGGTGCTGCGTCCCATCGCCACGATTGCGCGAGCCAGCGAGCGTTGTCGCCTGAAGGCGGCCACGTCAGCGGTGTAGTCCGAAAGCCGTTCCATGCTTGATCCCTCGATTGAGGGGACCATGGACCCATCGGATTGAAGTGCGCCAGCCGGTTGGAGGGTTTCAGGAAACCCGCAGCATGATCCGCCAGAGCGCGCCGCCGCGCTCCTCGCCCATCCGCTCGACGCTGCAGCCGCCAAAATTCACACCGGCATTCTTGTGCAGCAGCTTGCCGATCTGCTTTGCATTCATCCCAGCCAGCGCCGCGCGCAGGGCATCGTCGGCTGCGGCGTGATGCATCAATTCGGTGACGCTGAAGATGCGTTGGCCAACGGCATCAGCGATCGCCGCGATCACGGTTGCTGCATCAGGCTTCGGAAGCACGTAGCCCAAGCCGCGGCAGCACGGGCAGTCAATGGCGCCAGCCGGCCGGGTTCGCCTATCGCCGCCGCGGTAGAGCATCTCTCCACTTCCAGCCGCCCGCCCGCTCGATCGGAATGACGTTAGGCGACCGGAACCAGCGATACTCGCCGCGCCAGATGAAACCCGGATGCCGGGACAGGAGATCCTCCCAGAACCACGTGACCGAGCGCATAAAGGCCTCGCCGTCGTCGTCTTCAGCCTGTTGAGTTGTCATACCATCCCTCCTTTCGCTATTGATTCATTGGAGAATCAACAAGAGAAGACAAGAGAGACCAGCCGGGGGTGGACCAAACGTGCCCATGTACATGGACCAAACGTGCCCATGTTGACATGGACCAAACGTGCCCATGTTATAGCACCGTCAAGGTGACCCGTGGCGCTCTGCCGTGGTGTCGGTCAACGGTGATCAGGCCGGCCTTCTCCAGATTGGCCAGGGCGCGGCGCTTGGCGCGGCGCTCCGCTCCACTGTCCGCCAACTGAGCGTTCGACAGTGGAAAGGTCGTATTGCGTTTCTTCCACGCCAGATGCAGCAACCAGATGCAAACAAAAGCTTGCGGCGTTCCGGTCGCGCGCGTGGCCGCCTCGAACCACCACAACGGAACCTTGACGAATGCATCCCTGCGCGCCTTGCCTTTGCGCCGCGGCGGCAGGTTGGCGGTCGCGCGCTGCATCTCGACAAACAGCTTCTCGTCCTCGTCGTCTTCCCGATCGTGCATGTCATGCCCTCCGTTTCGTCGCCTGCTCTTGCACGACCAGCAGCTCGAGCACGTGGTTCCAAATCTTGTCACCGCGCGGGTCGGTGTAGTGGTTCGGATATTTGATGATCTTCGCATCGGTGCGGAGTTCATGCGTCCCGCTAGCGTCCTTGTTGAGCACGATGCGGGATGCGCGGCGCATGATCTCCTGCATCAGCGCAACATCGGCCTCGATCCGCTCTATCGGCGCCTCGATCAAAACTGCATCGTGCACGGGCGCCAAAATCTTGATGCCGTGCCGTGCGGCGAGAATGCAGGAGATCCGCAAAATGTCGGCGGCGGTCGATTGGATCAACCAATTCCTCAACGATCTTTCGTTGATTTGTCCGACGATGCCGATGTGGTAGGCCCAGCCCAACACCGTCTGCACAGCACCAGTCTGCATCGCATGTTGAATGTAATCGTCGCTCCACACCCAATACTGCGCGAACTGAGAATGGTGCTGCGCGAGCATTTCGTGTGCTTCGAACAGCGAGATCTTGAGCCGAGCCGCCAATGTCGGCGCCGACAGTCCGTACTGAGTGGACAGCAGCATGACCTTGTAGTTGTCGCGGACGGCCTCGTGCGTCTTCTTGGTGGCTGTCTGGGGCACGGCGCCGACGGACTTGGCGAACGCTAGATAGGGATCTCCAGAGTTGTACATGTCGAGCATGTTGTTGACGGGGCCACAGTGACCGTCGGACAACACCGCCGCGATCAGAAATTCCATGCTGGAGTAGTCGATGTATGCGACCGCCATTCCCGGTCCGGGCTTGATCAACGAGCGCAACCACACCGCCGGCGAGAATATCCACTCCGATGCTTTCGGCTGCGTTCGGCCTGTCTTGCTCTTGAACGACCACAGCACGGTCCTGTTGCGGCCGTCGGCGCCAACTGCAAGCTTGACCTTGCGCATCTTGTCGCGGGTGTGCCTAAGTTGGCGTAACGGCTCGAGCTGCGGAAATCCTTTCGACATGTTCTCGAACGTCTTGCGGCGCATATCGAGGGCGCCACTCTCGAGCCGCGGCCATAGGTCATAGAGGCCTTCGCGCTTCAGGTAAGCGGCCCACTTCTCGTGCGAGAAGGTCCAATCACCGGCCGCGTTGCGCACGTACACGCCATACTGCGCGTCGATCGTCGGCACCATGTCATCGCGGACCCAGCGCCAGATCTTCTTGTCGGCGAGTTTGGTGTGGATCTCCGTGTTGATCGGCACGCCATGATGCTGCATCAGCGCGGACACGCCGGCGAACTCGCCCCAATAAAGCGCAGTGTCGAGACCAATCTCCGGCAGTGTGAGCGCCAGCAGCCGGAACAAAGGTTCCACGTCGGACAGGCAGTAATCCAAGATTTGCTTGCGCTCCTCCGGCGTGAACGGCCACCCCTTGAGAATGCGATCGCGCATTGCCTCTTTGCGCTTAGTGCTGATCGAATCGAGCCCGTAATAGCGCTGCATTCCGATCAAACCCTTGCCCTCGGGCGTCGCCTTGCCGTTGGTCAAGCACCGGAAGATCGGGCTGAGATCGATGATGTTGCGGGGAATTGGCATGCCGAGCGACAGAAAGCTGGCCGCCTCAGCCTGGTAGGAGAAACCGAGGTGTGCCACCTTGCTATCGGTGCGGAACGGCGATCGGCTGCCGAGTGCGTCGAGCTCGTCGCGCCACAACCGGAGCGTCCGCCCGCTACGTAACTCCTTTGCGCAGAGGCAGACGACGTCAGGGCGTTCGCCCGGGCTGGTGATAAACTCGAAATCCTCCTCCCAGATTTCCTCGAACTGCTCGAGCAGCTGTAACAACTGCTCGAGCAGCTCAGCTTCGAGACTATTTATCGGCATCGCGCGCGGACCACTTCAGGAACAGCGGATGCTGCGGGCTGTCGATCAGGCGGCCCTTATCGCGGAACGCCAGCCGGAAGATCTTCGACGGCTTCAGGTCCGGCCATTGTGGCTCACCAAAGCGGCCAGCCGGCGCCGGGAAGACCTTGTAGCAGCGGTTCTCAAGATCGGTGAACAACCTGACCCACTCATCGATCGCCTGGATCAAGCCAATCTCTTTGGTGCGCGCGTACTCATTCATCTCGCCGTCACCGTTGGCAGAACGCACCGGCACGATTCGAACCGCACCGCGCGATGTCACCGTCAGATAGAGCACGTGATCGGACACCGTGATGCCGATACCGGCGAGCGGCTCGACCATGTCCGGTGTGACGGCGAAGAAGGCCTTCTCCATCCCCATCTCGACGTCCACGATCGGCATCGTCGGCCTGAAGTCCGGATTGCTATGCGTCCGGAAAAATTCGTTCTTGGTCGGCGTCTTGCCGACCGAGATCGCGACAGTGCCGGCCGCGGCAGCGCCTTTCACGCCGGGCAGGTCGCGGCGCAGCTTGCGGAATTCCAATTCTTCCGCGTCAAGCTGTTCTTCGTGAGAAGCCGGCACCTCGACAGGATCGGGCGGCGGCGCATCCGACTTCGTCGTGCGGTCGAGAAAGGCCGGCAAATCCATGTCGTCGGCGACGGCCTGGGGCTTGTTGGGTTTAGTCATCGTATTTCTCCCTGTTGGGTTGGTGACGAAAGAAACGGCGCCGCTCGAGATGTGAGCGACGCCGGTAGTTGTTGTCGGCTTAGGCCGCGGTCGCCGCGTCGACCAAGTGCCAGAGCTCATTCAAATGCTTCTGGACGAAAGCTGCGCGCGCCTCCTGCGACGTCTCAAACCAGGCGGCCTCGATCATCGGCTCGGCAGTGGTGCCGGCGTTGTCGAGCTCACGCATTGCGTCACTGATCTGGCCGCAATGGACGCGGAAGATGTGCTTTGCCAGGTCCCAGTTCGGCTTAGGCGTCATCTCACCCTTCAGATAGCGGGCGGCCATCTCGGCGCGCTCGAACTGAGGAAGGTGACGAACCTTGGCCACGGTGCTAAACACGTGGCGACGAACCGGGCGCGGACGAACCGCTGGTTCGGTCTTCCAACCTCTGGCCTTGTATTCGGCCGCGATCTTCTCCAGGTCCTTGATCGGCTTGTGCTTGACTTGGGGGGTTTTCATCAACATTTTCAGTTCTCCTTAATGCGCGATCGAAATTGGGTTTGAAGATCAGCCGGCCGCCCCCGTAACGGGCGTGCCGGCCTTTTTGCGCGGTTCGACCGCCGCCGCGTGAATTGGGGAATTGATCGGGATGGTGCGCCGGCGCCCAGGACGGGGCGGCACTTGCGCGGGGGATGCTGGGGCTGTATCTCATTGGAACCCTTCACCGGGGTGAATTCGATCTCGCTTCCAACGAGATCGGCGAAAGGCGGCCACAGCGGCCGCCTTTCGCACGTCTAGGGTTAGGCTGCTGTGGTGGCTTCGGCTTCACCAGCGCGGCGCCAATCGGCGGCCGCTTCTTTTGTGATGATCAAGCGGCCGGCGTCGAGCTCACGCGGACCGCGCCCGGCCTTCTTCAGTTCGTAATAGGCGCTGAGCGATATTCGATGCGCTTCGCAAAATTCGGGGACTGTGTATGCCTCTCGCTCGACTGTCGTCGGGCCGGCACCGCGTCCAGTCACTTCGGGGCGAGCTGCCATGTGTTTGGTCCTCCTGCTGGTTGCGCGGAGGAACATGGAGCGAAATGGAGATGCTTCGGGAGATGCTACTTCAGAATTATTTTCGGGAGTTTGAAGTAGTATGTCTCCGCCTGCGGGCCCTCTCACGGCGGATGATCGCAGCGATACCGTGCACCCCAGGCGTCTTGTCGCCGAGCACCGGCCCGACAACCGCAGAGAGGAACCTGACCGACGGTCCTCCCGAAACCCCCGACCGTGAAGGGTGCAGCTCCAGGCCGAGACTACGACGCCAGAGATCGCACACGGCGCCATACAGGAATTCGCGATGCGCATTCTGGCGGCCGCGGAATGGTTCACCGGCGAGCGTCTCGTAGGCGGCGGCGTGTGCCTCGGCGAGATCCTTGACCGGATATAGCGCCGACAATGCGCGACCCGATCGATCGCTCCATAGCTGGTCTCGACGAACCTTGCGGAGCTCCTCGCCGAGCTCGTCCACCAGCGCCGTGATATTCCGCCAGCGCTCAAGCTCACGCTTGGGCGGCCGCTGAGCCCGCTTCTCGGCCAGGATCAGGTAGCCCTCGATGACGATCGCGAGCTCATGCCAGAAGGCGGCCGTCGGACAGATGTTGTCCGGGATCGCAGCGGCGACGGCGGCCTTGTAGGTGGCGGTCAGTTCGCGCGCGTCGCGATCGAATGCCGCGGCTCCGGTCATGGCTTGCGACCGGCGAGCGGCACCACGTTCGGGCCTGCCGCCGGCGTGCCCATGTCGAGCAGCGTCCGGCGCACCAGCGCGTCACTCGGATCGCCGATGATGAAGCGGCTGTAGTTTGCTTCAATCATTTGGGCGGACGTGTCGTGATGGCTCGCGGTCACGCGGACCGGAACGCCAGCGAGCAACATGCGGACGATGCTGGAATGCCGCAGCGAATACAGTGTCACCGATCGGTCAAGCCCAAGCGCTTCGGCGATAGGCCGAAAGCGCAAATCGAGCCGCGGAATTCGGTCGAGCAACTTGTCATGCGATGCGCGGCCGATCGCGGCTTGACGCAACGTCGCGGCTAGGGCTGGCGAGATAGCAAGCGGCTTACGCCCGACCTTGCGGCTCTTGCCCTTGAAACTGCCCGGCATCATCAGGCGCGGCGCGACAGGATCGTCCTGCAAATCAGCGACCTCGAGGCGCAGCACTTGGGACTCACGTGCACCCACGGTCGCCAAGGTCTCGATGAACACCCCGAGAACGCGATCGGCTTGATAGCTCGCGCGCACGATCGCTTGCACGGTGGCGTCGGGCAGGATGACGTTGCGCGCGGTTTCGCTGTCGGGGAGTTTCTTCAGTCCGGTGCGCCATGTTGCAGCATTGGTGATGCGCAGATCGTCGGCGGCGGCTGCGTTCAACGCGGCCTTCAAGGCACGCGCGGTTCGATCGGCACCACCGGCCGACATGCCGGCCTTCACCATGCCGTCGCGCCAATGGCGCAACTCCTTCGGCGTCAGAAGCGCCACCGGCTTCGCAGCGAGCGAGCTGGGGAGGTTATGGCGGACGCGGCTGGCATTGCGCAGGTCGCCGCCGCGGGCTCGCAAGCTGGCCTCATAGCTCTCGAGCGCCTCGCCGACGCTGGCAGGTCGTTCGCCGGATCCTTCGCCGGCGCGCGCGATCGCCCGAGCTCGATCCTGCGCGGCCCAAAAATCCAGGACGCTCTCGCCGTTGCTCTCCTCGTGATCGTCGGCGACCGCGAACGACTTCAACCAGTTGGAGCCGTGCCCGTCGGACGCGCGCACGGACCATGTGCCGGCGCCGATATTCCTGCGGTAACCGACCGCAATATTCGGCGCGACCGTGACGAAATACGGCTTGCGCCGGATCTCGAGCCGAAGCCGCGTTGTCCTGGTTTCCAGCTTCGATGCGCGTGTCTTGCGGGCCATTTCGCCCCTCGGTGTCCCGGATTTGTCCCCAACATGGGCGTGCACCACGATGGAGCACTATGAGCCAATATGGAGACAAACCCTTGCCCTGCAAGCACATCACGCGAGCAGCGTGGAGCACCATGGAGCACCATGGAGGGCGAAAACGCCCTTGTAGGGCACGGTGGTGAGATTCACGTTCGCCATGTGCTTGAACAGCTCGCCGGCAAGATGCGCCGAGGTTCCGGTGCCATAGGTGCC
>CAWJYQ010000024.1:0-338778 GCA_963847045.1 uncultured Alphaproteobacteria bacterium | reverse complement strand
CACTCTTGAATCACAGGTGATTCATATGATTTAAGAACTCTTCGGACAGACACTGAGGCACCAGGCGAGCAAGGCGGTGCAGGTTGATTTTCCGTAGCTGCCCGCCGCAACGATGGTTTCGGCATCGGCCGTCATCTCGTGCAGCAGGTCTGCAAACGATCGAACCAGCTTTCCGCTGGCCATTGCGGCGCGAACCTCTTCGTTGCTTTCGGGCCGCAGTTTCGCGTTCTTGCCGATGACGATGACGTCGGCGTCATCAGGGATGTTCTCTTTTCGATATCCTTCGGCAAACGGGATCTTCTCATTCCTCAGATAGTCGCTGACCGGTGGGTAAAATCCTTCATCGGATCCGGTGATCTGCACGCCCATCTCCCGCAGCAGGAGCGCCGTCGCGCTCATGCCTTTCCCGGCGATTTCGATGAAATGCGCTTTCGAAAACTTCATCCTGCCCCCAAACTGCAATCACGCACGTACCAGGTGCCAGTCGTGCCTCTATGCCGGTTGCGCTTCATCGTTGAAGCCACGCAGTAGGCAGCATATCGACTGATTTGCCCGACGGTCTGATTTTCCGAAATCGTGTCAAGCCCCTTGGAGAAAAATATTTCGCTTTTTCAGAAGCGTAAATCATGCTTATAGTCCATCCCGTCCTTACCCGCCAGAGGGGCGTATCGCGATCGCCACGGACGTTGGGTGCGGGATGCGATGGACGCGGGCTGTGTCGCAAGGCGTGCGGCGCAAACGCGGACGGCGAAGTCGTGTGGTCCTGATCCCCCGACGCTGGGATCAACCCCCGGGTCAAGAGCCTGGGGGGACGGTGGCTATCAAGCCCGGACACCGGGGAGATCACGTATAAGCCGTAAAACCATTGCGCAGGGAAGGCCGGGTCGCCCCGGTTGAACCTGTGGTTTTTACCCGTGTGCTTTCTACCCTTGCTTTCTGCACACGGGGCCGCGGGTGCAACCAGCACCCGGTCTTCCCTGCGCCCTCTGTCTTTAGAGGGACAACGGCGATGCACAACTCGGGCAAATCATGCCGCGAGGAGGATTTTGCATGTCTGGCGCCATGCCTCCTCTTGATTGCGGCTCACGCGTTGTAATTGGCGCTGTCGCCGCCGGTGACGTCATAGGTCGCGCCGCTGACCATGTAGGCTTCATCCGACGCCAGGAACACGACGGCCGGCGCGATCGCTTCGGGCTCGATCCAGGGCACGCCGAGCGGCGATTTGGCGATCAACTTCTGCTTCGCTTCGGTTTCCAGCTCCGCCGTCGGCTTTGCGGATTTGAACTCGTCGGCGGCCTGGGCATAGCGGTCGTGGTGCCGGGTCAGCGGCGTGTCGATCAGGCCGGGAATCACCGCATTGACCGTGATCCCGTACTGGCCGAACTCCAGCGCCGCCGATTTCATCAAGCCGATGATGCCCCATTTCGAGGCGGAATAGGCGGCGCCGAATTTGGTGCCGTGCCGGCCCTGCGTCGACGACGTCACGATGATGCGCCCGCCGCCGTTGCTGACCAGATGCGGCGCCACCGCGCGGATGGCGTTGCAGGTGCCGGTGAGATTGACGTCGATGGTGTCCTGCCAGTCGGCGTCTTCCATTTCGAGGATCGGCTTGAAGGCCTGGATGCCGGCATTGGCGAAGAGGATGTCGAGCCGGCCGAACGCGGCACGGGCCTGGTCCGTGGCGGCGCGCAGTGCTGCGAGGTCGCGCTGGTCGAGCCGCGCTTCGCGCCAGCGCGCGCCGGCGGCCGCGACCTGCCGGCCGGTCTCCGCCAGTTCGTCCGACGTGGCGGGCACGACTTCGAGCGTCGCGCTCACGGGACCAGCGATGTCGATGCCCATGACGTCGGCGCCCTCGCGCGCAAAGGCCACCGCCGTCGCGCGTCCGATGCCGCGCGCAGCACCGGTCACGATCGCGGCCTTGCCGCGCAGCCGTCCTGATTTCGCATCCGCCATTGTCGCCATGAAAACAAGCTCCGAATTCGAGATGAAGAGATCAAAACCAGCCGCTCCCGCGTGTCGTTCCGAATTGCACGATATTTCTCTCGCTGCATACTTGTCATGCGGCAGCGGCACCCCCTGTTCATGGGGCTGGCTCTTATCGCGGCCGTTCGCACATCCCTGTGGTATTCGGCCTATGCTTTCGCGATCAAACCGCAGCCGATATTTTGTCGATGGGAGACCGCCATGCCCTACCTCGTCGCCGCCGATCTTCCCACGAAACCCGCCGGAGAGCGCTTCCGCGCGCTGGTCGAGCGCGGCGGCATCCTGCAGCTTCCCGGCGCGCATAACGGCATGGCCGCACTGCAGGCGAAGGCGGCGGGTTTCGAGGCGCTCTATCTCTCGGGTGCGGCGATGTCGGCCTCGATGGGATTGCCGGATCTCGGCATCATCACGGTGGAGGAGGTGACGTTCTTCGTCAGCCAGATCGTGCGCGCCTCAGGCCTGCCCGTGCTGGTCGATGGCGACACCGGCTACGGCGAGGCGCTCAATGTCATGCACATGGTGCGCTCGTTCGAGGATGCGGGCGCCGGCGCCGTGCAGATCGAGGACCAGTTGCTGCCGAAGAAATGTGGCCATCTCAACAACAAGAAGCTCGCCGACGCCCACGACATGGCGGCAAAGATCCATGCCGCGCACCGGGCGCGGCGCCATCTCTATATCGTCGCACGGACCGATGCCGCCGAGAGCGAGGGCATCGCCGGCACGGTGGCGCGGGCGAAGCTGTACATGCAGGCCGGCGCGGACGCGATCTTTCCGGAGGCGCTGACCAGCGTCGAGATGTTTCGCGAGGTCGCCAAAGCGCTGCCGGGCGTGCCGCTGCTCGCCAACATGACCGAGTTCGGCCGCACGCCGTATCTCGCGGCGTCCGAATTCGCCGAGATGGGATACAAAATGGTGATCTGGCCGGTGTCGTCGCTGCGCGTCGCCAACAAGGCGCAGGCCGAGCTCTATAAGGCGCTGAAGCGCGACGGCGGCACACATAACGCGCTGGAAGAGATGCAGACCCGCGCCGAGCTCTACGATCTGATCGGCCTGAAGGACTATGAAGCGCTCGATGCCTCCATCGTCGCGACCGTCCTGCCCGTGACGCCCCGCCAATGAAGGCCTATCCCTTCTCGAAAGCCTCGACGAAGCGGGACAGATATTCGCGAAAGGCAGCGAGCTCCTTCGCCGAGAACGCGTCGAAGACCTCCGTCTCTATCGGCTCGATGCGCTGGCGCGCGGCATGCAGCGCCTCGCGGCCCGCATCGGTCATGTGCAGTTCGAGCACGTTGGGATGGCGCGGATGAAACGATCGCGTGATCAGGCCTTGCTGCTCCATGGATTTCAGCAGGATCATCATCGCTTGCGGCGACACCAGGCACAGCCGCGCCAGCGTCGCCGCGGTGATGCCGGGCTGCGCGTCGAGCTCGTGCAGCGCGACATATTGCGCCGGCGTGAGGCCGACGAATTTGAGCGCCGTGCTCTTGGCCCGCAGCATGGCCTGCTCCGCGCGCTTGACCAGCATGCCAAGCCGCGGTTCTTCGCTCGCGGAGGTTTGTGGCGTCCGCCGCGCGGCCGGCTTGTGCCTGGCCTTCACTGCCATGGCACGATCGAGCCGGTGCGGATCGCCGTTCCGTGCACCGGGCTGACCTCATCGGCTCCGACATGAACCAGTTCGCCGTAAAGCGCCGCATCGACGTTCGGATCAAGCGCGAAATCCACAAGCGGGCCCGCGACATCGTCCGGCTGGCGTGCGCCGGCAAGATCGAGCCACGGGCGCGAGGCGCCGGTGTCGATCAGTCCGGGCGAAATCGAGGCGATCAGGATGCCGCGCGCCAGATCCTCATCGCGCCGCTGCGCCGCCAGCACCCGCACCGCCGCGACCTGGCCGATCTTGGAGGGGATGTTGATCCATGCCGGCCAGGCCTGCCCCGGCGCGCGACCCGTGCGCACCGCATCACGCCAGCGGCACACGGCGCGGTCGACCTCGTCGAGCGAATTGAGATTCTGAAAGCGCGGATGCAGCGCTGGCGCCAGCGCCCGCAGACTGCCGGCCCGGCTCGCGATCACCAGCAGCCGACCGCCGTCGCGGAGCAGCGGCGCCAGGCAGCGCAGCACGCTGGTCGTTCCGAGATTGTTGGTCTCGACATAATAGTCGATGATTTCGGCCGGATTGTCCTCCGGCTCAACCCGCGTGTAGTGATTGGAGAACACGAGGTCGACGCCGCCATGGCGATCGGCCAAATCGCCCGCGAAGCGCTCGACGGCGTCGCGCCTGGAGACGTCGAGTACCTCGCCGCGTATCTCGGCTTTGGCGCCCGAGAGTTTCCTGAGCGATTGCGCGACGCGACCGGGATCACGCCCGGTCAGGTATACGACATCGGTGGGGTCGAGGCGGCGGGAGAGCTCCTGCGCCAGGGAAAGGCCCAGATTGCGTGTCGCGCCGGTGATCAACGCTATCTTACTCATACAATGATTGGTATCAACATATTGATAAGAGTCAATAGGCTTGAGGCGATGCCATGGCCCGCGAAGGCCGAGGTCTGCTATCAGGACAAGCCATGATCCTGGTCTTCGGCTCGCTCAACATCGATCTGGTCACGCTTGTGCCGGTCATTCCGGGCCCCGGCCGGACCGTGCTCGCGCCGTCCTACGCTATGCACTTCGGCGGCAAGGGCGCCAACCAGGCGGTCGCCGCCGCCAGGATCGCGGGTGCGGGCAAGGTGCGGATGGCGGGCAGGGTGGGGAACGATGCCTTCGGCGATGAGGCGATCAGGAACCTCGCGGCCAATGGCGTCGCGACCTCACTGATCGTCCGCGCGAGCGAGCCGACTGGCTGCGCCTTCATCAGCGTCGATGCCAGCGGCGAGAACGCGATCACGGTGGCGAGCGGCGCCAACATGGCGGCCCGCGCCGGCGACGTGCCGGCGCAGCACCTCAGTGCAGACACGGTGCTGGTGCTGCAGATGGAAGTGCCGTTCGCCGAGGCGCTCGAGGTCGCGCGCCGGACAAAAGCGGTTTCCGGCCGCGTGGTCTGGAATCTGGCGCCGGTGCCGGAGCGGATGACGAGCGACATGATCCGCGATCTGCTCGCGGCGACGGACTATCTCATCACCAACGAGCATGAGGCGCTGGATGCCGCCGCCGCACTCGGCGCGAGAGAGACCGATTTCGAGGCGGCCGCCGCGCATCTCGCGAAGACGGGCCAACTCACCTGCGTCGTGACCGCCGGCGCGCGCGGCGCTTTCGCGTTCGCGCCCGATCGCGCCCGCCTGCACGCGGCGTCCCCGGCCATCACGCCGGTCGACACCACCGGCGCCGGCGACACCTTTGTCGGCGCCTTCGCCTGCGTTCTCAGTGAAAACGCGCCGCTGCAGACAGCGCTGGAAGTCGGCTGCGAGGCGGCGGCGTTGAAATGCCTCAAGCCCGGTGCGCAGGCTGGCATGCCGAGGCGAGGTGAGATCAGGGCGTTGGGCTGGGAGCGGTGACTTGACTTGTCGGCCGATTGGAGCCCCACATGGTCCGTCTCCGCTCTCGCTTCGCTCGAGCTTCGCCGGACACGCTTCGCGCTGCGGTCAGCGTGGCTGCGCCACGCGAAGCTCGCAGGGCGAAGCGTGGTGCCCTGGCCGGCATCCAAGATGGTCACCAAGCAGCTGATAAACCACAGTTTTGTGGTTAGTAAAAACCGTAAGTACCATTAGGTATACCAAGTCAACGTTTCACAATTTCGGTTCGAATCGGCTTCGGGCTGAGCTTGCGAGATCAGGAGCTATTCTCGTCAATTCCCTGCGAGTCCATTCCATAACGTTCGATGGACAAATCCAAACCACGACGACGCGGCGCTGGACTTGACTTGCTGCAGCATGAGCGTTCGACCTCAACCCTCTTAAGGTTGAGGTCAACCGTAAATCCGTGTTGTCCAGATGGGGATCCGAAGTAATTGGACTTTCCTGGGGAGCTGAGGGGGAGCGGCGGCGAACTCAACGTGTCGTAGCTAGCGGCGGGAGATCGGCCTCGGCGCTGTTTGTCTGGGAAGGTCGACTTTGACCCTTACGAAATCCAACAGATAACGGCGCAAACGGGGGTCAAGTTCGGGCTTGAACGGACTGCAATCCATTGTATTGTGAGGCATGCAAAATCCGTATGGCTGCTAACCGCTGGCGGCAGCTCACCGGCCACAAACTAACGTTCCGGTTTTGGAGTGGGGGCCCCGATATGGACGTTGGTGGATCGTTGGACACGTTCCCCAAGTTGCTCCTGCGAAATGCCGCGCAGTTCGGCAATCATGCCGCGCTCCGGCACAAGCACCTGGGCATCTGGCAGTCATGGAGTTGGAGGCAGATACTGGACATCGTGCGCGCTTACGCGGTGGGTCTGCAGCGCCTCGGGCTGAAGCAGAACGACACGATCGCCATCGTTGGTTCGAACCGTCCAAAAATGTACTTGACCGTAATGGCCGCGCAGATGTTGCGCGCAATTCCGGTGCCGGTCTATTCGGACGCGGTTGCGGACGAGTTGTCCTACGTTCTTGGCCACGCCGACGTGAAATTCGTGGCAGCGCAGGATCAAGAGCAGGTCGACAAGGTCCTGTCGGTGCTGGAGCACTTGCCGCACCTGAAGACGATAGTCTACGACGAAGACCGCGGCTTGCGCGACTACGATCACAGCCGCTTAATGAAGATCGAGGCCGTCATCGCCGACGGCCGCGCGGCGCTCGCCGCAGATGAACTCGGTTGCTGCGAAGATCGACGCGTTGATCGAGAGCGGTGAAGGCTCCGATACATCGATCATCCTATACACCTCCGGCACAACCGGCTCTTCGAAAGGTGTCGTGCTGTCTGCAAAAAGGTGCATTGACGCCGCAACCGACACTGTGCGCTTCGATAAGCTCACTGAAAATGATGTAGCGCTCGCCTACCTGCCGCTCGCATGGGTTGGTGACCACTATCTGAATTACGCACAGGGCCTTGTCGCAGGCTTCTGCATGGCCTGCCCGGAAGGCCGCGAGACGGTTCAGCAGGATCTGCGCGAGATCGGGCCGAGCTTCTACTTCGCCCCGCCCCGCGTGTTCGAAGCCATGCTGACGCGCCTGATGATCCGCATGGAAGATGCCGCCGCGATCAAACGCAGCATGTTTCACTACTTCCTGAAGGTCGCGCGCAAGTACGGCGAAGCGATTCTCGCCGGCAAATCGGTGCCGCTTTCGGGTCGCATTCTCTACGGCATCGGCAGTATGCTAGTTTACGAACCGCTCAAGAATGTGCTCGGCCTCTCGCATGTACGCGTTGCCTACACGGCCGGCGAGGCGATCGGCCCCGATCTGTTCGCATTCTATCGCTCGATCGGGTTGAACCTGAAGCAGCTCTACGGACAGACCGAGGCATTTCTGTATGTCACCTGTCAGCACGATGGAGAAATCTTCGCGGACACTGTTGGTCCTCCCGCGCCAAACGTCGTCGTCCGCATCGCCGAATCCGGCGAAGTACAGTTCAAGTCTCCTGGCATGTTCGTGCAGTATTATAAGGATCCGGCGAAAACGGCCGAGACAATGACCCTGGATGGATATGTGAAGACCGGCGACGCCGGCTTCTTTGACGCGAAGACCGGGCATCTGAAGATCATTGACCGTGCCAGGGATGTCGGACGCCTAAAGGATGGCACGTTGTTCGCGCCGAAATATCTCGAAAACCGGCTGAAGTTCTATCCCAATATCAAGGAAGCGGTAACTTTCGGCGATGGCCGCGACTTTGTCTGCGCGCTGATCAACATCGATCTCATGGCCGTGAGCAACTGGGCGGAACGCAACAACATCGCCTACGGCTCATATCAGGAGTTGGCAGCGCATCCGCTTGTCTACGAAATGGTCGGAAGAAACATCACGGAGATGAACGCGTCGCTCGCTGAGGAAAAGGTCATGGCCGGAGCACAGGTGCGGCGCTTCATGATCCTGCACAAGGAGCTCGAGGCCGACGACGGCGAACTGACTCGGACGCAAAAGGTACGCCGTGGCTTCGTTGCCGATCGCTATGCAGCGCTGCTGGCGGCATTCTATAACGACGCGAAGGAAGCAGATATTTCCACTGAAGTCACCTTCGAGGACGGACGCAAGGGGCGGATGGCAGCGCGGCTGAAGATTTACGACCTTCCAACGACACAGACGCCGGCTGACTTGGAGAAGGCGGCATGAGGTTACCTGACGTAAACGACGTTCTGCTCAGGGTGGAGGGTGTCTCGCTCGCGTTCGGCGGTGTGAGGGCTTTGACCGACGTCTCGTTCGACATCCGAAAAGGCGAGATTCGCGCTATCATCGGCCCGAACGGCGCCGGAAAGACCTCGATGCTGAACGTCGTCAACGGTTTCTATCATCCAAACCAGGGCTCCATTACATTCAAAGGCAAGACGCGCACCTGGATGCGGCCGTATGAGGCGTCGCGAGGCGGCATCGCGCGCACGTTCCAGAATGTTGCGCTGTTCAAGGGTATGAGCGCGCTCGACAACATCACGGCCGGGCGGACGCTGAAGATGCATTGCGGCATGTTTTGGCAGGCACTGCGGTTCGGTCCGGCCCAACGCGAGGAGATCGAGCATCGCCGCCGCGTCGAGGAAATCATCGACTTTCTCGAGATCGAGGCAATCCGCAAAGTGCCGGTGGCGCGCTTGCCCTACGGCCTGCAGAAACGGGTCGAACTCGGTCGGGCGCTGGCGATGGAGCCGGAACTGCTGCTGCTCGACGAACCGATGGCCGGCATGAACCTCGAAGAGAAAGAGGACATGTCACGCTTCATCATTGACGTGAACGATCACTACGGCACCACGATCGCACTGATCGAGCATGACATGGCGGTCGTGATGGACCTATCCGACCGCGTGGTGGTACTGGATCATGGCATCAAGATCGCCGACGGTTCGCCGGACGAGGTGAAGAGAAACCAGGTCGTGATCGACGCCTATCTCGGAGTTGCGCATTGAGTGATCTGACGAAAGAACGCCTGAACTAAGCTCTCCCAGCCATTCGCTGCGCGAGCGTGGAGCAGGGGGTTGTTCTCCGGTTCTCGGAATACATTCCGCTTGGAGTTGATCGTGATCGCGTTCGGACAATTCCTCGAGATCCTGATCGGCGGCTTGCTGTCCGGCGTGCTCTATTCGCTGGTCGCGCTCGGGTTCGTGCTGATCTTCAAGGCGTCTGGTGTCTTCAACTTCGCGCAGGGTTCGATGGTCTTGCTGGCTGGCCTTTCGCTCGTGCGTTCGCTCGACGTTCTGGTCGCGAAGGGCTTGCCGCTTTGGAGCGCCATCATTTTAGGGCTCATGTTCGCCGGTGTAATCATGGCATTGATGGCCTGGCTGGTCGAACGGTTCGTGCTCGGACCGCTGGTCAATCAGGATGGCCTGACGCTATTCATGTCAACCATCGGCGTGACGTTTATCCTCGACGGCGCGTCGCAAATGATCTTCGGCTCGGATGTCTACCCGTTGCGGCTATTTCCGACCGATGCCTGGTTCCTGTTCGAGAACCTGTTTCCCGGCGGCATTCTGGTAAACAAGCTCGATGTCTGGGGGGGATTGATTGCGGGCGTCTTGGTCGCCGGTCTCGCTGTGTTCTTTCAGCGCACCAAAACTGGCCGTGCGCTGCGCGCGGTCGCGGATGACCACATGGCCGCCCAGTCGGTCGGAATTCCGATCTCGTGGATCTGGTTCGTCGTGTGGCTAGTCGCGGGCCTGGTCGCGCTAGTCGCGGCGACCGTCTGGGGCACCAAACTTGGTGTCCAGTTCTCGATCACGTTTCTTGCACTGAAGGCGCTGCCGGTGCTGATCATCGGTGGCTTCACGTCCGTCCCTGGCGCGATCGTCGGCGGATTGATCGCCGGGGCTGGTGAAAAGCTTGCCGAAGCCTATCTCGGGACGTTCATCGGCGGCGGGATTGAATACTGGTTCGCCTACGTGCTGGCACTGGCCGTGCTGCTGGTGCGGCCCCAGGGTCTGTTCGGGGAACGGATCATCGAGCGGATTTGAGTTGGATTGAGAGTTCGAGCGTACTGAGGAGTGAACGGGCAATCGTGTGCGGTGCAAGGCAATGCCAAGCCGGACTGCCGCTCGCGATCCGCCATCCATCCCTCAGGTTCCCAAATGTGAGAAGCACAGAATGCTTTACCGCGAGACCGGCCAGTTCAAGACGAGTTACGCCGACGATATGGCGGTGTTTCCGATTCGCCAGGACAGGATCGCGCTGTGGCTGTTTCTCACCGTCGCCTTTGTCGGCGTGCCAGTACTCGATGCGCTGAATATCTGGCCATTCACGGGAGAGTACTTGCTGCGCGCCATCCTTATTCCGTTTCTGATCCTTGCACTGGCGGCGGTCGGATTGAACATCCTGACCGGATACTGCGGGCAGTTATCGCTCGGAAGCGGCGCGTTCATGGCGATCGGCGCCTACAGCGCCTACAAGTTCGGCACAGGGGTGACGATCCCGCTTGAGTTATTCACGATCGCGATCCCGCCTCTGCCGGCGCTGCCCTCCATATTGCTTGGCGGGGTGATGTCCGCGGTGGTCGGAATACTGTTTGGCATCCCAAGCCTGCGTATCAAGGGACTTTACCTTGCTGTCGCGACGCTGGCGGCCCAATTCTTCTTTGACTGGCTATTCATCCGCGTGAAGTGGTTCACCAACTATACGTCGTCCGGTTCCGTCACCGCGCCGGCGCTCGATTTTTTCGGGTTCACCGTCAATACACCGATCGAACGCTATCTGTTGTGCCTGACCTTTGTGACGGCGTTCGCGCTGATCGCCAAGAATCTCGTGCGCGGAAACATCGGGCGCCAATGGATGGCGATCCGCGACATGGATATTGCAGCCGAACTGATCGGTATTCGTCCGCTTTATGCGAAACTCTCTGCGTTCGCAGTGTCCTCGTTCATTGTTGGCGTCTCGGGAGCGCTCTGGGCGTATGTCTATCTGGGATCCTGGGAGCCACTCGCCTTCAACATCGATCGTTCCTTCCAATTGCTCTTTATGGTGATCATTGGCGGCCTTGGTTCGATCCTCGGCGCGTTTCTCGGTGCAGCATTCATTCTGGTCCTGCCGATCTTTCTGGATCAGGTGCCACATGCGCTCGGCATGCCGCTGTCGGTCGAATTCGTATCGCTGCTCGTATTCATCGTGACCGGCGCATTGATTTGCTGGCTGTTGATCGTCGAACCGCATGGATTTGCTAGACTTTGGTCAACCGGAAAGGAGAAGCTGAGACTTTGGCCTTACCCCTACTGAAGGCGTAATCTTTCAGATTCAGTGGCGGCGCGAAAATGGAGCGTGCGCGTCGGCCGAAAGTCTCAGAATTGCTCCATCACGCGCCCGGCCACGGCCGGAAATGAGGAGGAAGCAATGAAGAAGGTCATATTGGCTTTCGCTGCCGTAGCGCTCTGCAGTTCGATCGACGCCGGGCCTGTGGCCGCACAGCAGAACGAACAATTCCTGCCCGCGCTGGTGTACCGGACGGGTCCCTATGCCCCGAATGGAATTCCATTCGCCGACGGCGTCATTGACTACTGGACGTTGTTGAATGAACGTGACGGGGGCATCAATGGCGTCAAGATTGCGTTCGAGGAGTGCGAGACCGGCTACGACACTGCCAAGGGCGTGGAGTGCTACGAGCGCCTCAAGGCCAAGGGATCGACCGGCGCCGGCTATTTCTCCCCGCTCTCGACCGGCATCACCTTCGCGCTCACCGAAAAGGTTCCAGGTGACAAGATACCGCTTTTGACTATGGGTTATGGCCGTTCGGAAAGCCGCAACGGCGCGGTCTTTCCGTGGAACTTCATTGCAATCGGCAGCTACTGGACCGCTGCGGACATCGCCATCCAGCACATCGCGAAGGAGCTCGGCGGCTTTGACCAGCTCAAGGGCAAGAAGATAAGCCTTGTCTATCACGACAGCCCTTATGGCAAGGAACCGATCCCCGCGCTCGAGGAGCGCGCCAAGCTGAACGGCTTCACCTTCAAAGCTATTCCAGTCACGCATCCCGGCGTCGAACAGAAGTCGCAGTGGCTGGCCATCCGCCAGGACCGGCCTGACTACGTGCTGTTGTGGGGCTGGGGCGTGATGAACTCAACTGCGATCAAGGAGGCTGCGGCGGTGGGCTATCCGCGCGATAAGATGATCGGCGTTTGGTGGTCGGGCGCAGAACCGGATGTGATTCCGGCCGGTGACCAGGCGTCAGGCTACAAGGCGCTGATGCTGCAACATCCGGCAGGCAAATTCGCGGTGCATCAGGATCTCGACAAGTTCGTCGTGGCTAAGGGCAAGTCGGTCTCCAAAGATGACTACGCCCAGGTTTTGTACAACCGTGGACTGCTGAACTCCATGATTGGCACTGAAGCGATCCGGACGGCCATGAAGAAGTACGGCAACAAGCCGCTGAATGGCGAGCAGATTCGCTGGGGCTTTGAGAACCTCAATCTGACCGCCGAGCGAATCAAGGAACTTGGTTTCGATGGCATGCTTGGCCCGCTGTCGTTCAGCTGCCAGGACCATCAGGGAGCCGACGTTGCGCGAGTCCAGCAGTGGGACGGCAAGGCATGGAAGATCATCTCCGATTACTATACTGCCGATCGCAAGATCCTCGATCCAATGGTCAAGGACGCTTCGGCCAAGTATGGTGAGGAAAAGAAGATCACTACTCGCGACTGCGCAAAGGAAACCTGATCGAAAAAGAGTTGGCCTCGGGAGGGCGGTGCGCCCTCCCGACTTTTCTCAATGCGAGTTCGGAGGTGATTGCGTGTCCAGTGCGACTGCTGCAACGGCCGGGCAACCAGCGACACCTCTTCTCTCGATCAACAATATCGAGGTCGTCTATAACCACGTCGTCCTCGTTTTGAAGGGCGTGTCGCTGCAGGTGCCCGCCGGTGGCATTGTCGCGCTGCTCGGTGCGAACGGCGCGGGCAAGACGACCACGCTAAAGGCGGTGTCGAACTTGTTGCATGCCGAGCGCGGAGAGGTCACCAAGGGTTCGATCGTGTTCGACGGCACCGAGGTGCAGTCACTGTCGCCAAATGAGTTGGTGCGGCGCGGCTGCATCCAGGTGATGGAAGGACGGCGCTGTTTCGCTCATCTCACCATTGAAGAGAATTTGCTGACTGGTGGCTTCACGCGACGCGACGGCAAGGCCGCTGTCACCGCGGACCTCGAACGTGTCTATGGCTATTTTCCGCGGCTAAAGGAGCGGCGCGGCTCCATGGCGGGCTACACGTCCGGAGGCGAGCAGCAAATGTGCGCAATCGGCCGCGCACTGATGTCGAAGCCGCGGATGATCCTGCTCGACGAGCCGTCGATGGGGCTTGCGCCACAGATCGTCGAGGAAATCTTCGAGATCGCACGCGACCTGAATTCCAAGGAGGGCGTTTCCTTCCTGCTCGCCGAACAGAACACCAACATGGCCCTGAAATATGCCAGTCACGGCTACATTCTCGAGAATGGCCGCGTGGTGATGGACGGAGGGGCCATGGCGCTGGCTTCGAATGAGGACGTCAAGGAGTTCTATCTCGGCGTTGCGGGTGACAAACGAAAATCATTCCGCGATCTGAAGCACTACAAGCGGCGCAAACGATGGGTACTCTAATGCGATTGAGTGATCGGCCCGTGGCATGAGAAATACCTGCCGAGCCGAATGGCCCGGCGAGATTTCCCTTGACGCTTATCGAGGTCTGCCCTTCCTCGCTCGGGCGCAATTTGTTCAAGCGACCGAGGTTGTAAGTGGGGTGATGGGGTGGCCGTGGGCGGCGGAGCTCAACCTATGCAGGGTGAGGCTCGCCGTTGAGAAGTCCCAGTCTAAGCTACAGGTTTGGCCGCCATACGTTCGTCAGGGGAGCCTTGGGGTATTTTGCTCGGCTGCCTCAGAGTCCCTTCCCAAAGCTGACCAGTTTCTTACTTTCCCAGATCGCCATGGACGCATTCGGATAGACCGACAGCGTGGCGTCCGCGCCCAACGCTAGATCAGGATCGGCACTACGGCGTGAACCCATCTGTGGACGCCCCGCGAGATGCAAGCGGTTTTTGAAGATTATCGGCACGTAGTCGGATGCTGCCATCTGTCCGGCCTCTGACGCAGCGATGGAGCTGCGGGCCCGTATGGGAGTTCGCGGACCGGAACCAAATCATAAATGCGTGCTCTAGGCACGATGGGTTCATCTGGTTCTTCTTCCGACCCCGTCTCGCCGACTGTTGCGCCATACCTTCCTTCGACCGACTACAGCTGCGACGACCTCAGGTCTGCCAGGCTCACGCCTTGGCTGCGACCGGAGCTCTGTAGTTTTCCTGCTTTACAAGTAGCGCCCAGATGATCCGCGCCATCTTGTTGGCGAGCGCGACGGCTACCAGCATGCGCGGCTTGCGAGCCAGCATCGTTCGAGCCACGAGCCCTTTGGTGCGCCGCGCTTGCTCGCCTGACGCACGACGGCGCTGCTGCCGATGATGAGGAGACGCCTGAGTGTGCGTTCGCCCATTTTGGATGTCACGCCAAGCTTTTGCTTGCCACCTGTGGATTTTTGAAGTGGCGTGAGACCGAGCCAAGCGGCGAAGTCGCGGCCCTTGGCAAAGGTCTCGGCCGGCGGCGCCAGGGCGGCGATCGCGGTGGCAGAGATCGGGCCGACACCTGGAACGGTCATCAGCCTGCGCGATACTTCATCCTCGCGAGCACGGCGCGCGATTTCCTTGTCGAGATCCGCGATCTTGCCGTCGAGACCGGTGAGCAGGTCCAACATTAATCGGAACATGGCGCGGGCCGCTTCGGGAAGCGAACGGGCCATTTCTTCCTCGAGTAGGTCGGCAAGCATCGCCACACGTGTTGCCAAACCGTCACGGTCGTCACGTCACGCGCGTCACGGATGCAAATCGCCAAACTGGTGCCGCTATTGCGCGGCGGATTTACCGCCATGAGCACCTGGAGCGACGAGGAAACCACCGAGCTCGTCAGCCTGTGGCCGACGGCATCGGCCAGGCAGATCGCCGCGCAATTGAAGCGCAGCCGCGCGGCGGTCAGCCGAAAGGCGCAGCGGCTGGCCCTGGATGGCGTGCTGCCGCGCTGCGGGGCAAAGCATTTCACTGTGCCGCCGGTGCAGAGGCGACCTGGTCGCGGAAATAACCTCGGGGTACGACACCGCGAGGTTCAAAGCCCGCAAGACTTAGCCGGTGCTGTGCCGCCTAAGTCCGACAGGCTCGACATGAGGCCGTGCGCGTTCGCCGAGCTTGATGACGGCCGCTGCCATTGGCCGATCGACAGCGGCAGCCGGATCACGACGGTGTTCTGCGGCGGTGTCACTGCGCCAGGTCGCCGCTACTGCGGGCATCATCTGCGGATGGCGCGGGGCTGATCGGGTGCGCGCGCTCACCGGAAGCGAATCGGCAGCAATGCTGCCCGTCTTTGCAGGGCGCCGTTGCTACCATGACGGCCCGGCACCCAAGTGAGTCGTTGGGAACCGCCGCCAACCAAACCACCATGCCAAAAGCGGAAGTCGCGGTATCCCAACTTGTACCCCGCAAAGACGGTTTGGCGATACATTAAGGGGAGATCAAGCTGCATCACATCAACGACGATTCCGCTGAACGGCCTCGGAACCGAACTCGCCCGTCAGTCGTTTCGCGCCCTCATGTATGAGGTCGCCATAGTGAGAAGGTGAACAGCAGCAGTTCCTAATTCCTGCATCTCTTTGTCCATCGTGTAGACACCTGCTGCGCGATGGTATGCAATGCCTACGGTAGCGTAAGCGTCGGTGACGAAGTCGGAAATGCGTTCGTCTTTCTTCAGCGCACCCCGCTCTTCACGCCCCAAGACCATTTTCATCGCTGCACCGGAAGTGGCCTCGGCGATTTGGGCATCTTCTAATTCGGGGGGCGGTAAACCTGATTTCACTGGCTGACATTGCTTAGACGCCTCTTCGACAGCCCGATAGAATTGAGACTTTCGCGTTTCATCTGCGTTTAGGTAGCTTTTCAGAAAGCGCCGCGACCTTGCTTCAAGGTGTTTGCGATCAAGCTTAATTTTCCTCCGCCGCTCCTGCTTCTCGGATTTAAACCAGCCAAACACGATTTCGCTCCCACTGCCTCACGGCGCAGATAGTACCGCTCGATAAACCGATGCCCGTCCAATTTTCAGTGCCTTCGGGGGCGCTTGCTCTAAAGCTCGCCACGTTCTCTGCGCGCCTCATCAAGGTGATGCTCGATGCGATCTAGGGATCGCGTCTTGTGAACAGAAGGAAGATCATGCTGCCGCAGACAAGGGTCAGGCCGGCGACAATCAGTGCGATGCCTGGAGTGGTCATTTTGACCAGCCTAAAAACTCATTTTAGGCCGGTTTGTAGATCTCCGCAAAAGCAAACAGGAGAGGGAAAATCGCCTTCGGGGCGCGAGCGTCGTTGCGCTTAGCCTGATCTACAGCCTCGATCAGCGCTAAAGACCGGCCCGAGGGATTGCGGGCCTGCGCTCATCGGGCGGCGCTCCGCGCCGACCCGTTGGCGCATCCCGGAATGACAAACAGCGGGTCTCGCGCCTGCGAGACGCCCGCATCGTTCGGCTAACACGACCACTCCTCAGGGAACGCCTGTTTCGCTACGGCGTTCCAACTCATGAGGAGGAACTTGCCATGAAACTGAGAGGATTGTTTATAGCAGCAGCCGTGCTGCTGATGCCGACCGCCGCACTGGCGGCGCCGGGCATCGTCACCACCACGGTCAGCCTGAGGGCAGGACCCGGTGAAGGCTTTCCAACGGTCGACCGCATTCCCGGCGGCGCCCGTGTCAACATTCGTGGGTGTCTCAGAGGCACCGCCTGGTGCGATGTGAGCTGGTCGGATGATCGTGGCTGGGTGTCGTCGCAATATCTCGAATATCTTTACCGCAACCGCTACGTCTATCTGCCCGACTATGTCGACGAGATCGACGTTCCCGTCGTGCCGTTCGTGCTGACCTCGTACTGGTCGAGCTACTATGCGGGACGTCCCTGGTATCACCGCCGCGCCTACTGGAGCGGCTACTGGCAATCCCATGAGCGTTTCGCGACGCGGTTGACGATCGACCGCTCGGCGGCCCGGATCGGCCGCGCGGCGGCAGCGCGCGACGCTGCGCTCCCCGAGGCAAAGGCGCGTGTCGGTGTCGAGGAGAGGTCGCGTGCCCGTGTCGAGGAACGGACGCGTGCCGGTGTGACGGAACGCGTGACGCGGGAGAAAGACATTGCTACGCGTAGCGCGCGCGAAGGGCACGAACGCGCGGCGGTGCAGACCCGCATGACACGCGAGAACGCGCGGACGACGCGTGAGAACGCAAGAGCGGCCGTGCGCGAGCAGCCGATGGCTCGCGCCCGTACGCAGACGCCGCCGATCATGGCCCGCGGTCATGACGAACCGCGTGCGGCTGCGCCGCGGATCGAGCGTGCCACGCCCCACATGACGCAGCTCAATGCGGTGCGCGGCGGCGGTGGCCCGCCGATGAACGCACGCGCGCAGATGCCGGCCCCGGCCGCCCCGCGCGCAGCAGCGCCCGCGATGCCGCAGGGCGGCGGCGGCGCGCCGCACATCAACGCCGCACCGCGCGGTGGTGGTGGACCGGACGGTGGCGGAGGCCACGGTCAGGACAAGCGCCAATGAACGAAAAGCCCGGCCTTGAGCCGGGCTTTTTTTTGCTCGACGAGCTGCTGGCGGCCTGACGGGCAGCGCGTTGCTCCGGTGCCGAGGACGTGCTTGTCGTGCCACTTCGGGGTTGGTTTAGCCAGGGCTTGGAAACGAGCGATCTCCTGGAAGCTCGCACATCATTGGCGGACTTGAGCACAAGTAACCGCCACGACTGCGCGATCTGGCGGCCGCTTGATCACCAGTCGGGCCGGGTACCGGACACGGCCTGCCCGGCCCGATTCGGCCCATTCGGCTGCCTTACCAGTCTTGTTGGATGGTCGCCGGCAACCGAGTTGGGCTGGAGGTGGTCAGATAGGCCGACCCGGCTCTGAAATGACTGTGGAGGTCGGCAAGCGATCTGGACCGCCCTTGGGTCGAAGTTTCCCGGAGGTTGTTCGAACTGACCTGCGCATATCGAAAATGAAAGACCGATCTCTGATGGCCTCCTTCATCGGCCGACTGTGCTTCGAACGGGATGATATTGTCTCGAAGAACGTCATCGCACATGACTGCACTAACGATCGAACGGGTAAAGTTTTCACGGCGTTTGTATGCGTCCGTTGCCTGGAGGCGGGACGACAAACACGAGTAACGTGCCGAACGTTCACCCCAGTCACGGAGCATGGCGACGTCCGATGAGGCCGCTGTGGGCAAATGCCGGCCGGAGGTCACCTCATCGGAACACCAGCACGGGCGAGCCCATCACGATCGGGCAATATCCGCCGAGTTCTTCTAACGAAGATACCGCACGTCACGCCGGGCGCGTGCGCCATGAATTCCTCGGCCGCTTTGGCTGCCTCGTCGGTTCTGCCCAGCTCAGCAACTGCTGTGGTTCGAACTCCCAACGCCCGCCGCTGGCAGCATCCTTAATGTCGAGGCCTGACAGGCGGCGCAATCGATAGGGCGCAGTGAGCAGCAGCAGGAACAATGCTCGATCGGCTTGATATTTGGCAGCGGTTCGGTTGTCTTCGGAACCTTGCATGATGGCCATCCCTTCGATCGTGCACACGCACCACCGCCATTTTCGACCGCGCTTCTTCAAGATCACTTCGAAAGTAGGAAATCGATCAGGCATAGCAAGGGGCCCGCAAGGCATCATCCCGTATAACAAGGCTTACAAAGGTTAATTCCGGTTTTGAATGACGTCGGTGTTAAAAACTATCAAAGAAGTAATTTGAAACCTAAACCGTCTGCAAATTAACTATGTAGTTGAATACGTACCATCACAATTGGCGTCTTCCCCAATCCGAGCACAGTGTGACTTCATTTGCCTTGATCCAGAGGGCAATAACAAATGTCATCCTCCAACAGGGTCGCGCTCTTTATCGACGGCGCCAATCTTTACGCGACAGCGAAAGCGCTCGGCTTCGACATCGATTACCGGCGGCTGCTCACCGATTTCCAAAACCGCGGCACGCTGGTGCACGCGCTCTACTACACCGCGATCATCGAGGATCAGGAATATTCCTCCATCCGCCCATTGATCGATTGGCTTAACTATAACGGCTATACCGTCGTTACCAAGGCGACCAAGGAATTCATTGACGCAAGCGGTCGTCGCAAGGTGAAGGGTAGTATGGACATCGAGCTTGCGGTCGATGCGATGGAGCTGACAGAGCACATCGATCAGATGGTTCTATTTTCGGGTGACGGTGACTTTCGCTCGCTTGTGGCGGCGGTGCAGCGCCGCGGCGTCCGTGTTACGGTGGTCTCGACCATTGCCACCCAGCCCCCCATGATTGCCGACGACCTTCGGCGCCAAGCCGACGTCTTCATCGATCTCCGCGAACTTCAGCCTAAAATCAGCCGTGATCCGCCAGAGCGTCCGGCCCCCGCTTGATCCGAGATCAGCGCACCCCGAGAACCTCCATCGAGGTGCTGTCCTGTCTAGGACACGCGCAATTCTAGATTGGGACAATTCGGGTTTGGCACTGGAATACCGTAATCTTACGGAATCCCCAGGGCCTGTGGAAAACTCTAGGCTGGCAATGCCGGGGCTGGATTTCATTCCGAACAAATTTTCGCCGGCAGGGGTCGCCGCGAGGTGGCCCCTTTTGAGTCCGACGGAAGCCCTCAGCGCGACTGCTGACATAGCGCTCGACATAGCTGGTCGAGATGTTCGACGGCACGACCCAACATAATCAATGCTTCGTGAGGCCAATTTGACCGGCTTGCCGACGATATCGGCGGCGCCTGCATGCGGCCGGTCCCGAGGCCGGATGGCGACAAAAGCGTTCGGCGATGATGCGTTGTTTGAGGCACTCCGAGAGCTTGCTTCAAAGGTAGAGGTCAGACGATCGCGTGCGGACCATCGGTGACCTGATTGACGCCGAACCGGCCGGTGGGGGTAAGCCAAAAGTGCCGGGTATTAAGGCGGCAGATGCGCATGGCTTTCCGACACTGAGAGGCTTCCCATTGGCTTGCGTCATGAAATGTCTGGTTCCAACTTCCGACGCCAAGCGCGAAAGTTGATCGCGAGCCCGTGAACGTACTTCGTCGGGGTTCATGCGGCGAAACAACGCCCAGGCGAACGAAACCATTTTGTTCAACAATCGAAAATGGCTGGAAACAGAAAGGGTCCATTCTTAGAGAGTGATCAAACAATGGGGTTCGGTCATGTGGACAATACTCAACATCCTCTACCGCAAATACTGTTTGGCACGTTTGCAAGAGATGCGCAGATTTGAGCTGTCGCACTGATCACTATTTATGGACTGCTGAGTAACAATGATGGACGATGGAAAAATAGCTGCTCGAGCATTGGACGATGCGCTGCGCATACTTGAAGAATACTTGCTTCCACGACCGCGCATCAATGAGCGCATGATCCTTGATAGGTTGGTAGAAGTATTAGGTCGCCCTGATCTTCTGGCCGTCGTTACACGATTGAAGCGCGGTGAACCGCTTAATGCCAACTACCGCACTACCTGCACCGTGGTGCACTGTTCTTGATCTAGCTCGAAAGACGGTGATCTCTGCGATCTGATGCCCAAAGTCGAGAAGATACTTTCGGATCGCGGCGCGGGCCTCAACCAGGTATAGGGACCACCAACACAAAAGCCCCCGGTGTTTGGGGCACCGGGGGCTTTTCGTGGCCGCGAGTACATCCGTCGCCCATCCACGCAAAATACCATCAAAGCTGATCTTGCGTTGTATGTGGCGGAGCTGCGTTGCCATCAAGAAGATACGCCGCGTCAAAAATGAGGCTTCGCGCGCGATCAAGAACGCGATGGACCCGAAGCGAAACGGGTTGTTAAGATTTCATCCGCGCCGATTTGCTCGTGACCGATTTGTTCTTTGAGAACGAATTAGAGTCAGATGCAGAACAAAGCCGCGAACGGCACCTATTGCGACGTGAACCTGATCTCGCCTCGAGCAGCGAGCGAGGCCGGATCGATCTCTTCAAGGTAGGCCTGCAAATCAGCTCACGCCTGCTCGATAAGTGAGAGCGCTCTTATCGGCGCTCGACTCTGTTTTGGACTTCGCAATTGGCGATCTTGATAGGCGGGTATCGTTGCGCTAGCGGGTCGGATTGATCGGTTGGAGGGCAGGGGGCGATGCACGGCAATCGCACTTTGCAGCGTAAAGTAGGCCGTGACGCAAGCAAATTGAAAATCGCCCCATCCCGAAGCATGGGGGCAACGGAATGAGGCGAAGTGTAGGTCTTCAAATTGCCAACGGCCGCTCGTTAACGAGTGGCGAGTTCGAAGGCGAGCTACTCCGCTCCATCGCTTAGGGGCTGGGGCTCGGGATGGAGCGGAGCTACTCGGTACAACGCCAACGTTGGCAATTCCAAGGTGCTGGGAGTTTCAGGCGCACCAAGGGCCAGATCGTGAAAGGCGTCATGGGAACTAAGGAAAGTTCGTGTTTCGTATCGCCTTCTTTCTCAATTTTTTTAGCAATTCAGGGATTTTTTGCGCAACCTTCTCTCGTTCTTCTTCGCTCTCGCTGAAAGATCAGTCGACGGGCGCGATCTATGACAGCGTCGGACAGCCGGTGTGCTGATGGCGACTGGGCGGCCTTTTGCGAGAGCCCGCCCGGCGGCTGCCAAGGGCAACGTAGTGGCTGATACCGTGTATTTGCCATCAATCGCATAATCGCGAAAGCACAGAGCTACGCCAACTATCTCCTACGGTGTTTGTGGCCACCGAATGCCGATGACGATCCACATAATGCCTTCGTGCGCTTACAGCGCCCGTCATGCGCGACGGGACGATTTCAGCCACGGCGGGATAGGGTCGACCGGAGTACGGTAGAGCTCGTTACTGTCTCCGTCAGTAACGCGCACTGCACACCCCCTCGAACCAGCTCAGGACGAACGATGAAAAGCTCGCCCGCGAGGCTATCAGCCTTATCGATCGCGATTTCTGTGTCTTCGAGGATCATTCCGCCCTGGCTTTGAAATCGTCGCCAATGACGAGATCGAAATTGAAGTATGGCATTGGAACCCCTGCCAAGTTTCCAGCTGTACGGAATGTAATCTGAAGTCGATTGGTTCCCTCATAATTCACATCTGATTGTGGTCGCGTGTTGCGTTTCGGCAACCGCGACCGCATTCACTCCATCAACCGTATATTCGAACGCCACGCCTTCCGGATCATGCTCGGCAAACCAGCGCTCGGCAGCATCCTCGCTGGCAAAGACCTTCAAGTGGTCGACGTCGCCGACCTGCCTGCTCGTGTCGACGTAGATCCAGACGGTCATAGCTCGTCCATTATCTGTCGGAACATCTCTTTCACGTCGGGGATGCGGACCGGCTTTTCCCGCGGTCCTTGATACTGCCTGAGCACAGACATTTGCCGGCCAGCGATCTCGTCGCGTTTGATGGGGGCCGACTCCGCGTAGAACGCGTGCATGTTGTCGACAAAGCGTCGCGCGACGGCGGGCGGAAGTACTATCGGTCTGCGGGGCATGCGCCGGATATAGGCTGGCACCCTTCTAAAAGCGAAGCCGGCTTTAGCCGCCCTATCGGTGAGGATCTGACTTTGAAACGTAGTAGAGCACGTCATGCCGGCGGCGCCCGATCAATCGCGAAATCATGTTGGCGCACTGAATCAGAAGAAAAATTGTGAGGACATCGAGTATCATTTCAAAAAGCCTCCGGGTTCGAAATTTGCTCTCCTAAAATGCACCCCAGCCTGACGACGGAAAATTTAGAGCCGGTCCTCGGCCTTTTGCAGGCGATCTTTGGGCGGCAAATAGGCAGAAATTCCCAAGCGTCAAACCAGGTTCTGTCAAAGGATTTCGGGCTTTTCCGCGGCCCCTGATATACGCGGAGCGCGGCCTCCGCGGGCCCATCGAGCACGTCGGTTTCTAGGGGCGCGAACTATACCGCCAACCAACGAGAGGGGGCTTTTCCACCGTTGGTACGATTGTGATAATCCATCGTTGTGGAATGCAGGATCGGTCTTCTTGGACGGACCGAACCATGCCGAAAAATCTTGACCCGTTCAAACTCAGCTCCACTGCCCGCCCGCTATACTGGGCGCGTCGACAGCACGTGGCTTCACGGAAACTGTTTGTTTCGACTGTTTGCACAATGACCTCATTATCTGGTCAGGCGCGCGCACAGTAACAGTCAAACGCTAACTACCCCTTAACTTTTGATATCGTCCTTCTTCAGCTTCCTTTTTCCTCAAGCCGGGCTTTTGCGTCTTGGTCGAATTCGCCAAGCCGGATTTGCAGCCACTGGTTGGGCATTCATTGCGCGAACAAACCCGCCGGCCCTTTCTCGATCGCGCACGCGGCGGCCCCGCGGATGCGTCTTTCCCTGACCGCTACTCCTCACCCCCGACCCGAAATAACGCACCGGCGGCGCTACGGCGCGGTTCCCGCGGTTTAGGTGAGCAATCCAGTGGTTTGTGGCGGTGCCCGGCGCGTATTCGTGCCCTTCAAACGGTCGCCGTTGCAGCCGGCCAGCAGCAGTGCGAGAGCGATGATTGCTAAAACGCGCATTGGCCGATCTCCCGAAACCAGAGTTCATCGGAGTGCCGGTGTTTGTTTCATCTGACGAAAGCTTACGCCTCAACGCTGACGGGGACCTTACACAGAGCGCGATAAGCCGGCCGTGAGAGCTTGGCGCTCACCCGACGACAGGATACTCAAACGCTCCGCCCTCCGGGTCGTGCTCAACCATCGCTTGGCACCTTCAAGGCGCCACGGGTTGAGTGTCAAGAAAGGAATTATGCGTGAGCTAATGAGAGTTTAAGCTTGGTGCGACTCAATGCGTCGCGGTCGCTTTCTTTTTCTTATTCTCAACAATAAAGCGCACCCCCACAGTCAAGCCGTTAATCCAGACGAGTTCACAGCGGCGAAATGCGGTCCCGAACGTAGAAAGGACCAGGAAAAATTCCTTCGCTTGAAAGACGTCCGTCGTGCCCTCAATTTCGAGTTGGGCTCCCGTCGCGGAAACGTCCCGCAGTAAACATTGTCGTCGCCATGTCCCATCGATGGCCACTATGTTTACGGGCTCGCAGAAATGTTCAAATCGAATACGATCGGATTTTCGGTCTCCGTATGTCATCGATATTGCGCCGCAGCCGTCGGTAGCGAGCCCGATGCCAGCCGAAAGGCGAACCAAGAAAGCGTTTCGCAAGAGTTGCGGCGCGCAACCGCTAGCTTTGGAGTTGGCGAGTCAGATGAGAAAATGAGCATGGCAATCCAAACAATAGTAATTGCCTAAGCTGCAACCCTCGCACCTGAACCTTTAAATAACTCCTTAAACTCTCAAAAGCGCTATCGGAATCTGGGGTTCAGCATTTATGCGAAGAGATCTGCGCCGGCCTGGGTGAAGCGTACAAAAGTACCGCTCTCGTGCAGCACCAGCAGCCGTTGGCGATGGCGCGATCGAGCCCGGCCTTGTACTCGGCCGGCGTGGCCTTCAGCTGAAAACAGCATTGGGCCGTTGATCTTCTCGATATAGATACGGCGGCCTTGGATCGTCTCAACCGCGTTGGCGAGTTCGAGGATCTTGCGGGCGACGATTCGGGATCGGCGAGCGGCAGCGCGTCCTTAGGCAGCCTTCTTTGAGTGCTTGGCCTCTAATTCAGCCACTTCAATTAAGTGACTCAGAAGCGCCTGATCGGCGTCTTGTGCCCGTTTTTTCAGGCGGCGTAGAGCGGTCAAAAACTCTTTGTCCATGAAGTAGGCTCCGTTCGCGAATCGACGCTTATAGCGTGCCCAGTTATGGTTAACGATCGCTAAAGCGCCTCTTTACCGCGGCATCCTGATGGTGATGATCCGCGCCGCCAGCGTGGCGATCGGCAAGGGGATTTGCAGCATCGAGGTGCATCCGGAATTCATACCAGATTCGGATGCTTCATCGGCGGCTAGGCGGTAACCGGCCGTCAACCCGCCAGCGCTAGTTGTTGGTGTCGCGGATTAGTACCGCGTAGCGTACCGCGAGAACTAGGCATGAAAAGCCCCGGCCAAAACCGCGGGTTTTTCTATGGAACGTTCACAGAGCGAGACCGCGGCGCGCTATGAACCGACTTCAACTCGGCTTTTTAACTAGGTTGCCGTCCCCGTCGAGACAAGAAACGCGCCAATTAACGGGGAAATTGTGTTCTGGCTTCTATGCGGAGCGGGCGTGGTGTTGGCTATGTGGCAATACGCCATGATGTTCAACAGCTTTACAGATTGAAAATCCCTGCCGGTGTATCGTCGCGGCGCGGAGTTGACTCTCACTTACCGGCAAATCGGAAAGAGCAGCGTCCTGGATTACGTTAAGCAGGCTGCAATTACCGCCGCGTCGTCGCGTCAAGTTAGGCACTAAGGCGAAGTCGTTCCGATAGTGGGGCTCATCCGGCCCTGCTCTTCGTTCCTAACGGGTTTAACAATCGCTTTTGCGCGTTTTTAACCAGTAGTCGCAGTGCGATTGCTCAAAACACGATGTTTAGGAACGGTACGGCGGCGTCGCGTTTTTACGATGATGGTGTCAGAGCATTGGACCGAAGTTTTGAGATGCCGGGAATGCGCTGCAACTGGCGTCGCCACTCTGTCCCAGGGGGAAAGAGAAGTATTGGTTCGGACCCCTGAGGGCTTCCGGCGCGCAGTAAGCGGGTTCGGAGATACGTTCTACTGTGTCGCCTGTAATCGTGCTGCACAAGGCGCTGAAAGCTTAGGGGTGGGTGGTCGTACTTCACTCTAGGGTGCGGGAAATCTGTCAGCCAGAAGGGCGCACGCGAGGGTTGGAAATGGCCGGATAGGGCGATAATGGCTGTAACTAAGCGGCCAACAGCTGCTGAAGGGCTACCGCCTGTTCCCGATTATGGACGGCGATTGCGGTGTGGGTGTAATCGCCAACCGAATTTGAACTCGCGATTTGGCGAAGGAGTCCTTCACCCTTGATCACGTGCAAACTGATTCCTTCGGCGGCCGAAGGGAAAATGCCCAAGACCACGTCGTGCTCGGTAACAACGTCCCTCAACGCGCGGGCCTTATCGTGGGACATCTGAATGAAACTGCGGGTTTGATCCGCGAGCCTACGCAGCTCTTCGAAATCAATCATTGCGGGCACTCCACGCAACTAACGACTGATTCTACCAACGATATACTTACCGAAGCATGAAGCCGGGGTCTGGGGGAGACCTCTATGAGCTGACGCCCAAGGCCGACAAAGTTCTGCCTGAACGGGGCGTAGGACTGAACGAGGCATGACAGGAGCGCCGTTGGTCCTCGCATTTCGATGCCGCAGGCGTGACTGCATCCACACCGTGGCAGCATCGAGCGTGAGGGGCGTCGACACTCGTGCGCCGGCGTGTAGAGGGCGCTTCCGTCTACTTTGTCCCGTCTTCGTAATCGATCGTCAGGATCCGACAACCTTGAGCAGATAGGCAAGCGATAGGGCGGCCCGATTTATCCGCGCGCATGTCGGCGCATCCCTAACGCAGCGGGACTGCAGGCCTTAGGATCTGAAGGCGGTGCAATGTCATCTGGTAGAAGGCGCCTGGCGCACCATTAGCCCGAAGTCGTCGATGTTGATTTCGTGAACCCAGAATAGCCTGCCGCCTTCTTTTTCAGCGCTCTCCGCTTTTTGGTTGCGGTCTCGAGTGACTTCAGCGGCTGTAATTGCGTGTTGAAGGCATTTTTCCGCAAAATCTCGAGACGGTCCTGATACTCGCGTTCGCTATTCCCATTTTTGCACTTCATCGGCTCATTCCACTTCCATTACGCAACGCGCTTCGTGATGATTATTCGCGCCGAGAGAAAGGCCACGCGGTCCAGTTGGGGTTGGAGGATCGGTGCGTAGGTTGTCAGGCGGCGCTGCTTGTCAAAATTAGCGGCGGTTCAAACAGGGACCGCAACGGCAAATGCACGATTTGCGACAGCGTCACTGCCCGGTCATCATGCCGACGCTGCCTTGCTTGAAGTGACCAAGATTGGCGTCGCTTCTTTGGTCGCAAAGTCAATTGGAGTGCAGAATCACCGCAAGAAATAAAATCTCTCAGAAAGTCAATTTATTGGCCTGTGATTTGATGTGGAAGATTTAGCTCACTTTTTAGTCCTTATGAATAGCCGGGAGAAAGGCGAACATCCTTCATGTTTGTTCTCATGTGAATTATGTCCCGCAGGCGGTCGTAAGACATCATTCAAACACAAGCGTTGGATCGCTTCTTAAGGTGGACCGATGGACTGATGATAGAAGATCTCTTCTATAATCAGTCGCTCTTTGTTGAACCCATCAACTTGGAAGCAGGGCCGCAAAGGGATCCTGGCGGCAGGCCTCTCTAATGGGGCGGTAGCGAGCTGAGGAGCTTAACCTGCGCAGGGTTGGGGCCGGAGTTGAGAAACCTCACTCCTGACTACAAGTTCTGTTCTCACGTAGCGTCCCGGGGAGCCCTCGGGTATCTGGGCACGCTCCGCTGCAGGTCCAAATAGCGGCGATAAAGCAGTCAGCACTGGAAGTCAGAGTCGGACTCAAATGCGCTGCAGCAGTTGCGTTCCTATCCGATGCAGCCCCAGAAGGCCCGCGCGAACGAAGTGTAGGAGCGCAGCACTAACGTCACTCCAAGTTGGCGAGGCATTTTTGCTACGGACCACGGGCACGAACCTTTCGATGACAGTTTCGGGAACGAGCTTCTTGGCTCGCTCAAGATGCACGACTGCAGAAGGAGGAGCTTGGCCTGTCGGCAAGCCCCCTTTACTTTGGTCTTGCGCGAGGCTTGGTGGCGGCGGGCAAATCCTCACGCGCCGTAAGCGAACTGTCCAAGGATAGCCATGAATGCGCGCGAGCTTGGTGAGCGAACCAATCGGACCGCCATGTCCTCTAGCTCCAGCGCCAGTATCGCCAAGAAGGCCCGTACGAAGGCGGAGGCGGATTTCGCCACTTGGCTCATGATGGCCAAGCTCGGTGGTTTCGATGACCTTCCGTCAAACGCACAGAGCTTCCTGATCACTATCGAACCGACTCGCGACTGAGCGGGCGATCCACAGCCCTGGCCATTCGCGAGGTCTACAGCGATTATTACGAGCAGATGGGAGGCGTAGGCGCGGCGCCGGAACTAAAGCCTCGCACCCAAACGACGAACCTCAAAGTCGTGCGGCCCCAGAGACGGCCTAGACCTCAACCCGGTCCATCGGCTGCGCGCCATTCGACGAGGCCAATGAGCCGAAAATCCCTGCCAGCACTGCTGATCTTCGCGAGCATGGTGGCACTGATTGTCGCATATAAATTTCTGGCGCAGTAATACCCGGGCAGATTGTATGCGACGTCCGCTTTTCCCCCGATAGCTACCAAATAGCGGACATCGCGCGACTTCGCATTTGGGCCAACAACGGAACTCGTCAATTCATCCGTTGATCCAAGTCAAGATCTGGAGAGCGAGATTGATATTCCCTTCCAAAGGAGGTTTGAGCTCGAACCAAAGAGGTTTGAAATGAATAGACTGGAGTATTTCAAGGCGAGGCTCGATGCCACCATGGCACCGGTTGATGTCTTAAGAAGGATCAGGGCCAATCCGTCGAGCATCTGCGTTGTGGACGTCCGAAATGGACCTGCGCAGCTCCTGGCCGACCGCATACCTGGCGCGCTTCAAATTCCTCAAGGCACAATTCTCGCTCGAATTGATCGGCTACCAAGGGATCGGACGTTGGTTCTCTATTGCTGGGACACTTGGTGCAGCTTGGCAGCAGAAGCCGCCGTGCCGCTGATTGAAAGAGGCTTCGACGTCAAAGAGATGAATGGCGGCATGAACGCTTGGAAAACTCTGAAGTTTATCACTGAGCCTGTCGCCGCCGCCGATCTAGTTGGTCAACCTGAGCCGCTACCTAGCTGATGGCGGCAGCAGTGTCCGGGTGATCCGGTTTAGTGCTTTCAACCAGTTGCAGCTGTGCGACCTCGCGCTTGGCATGTCGCTTGTAGGGTCAAAAGCAGTCCTGACGGTCCCGAAAACCGACTTCCGATCCTCCCTCAACAACGGGCATCAAACGTCAGGGCGGCCACTTCTGAAAAGTGCCATAGCACTAAATCGCTGCGCGATAACCCGCTGAGGCGGACGGCCTAACGGCGAGTAGTGTTTCCAGAGGAGAGATCGTCGGTGGCGGCGTGGCGCCCTGTCTTGAAGATCGAGGTGTGATCCACCTCATCCAGACAGGAGTTGTCTATGACCACCAATTCTATCAGTTCGCTTCGCCAGCGCATGATCGAGGACATGAACGCGCGCAAGCTGTGCGCGGGCACGCAGAGGGGCCACATCGGCAGCTGCAAGCGGTTCGCGGCGTTTCTCAAGCGCTCCCCTGACACGGCCACACTTGAGGACATCCGCCGCTTCCAGCTGCACTTGGCCGAGACGGGCGCGAGCATCTGCAACCGCAACCGCATCATGACCGGGTTGCGGTTCTTGTTCCGCGTGACGCTGCGCCGATTGGACCTTGCGGCCGAGATCTATCACCTCCGCGAACCTCAGAAGATTCCGCTCGTGATGAGTACGGATGAGACGAAGCGCCTGCTGGCCGTCGCCAGCAGCCTCAAGGCCCGCCTTCTGCTCAGTCTTGGCTATGGCTGCGGGTTGCGCGCCGGCGAGGTGGTCCGGCTGAAGGTCAAACATATCGACAGTGCGCAGAAGATCATTCGCATCGAGCAGTCCAAGAGCCGCAAGGACCGCAATGTCATGCTGTCGTCCGAGACGCTCGATCTTTTGCGCCAATGGTGGAAGGCGCGCCCATCGCGTCACGATGCGCAAACGCCTGTGCCGGAACGCTGGCTGTTTCCTGGCACCAGGGCCGGCAAGCCCATGACCACCCGCCAGCTCAACCGCCTGTTTCATGAGGCGGCCGATGCGGCCGGGATCAGGAAGGGCGTGACGCTGCACGCGCTGCGGCACAGCTTCGCCACCCACCTGCTGGAACGCGGAACCGACATCCGCATCATCCAAGCGTTGTTGGGGCACGACAAATTGGACACCACGGCGCGCTACACGCGCGTTGCCACCGGCATGATCGCTGCCATCGAGAGCCCGCTCGACCTGCTGTCATTGCCTCGCAAGAAGCCCAGGAAGAACAGGAAAGACCCGCTGCCGGCATAACCGCCCGCGGCCATGTCCAGCCCAGTATTGGAGGTCGCGGATATCTTCCGCGGCCATGGACCGGCATGGCGCCAAGCCAATGCCGGCCATGTGAGCCTCGGCCAACTCAAGGTGATGTCGGCGATCGAGAACTGCCGCACGGCAGCGCTCGGTGGCCATGTCGCGCGCTGCGAGAACGAGAAGTGCGCCTATACGCAGATCGCCTACAACTCCTGCCGCAACCGGCATTGCCCCAAATGCCAGGGAACGGCGGCAAGGGAATGGCTCGCCGAGCGCGAGGCCGAGCTATTGCCGGTGCCTTACTTCCACGTCGTGTTCTCGCTGCCGGCCCAAATCGCCGACATTGCCTACCAGAACAAGGCCGTGATCTACGACATCCTGTTCAAGGCCTCGGCCGAGACCATGATCGGCATCGCGGCCAATCCCAAGCACCTGGGCGCCCGCATCGGCGTCCTCTCCGTCCTCCACACCTGGGGCTCGGCGCTCACCCACCACCCGCATGTCCATATGATCGTGCCGGGCGGCGGCATCTCGCTTGAGCGCGAGCGCTGGGTTGCCTGCCGACCCAACTTCTTCCTGCCCGTGCGCGTGCTCTCGCGCCTGTTCCGCAGGCTGGTCCTGGAGAGGCTTGATGCCGCTCACCGCGCCGGACAGCTACAGTTCTTCGGCAAGCACGTTGCCCTGACCAATGCACCAGCCTTTGCCGCCTATTTGGCTCCGCTGCGCAACAGCGAATGGGTCGTCTACAGCAAACGGCCGTTCGGTGGCCCCGAGGAAGTGTTGCGCTATCTCGCGCGCTACACCCACCGCATCGCCATCTCCAACCGGCGCTTGGTCGCGCTCGACGACAACGGCGTCACCTTCAAGTGGAAGGACTACCGCATCGAAGGTCCCGAGCGATACAAGCTGATGACGCTCGATACCCACGAGTTCATCCGGCGCTTCCTGATGCATGTCTTGCCGCAAGGCTTCCACCGGATCCGTTATTACGGTTGGCTCACGAGCCAAACCCGCGTCAAGAATATCGCACGCATCCGCGAACTGCTTGCAGTGCCACTCATCCCGATCGATGCCATCAAGGCTGTCAACGCCAAGCCCGAAGAGCCAAAAGCGCCAGAGCATCCTTGTCCCTGCTGCGGCGGCCGCCTGCGCATCATCGAGACCTTCTTGCGCGGGCAACAGCCGAAGCACCGTCCCTCGCCGGTTTCGCCAAAGATCAAGATCGACACCTCATGATGCCGATGCCAGTCCTCGACACACACGGCAACACTCACCGCCCGTGTTGGCTCTTGCCCGACAGCGCCGCCGTTTGCCTCGCCACGCCGGATTTTTGCGCAATCACAACCAAAAGACACAAAATTTCGTCGCTCAAAACGCCCGCTGCTCGATCGTGCTTCAACCTACGTTCCGCCTACGTGGCAAAACGGGTCTCGCTGCCGCTTCGCGTCATCGCAGGCGCACCTGAGCTCGTGGCGAAATCCCCATAGCACCCGCGGCACTGCTGCCGCCCACATCCCGCGATTTCGTGCCTTGGCGCTTTTCGGACGCCGGCCACTGGAGCGCGTGCATAGTCCCGCCATCCCGGCATCCGAAAACCTGCACAATAGGCGACATTCGACCGCTCGGTCAGGGGCGTCGGTAGGCTCGTCTTCTGGCCAGCTATTTGCGGCAAGAAAGTGCCCTTGCCGCTCGGATAGCTTGGGAGGCGCTAATTGTTATCGACGCCGCCCTGAGACGCGAGTGTTGTACTTCGCACGCAGACGATCCTGACCCGCTCATTGGCGTCGAGGTCCCGTCCGATCGAGCTCCCCGCCAGATAGGCCTGCGCATGCATGAAGCACGTCGCCGGATTTCCGAACTCGGCCGGCACGCCCACCACCGTGTTTGCGTTGCTGCGCGTGCAGTCGCTAGGATCGGCTGCGGCCGCAGCCGAGCAAATGAGCACCAATGCTGTCAGCACCCCCAGCCCCCCGATCTCGCCTCTCATTCAGCCGCGAGACCAACGGTGGTCGGTTTCACGGCCGCCGCTTTCGCTGTCATGCCGGCACGCGGTGTCAAGACGGCGATTTGATGGGGAGACGCGGGCATGCCGCCGAACGTCAGCGCTGCCGCCGCCGACTGCTCCTGAACACCTTGCGCGCCCATGACCGCAACCTGGTGCCGCGTGATCGGAAAGCCCATCAGTTCAAAGGTTGGAAGCTCTCCAGCCCCGGCCGCGGAGCCGACCATCATCGGCGCGATGGCAGCCATCAAGAACATTTTCTTCATGCTAATCTCCCGTTGGATTAGAGATATTCGCACCACAACGCCAAATTGACCTCAGTTCAATTCGCCGGCGCTCCATGGGGGGAGCCGCAGGCCTAGCATCTGACACACCGTCATTCAGGGAAACAGAGAACTCCCTGCGAGGTCCTGGGAAATTTGCCCGACGTCGAACCAAGCAGTATCGAGCGGCGGCTGAATGTTGTAGTCTGAAGAGAGCGTCACGGGTCCCTCGCCATGCAGGAGACAGGGGTTCTTCGGCACCGGCCGGTGTTCGATCTCAAATGGTCGCTATTGAGGCAAGTAGCGGCCGTCGCGCTATTCTGTTTTCTTGGCGGAGCGGCAATCTTCGTATACCGAGCAGAAGAGGAGGCATCGAAGGCCAATCAGGCCTTAGGAGATTCTGTCGGCAGGTTTCTGGAATCGCCGCATCTGTTCCATCTGGGACTGCAGTCTGCCCGCATGAAAAGTTTTGATCTCCAACGGCGCTTTAGTCAGATGGATACCTTTCTCGACCAGGTGATGAGCCCGGGTCAGTGCGTGCAACTCGATGAAGCTGGGAAGGATGTCATCTCCCATTGTCTGGGGTTTCGCAATTCGGACAGCGAGGCTCCGGCATGGTTTTCGGCTGTCTATCAGCGGGCGGTCGGCGGTCGGATGACTTTCGAGCGTCCTGTCACGTACCGGGGTCTCGTCGTTGGCAGGGTCGTCGTTAGCACGAACCCGTCAGTCGTGACGGTGCGCGCCTGGTCTGAAATCTCGCGGATGCTCGGCCTCTCTGCCGCGACGATCGGCGCTCTTGGCATCCTGGTGTATTTTGTCGTCGAGCGCGCGCTGCGGCCGACGAGAGATGTCGTTAGCGGCCTCAACAGGTTAGCTGCGGGCGATCTGAAGTGCCGTCTCCCGCCGTTCCGGCTTGCCGAGTTGCAAAGAATAAGTAACGTCTTCAACGATCTGGCGAACACCCTGGAAGTCGCGACCTCCGAGCGCGCCGATCTTGCGCGACGTCTGGTGGAAGCCCGGGAGCAGGAAAGGCGTCACCTCGCATGGGTGCTTCATGACGAGCTGGCCCAGAGCCTCAGTGCCATGAGCGCGACGGCAGCTTCGATCAAGGTCACCGCCTCGACTGATTGTCCATCTCTTGTTCCCGAAGCTCAGGCCCTGACGGAAACTGCCGGCAATATCATGAAGGGGCTTCGGAGGACCGTGCAGGAGTTGAGACTGCAGGAGATTGACGATAGCGGTCTGCTCACGAGCCTTGAGGGATTAATCGCCGATCATAATCGCCGCGGTTGTGGGAAGACCCAATTCTTACTTGAGGCGCACGGCGACGTGAACGCGCTACCCCCAGCGATTACCGGTCACGTCTTTCATATCGTTCAGGAGGGTCTAACAAACGCAGTGAAGCATGCACAGGCGGCCAACGTGCGTGCCGTGGTGCGCATCGACCTTGCTCAAGGTGGTGCGCCGCGGTCTGGCGCTGGCTTAGTCGAGGCGACCGTTGAGGACGATGGTGCGGGATTGGCGCACGAGATCAGGGGAGAGGCTGGTTTTGGCCTCGGGCTGATCGGGATTCGCGAGAGAACGCTCGCGCTGGGTGGGGAGATGAGCTTTGTGTCGAGGCCCGAGAAGGGCCTCATCCTCAGCGTCACGATTCCTATTGCGAATACCGCGGGTCTAGCATCATGAGGCCGCGAAGTATCGGCGTCATGCTTGTCGATGACCACGCGGTTGTGCGTGAGGGATACCGTCGGCTTCTTGAAAAGCATGAAGGCATTACTGTCGTCGCCGAGGCCGCCGATGCGGCGGATGCCTATCAAGCCTATAAGAGTAAAAAGCCCGATGTTGTGGTGATGGACGTTTCATTGCCAGGTCGCGGCGGCATTGATGCCATTCGCCAGATACGTCAGTGGGATCCAGCGGCGCGCCTGCTGGTTTTCACCATGCACTTGAGCGCTACATTCGCTCTCCAGGCCTTCAGGGCCGGTGCAAAGGGCTTTGTCACAAAGAGCAGCTCGCCCGAGTTGCTCGTTAGCGCGGTGTGTGACGTGGCTGCCGGCCGTGTTGCAATTTGCCCCGAGATCAGTGAAGCCCTTGCAAGGAGCCGCTTGCAGGACGATGCAGGTGCCATTGATACTCTGTCCCCACGTGAATTCGAGATCCTACGCATGTTACTCGATGGCCGGTCGGCCGAGGAAATTGCCGACGCATTCAATCTCAGTCCGAAAACCGTCTCGAACTACCACTACGCCATCAAATCGAAGCTCAGCGTTTCTTCCGATGTTGAGCTTGTGCTTTTTGGGTTGCGAAGCGGGTTAATAACGCGAGTGGAGGAGCGCGAGCACTAGACAATTTCCGATCTGCCTAACAGCTAGTCGATGGCATTCGGTCCCCGTTGGCCTAGGTGGTAGGCATCAGTCAGCGGGTGGGCAGGCATTAAACAACAACCGATCTGGCGCCGAGGTCCCTTATGGGGTCAAAGTGAGATGAATTTCAGGACGAGTATATTTCTTCCGCTTTGCACCTAAAACTCGGACATCGCTCGACGCTGCTGGCACTTCGCCTTTGTGCCAGAAGCGGAAGTCCCGATCTACCCTACTTTACGTCCGCTCTAGACCAGCAAGCGGCCCCGAATGAGGTCTGCGGCTTTTTCACCAATCATCATCGTTGGGAGATTAGTGTTTCCGCTCGGTGTTTCCGGCATGACCGATGCGTCGGCCACACGCAGACCTTCCAACCCACGCGCGCGCAGCTGTCCGTCAACGACCGCCATTTCGTCGACCCCCATCTTACACGTGCCAACAGGATGGGAGCGATGACCGCAGTTTGCGCGAATGTAATCAGCCAGATCAGCCTCCGAGGTCACGGCCGGGCCGGGAGCCAGCTCTTGCTCGATCATGTCGCTCAGAGGTTTGGTCGCGTAGACCCTTCGACACAGATTGATGGCACGCACCATGGCGTCAATATCTTCCTGCGCTTGAAACAAATTATAGGTGATACGAGGTTTATCCGCTGGATCTCGCGAGCGCAGTCGGACTGTTCCGCGCGATCGGGGATGGAGCACCCCGATCCGAATCTCGAAGCAATGCAATGGCGCAGCGGTGAGAAGCGGAAACCACAAATTGGCGACGCCGGTGATCGTATGAGGAGTCAACTGTACGTCGGGTCGATCAAGCCCGGGCAGCGAGCGAAGGAAAAAATTTGCCGTCGCGCCATTCGTAGCAAAGGGACCATCGCGAAAGAATAGCCACCGCAAAACCTGAACCGTCGCACGGTCGAACCGCAGGTAGCGCGTCATGCCGGTTTCCGTATGGGTCCTGTAAATGTTGAGAATATTGGGGTGCTCACCGAGGTTTTCACCGACGCCTGGCAGATCGTAAATCTGCGGAATGCCGAACTCGCGAAGGTGAGCGCCAGGACCGATACCCGACAACAGTAGCAGCTGTGGCGACCCAAAGGATCCGGCAGCCAGGATGACTTCGCACTTGGCGCGGCTCTGAGTCTCCTGCCCGCCTTGACGATAGGCTATTCCGACCGCGCGTTTTCCCTCCATCACGACGCGGGTGGCCAAAGCATTTGTGCGAATGGCGAGATTCGGACGCCGTCTTGCTGGTCGCAAATAAGCGTTTGACGTGCTTGCCCGTCGACCGCGATCGATCGTCGCTTCCATTTGGCAGAGACCGTCCTGAGCGGCGCCATTTGGGTCGTCATTCAGCGGTATCTGCAGAGCGCTCGCCGCCTCGACCAGTGGCTCGAACAATAGCGCCGGTGCCTCCATTCGCGTGATTCGCACCGGTCCATCACCACCGTGGAGTTTCGTTGCTCCGCGCCAATGGCTCTCGAGCCGCCGGAAATAGGGAAGCACATCGGCATAGCCCCATCCTTCAAGACCGGCCTCGCGCCAGATATCGTAGTCACGTGGATTGCCGCGGATGGCAATCCCTGCATTGATCGCAGTACTGCCCCCGAGCGTCCGCCCTCGCGGCGTCGGGACCTTACGTCCGTTGAGGGCACGCTCTGGTTCGCTTTCGAAGCGCCAATTGTAGTTGCTACTGGCAATGACCTTTGGAAAAGCCATCGGCATGTTCTGAAGTGGATGGTGATCAGGGCCACCAGCTTCCAGTAGCAGCACCTTTACATTCTCGTCCTCAGTGAGCCGCGAGGCGATCACCGCACCTGCCGCACCGGAACCAACAATAATATAGTCAAAACTCTCCATTAGGGCTTCCTCGTCAAATGATCCGCTTGGCACGAACCCAACCGAGCGGGCCTCTTATTTCGAATACGAACAAGCTGCGTCCCAGCGGCAGGGAATTAGCATCTGTCCGACAAGGATCGTAGCAGAAGATTGTTGGCGATCGGAGCGACAAACCACATCGGCATGTCCGAGTTGGGTCAAAGTCAGAAGAACTCAGTCTGAACAAATGTCTTCTGGGCTACCCCTGAGAGCGGACATCGCTCGACGAATTCGGCATGTCGCAAACGTGCCGATACGAGCGCGCCGTGGCGATCCGACAGCGATGCCAAGCTATGACTGGCCTATTCTTGCCAGGCCCATGATTGGGCGCACCTCGATGCTGCCGAGGCGCGCCAGCGGGATTTTGGAGGCCACCGCGACCGCGTCATCGTGGTCCTTGGCTTCGATCAGAACGAAACCAAGCAGCTGCTCCTTGGTCTCTGCAAAGGGACCGTCGGTCATGAGGACCTGTCCGCCCCGCACCCTCACGGTGGTCGCCGTCCGAACGGATTGGAGGGCATGAGCAAGGATAAAGTGACCGCTCGTTCGGAGCACGTCGTTGTAGGCCAAGGAGTCTTGCGTGAGGGCGTCCACCTCGGCTCTGGACATGAGTTTGGGGTTCTGCATCACGGGCAAGCTGTCTTCAGTGCCGTAGACAAGACACAAGTACCGCATGGCTCTCTCCAAAGATGCGGCTATTGAACGTCCGCTCCGACCTGAGGATGAACCAGTCGGCAGCGGTCCGACACCGATAAATATTTTCAATGTGGCCCATCCGCCAATCCCGACACTGATGGACCTCCTGGCAGCAAAAAGCTGTGGCGGCGCCGAAACTCGACGCACTGGCGACCGAGATCGCGGGAGAATTAAAGGGCAAGCAGTGACCCCACAAGGTCTCTTCCGGGTCGCGCCAGTACCGGACATGAGCCTTAGTTGGTGGTATGATTAGAGAGCCGAGATGCTTCTGCCCAAGCCCGTCGATTTGCTAGGGGGGCACAATGATCCGTCTATTGCTGCTCGCGTTCCTTTCTATGCTCGTTTTTGAAAGCGTCGTTTTCGCGGAGTTGGGTCCAGTGTTTTCCGACACCGGTCCCGATGCGGAGGCATATGGTGCTTCCAAGGGATATCCAGTGCCCCCCTTTGAATATCCACCGGGTGTCCGGCAGGACTTCATGATTGGAACGTACAGTCATTTCGACAAGGTGCACCCGATGCGCACCGTTCCAAAACCAGCGACGCCGTCGGTTTTGAAGCGCACGGCAGAGGAAATCGTACCAGTCTATCATTACGACGGGCGGCAGAAGGCGATCGGCGACTATCTCGATACGCACCCTGTGACCGGCCTGCTAATCGCGCGCGGTGATACGATCCTGTTCGAGCACTATCGCTATGCCCGCAGCGATCAGGATCGTTTGCTCTCGAACTCCATGGCCAAGACGATCACGGCGCTGCTGGTCGGCATTGCGACCTCGGAAGGAGCAATCCGCTCGATCGACGATACCGCGGTAACTTATGTGCCGGAATTGGTGGGGACGGAATACGGTGCCACGCCGTTGCGCGCGCTGCTACATATGTCATCAGGCGTCTCGTTTCGCGAACAAACGTATCAGCCAGACGATGACATTATCAATTTTCATAAGGCGCTGCTGGGGAATAACCCAGTCGGTGCGATTGCGGCGCTTCGACAAGTCAACACGCGCGACGCGCCACCGAGTACACGCTTTGCCTATGCCAGTTCGGAGACAGAGGTGCTCGGCCTCGTCGTCAGCCGTGCAGTCCACATGCCGCTTGCCGACTATCTTGCGACGCGGATCTGGCAAAAGCTTGGTGCCGAGTCCGACGCCGCCTGGGCCATCGATCCAACAGGGCAAGAAGTCGCTTACTGCTGCTTCATCGCCACACTACGCGACTGGGCGCGCCTGGGATTGATGTTAGCAAATAACGGCGCCTGGAACGGCCAGCAGATTGTTCCGCGGCAGTGGCTTCTCGATGCGACGGCGGTGCCGCAGGATAGTTACCTACGCAACACGATTGCGCAGTCCTGGGGGTACGGCTATCAGGTCTGGTTACTGCCGGGAGAGCGGCGGATGTTCCTTCTGTTGGGTATTAGTGGACAGGGTCTCTTCGTCGACCCCGAGTCAAAGCTGATCATGGTGCAGACGGCGGTGCGTAAGTTGCCGGTGGGTGACCCGAAATCGCCGGAAGCTATGGCCCTGTGGTATGCGATCGTGGCGCAATACGGGCATCGTTAGAATCAAAAGAGGCCGCCAACTAGGCAGCCTCTCCCTGGCTGGAGGTGAAAGTCACCACCAATGGCGATGATGCCGCCAACCATAATGGTGGCCCCGGTACCAACCATAGTGATGGCCGCGACCGCCGTGATGGCCCCACCCATGCCCATGCCCATGGCCGCCTTTGACCTGAATGATCGCCCCATCGGCGCTACCCAGCGTATAGGGTGTTGCTGCGGGCATAGCCGATGCCGACATGGTTGGTGCGAGTGCAAAAGCACACCCGGTCAACCCAATTATCAGAAGCCGTTTCATCGTATTGCCTCCTCCTTTGTGGCAAGCGCTCCTGCGGATTATCAGTTCCGGTTTTGCAATGCTGGTTGAACGGTGCATTCACTGACCGTTCAAGATCGTTGCGACTGGCTCGTGGAACTTTGGTGGTGAGTGTTTTTGATCGAGGGCGCGCGACATCCGCGATGGGTCATTCGCGACGTTTCGACCAGTGGCCGATCACTTCCGCTCTTCCCCGGATACTGTTGCAAAAGTCGAAAGTTGCATCAGTCCGAATTTTTGGTGAAACTTTGAAACGCGAACCGGTCGACGATTCGGATAACCTCAGTCGCGCTACCGAAGTCGCCTATGAGTTTTGCGTGAGGCGATGAGGTCCCTCAGATCTCTACACGAAAACCGCGCCTGCGGCCCTCAGAATTTTTGACACCTTCGGCAAAACGACTTTTGCAACACTATCCCCCGATTAGCAGACATTTTCAGAGCCGGTTGGCATGTCTCCAAGGTGCCAACAGCCGACAGCAACCGTGGCCTTGCATAAGGTACCGACTGTCACAGCGTCTCCCCGCTATACCACTCCCCCTCCGCCCGGCTCTCCCTCGACGAGTCTCGATCAGCCTCGCCCTCCGAGTATCAAGGAGTCTGCGAGAGGTCGAAGGCGTTCAGCAGGTTGTTCGCAGCAGCGTCTCGACTGCCCAGAGGCGCCAAGCCCCAGCGGGTTTCGATGAACTTCAAGATCGAAGTGGTCTCATAGGTCGTGTTATCGGCGAAGCGGCGTTTGGCGTAGGGCGAGATGATGATCGCCGGAACGCGAACCCCCGGACCTCAACGATCGCTCCGCGGCGGCGGCACGTGATCCCAACGCCCGCCGGCTTCGTCGTACGTGATGATGATCACGCTGTCCTTCCAAACGGCGCTGCCTTGCACCGCCTTGACCAGATCTGCCACGTACTGCTGACCTCGCAGCAAGTCCGCATAACCCATGTGTTCGTTGTAAGCGCCGATTGGCTTGACGAAGGCCACGGCCGGCAGGACGGCAGCGCCGATGGCGAAGCCGCCATCGGCGCTGATGGTTGCGCCCCAGAGATCGATGAACAATTTGTCCGACATGCGCGGCTCTCCATTGAAACAATGAGAGCTTCGGGGGATGACCTATCTGTGCGCTGCCGCAGCCGTTCGTCAAGGCTGCCGCGCGCGCCGCGCTCATGGGATAAGAGCGCGCCCCCACTGAAAACATTCAGGTCGGTGCGTCATTGGTCGGTCAAGATATTCTGAGCTGTCCACAAGCCGCCAGCACGGAGATGACGATCAACAACGCTGCCGCAATCGCCACGATGCCTTCGGCGGTGAGATGCATCCCCAAGAGGCTGACCTGCAGTCGGTTGCGCATGACATGGCTCTCCACTTGAAAAATTGAGAGCTGTCTGTCGGGGATCGGGGACGATGCATCTGCGTGCCGTTTTTCAGGTGCGTCAACAGAGAAGCGGCGACCATCTTCCTTGGTAGGGAACACGCCGTTCCCCTGCAACAAGTTGACATGGCGCAAAAAGTCGAACGGGAGCCCGAGGTCGCGTGTCAGTTGCGTGTCAACGTTGTCCACAACAATCTCGGCGCAGCATCGCTACGCCTCGATCGCGTTGATCGGCCACATGTCGGCGCATGAAGGAGATGCAAATGTTCGGCGCGGCGCTGGCGGCCCGCCCACAGGCCGCCCGGCCACTTGGCCAGTTATCCAAACCCGATCTTGATCAGGCTGCCTTGTCGAGTTTCTCGACCTTTACGCCACCGCCTTCCATCAGCATGACCCTGTTGAGAAGCTTCACCAGTGCGTAGACGGATTCGATCGAGGGTGCTGCGGTATTGGTCAGCTTGGCCATTTCCAGGATCGAACCGATCAACGCCTCGGTTTCGAGTGAGCGGCCGGCTTCGACGTCCTGCAGCATCGATGTCTTGTGCGCGCCGACGGCTTCCGCGCCGGCGATCCGCTTGTCGATGCTGACGCGGAAGGTGACGCCGAGTTTTTGCGCGATGTCCTGGGCTTCCTTCATCATGGCCGCCGCCAGCGCGCGCGTCTCGGCGAACTGGCAGATGTCGACCAGCGTGGCGTGAGTCAGCGCCGAGATTGGGTTGAAGGAGAGGTTGCCCCACGCCTTCAGCCAGATTTCCGAACGGATGTCCGGCAGTACCATCGATTTCAGCCCGGCCTTGATGAAGACGTCGTGCAATTCCTTGACGCGCGGCGTCTCCTTGCCGTCGAGTTCGCCGATCGGGAAGCGGTCGCCCTCGACGTGGTGAATCACGCCCGGCGCGATGGCCGCCGCGGCGGGATAGACCACGCAGCCGATGATGCGCTTCGGATCGATATTCTTGGTGAGTACGCCCGAGGGATCGAGGCTTTCCAGCTTGTGATCATCGTACTTGCCGCCGAGCCTCTGGAAATACCACCACGGCAGGCCGTTCTGCACGGTCAGCACGATCGTGTCGGGGCCGAGCAGCGTGTCGATGTCGCGCACAACCTGATCGAGGAAGTGCGCCTTCACCGCGAGGATCACGATATCCTGCTTGCCGGCACCGGCCGCCTTGTTGACCGCCTTCATCTTCGCGGTCTGGACATTGCCGTCATGCCACTCGAGCTTGAGCCCGTTCTTCTGGATCGCGGCGAGATGCGCGCCCTGGTCGATGACCGTGACATCCTCGCCCGCCAGCGCAAACTTGGCCGCCAGCAGGCCGCCGATGGCGCCGGCGCCGACCACGAAAATCTTTTTCTGCTTGGGCGGCGCGCCCAGCAGATACGGGCTCGGCAGCACCTGGTCGAAGACGTTGCTAAGGCTGCCGACGCCATCGATCACGATGTCGACGACGTTGTGGGCGTCGCCCATCGTGCCGGCGCCGAGCGAGGTGCCGCAGGCGATGATGTCGCCCGGCATCAGCGTCACATCCTTGGAGATGGCCGCGACCAGCCGGTGCGGCGGGAAGAACATGTCGGCGACGGGATAGTTTTGCCGTTCCTTGCCGTTCAGGACGGTCTTGACCGACAGCTTCATCGGATCGACGCCGGTCTCGATCACGGGACCGAACACGCCGAAGGTGTCGAAGCTCTTGGCACGCGCCCATTGCTCGAACGACTTGTCCTTGCGCAGCAGATCGACGGCGGTGACGTCGTTCACGCAGGTGTAGCCGAAGATGTAATCGCCGGCCTCGGCCTCCGAGATGTTGAAGCACTTCTTGCCGATGACGACGCCGAGCTCGCCTTCGTAAATGATCTTTCCGGCATAGGTGGCCGGCCGCTGGATCGGCTGGTTCGCCGGCCAATAGGCATTGGGGGCTTTAAGGAACCAAAGCGGCTCTTTTGGTTGCTGGAAATCGTTCTTGGCCGCGAGCTGATGGAAATTATTCCACAGACAGATCATCTTCGAGGGATCGCACGGCGTCAGCACGCTGACGTCGGAGAGCTTCAGCGTTTGGCCGCTCGGCTTCGCGCCGGCGAACATGTCGCCAGTATGCACTGCGATCGCGTCGCCCTGCAGCGCGCCGAAGCTGGGTTTTCCAGCCTGCTCAAAACGGATCCATTTTGCCATTTGCAACCTCCCGGTGATATGACGGCAGCGTCATTGGAGCGCGCGGCCTCTTGCTTATTGCTTGTTTATTGTATGCCTCACGCCAATCCCCGCGCAATCATGCACTGCATCATCGGCGACGCAGCCGATGTCCACCGTGCCGGGCGAAGTGTTATAGGCCCGCTATTCCAACGGTTTCGTTGTGCGATCTGACGCGCGGCGGCATGTATCACGCCGTCGGAAAGCCGGGGCCGCCAAAACAAAAGACGCCCCTCGCGGAGCGCCTTTCGCATTGTCACGCGGTGCAGCGTTGAGCCATCACTGCGGGTAGTACATCTCGAACTCGATCGGATGCGGGGTCATTTCGAACCGCTCGACCTCGCTCATCTTCAGCGCGATGTAGCTGTCGATGAAGTCGTCGGCGAACACACCGCCGCTCTTGAGGAAGGCGCGGTCCTTGTCGAGGTTTTCCAGCGCCTCGCGCAGGCTGGCGCACACGATTGGTCATCCTAATGGTGACTATCGGCTGGCCGCTGTTTGGAGAATGGCATGTCCGTTCTACCCCCGACTTCCGAAGTGGGTCAAAAGCGGTCCTGACGGTCCCGAAAACCGACTTCCAATCTTCCCTCAACAACGGACATCAAACGTCAGGGCGGCCACTTCTGAAAAGTGCCAATGATTGACATCATTCGAATACTTCGCCGGCGCGTCGGCACTGCGTAGGAGAACCATTGCGCTTGCGATCGCCGCAGCGTAGTCGTCGTCACCCTTCGAGGCTTGCGCGATCACATCTCAGGCGATCTACAAACCTGTGACCGTTGGGTGTCTCAAAGCCCCATCATGCGGAAGATCATGCCGCCGGTACTGAAGCCATGACGGTGACGGGGGTGATGACCTCGCGGGGATTCGTCTCGGTCGGCGGCTAAGGCACTTGTGACGCCGTTGCGCTCGGGGCCGATGGCGTCGAACGCCGCCTTCTGCTCGTCGGTCAGGGAGTTATAGAAGTTATCAAGCGTCGGGCGCACCGTCAGGATGGCCTGGAGCATGGCATCAAGCCGTGTTGCAACCGCGGCAAGCCGCGCGGGGGGCGTGCGCGCATCCGCTGGCGGGCACGATGATTTCAGAATGTCCGCTGCCTTGGCCGCGGCATCCTGCAGTGCCGTGAGGCTCGCGCGCTGCGAGTCGGTCGGTTTCACGTTGCGCTCAATCCGCTCGCTCGGCCAATCCGTCGCGCCGGGTTGCCCGGCATCGCAGTTGCCGTTGCTCGGAAGATTCTCGCGAGGCGCGGGCTGCTGATCCGCCGTCAGCGCCGTGATCCTGGCTTTCTGCTCGTCGGTTAGGAGCCCGTAGAGCTTGTCGAGCGCGGGCTGCACAGTGGTGACGGCACTGCGCATTGCCTCGATGCGCTGCTCCATGGTGGCAAGACGGCTCGGTGCGGTCAGCGCCACGTCTCTGGGGCATGAATTGCGAATGGTCTCAGCCGCCATCTGCGAGGCATTGGCGAGATCGTCGAGCGCGGCGCTCTGCTCGTTATTGGGCTGGATCGCATCGCGGAACCGCTCGATCGGAAAGCCACCGATATCGCGGCTGTCACTGCCGCACATATCGGCAAGATTTGTTCCTGTCTCCGAGCCTTTGGAAGAGCGCACGCGCGGCGCTGCTCCGGCATAGCCCGGGAGATAGCCAGCATAGCCACTCAAGGCCCCATAGTCGTAGGGGCCAAATAGGCCGGCATAGAGATCGCTATAGCCATAGTCCCAGAAGAATGGGTCATAGCCCCAGCCCCACCAGGCGTAGTCATAGAAATCGTAATAAGCGTAGGGCCAGAACACCGGGCCGACCCAGCCGAAGCCGCCATGGGCGTGGCGCCACCACAAGCCACCATTGTGATGACTCCACGCGGCGCCCGCGACCCCCGCTGTGATGGCTGCGCGCGTCATCGGATTGCGAAGCCCGCCGGGTGTGCGCAGAGCGCTCCTGATCTGAGGTGAGGATAGCGCATGGCCCACCGCACCGGCGTTGCGCTGCATCATGCGGCCCGAGACGGCGCGGTTTCCTGCGACGAAGCTGTGCGAAACGCCAGACAGACCATGATGGCCGTTGACGGCGTTGCCACCTGCGTAGGTGTGGGCGGAGCGGGATTGGAAGCCGCGCGCGCTGTAACTGCGTCCCCCACTCGGCGCGGCGTGGAAGGAATGAAAGCCGCCGCCACGAAAACCGCCAGCGGAATGGAAGCCACCGACGCCGTGGAAACCACCACCGCCACCACCGTGGAAACCGCCGCTCCCCGCCTGGAAACCACCACCACCGCCACCGTGGAAACCACCACCCCCGCCGCCGTGGAAACCGCCGCCCCCGCCGCCGCCATGACCCGCTTGGGCTATGTCTGTGAACGCGAGCCCTGCCAGTGCGCCCACCATGATCCCAGCCAGCGCTAAAATCTGTTTGCACCCAGCTCTCAGCATATGCTCCTCCACCTGAATTGACGGCGGTTGGGAAGGCCGGCGGCGCCAGAGGCTTCGTTAGCAACACTCTAGGTCGTCAATAAGTTCCGCGAGCGGGATTAGCGCGACGCTCCAATGACAATTTTGGGTCATTCTCGACCGAATTGGGCGGTCCGCGTGATGTCCGGTTTATCGCGGTCATCAGCCGAACGGCGGACATCAGAGGTGGGCCGCTTCGTGTCAAATCCGAACTCATACATCGCAGCAAGTTGCATCCCACTCGATCAGCTCATCAGCGCTCGCGAGCACTCCGAGGGGATGGCTCGCCCGGACCCCAGGATCGATTTTGCTGAACTTGACGCACCTCCCAGGTCGGCGTTGCGCTTGTCTTTTTGCGGCCGTCCTAGTTAGGTTTAACCGCGAACAGCCGGCCACGATATGCAGACCTTGGTTATTCTCAAGCTACTTGCATTGCTGACCATCGCAATGGTGCTCCCGTTATAGCGCGGCGCCTTTTGGGCGACCGCCTTTCCTTTCCTCTCGACGGGTACGCACGCTTTATCGATGGTCGACCGCTGCTCGGCGCTTCGAAGACTGTACGCGGCCTCGTGCTCTCGGTTGTGGCGACTAGCATCGTGGCGCTGCTCCCCGGTATGTGGCTGAGCACCGGAATCTTGGTCGGGGTTGGTGCAATGACGGGAGACTTGCTATCGAGCTTCACCAAGCGTCGGCTTGCATTGAAGCCAGGCAGCAGGGCAACCGGCCTAGACCAGATACCCGAGTCTCTCGTACCAGCGCTAATGTGCTGGCACGAACTATCGTTGACTGCGGCAGATGTCGTCGCGGTAGTCGGTTTGTTTTTCTTCGGCGAGATCGTTCTGTCGCGCTTGCTATTTCGGATGCATATTCGCGATCGTCCGTATTGAAGCGTCAGGCCTCAACCACAATGAAGATAATGCAAGGTTATCTCGGGAGGGCAGTTGATCCGGATCGGGACCACGGAAGATCCAACTCCGACCGAGGTGTAGCCGACCATGTCGTGATACCTCCACAAGCCGGATCCAAGACGTCGCGGCAGTACGGAATCCAGAGTAATGGGGATAGACCCAGGAAGGCAGATTTGTCCGCCATGCGTATGTCCGCTGAGCAGTAGGTCGAACCCGGCATGCGAGGCGTGACGAAAGACCTCCGGCGTATGCGAGAGCAGGATTGTGAAGCTGGCGGGCGGGATATCCGAGGCAGCCTTCTCGATGCTGTCAACGCGGTAGAAATGAGCATCGTCAATGCCGCAGACATAAATCCGTTGATCTTCTCGCGCTATCGATATGCACTCGTTCAGCAGCATCTTAACTCCGAGGTCTTCCAGGCCTGGGACCAGCCGGATCGTGTCGTGATTGCCGAGGACGCCGTATACCGGCGACTTCAGCTGGGCGCATATCGGCCTCATACCCTCAAGCACACGATCGAACGAGCCGAAGGTGGCACCGCGAAAGTCACCTGTCAGAACGCAGATGTCGTACTTCACTGTCGGAAGGAGTTCGATCAGTCGCATGGCGCGCTCGTTCATATCGACATGCAAATCGCTGATATGAAGCAATGTAAAGCCTTCGAAGGCTTTTGGCAGCGTGGCGAATGAAAGGTCAGTCCTTCTGACCTGCACGTCGGCCGCATTCTTTAATCCGCGCCAGTAGAGGCCGCTAAGCTTGAAGACGGCGCGAATGAAGGAGTGGATCGAGTACCAATTTTCGATGTGGAAAAAATTGAGTCCTTGGCCGAAGATTTGGGCTTCATGGTCTGCTTCGATCCCAAGTCGCTGGCGCGCGTGTAGCCGACCCAGCCGCTGCTCAAGACGGTTCACCAGGATGAGTTCAGTTGCTTCCAAAGCCAATTCCTCCAAACAGAGTAGACCGTATCCTGATTTAACGGCTGTGCCGCGTCACTACAGGCGCGTTGCATAACAGGGAAACTCACGTACGTATCAGATAAAATGATGATTGGAGGTCAGCAGCCAGCCGAGCGAGACATTGGAGAATCTGCGGTGGATCGGCGGGCAAAGGGGGCCCTCGACACCTGTTAGTTTGGAAGCAGAAGGGGAACACTTCCCGACCGACACCGGATTAGTTCGGCAGTAAGCCATGCCCTCCAGAAGTGGAGGGAAAAACAACTTGCGTTGCCGACTGTCTCTACGAGAAGCAGTGTCCGCCTTGCTCACTTGAACAGAGAAATGTGGATAGCTATCAGGTCGGAAAAGGGTCAAAAGCGTCGTCTTGACCCTGGCCGGGCCACTTCCGGTCTACATCCAATTCCGGACATTCCGCTGCCTCGCACTAAACGACGCGAAGGGCCAACAACGAACAATCCAGCAACGCGCTTGTCGTCGCTTAGCTTTAAAACATTTCGTAGTTCGCTCGGTAAGGGAGCAGCAGGAACGTTCACTTAAACCGGCGCTCGTGTTGTCGGCGTCACCGCTCTAATAAATCGCCGGAACGAGCCCTGACGTGCGCGCAATAGGCCTTGTGCTCATCGCCAAAGTGCGCACAGAGCAGCGGTTCTTCGGCCCGGATGCGCACAAGAACAGCGGGGTGGTTAGCGCCGTTGGGAGGCCCCTTACTCATGCCAGGTTCCCATCCGAACGAGCCGACCAGCAGGCCCAGGTAGTTTGGATGGCGAACTTTGCCACCGCTCGTTGAGCATTTGATGCGCTATTTGCGGGAGCGACGGCCAACAATATGGAATCTTCCTGTTTTGCTTCTACTTAGGGGTTGTGGCGGGACCGAGCCTGAGTGCTTCTCTTCGGATAGTCGCGTTTCTGTGATTTAAGATCGTCTCTGGCAGCAGCAATTATGCCGTGTGCTCACGGCGTCTACCCTAGCCTTCACTGCGTCCGACTTTTTAACGGCATAATCGACGCGCGCGGGCGGACCCGATTAGGTTTCCACAATCGTCGATATCCTATATTCTTCGTGCGTCAATCAACGCTGATGCGTGTCAAAAGGGAGCTGCGGCTGAACATGCATGCGATGAAAGCGATCGCGATCATAGCGGTCCTGCTCCTGGTCGTGGTGAACGCACTGGAATTGCTGCCGGCAGCGAGCGCATTCCAAATGTATCTATCGGGTGGGGCGGTGACGCTGAGCCTTGTCGCGTTGATAGCGATCCTGGTCGGGCGCGGCCCGTCACGGGATAACCGAAGTGCTGGCGCTGAGGCGGCCCGACCGATGCCTGTTACGACTCGCGCAAACCAGGCAGACGCCGAGATCGTCAGTTTTTTGGCGATGCTGCAGGCAAGGGGCCGGCTGGTCGATTTCCTGATGGACGACATCAACGCGCATGATGACGCACAGGTTGGAGCCGCCGCGCGCGTGGTCCATGCCGGATGCAGGACCGCCCTGCTGGAGCACTTCCAAATCTCCCCCGTGCGCGCAGAGAGCGAGGGATCGACGGTGCAGGTCGCCGCTGGCTATTCGCCGGACGAGTACCGACTGGTGGGCAAGATCAGCGGCCAGGCGCCGTTCTCGGGAGTGCTTGTCCACCACGGCTGGAAAACGGATGCGGTGAATCTACCACGCGTTTTGCGGAGCTCGACCCATCGACTTCCAGCAATCGCTCCGGCGGAGGTGGAACTGAGATAAGCGGGCTCGCATCGGCCGGCTGCCGGACGCCCGAGCGGAATGTACTGCCGGTGCTTTCCATCACGCGTGGCTATTGACGCGAATTGTCAGCACGACAACCAGGACAACCCTCCCCCATGAGCGCTCGTTTCAGTCTTGCTATCGACCTCGGCACCAGCAACAGCGCAATCGCGATCGCCGATCTCGAGAGTGGTGAGACCAGGATTATCGAGATCGCGCAGACCCTGGGACCAAATCTAATCGACGAGATGCCGACACTGCCGTCCGCCGTTTATATCCCGCACTCCGAGGAGTTCCCAGAGAGTTCGTTTCCTGTGCCCTGGAACGATGCCGGGGAGCGCACGATCATTGGCCAGTTCGCGCGCGAGCGGGGGGCACTCGTGCCTGATCGCGTCGCGACCTCCGCCAAATCCTGGCTGTCCAACCCGCATGTCGACCCGAAGCAGCGGATCCTGCCCTGGCGATCCGACATTGCGGAAGAAAAGCTCTCGCCATTCGAATGCTCACGCCTTTACCTCCAACATCTCCGGGACGCGTTCCTGCACACCGAACGGGCGCAAGGGAGGGATTGGGACCTCTCGGAAGGCGAGATCGTTGTAACCGTTCCTGCCTCGTTCGATGAGGTCGCAAGAAGCCTCACCGCCGAGGCCGCCAAGGCTGCGGGGCTTGGGGACGTCACATTGCTGGAGGAGCCGCAGGCTGCGTTCTACGCCTGGATGGCGCAGACGCGCACAGAATGGCGAAATCTGATTGCTGCTGGCGATATCGTGCTGGTCTGCGATGTCGGTGGCGGGACAGCCGATTTCAGCTTGATCGCGGTCACAGATGTCGAAGGCCGCCTGGAACTGGAGCGTGTCAGCGTCGGCGAGCACATTCTGCTAGGAGGCGACAATATGGATTTGGCGCTCGCTTATGCGCTGAACGCCAAGCTTGAGGCTGCGGGCAAACGGCTGGACTCCTGGCAGTTCCTGGCGCTCGTGCATGCCGCCTCCAAAGCCAAGATCGTCCTGTTTGATGATGGCGGGCTGGCGCAGGCGCCCATCGCGGTCCCCTCGCGCGGCTCCAGCCTGCTTGCCAAGACTGTCTCAACGACTCTCGATCGCGAGACGCTGGAGCAAGTTGTTGTCGACGGTTTTTTCGCCAGAACCAGCGTTGACGACCTGCCGCGCGAGAGCCGTATGGCAGGGCTGCAGGAATTCGGTCTTCCCTACGCTTCCGATCCGGTCGTCAGCAAGCATATCGCCCGGTTTCTCGCTCAGAGCCTGCAGAATGTGAAGGCAAGCGAAAAGCTTGCCGCTCTGGTGGGAGCATCGGCTGGCACGCAGATGCTGATGCCGACCGCGGTCTTGTTCAATGGGGGCGTTTTCAAAGCCGCGCCAATCCGGACGCGGGTGCTTGATCTGCTGGCGTCCTGGAATGGGGGCCAGCCGGTCCGCGAATTGCAGGGTTTCGAACCAGACCTCGCCGTCGCACGGGGTGGCGCGATCTACGGACGTCTTCGCGCCACTGGCAAGGGCATGCGCATCAAGGCCGGCGCGGCGCGCTCCTATTACATCGGCCTGGAAACGTCGATGCCCGCCATTCCAGGCTACAAGCCGCCGCTGAAGGCATTGTGTGTTGTCCCGCAGGGGATGCAGGAAGGCACGGAACTGCTGATCGAAGGAAGCGAGTTCGGCCTTGTCACTGGCCGCACGGCGGAGTTTCGGTTTTTCTCCTCCTCGGTACGAAGCGGCGATACGCCGGGACAGATACTCCCCGACGCCGAGCGTGAACTTGATGACGCTGGCCTGCTCGAAGTTGCGATCCCGGCACACGACGTCCCGGTGGGGCAGGTGGTGCCAGTCCTCGTCAGCCCCGTCGTCACCGAACTTGGGATCCTTGAGCTTTGGATGAGGCACACGAACTCCGATCGCCGATGGAAGGTTGAGTTCCAGGTCCGCACGGAATAGCGGCCGGACCGCCTCTGGAGGTTATTCTTGACCAAAGACCGCGCCCGCTTCGCCATTGGTATTGATCTCGGCACCACCAACTCCGCACTCGCATTCGCGCCACTGGTTGGCGAGGGGACGCCAGAGGTCCTTCTCGTCCCGCAATGGGAAGGCCTGGCGACTCTGACCGAGAAGCCAACGCTACCTTCTTTCCTGTACCTGCCAGAGGAAGCGGTTGCAGCACACTTGCGGGGTGAGGAGGTCGGAGCCGGGCAATGGATCGTCGGCCTTTTTGCACTCATGAAGGCAAGCGAAGCGCCCGGACGGGTCGTCCATTCCGCGAAGTCGTGGCTTTGCCATCACGCCGCCGACCGGTCGGCGCCCTTTCTGCCATGGGGATCGACGGTGCTGGCACGTGAGCAGAAAATCTCACCGGTACGCGCCTCGGCACTGATTCTGAACTATCTGCGGGGGATCTGGAACAGCCGGTTTGCCCAGGCCGGGTTTGCGTTCGATGATCAAGACATCACGGTTACCGTCCCGGCTTCCTTCGATGCGGCGGCGCAGCGGCTGACGATTACCGCCGCCGAGGAAGCGGGCTTCCCCGGCGATGTGCGACTGCTCGAAGAGCCGCAGGCTGCGTTCTATTGCTGGCTGGAAAAGCACGACCCAGCGCGTGAATTATGGCAGCGGCCCGACAAGGGCGATGCCGGGCTGCGACACGTGTTGGTCATCGATATCGGCGGCGGCACCTCGGATTTCAGCATTTTTGAAGTTCGCCTGAACGAGCAAACGCCGGATCCTGACATCAGGCGTGTCGCGGTGAGCGAGCATACGCTGCTCGGCGGCGACAATATCGACCTTGCCGTCGCGCATTTCCTGGAGCCGCGGCTTGCCGGGGCGGGCGGCCGGCTTTCCGGCCCGCAATGGGATCAGCTCGTCGCCTCCTGCCGTCATCTGAAAGAGCACGCGCTGACCGCTACGGGGCCGCCGGATGAGCGGTTCGTTGTTGCACTGGCCGGTCGCGGGTCGGGGATAGTCGGCGGCTCGCAGGCGGCGACGGTGATGCGGGCGGAAATCGAGAGCCTATTGCTGGACGGATTTTTTCCCTTCTGCGACGCGGCGGCGCGGCCCTACCGGACGCACGCGGCACTGAGGGAGTGGGGGCTTCCTTATCCTTCAGACAGCGCGATAACCCGACACCTTGCCGAATTCCTCAACGATCGCCCGCGCATTGATGCCGTCCTGTTCAACGGCGGATCCGTTCGACCGCCGCTCCTGCGCCAAAGACTCCGCGAGCAAATCGGAGGCTGGCAGGACGGCTTCGTACCGCAGGTTCTGGAGAACGAGGAGCCGGACCTGGCGGTGGCGCTCGGAGCTGCGCGATTTGGTGCCCTTCTCCACCACCGTTCGGCTCGCATCGCCGCTGGGGCCGCCGCTGCGATCTTTCTCGAAGTGGAGGGGATACAGGCAACGGATCGCCAGACCGTGCGTCCGCCCCTCGTATGCGTTCTTCCTCAAGGTGCAGCGCCGTCCCAGCTTTTTGAGATCACTGATCTTGGGCTTAAGCTCCGCACCGATCAGCTGGTACGCTTCCAGGCTTATTCCTCAACCCGGAAGAGCGTCAGCCGGGCCGGAGACATCGTTTCCTGGTCCGAAGACGAATTTCACCCGTTGCCCCCGCTCCAGACCATCGTCAGGACGGCTGAGCTATCCGGTCCGGAAGCGGGCAGTATGTTGCCCGTCGGACTGACGGCACGGATGAACGCACTGGGGCTGCTCCAGATCTCGTGCGTTAGCGCCGACCCCGCCGTTCAACAGTCCTGGCCGCTGGAATTCAACATGCGCGAGCACGTCCAAGGCGTCGCGGGCGCGCCCGGTGCGGCGCGGGCGCGGGAGGCAAACGCTCCGATTGAACCGAATGCTTCAGCGGACGCGCTGGAAACGGCACGCGGGCAGATCGGGATCGTGTTCACCCAGCCTGCCAATAACAGCAAAAAGAACAAGATTACTGCTGCCACGATCCTCAAGGGCATGGAGCGCATCCTCGCGTCTGCCAGAAGTGAATGGAACGGGCCCCTGCTACGGGCCCTTTGGTCTGCGCTCGAGGAGCGGCGGGACGACAGACGACGTTCGGCGGACCATGAAGAGGCATGGCTCATCATGGCTGGATTCCTGCTGCGCCCGGGCTTCGGCGTTGTCCGGGACGACCTTCGTATCGATGCCCTGTGGCGGGTGCACGATGATGGCCCGTGTTTTCCCGGTCGGCGCATCAAGAGCCAGGAATACATCCTCTGGCGCCGGGTGGCGGGTGGGCTCACGCGCGACCGCCAGACCAGGCTTATGGCCGGAGAGATCGACAGGATCCGCAGCGGCAAGGCGCCCGACGAACTCGTGCGCCTGGCTGGATCCTTGGAACTGATCGACCACGACATCAAGGCGGAATTGGTGCGTTGCTTCTGCGACATCGCGGCGACGCTTGCACAGGCCAAGCGCCACTGTGCGCCTTATCTTGCGGCGCTCGGGCTCCTGCTCAACCGAACTCCGCTCTACGCAGGGCCGGAGACTGTCGTCTCGCCCGATCTCGTCGAGCACGCGTACCAGGCTTTCCAGCGCTTCGATTGGACTACGCCGGAGTTGCTCGACCTGCAAATTCTGTTCCTCCGGGCCGCACGCGTCGTCGACGATCGGAGCCTGGACCTACCCATGCCTTTGCGCGGCCTGATTGCGAGCAAGCTGGAGAAATCCGGCGTCCCTGCGCTGCAGACCGCAAAAATCAAAGGGTTCGTTCCGATCGGACGATCCGACCGGGCCAGTCTATACGACGAGTCACTCCCTCCCGGTCTGGTCCTGGTCGAATAGATATGCGCGAAGCCCTCTCGTGCGCCTTGGCCTCGGAAGGCGTCATCGCTGCTGCAGGTCCACGTCAGACGACCTCGTTCGGCTCGATGATGGCAGCGCGGCGTCGTGCGGGCGTGCGCCCAAGACGGATGCCTGAGCAGACGCGAGCATCTAGATCGGATCTGGTCCCATGTGCGACTGACTTCCAGTCAGGGTCCATGCTCGGAGTGCGCAAAAGCGAGGTTTTAGTCCGATTTTCACCCAACAGCTGGCGTGCCGATTTCTACCATCAGCCCCGACCAGCCAAACTCCAATTGGAGCTCAACCCGCGCAGGGTTGAGCTCCAATTTGATAAGTCCCAATGCAAACTACGCCTTTGGCCTCGAACTACTCGTCAGGGGAGCGGAGGGGTAGCGGGCGAAGTGTCCAGGACTTCCAGTGCAAAACCTAATACGATCTTGCCAAAGCGGATCAACGGCGCGGGTGAGCATTGGGGTCCTTGCCTCGGCCGTAGCCTGCGGATCGCCTTGAAGCACGAGCTCTATCTGCTGGGGTGACAACCACGCCAAATGGATCAAATTGCTGACGTAGTTGTCAGTGACGTTCTCCGCGCGCGGCGATCTCGGCCAAAGAGTTGGTGGCGCCTGTCGTTAATTCTTCAAACCAGCGATGGGCTAGGGCGAAGGCCTTTGTAATCACCGGATCAAGGTAGTGTGAGGCGCGTTCCTCTACTAGCAACTTGGTTAGGCCTGCTCGTGCCGGTTGAATGAAGGGCGCGTCAATCGAGAACGTCACGTCACTCTTGGCTTGCTGCGGCAAAGTCGCGCCGACAAATCGGTGGCCTCTAATCCTGATCTGCATGTTCTCGTTGGACACGACCACACGCTCTATGAGGTCAGCAATGACTCTTTGCTTGTCAGGCGCCGCATTGGAAGCAAGTATGCCAGCCAATTGATGGGCTGTGTCCAGTGCACTGGAAATTTGCCTCGCCGTTAACCGATAGGCGCGCAACCGCGTGGCGAGTTTCGATCTATTGTTCGGGAAACGCTGCAGGCTCACGACCATCAGTTCATCGGTTCGCGAGGCAGGAATAGATCCCACGGGAGCCCGCCCATTCGACCGTCTGAACGCGCGCCACGCGTATTCCTCGCCCAAACCCGGCCTATTGCCGGCGAAATAGCGACGGGACGTCTTCGTACGACAACAGTCGGCCGTCGGAGATTGGCGGTAGTAGTCTCGCTGCTCGCACTCCTTGAAACGAACATGTCGACGTAACCGAATGCCACCTGGGTGCGAGTATCCTTTCCGACGCTTTTGTTCCCTCCATCATTTTGATAATGCGACCGAACTCGGTCTGCCGATCGAACTACCGCAGCCGCCGCCGCTCCTGCCAAGAATTCGACGGCACGCTCCGACAGGGTGCGCCAGGTATTTTGCAAACCTGCTTTGGAGACCTGAAAAATGAGCGAACCGTTTTGGCGGTGGTGTATGGGCTAGGGTATGGGCGGCAAGCCGCCGAGACGAAATTATCCAGCAATTTCAATATAAAAAAGCAGGGCGCGGCTGGCATCACCACAGCCGCGCCCTACATCGCCGGTCAATGGGGCAGGGGGGAATAACCGGCTGCTGAGATGACTCGCCGCGCTGGGAGTCGTTCCCGTCGGGTTAAAATTATTTTCAGACACGGTTATGTGATCGACCCGTCCAAGAACCCGCCTTGTGTGACTAACGTTGGAGTCACCAATCGCCATGGGGCGAGGGACCAGCCATGTCACACATGCTCAAGGGAATTCTGGGTGCTGTCGCCATCGTGGTGTCGTTTGGTGCGGCGCAATTTGCGTTGGGCGAGGATCTGACCGTCGGCATGCGCACAACGGGGATCCCGGATCATGGCGTCAATCGTGCTGCGAAGACCGACCGCGCCCCCGTTGTAGCGGAACCCGTGGCGCCGACCCAGACCATTGCCTTCCATGTCGACCGGCTGCCCGACACCTCGATCCTGGTACGGATTCCGCTCAATCACGAAGCGCGCAGTTCCGCGCCGACGGCGTTCCAGTTCAAGGGCGAGCGCAAGGTGACGGTGGCCTGCGAGCCCGTGGTCAGCGTGCTCACGGAAATCGCCAAGCGCCTGCAGCCGGGCCGCTGCGTCACCTGAAGTCCCGACAGATTTGATTTATTCGGCCGGCGCCTGATCGGCCGCGTGACCGCGGCTTGCCAGCAGCCCGAGCGCCAGTCCGCCGATGGCGAGAATCGGCACCAGCCGCTTGACGCCCAGGAGGCGCACGATCTGGATACCGGTTGCCAGCAGCGCAGGATCGGCCAGAAGCGAATGCGCCGCCGCTTTGGCCCGCGCCGCGGCGCGCGCCTCGATCTGGCGCTTGCGCACCATATAGGTCACTGCGGCGATCAGGGTGACGATGAGGAACAGGCCCGCGCCGGTGAGGCAGGCCTCAACCGGCCCGTAGCGGTTCAGCACGGCGATGAAGGCGGCGGCGACAAGGAACGCCGTGGTGATGAACAGGCATATGGCCGCCATCGCCGCGAGCGAGGTCTGGCGCAGCGCCGTGCCGGTCGAAGCCTTGAAGTCATCGATAAAACGCTGGAACATCACCCCGCCTCGATCTGTAGAGTGCGTCGACAAAGGCGACCGCCGCCCACCATCGCCGCCAGTGGCTCAGAAGACTGGACTTACTGGAGACCATCGCTGCTCTCCGTTCAATCGGCGCTCCAGATTCTTTTTTGCGCATGATCTCCGCGCAAACGCTGCGCGTTTGTCGCGAGGGAAAACCGGTGCCCACTTTTCCGGATCATGCGCTAGCGGCGCCAGGTGACGCCGATCAGGAAGCCGAGGCCGAGCGCGAGGCCGACGGTGGCGAGCGGGCGCTGGGTGATGACGTCTTCCAGCGTCTCCTCGATCGATACGGCGGCATCCTGCGCTGCGCCCAGCATCGCGGTGCCGCGCTCGGAGGCTTCGTCGATCGCGGAATCGACATTGGCGCGGGCCTGCTTGTAGCCGCGCCGTGCCTGCTTACTAGCCGCGCCAGCAAAGGTGTTGAGGGCGTCGGTGATCTGATCGGTCAAGGCTGCGATATCGTTTTTCACGGCAGTTACATCCTTCTCAAGGCGTTGATAGGTGGCGTCGTCGGCCAGGTCTCGCATTGCGGTTTCGCCATTGCTCATCGACATCGAAAGCTCCCAAACGCTGCATCTTCGGCCTGCAAACGCGCCGCTGTCGCCGAAGGTTCCATTCCTGGTACAGCCTAGTGGAGCGGATTTGACGTTCGCTACCCGCTTGCGGCGAACTCGCAAGCGAACGTCAAATCCAAAGCTCCACTAGAATCAATATTTTGCTAGTGGTCCTCTAATTCCAACATTCGCAAAGTGACCGCTGCGACGGGATGCGAATGTTGGAATTGGACCACTAGTCCGGCGGGAACTGCGGCGAATTGACCGGCAGCAGATGCTCTTTCAGGATGAGGGCGACGATCAGGAGCGGCGACGACAGGAAGGCGCCCATCGGCCCCCACAGCCAGGTCCAGAACGCGAGCGCCAGGAACACCGCCAGCGCGTTGAGCGCGAGCCTGCGGCCGATGATGATCGGCGTGATGAAATGGCCTTCCATGAAGGCGATGGCAACGAAGGCAAGTGGCGCAATTAGTCCGGCGCTGAGCGTCGGCAGCGCGATGATGCCCACTCCCACCAAGATCGCGAACATCGCCACGGGGCCGATGATCGGGATGAAATTCAAGGTTGCGGCGAGCGCGCCAAGCCCGGCCGGATTGGGCATATGCGCGATCGCGCAGGCGATGCCCGTCGCGATCCCGACGCCGGTGTTGATCAGCGTCACCGTCAGCAGGTAATTGCCGAGGTGCACCTCGATCTCGTTGATGATCCTGAGAGTCCGCAGGCGCGCATCGTGGTCGCCAAAGGTCAGAATCAGGGTGCGGCGCAGATCGCGCCAGCTCGCGATGAACAGGATCAGGGTTGCGAAGAACAGCAGGAATTCGGTGAAGGTCGGCGACAGGAATTCGATGGTCGGCTGCACCCAGTCGAATTTCGGCATCTGGAGGCTGGTGAGCGTGTCAGGAGCGCCCACCATGGTCTGCAACTCCTGCCAGAGAGCGAGCGGCCGGTTGAACACGTGTAGCTTGTCCTTCAACCGCGCGCCCAATTCCGGCAGCCGCGTGCTCCATTCCATCAGCGGAGAGGAGATCAGCCCGACCATGAAGGCCGCGGCCGCGGCGACCGTGGCCACGATCAGCACCGCCCCGACCGCGCGGGGGATGCGGTAACGCTCGAGGAAGCTCGCGGCCGGCGACAGCATGGTGCCGACCACGAAGGCCATCACCACGGGGAGAAAGAAGGCTTTCGCGAGATAGAGGACGGCGACGACGCAGATGACGAGCAGCGCCACCAGCGCGAAAGCCACCACCTCGGCGCGGCGGATGACCGGCGACTGTTCGCTTGAGCTGTCAGGCAGCGGCGAGCCCGCACTACCGTTACCGTTGGGCAGCAGACGTTCACTCGGAAGGACACGCACGATCAGTCTCTCCCCGGCCAAGGCTAAATGTCGCCGCGAGGCCGCGCCTTCCGCACCGAACGACTGCCGCGCTAATCCGCGCGCGTGGCAAAGGTTCCATCGCGGAAGCGTGAGATGCGTTGAACTTGACAGATGCGTGTGCGCCACGCCTGCCAGCGGAACTGCAAGGGCTCCATCGCGTTTGATTTACCAGCGCATCAGCGTGATGCACACTCGATGGGGCAGCACACATGACACAGATTTCTTCATCCAGCCGCCGGCATCCGTCGCGCGAAATCAACGCGCTCGCCTTCGCGGGCGCCCTGCTGCTCAGCTCTTCGATACTCTCGGGCGCTCACGCGCAGTCGCTCGGCTACGCGCCGCCAGAGCCAAGCGCCTTTCCGCAAGGCTATGTGAGCGGCGAAGCCGCGCCGGCCGACGAAGACAGCCTGTTGCCGGATCGGCTGCGCCGCCAGGTCGTTACGCTCGACACCCGCGAGGCGCCCGGCACCATCATCATCGATACCGGCAATACCTATCTCTACCTCGTGCTCGGCGGCGGCCGCGCCATTCGTTACGGCGTTGGCGTTGGGCGCCAGGGCTTTACCTGGGCCGGCGTACAGAGCATCAGCCGCAAGTCGGAGTGGCCGGACTGGTATCCGCCGGCCGAGATGATCGCCCGCCAGCCCTATCTGCCGCGCTTCGTCGCCGGCGGTCCCGGCAATCCGCTTGGCGCGCGCGCGATGTATCTTGGCTCCAGCCAATACCGCATCCACGGCACCAATGATCCGACCACGATCGGCAAGTTCGTCTCCTCCGGCTGCATCCGCATGACCAACCAGGACGTCACCGATCTCTTCGGCCGGGTCGATGTCGGCACCAGGGTCGTGGTGCTGCCGAAGAACGCGCCGCTGCAGGCGCGTGGCTCGGCGCAGCCACGTCCGGTGCTGACGACGCTGCCCTCGGGCCGTCAGGCCATGAACATCGCCGTCTCGGGCGTTGACTGAGGCGGTCAATTCCGGAAGGCGTCATGTGCAGGCAATTCGGCAGACGATTAATGGTTGGTGCGACGCTGGCGATCTGCGTCAGCTGCCTTGCGTATCCCGCAGAGGCCGGCGACTTCTTCTCCAATCTGTTCGGCGGTTTTGGCGTGCGACCGCCCGCTCCGCCGCGGATGGTGCTGCCGTTCGGCGATGATGGCGCGCAGCCGATGGATGCGCCGCGGTCGCGCGTCGCCTACGGCGGCGGCCAAGCCTGGTGCGTGCGCACTTGCGACGGACGCTATTTCCCGATCACGGGACCCGACTCCCAGAGCAAGGCGGCCTCCTGCAACAGTTTCTGTCCGGCGAGCCAGACCGAGATCGTCTATGGCAACGACATCGACCATGCCGCGACGTCAACCGGCAAGCCCTACTCGCAACTGCCGAACGCATTCAAATACCGCAACGAAACCGTCGCGGGCTGCACTTGCAACGGCAAGGACCAGGCCGGGCTCGCCCCGGTCTCGATCGACAAGGATCCGACCTTGCGCAAGGGCGACATCGTCGCCGGTGCCGACGGACTCGTGATCGCCAATCCCGGCTCCGGCAAACATGCCGAGCTGAATTTCACGCCGGTGCCGGAATCGGTACGGGCGCGCTTCCAACGCGCACCGATCGTCGCGAGGGAATAACGGGAGCCATTCCGAAATGACAAAGGCCGCCGGTGGTGCCGGCGGCCTTTGTGCATCGAAGCTTTGCGCGAACTTACGCCGCGCGGATCTTGCCGAGGAAATCCGTGACCTGATGGCCGAGATTCTGGCTCTGGGTCTCCAGCGTCTCGGAAGCACCCTTGACGTTCTCGGCAGCGGCGGCCGCCGCGTCGGCGTCGGTTTTGACGCCGGTGATGTTCTCCGAGACGTTCTTGGTGCCCTGCGCCGCATATTGCGTCGAGCGGGTGATCTCCTGAGTCGCGGCGCCCTGTTCCTGCACGGCGGCGGCAATCGCGGTCGCGACCTCGTTGACCTCGCCGATGATCGAGCCGATGCCCTTGATCGCGTCAATGGCCTCGCCCGCGACCTTCTGGATGTCGGCAATCTGCTCGGAGATCTCGTCGGTCGCTTTCGCGGTCTGGCTCGCCAGCGATTTGACTTCGGAGGCGACGACGGCAAAGCCGCGGCCCGCTTCGCCGGCGCGCGCGGCCTCGATGGTGGCGTTCAGTGCGAGCAGGTTGGTCTGCGCCGCGATGGTGTTGATCAGGCCGACCACTTCGCCGATCCGGCCCGCCGATTTGGCAAGGCCCTGCACGGTGCCGTCGGTCTCGCGCGCCTGGTCGACCGCACGGCTGGCAATGCCCGCGGCATGCGCAGCCTGCTGGCTGATGTCATTGATCGAGGCGCTGAGCTCCTCGGCGGCCGACGCCACGCTCTCGACGCTCATGGAGGCTTCGCCCGACGCCTTCTGCGCCACTTCGACGCGGGAGTTGGTCTGGCGCGACACCGTCGAAAGACCGGCCGAGGTCTTGCGCATCTCGCCGGAGGCATCGCCGAGCTGCTGCAGCGTCTGGCGCACGGTGCCTTCGAATTCGGCGACATAGGCGTCGACGGCCCGCTGGCGCGCGGCGGCGCCGGAATTGCGCTCGCGCTCCTGCTCCTCGATCTTGAGCTTGTCCATGGCCTGCTGCTTGAAGGTTTCAAGCGCGGTGGCCAGCCCGCCGATCTCGTCGCGCCGGGCGGCATAGCCGGTCTCGACCGAGAGATCGCCGGCGGCGACCTTCAGCATGGCGTCGCGCATCTTGTGCAGCGGGCGGATAACGCGGCGGGTCACCGCGGTCATTGCACCGACGGCAAGGGCCACGGCCGCGGCGAGCAGCACCAGCTGTACGAGCATCGAACGCAGCGCGGAGGCGTGCAGGTCGGAGGCGCGCACCTTGGCGGCCTCCAGCGCCGCTTCAGCGACGCCGACGGCGGCAGACAGGCGGCCGACCGTGATCGGGCTCCACTGGTTTGCGGTCAATTCCGCCTTCTCGCCTTTGGTGAGCGTATCCAGGAGCCGCTCGCGCAGCTCGAGATAGGACGGCTCGAAATAGGCGGTCTTGGTCGCGGCGATCGCGGCCGACAGCGCCGGCGGCAATTGCATGCCCGAAGCCGCGAGCTGCAGCGCGTTCCAGGCCGCATCGGTGCCGCCAACGTACTTGGTGTATTTCAGCCGGGCTTCCGGGCTGACCTTGCCGGCGGCGAGGCTGATCGACACGATAAGCGAAGCTTCGCCCGCGGTGTTGCGCAAGAGCCAGCCGCTCTGTTTGATCGCCAGCAACTGGTCGATGGTGGCGTCCTGGTGGTTGACGTCGGCGGCGAGCACGCCGCTCAGCTTGTCCAGATTGTCGAGCAAGCCCTGGGTCGTCTCCATATATTCCTTCGGCAGCGCCGCGCGGCGCGACGCCTTCGGCTTATTGACCTCTTCCCAGAATTCCTTCTGTTCGGCGACGAGCGTTTTGTAGAGACGGTCGAATTCCGGCACCAGCGTCTTCTGCTGCGCGAAGTCCATCGATGAAAGCTGGGTTAGTGCGCTGCCCATCGCGGGCATTTCCGTCTCACGCAGGTTGCGCAGATATTTCTCGATGTCGCTGTCCATCGGCTGGTCAGAATTGAGCAGCCGGTTCGTGGTCGAACGGTCGGTGCGCAGGTTATGCATCGCCTTGAACAGGTTCGCCGAGGCTTCGGCGATCATCGAGATCCGGCTCGCCGATTGCAGGTGTCCCCAGGATTCCCATGCGCCGACCGAAAACTGGACGACGGTGAGCACCGCCGTGATCGCGATAACGGCCTTGAGCAGCGTGGATACGGTCAAGCGATTAAGCATAATGGCCCCCAAAAAAGTTCGAGCGCCATTTGGCCCAAAAATAGTAAAAACTTATGCAGTTCCACTGGGTAGAAGTACGGACCTCACTGAAAAAGTTCAGCTTTTCTGAGATGTTCCTCGATGGGAACCGGCAATACAATCAAGCGTTAACGGATTGTCGCAGGTTAACGAAAGACTAACGCGGCCATCCCTGGGGGTTTCAAATGTCTCTGCTGATCAGTGCGCTCATCACCTTCCTGGTCGTCATCCTCGTCCTCTATCTCATCAACATGTTGCCGATCGACGGCCGCGCCAAGCAGATCTGCCGCATCATCGTCATCGTCATCGGCGTGCTGTCGCTGTTGAGGTACATCGCGGTATTTTGACGGGGTGGTATTTCTGCTGCCTCAAAATTAACCCTCCCGCAGCAGATTACATGCATTCTGTCGTGCGCAGCGCGGCGAATCCGGAAGGCAGAGCAGGCGGCAGGGACATCCTGTCCGGTCGGCACCTTCGGGCTTGAGCCCGGTGTTGCAGCCGATCGGGGGATCCGCATGAAGATTCGGTTAACAATCGCGCGTGCGATGGCGCTGTTCGGTCTCGTCACCGCGGCGGGGCTTGCCGCCGTGGTTTTCACCGGCATCTACGCGCTCAGCGACGTCAAGGTCGGCGGCCCGCTCTACAGCCAGATCAAGCTCGGCAACGATCTCGTCGCCGACATCCTGCCGCCGCCGGAATATGTCATCGAATCCTATCTCGAGGCGACACTGGCGCTGAACAATCCGTCCGAACTTGATGCGCATCGCAGCCGCCTCACCCAGTTGAAAAAGGAATATGACGAGCGTCGCGAGTTCTGGTCGAAGTCCGATCTCGATCCGGTGCTGAAGACCAAGTTGATCCAGGATTCGCATCGCGAGGTGCAGCGGTTCTGGACCGCGGTGGAGCAGGCGTTCCTGCCGGCGCTCGCGAAAGGCGACCGCGAGGCCGCGGCCAGGGCCTATGCCGAGATCACCAAAACCTACCAGTCGCACCGTGCCATCATTGACGACATCGTCAAGAAGACCAATGACGACAACGCGGCCTTCGAGGCCGGCGCGACGCAGCGTGTGGCGACCTTCACCATCATCCTCTGGGTCATCTCCGGCGTGGTGTTCCTGAGCATTGGCGCGGGCCTGCTCGGCATGGGGTTAGGCGTGATCCGCCCGATGACCGGCATGACGAACGTGATGGCGAGGCTCGCCGGCGGCGCGCTCGACACCGAGATCCCGTCGCTGCACCGTCAGGACGAGGTCGGTGCCATGGCAAGCGCGGTGCAGGTGTTCCGCGAGAATGCCCTGCGCGTGCAGGCGATGGAACAGGCCGAGGCCGGCAACAAGCTCAGGGCCGAACAGGATCGCAAGTCCGCGATGGCGCAGGTTGCGGATTCCTTCGAGCAGGCGGTCGGACGCATCATCGAGGCGGTGTCATCGGCCTCGTCGGAGATCGAGCACGCGGCAGGCGGCCTGACCGCGACGGCGAAGAAGAACCATGAGCTCACGACGCAGGCCGCGTCGGCGTCTGATCGCTCTTCATCGAACGTGCAGACGGTCGCGGCCGCCTCGGAAGAGATGGCGGCTTCGGTGGGGGAGATTGGACGGCAGGTTCAGCAATCCGAAAGCGTCACGCAGGAAGCGGTGCGACAGGCCGAGCAAACCAATGAGCGGATTGCCGAGCTGTCGCAATCCGCGGGGCGCATCGGCGAAGTCGTGAAGATGATCGCGGCGGTGGCCGAGCAGACCAACCTCCTGGCGCTGAATGCGACCATCGAGGCGGCGCGCGCGGGCGAAGCCGGCCGCGGCTTTGCGGTCGTCGCCTCCGAGGTCAAGGCGCTCGCGGCCCAGACCGCCAAGGCGACCGAAGAAATCGGCACGCAGATCACGCAGATGCAGTCGGCAACCGAGCACTCGGTGTCGGCGATCAAGAAAATCAGCGCCACCATCGGGCAGATTTCCGGAATTTCCACGGCGATCGCCAGCGCCGTCGAACAGCAGGGCGCCTCGACCCAGGAAATCGCCAGGAACGTCCAGCAGGCCGCGCGCGACACGGTCGAGGTGGGCAACAGCCTTTCCGACGTCAGCCGCGGCGCGGCCAACACCAAGGCCGAAGCCGAACAGGTTCACGCCTTCGCCCGCTCGCTTTCGAAGGAAGGCGGCTCGCTGAAGCAAGAGGTCGAGAAGTTCCTCGCCACCGTCCGCGCGGCCTGAGGCGCCGCCTCACGCGCCTCTTAGCCGCTTCAGCAGCGCCCGATGCTCCCGGCATCCTGCGAGGCCAGGCAGCGTGACCAACGTGGCTGGCAGCGGCGTGCCGGACGATGTCTGCAATTCGATGCGGTCGACGTGCAGACCGGGCGGCGACTGCGGCGAGGTTCGCAGCAGTGCGTCGAGCTTGCCCTCGAGCAATCTGTTCAAATCATCCGTCAAGCTGAGCCGCGCGAGCTGCTCGCTTTGTCGTCTCAAGCCGTCGATGGCCGGATACTTCTTGAGCCTGGGTGATATCCCGAGCCGCAGCTGACGGCCCTTGAGCACGGGCGCGACTCCCTCGGTTGCTTCCGAGATCGCGTGAAAGGCCCGGCTGATCGAGGGCAGGTAGCTTTCGCCGGCGGCAGTGAGCAGCAGCCCGCGCGGCAGGCGCCGAAACAGTTTCAGCCCCATGCTGGTTTCGAGGCTCTTGACCTGCTGGCTGACTGCGCTCGCGGTCACGCAGAGCTCGTCTGCGGCGCGCTTGAAGCTCAGATGGCGTGCGGAAGCCTCGAAGGCACGCAGCGCGTTCAGGGGCGGAAGCTTGTAGCTCATGGCGGGCAGCACCAGGGTCGCACTGCGATCTTCATGGCTTAGAAATTCTAAGTCAAGCGTTCAGGAGAACTGGTTTGATCCGCAGTCTCCCTCGCGGCAAGCTCGAAGCATCCGTCACCGGGACCGCGCCATGACCGACATTTCCGAAGTAGCCATCAGCCACCTGCAGCGCCGCAAGATCGAGGGGCGTGTGCTCATTCCGTTCATTCATGAGCTCCGGGAGAAATACGGCGAGGACGCCATGCGTGAGGTGCTCGACGCGACCATCCGCAAGCTGGCGGCGGCGGACGGCGCAACATGGGCCGAGAATCACGGGCGAAGCACGGCGTCGCTGCGCGAGGTGGCCCAGCAGGTCTGGGCCGGCGGTGGTGCGCAGGAAGTCGAGATCGTCGGCGAATCCGACGATCACCTCGACTTCAATGTGACGCGCTGTGGATATGCCGAGTTCTACAAGGAGCTGGGGCTGGCCGATATCGGCTACCGCATCCATTGCAACCGCGATTTTGCGATGATCGCCGGCTTCAACAGCGAGCTCGAGCTGTCGCGAAAGCAGACGATCATGCAGGGCGCGGCCTGCTGCGATTTCAGGTTCTGCAGGAAACGCTGATCAGCTTGCCGCCGCCTTCGCTTCGCGGCGGCGCGCGGTGAGGATGTATTCGGTATAGCCGTTCGGTTGCTCGCGTCCCTTGAACACGAGATCGCAGGCCGCCTTGAAGGCGACGCCGTCGAAGGCAGGCGCCATCGGCCTGTACAGGGGATCACCGGCGTTCTGCTTGTCGACCACGACCGCCATGCGCTTCAGCGACTCCATCACCTGATCGCGCGTGATCACGCCCTGATGCAGCCAGTTCGCCAGGTGCTGGCTGGAGATGCGCAAGGTGGCGCGGTCTTCCATCAGCCCGACGTCGTGGATGTCGGGCACCTTGGAGCAGCCGACGCCCTGGTCGATCCAGCGCACGACATAGCCCAGGATGCCCTGGCAGTTGTTGTCGATCTCCTGCTTCACGTCGTCGGGCGCCCAGTTCGATTTCGACACCGGGATGGTCAGGATGTCCGAGAGTTTCGCGCGCGGGCCGCCTTTGGCGAGCTCTTCCTGCCGCGCCAGCACGTTGACCTGGTGATAATGCAGCGCATGCAGGGTCGCGGCGGTCGGCGAGGGCACCCAGGCGGTGGTGGCGCCGGCCTGTGGATGGCCGAGCTTCTGCGCCAGCATGTCCGCCATCTTGTCGGGCGCGGCCCACATGCCCTTGCCGATCTGGGCGTGTCCCGGCAGGCCGTCGATCAGGCCGACGTCGACGTTCCAGTCCTCATAGGCCTTGATCCAGGGCTGCGCCTTCATGTCGTTCTTGCGGATCATCGGACCCGCTTCCATCGAGGTATGGATCTCGTCGCCGGTGCGGTCGAGGAAGCCGGTGTTGATGAACATGATGCGCCTGGACGCATTCTGGATGCAGGCCTTGAGATTGACAGTGGTGCGGCGTTCCTCGTCCATAATGCCGACCTTCATGGTGTCTGAAGGCAAAGACAGCATCTTCTCGACGCGGGCGAAGATCTCGCAGGTGAGCGCGACCTCGTCGGGGCCGTGCATCTTCGGCTTGACGATATAGACCGAGCCGGTGCGGCTGTTCCTGACCTTGGAATTGCCCTTGAGGTCATGGATCGCGAGCAGGCCGGCGACCGCCGCATCCAGCAGGCCTTCCGGCACCTCCTCGCCCTTCTCGTCGAGCACGGCGTCGGTGAACATGTGGTGGCCGACATTGCGCATCAGGAGCAGGCTGCGGCCGTGCAGCTTCAGCTCCTTCCCGTCGGGCGTCTTGTAGACCCGATCCGGGTTCAGCGCGCGCGTGAGGGTCTTGCCGCCCTTCTCGAAATCGGCGGAGAGCGTGCCGTTCATCAGGCCCAGCGTATTGCGATAGACCAGCACCTTGTCCTCGGCATCGACGGCGGCGACGCTGTCTTCCATGTCGAGGATGGTCGAGACCGCGGCTTCCATCATGATGTCGGCGACACCGGCGGAGTCGTCCTTGCCGATCGGATGCTTGTGGTCGATCTTGATCTCGATATGCAGGCCGTTGTTGACAAGCAGGACCGTGCTCGGCGCATCGGCGTTGCCCTGATAGCCCGCGAACTGGCTGGCGGATTTCAGGCCGGTGGCGTTGCCGCTCTTCAGCTTGGCGGAGAGTTGCCCCGCAATGACGCTGTAGGAGGTGACGTCGGTGTGGCTTGCGGTCGCGAGCGGAACGGCCGAATCGAGAAAGGTCTTGGCCTTGGCGATCACCTTGTCGCCGCGCGCCTTGTTGTAGCCTTTTCCGCCCTCGCTCGGGTCATGCGGGATCGCATCGGTGCCGTAGAAGGCATCGTAGAGCGAGCCCCAGCGTGCGTTCGCGGCGTTCAGCGCATAGCGCGCATTGGTGAGGGGCACCACGAGCTGCGGCCCGCAGATCTTGCCGATCTCTTCGTCCACATTGGCCGTCTCGACTTTCCTGGTCGCGGGCTCGGGCAGGAGATAGCCGATCTCCTTGAGGAACGCGGTGTAGGCGTTGATGTCGAACGCCTTGCCCTTGTTGGCGCGGTGCCAGCCGTCGATCTTGTCCTGCAGCGTGTCGCGCACTTTCAGGAGTTCACGGTTCTTCGCCCCGAGATCGCGGATGATCGCGGCCAGCCCCGCCCAGAACGCATCGGGCTCGATCCCGGTCCCGGGCGCCGCCTCCTTGGCGATGAAATCGTGGAGGAGGGGGGCGATCTGCAATCCGTGGGCTGTGACACGCTTCATGATGGGCTTCTTCTCGCGCGGGAATTTTGCTGATTTTTCAGGGCAAATAACAAAGAAAGCCGCCTGCGGGCGGCGTTCTTTGGCTCCTTTTAGCGCCAAAGAAGGGGCCATAGGAAGGCCCAATGACCCTCATCGAATTGCCTATCGAAGCGACAATTTTGGGCGCGGCTCGCGCGTTCGATGATCGCTCGGAACTAGCTGGCTAGGCAGCCGGCTCGGCCACATCGTGACGATTCCGCAAAGCCGGTTCGTTGAGGTTTTTTCGGCATGGAAGATGCTTGCGTGATGAGCGTCAGATCGCGTGCACCGTTCATGGCCTCGTCGTCGAGAAGATGCATCTTTGGCACCTGTCGTCTGGAGGTAAAAATTCCATGGTGCGCGACCAGAAGAGAAGAAAAAATTCCTCTTTGCAGCCATTGAATGCCGAAGATATAGAAAATAATTCCAGTGGACCCAAAATCGGGCAAGCGAGTTCCGCATGCGCTATCTGCCGGTATTCCTCGATCTGCAAACCGGCCCGGTCGTTCTGATCGGCACCGGTGAACTGGCTCGCGCCAAGCTGCGCGTGCTGGTGGCAGCGGGCGCGCGCATCCGCTGGTACGCGCCGTCGGACGAACACGATGCGCACGGCCTCGAGCCGGCGCAGCTTGCTAGAATCGAATTCGCCAAGGGCGATCCGCTCGCAGCCGATCTCACCGGCGTGGTTGCGGTCTTCAGCGCGGGCGCCGGTGACGTTGGCGTCGCGATGGCGCTGCGCGCGAAATCCGTGGGCCTCCCTGTCAACGTGATGGACGACCTCGCGCATTCCACTTTCATTTTCCCGGCCATCGTCGACCGCGGCGATGTCGTGGTCGCGATCGGAACCGGCGGCACCTCGCCGGTGGTGGCGCGCCGCGTGCGCGAGAAGATCGAGGCCGTGCTGCCGGCGCGGATCGGCGATCTCGCCAAATTCGTCGGCCGCTTCCGCAAATCCATCCATGCCCGTATTCCCGAAATGCCGCTGCGCCGCCGCTTCTGGGAGCGCGTGATCGACGGCCCGATCGGCGCGTTGATCCTTTCCGGACACAAGGACGATGCCGAGGCTGCGCTGAAGAACATCGCTGATCCCTCTGCGTTCGCGGGCGCCGAAGTTTCAGGCAAGGCCAAAGGCCATGTCACGCTGGTCGGCGCCGGCCCCGGCGATCCCGATCTGCTCACCATCAAGGCGCTGCGTGCGCTGCAGGATGCCGACGTCGTGTTCCACGACGAACTGGTGTCACCTGAAATTCTCGACCGTATCCGTCGCGATGCGTCGCGCGTGCCGGTCGGCCGTCGTGTCGGCAAGCCCGGCATCGGCCAGGAAGCCATCAACCAGCTGATGACCGCCGCGGCGAAACTGGGCCAGCGCGTGGTGCGGCTGAAAGGCGGCGACGCCTTCGTGTTCGGCCGCGGCGGCGAGGAAGTCGAGGCGCTGCGCGAGGCGGGCGTTGCCTATTCCGTGGTGCCCGGAATTACGGCCGCCGTCGGCGCCGCCGCGCAATTCGAGGTTCCGCTGACCTTCCGCCGCAAGGCGCTGCGCATCACCTTTCTCACGGCGCACAAGACCGACGATGCCGAACTGGTCGACTGGTCGGCGCTGACCGACACCGGGATGACGGTTGTCGTCTACATGGGCATGACGGCGGCCATTGCCGTGCGCGAAGGTCTGCTGGCCGCCGGTCGCTCGCCTTTGACGCCGGTTGGCGTGTTCGCGCGGGTGACGCGCCCGGACGCCAACGCCGCAGTCGGCACGCTCGAACAATTGCCTGACCTTGTAGCCCAAGTCGACGGCGGTCCGGCCCTCCTCATCATCGGTGACGTTGTCGCGCACTCCGCGCCCTGGCGCCGCCAGAACCCCAGCCTCATCATCTCAGACCTGTTGGAAGCAGCCGAATGACCTCCCCTCTCGAACAGCAAAAGAAAATCAAGATCGCCGGCCCCTCGATCGTGACCGCCAACCGCACCTGGGATGGTGCTGTGATCTACCGCACGGCCGGGCAAGGCTGGTCGGCCGACCTCGCCGACGCTGCCATCGTCCGCACCAGTGACGATGCCCGCGCGCTGCTCGCCGAATCCGTCGCCGACGATCTCGGCGCGATCGGCGCCTATATCGCGCCGGTCGAGATCGGTGACGGCGGAAAGATCGAGCCGGGCAATCTGCGCGAGCAGATCCGCCGCTCCGGCGTCACCATCGGCCTGCCGGTGCAAGTGTAAGAGTTTTCCAAGAGAGACTTCCATGTACGCCTATGACGAAATCGACCGCACGCTGGTCAATGAGCGCGTCTCGGAATTTCGCGACCAGGTGAAGCGCCGCCTTGCCGGCGAGCTCACCGAGGACGAGTTCAAGATGCTGCGGTTGCAGAACGGCGTCTACCTGCAGCTTCACGCCTATATGTTCCGTGTCGCCATTCCCTATGGCACGCTGTCGTCGAAGCAGCTGCGCCGGCTCGCCCACGTCGCGCGCCGCTACGACCGCGGCTACGGCCATTTCACCACGCGGCAGAACATCCAGTTCAACTGGATCAAGCTCGCGGAATTGCCCGACGCGCTCGCCGATCTCGCCGAGGTCGGAATCCACGCCATGCAGACCTCGGGTAACAACACCCGCAACGTCACCTCGGATCAATGGGCCGGTGTCGCGCCCGGCGAGATCGAGGACCCCCGTATCTGGGCGGAGATACTGCGCCAGTACACCACGCTGCATCCGGAATTTTCCTTCCTGCCACGCAAGTTCAAATTCGCGATCACGGCTTCCGTGCATGACCGTGCCGCGATCAAGATCCACGACATCGGGCTGCGCCTGCACAAGAACGAGGCGGGCGAGATCGGCTTCGAAGTGCTGGTCGGCGGCGGCCTTGGCCGCACGCCCTTCATCGGCAGGACCATCAAGCCGTTCGTCCATGGCCGCGACTTGCTGAGCTATGTCGAGGCCATCATGCGCGTCTACAACCAGTATGGCCGCCGCGACAACATCTACAAGGCACGTATCAAGATTCTGGTGCACGAGCTCGGTGTCGAGAAATTCGCAGCCGAGGTCGAGGAAGAATGGCAGCAGATGCGCGACGGCGCGCTGAAGCTGGATGAGGAGGTCGTCGAGGACATCCGCTCGCGCTTCTACTATCCCGCCTACGAAAAGCTGCCGCATATGCCGGACGAGCTGCGCAAGGCCGCGCAGGATCCGAAATTCGAGGCCTGGCGCACCAATTCAGTGTTCCCGCACAAGGCGGCAGGCTATGCGATCGTCACCATCTCGCTGAAGCCGGTGGGCGGCCCTCCGGGCGATGCCACCGCCGACCAGATGGATGTAGTCGCCGATCTCGCCGACAAATATTCCTTCGGCGAAATCCGCGTCGGCCACGAGCAGAACCTGGCGCTGCCGCATGTCGCGCGGCGCGATCTGCCTGATCTATGGAAGGCGCTGGACAAGCTCGGCCTCGCTACGCCGAACGTCAACCTGATCTCCGACATCATCGCCTGCCCAGGGCTGGACTATTGCTCGCTGGCGAACGCGCGCTCGATCCCTATCGCGCAGGAATTGACACGGCGCTTCGCCAACCACGACACCGCCAATCTGATCGGCCGCCTGCACATCAATATCTCCGGCTGCATCAATGCCTGCGGCCATCATCATGTCGGTCATATCGGCATTCTCGGCGTCGAGAAGAACGGCGAAGAGGTCTACCAGGTCACGATCGGAGGCCGTGCCGACGAGAAGGCCGAACTCGGCACGCTGATTGGTCCGGCGGTCAAGTTCGACGAAGTCGCCGACGTCATCGAGGACGTGGTCGAGGCCTATCTCGCGCTGCGCGCGCGGCCCGACGAGCTGTTCGTCGATACGGTGAAGCGGCTCGGCGTCGAACCATTCAGGGAGCGCGTCTATGCCACTCGTTAAGGGCGGAAAAATCACGGACGATATTCTCGTCCATGTCGCCGATGGCGCGGAGCTGCCGGCCGACGGCGCGGTGCTGGTATCGGCTGCGCGCTTCCTGGAAAATCCCGAGGCGCTGTTTGCACGTTCGGGCAAGGTTGGCGTGATCTGGCCCAACAACCGCGATGTCGACGACCTCGTGCCCCATCTTGACCGGCTAGGTGCCGTTGCCCTGGTGTTCCCGACCTTCCGCGACGGCCGGGCCTACAGCCAGGCGCGTCTGTTGCGTGAGCGCTATCTCTATCGCGGCGAGCTGCGCGCCACCGGGCAGGTGCTGCGCGACCAGTTCGTGTTCATGCTGCGCGCCGGCTTCGACGCCTTCGAGGTGAAGAAGCAGGCCGATTCCGAAGCCTTTGCGCAGACGGTGCAGCGCTACTCCGTGTTCTACCAGCCGACCGGCGACGGCCGTCTCACCGCGCTGCATCGGCGCATGCAATTACGTCATTCCGAGAGTGCCGGCCTATGAATGCCCTTATTCCCGAATTTTCGCTGCAATCGGCCGATGCCCTCTTGCCGCCGGCCGAGGAACTTGATCGCGCGCTTCGCGACGCTTCGCCGCACGAGGTGATCTCAGCGGCGCTGAAGACGGTCGGCCGCGAAAACCTCGCGCTCGTCTCGTCCTTTGGCACCGAATCCGCCGCGCTGCTCAAGGTGATGGCGGATGTCGATCCCGCGATCCCCGTGGTGTTTCTCGATACCGGCTGGCTGTTCGAGGAAACGCTCGCCTATCGCGACACGCTGATCGAAAAGCTCGGGTTGCGCGATGTGCGTTCGGTGAAACCGTTGGCCGAAGCGCTGTCGCGGGAGGATCCCGAGCGCGATCTCTGGTTCTCCAATCCGGATGCCTGCTGCTATCTCCGCAAGGTGGAACCGCTGCAGCGCGCGCTAAAACCGTTCGCGGCCTGGATCAACGGTCGCAAGCGGTTTCAGGGCGGGCTTCGTGCCGCGATTGCTGTGGTGGAAGAAGACGGCACGCGCCTGAAATTCAATCCGCTCGCCAACAGCTCGCGCGAGGAGCTCAATGCGATTTACAGGGATGCCGACCTGCCGCCGCACCCCATGGTCGCCGCTGGCTTCCTATCGGTTGGCTGCATGCCGTGCACGAGCAAAACGGCTCCGGGCGAAGACGCGCGCGCCGGTCGCTGGCGTGGCCGCGCCAAGACCGAATGCGGGATCCATACCGCAAAGGCAGTGTAGACGTCGCCCAGGCAGGAATCTGCTCTGCCGTTTCATCGGCAAAAGGTAAGAAAAATTCACCTTTCAGCCACGGTTGGTATGCAACAACGGCCCCTCGTTTGGGGTCGGGGCTTGATGCGCAGGTTTGCGGCGGTTTTCGTAACTTTATTGCTGGCAGGCTGTGCCGCCGAGGCGCCGGTCGAGACGCCTGCGATGTATGTCAACATGGCTGATCCTGGCGCGCATCTTGATCCCGTCGTGGCCGCCTCGATGATCTCGCAATACCGGCAGAACAATGGAGTTGGGACCGTCACGGTCGATCCCGATCTGATGAAACTCGCGGAAACCCAGTCCGCCGCGATGGCGGCCCAGAACAAGTTGGACCATGATGTCCGCGCGCCGCTCGCCAAGCGGCTGTCTGGCGCCGGTTATCCTGCGACCGTCGCAGTCGAAAATGTCTCGGCCGGCTATCATACGCTGGCAGAAGCGTTTTCCGGCTGGCGGAACTCGCCGCCGCACAAGGCCAACATGCTGAAGAGCAGTGTCACAAAATTAGGCATAGCCGCCAGCTATGCACCCAATACCAAATACAAGGTTTTTTGGACGCTGATTTTGGCGTCTACTGACCGAGGCTGATGCCGGCACGTTCCTTTTTGACCGCGTCGGTGACGCCATCGTGAACTGACGCCACGGCTCAACAGACATATCCGAAGCCAATGACCGATCATCCCCAAACAGACGGTGCGAGTACCCCTGCGAGCGCGCGGCGCGTGCTGGTGTTGCAGGGTGGCGGAGCGCTCGGCTCCTATCAGGCCGGCGCCTTTCAGGCGCTGTGCCGCAGCGGTTTCGAACCGGAATGGATTGCCGGTATTTCGATCGGCGCCATCAATGCCGCCATCATCGCCGGCAACGACAACGACCAGGTCGTCGATCGCCTGAAGGAGTTCTGGGAACTGGTGTCCTCGCCGGTGCCCTGGAATCCGATCCTCAAGAGCGAGAGGAGCCGCACGGTCTTCAACGAAACTTCTGCCGCGATCATCGCGACCTTCGGCGTGCCGGGCTTCTTCACCCCGCGGATACCGCCGGCGCCCCTGTGGCCGCAGGGCAGCGCGCAATCCCTAAGCTACTACGATACCGCGCCGCTGAAGAAGACGCTGGAGCGGCTGGTCGACTTCGATCGCATCAACGACCTGAAGTGCCGGCTCTCGGTCGGCGCGGTCGGCGTCACGAGCGGCAATTTTCGCTATTTCGACAATGTCGAGTTCAAGCGGCAGGGCAAGAAGATCGGCCCCGAGCACATCATGGCCTCCGGCGCGCTGCCGCCGGGTTTCCCCGCGGTCCTGATCGACGGCGAATATTACTGGGACGGCGGTATCGCTTCCAACACGCCGCTTGATTTCGTGCTGGACGCGGAGACCGACCGCGATCTCCTGATTTTCCAGGTCGACCTGTTCAGCGCGAAAGGCCCGCTGCCGGAAACGCTGCTGGAAGCGGCCGAGCGCGAAAAGGACATCCGCTTTTCCAGCCGCACCCGGATGAACACCGACAAGAACCGGCAGCTGCACAACGCCCGCAAGGCGGTGCGCGATCTCATCAGCAAGCTGCCGGACCATCTGAAGGATGATCCGTCGGCCGCATTCCTGCGCGACGCCGCCAAGGAGAACACGGTCACGGTGGTGCACCTGATCTACAAGAGCAAGAACTACGAGACCTCTTCCAAGGATTATGACTTTTCCCATGTCGGCATGGTCGAGCACTGGAACGCGGGCGTCCGTGACGTTCATTTGTCGATGCGTCACAAAGAGTGGCTAGAACGGCCGCAGTCCGGGGAAACCATGGTGACTTACGATATGATGGGGGATGAAGCCCCCGTCAGCAAGAAGGAGTGAAGGATATGGGTACGCTGACAGGCAAGAATGCGGTTGTGACCGGTTCGACCAGCGGCATCGGCTTGGCGATCGCGCGTGCGTTTGCGGGTGCCGGCGCCAATGTCGTGATCAACGGTTTTGGCGCGCCCGCCGACATCGAGAAGGAACGCTCCGCCATCGAGACCGACTACAAGGTGAAGGCGGTGTATTCCTCGGCCGACATGACCAAGCCCGCCGAGATCGCCGAGATGATCGCGACCGGCGAGAAGAGCTTCGGCTCGGTCGACATCCTCGTCAACAATGCCGGCATCCAGTTCGTCGCGCCGATCGAGGAATTCCCGATCGAGAAGTGGGACGCGATCATCGCGATCAACCTGTCCTCGGCATTCCACGGCATCCGCGCCGCCATTCCCGGCATGAAGAAGCGCGGCTGGGGCCGCATCATCAATACCGCCTCGGCGCACTCGCTGGTGGCCTCGCCCTTCAAGTCGGCCTATGTCTCGGCCAAGCACGGCATCAACGGCCTGACCAAGACCGCGGCGCTCGAGCTGGCCCAGTTCAAGATCACCGTGAACTGCATCTCGCCCGGCTATGTCTGGACGCCGCTGGTCGAGCACCAGATTCCCGAAACGATGAAGGCGCGCAACCTGACCAAGGAGCAGGTCATCAAGGACGTGCTGCTCGCCGCACAGCCGACCAAGGAGTTCGTGACTTCCGAACAGGTAGCGGCCCTCGCGCTGTTCCTCTGCGGCGACGACGCTGCGCAGATCACTGGCTCCAACTACTCGATCGACGGCGGCTGGACCGCGGAGTAGGGACTACTCCGTTATGCCCCGCGAAAGCCGTGCATCTGGATCAACGCTTTCGCGGGTCGTGACGGACTCGTAGGTGGGTGGAGCGAAGCGAAACTCGGCTCTCTTGTTTCTTGTCGAGATGATGGGCTTCGCTTCGTTCAACCCATCCTTTGCCTCAATGCCCCCCGCTGCGGGTGAATGCCAGCACCGTCGAGGTCGACAAATTCAGTTCTTCAGATCCGATCTTGCCGGCGACCATAATCAGGATCGCGGCGAGCGCGATGCGGAGCACTCCTTGCGGCACGCGCACCGCGCCATAGCTGCCGACCATGATTCCGGGGAGCGAGCCCAACAGCAGCACGCCCATCAGGTGCCAATCGACCGCACCGAGCGCCCAGTGACCGGCGCCGGCCACCAGCGTCAGCGGCACCGCATGGGCGATGTCGGAGCCGACAATGGTCGCCATCGGCAGGCGCGGATAGAGCAGCAGCAATACGGCGACGCCGACGGCGCCGGCGCCCACGGACGAAATCGAAACCAGCACGCCGAGTACCGCGCCCGTCAGCACGGTCGCAATGGTGATCGTCCTGTCGTCGACGCGCTCCATGCGCGCCCGATACCGATCCATGATCGACTTGCGGAAGATCAGTGAGGTCGCGGTCAGCAGCAGCGCAAAGCACAGCACCAGGTTGACCAGACTGCGCTGGGAGGCGCTGTCGAGGCCGAGTTGCCACATCGCCAGCAGCGTCAAAATGCTCGCGGGAATGCTGCCGCAGGCGAGCCGGATCACGGCCGGCCAATGAATGCTGCGGGCTAGACCATGCACCAGGCTGCCACCGGTCTTGGTAGCCGCGGCATAGAGCAGGTCGGTGCCGACAGCGGTCGAAGGGTGAATGCCGAACAGCAGGATCAGCAGCGGCGTCATCAAGGAACCGCCGCCGACGCCGGTCATCCCGACCAGCAGGCCAACGCCGAAGCCAGAGGCGACATAGAGCGGATCGATCATATCCATGCGATCTGAAGTTAATCTTGAGGCTATCTAATGGCGAAAGAGCGCCTCCGGCAACGAACTTTGGGAAATAAGAATTTTTCATCCGCGCAACGTGATTGCGCGGTGACTTTCACCCATCAATCAGGGCCAGGGGCAATCGGTGTTCTGCGACCGTTGGCGACGAAATGGCATGATTCGGATGGGCGGCGGCGGGGCGCCTACGGCTACTTCCCGAACGCCAGCACGTGCAGGCCGAGGCGGCGGCGGACGATCCAGAACAGGAGCACCGTCTCTGATGTCAGCGACAGCGAGGTCGCGGCCGCAGCGCCATGGCCGCCGAAGCGCGGCACCAGCGCGACGCAGAGCGCGACATTCATGACAAAGGCGAGCGCGTAGGCCAGCGCGCAGATGTGCTGGTGGCCGAGCATGTTGAGCAGCCGCTCGACCGGGCCGATCGCCGAGCGCACCACAAGTCCGATCGCGGCGACGAACATGATGTCATAGCCGACCACGAATTGCGGCCCGAACAGCCAGAGCAGCGGCTTGCCGAAGGCGAGCAGCACGATGGTCGCCGCCAGCGACGGCCAGAACGTCCAGTTGATGGCATGGGCGACATAGGCCGACAGCCGCGCCTTGTCGCCCAGCGCGTTATATTCGGCAAAGCGATGCGCCGTCGTCGCCGACATCGCGTAGTGGATGAAGGATATCAGCGCCAGCGTCTTCACCACCGCAAAGTAGACGCCGACCTCTTCGGAGCTGCGGAATTGCTGCAGCACCAGCACGTCGGTGTAGGAAAGCAGGAGATAGAAGCTTTCGACCAGCAGGATCGGCAGCGAGATCGCAAGCCAGCCGCGGAGATCGTAAGCTTTTGGTCCAGCCTCGACATGAGAGGCGAGGCGGCGGTTGAGCACGATCATCTGCCCGATCATGGCAAGCCACACCGCAGCCGCGCTCGCGGCCATCGCGGCGGTCGCGCCGAGATTGAAACCCAGCACAAGTGCGCCCGCGGTGAGGCCGATGATCAGTGCCTGGCGCACGATGAATTGCGGCATCAGGCCGAGCCGCATCCAGTCATGAGAGCGCGCGATGCCGTCCTGCGTGTTGGCGACAACGAAGGGCGGTAGCGTCAGACAGCCGATATAGAGCGGCGCGATCTCGGCAGCGTTGATCCAGGGCGAGAGCAGCTTGACGATGCCGGCGAGCACAAGCGAAATCGCCGAAGAGACCGCGAACGTCATCCAGCGGCTGCCGGAGAGGAAGCCGCGCAGCAGCGCGTGCTCGCCGCGGGTGCGGTATTCCGGAATGATCTTCTGCGCGGAGGCGGAGATGCCGAAATCCATCATGCTGCCAAGCAGCAGCACCCAGGTCCAGACATAGACATAGACGCCGTAATCCGACCCGCCCATCCAGCGCGCGAGCAGGATTTGCGCGAGATAGGCAAGGCCGGCGCTGAGCACGCGGATGATGAAGATGGTGCCCGCAAGCCGGCGTGTCACCGAGGCTTCGCTCGAACCGCCGGCGAGCTTCGCCTTCAGCCGTGTAAACAGGCCATTTTGCACGGCGGTTGCGGGTTGAGTGTCCATCACGGCCACGGCGGATTCCCGGAGCGAATGCCGCGCAAGCGCGGCGATGGTCCCGTCTATCAACCCTTCGTTAAGATTTGGTTGGGTGGATGGCAGCGCTCGCGGATAAGCCGACAGCGCGTCAATTCAGATTGATATTAAACTCGTAGCTCCGCTCGCCGCCGACCAGCGTCAGTTTCAGCGCGGCGCCGTCTGGGTTGACGCCGGGCGGCACGCCGTCGAGCTGGAACGAAAAGCGTTTCACGCCGGGCGGTGAGTGCTCGACGAGTCTTGGTACCGGCAGGCCCCAGTCCGGCGTCGGGCCCTCGACAAAGAGATTGACGACGCGGTCGTCCGGCGTGACCACGTCGACCACTACATCGGATTGGCCTTCGCGCTTGACGTCGCGGATGGTGAGCGGATTGGGATCGCCGACATTGGCGGGTTTTGGCACCGTATCGAGCGCGGCGAACAGCGCGCTGTCCTCGGTGCTGGCCACGCTGTTGAAGGCAAGCTCCGCATTGGCCTCGACGGGAATGCAGAGTTTTTCGCACACGGCATAGTTGATCTCGGCGCGCAGCGTTACCGGCTTGTCGACATTCTTGGCGACGATCCGCAACGGCAGCACGATCAGGTCGTGGTATCCCAGTGAGACGCCGCCGGCGCCGTCGTCGAATTTCTGCGGCGCGGGCCACAATATCGTCACTGCCTCGACATTGTCGGATTTCGAGAAGTCGAACCGCGGCGGCACGCCGGAATCGCCGGGGGTGCGCCAGTATGTCTTCCATCCCGGCTGCAACTGAAAGGCGACGCCGCCGAGCAGCACCGCGCCGCTGCGCGAGCCCGCGAGCAGCCGCACCGCGGAATGCCCGTCTTTTTGCCATGGAGATGCATCCTCGGCACACGCTTCGGTGAAAAGCGAGGACGCAAACAGGGTTACAGCAAGGCCGAGTGCGGCGCGCAGGGGAACTATGGCGGTCATAGGACGTCTTTACAGTCTGAAATTGGCGCAAACCATTGAATTGCTTGTGAGCGCCTGGACCAAAGCTTGGACCTAAGCTTGATTGACAGGACCGCCACCCAATATCAGGATGGGGTTGAACATGAGAGTGCTTTGCGGATGGACCCTCAAGGCAAAAAACCGGGTGATGTCAGCCGCAATCTTGCCGGCGGCAAGGGACCTGCCGGCCTCGGCAACGTCAGGTCTGCCGGCGTCGGCGACAATTCGTCGAATTGCGGCTATCTCGACGGCCAGCTGTTGATCGCCATGCCTGTGATGGGCGACCCGCGCTTCGAGCGCTCGGTGATCTACATGTGCGCGCATTCGGCTGACGGCGCCATGGGCATCATGGTCAACCGACCCGCGGGCAGCATCGATTTCCCGGAGCTGTTGGTGCAGCTCAACATCATCAACAAAGCCGACCAGATCAAGTTGCCGGAAAACGCCGAGGCGATGAAGGTGATGAGCGGCGGCCCGGTCGATACCGGCCGCGGCTTCGTGCTGCATTCGAGCGACTTCTTCATCGCCAATGCCACGCTGCCGATCGACGGCAATATCTGCCTGACCGCGACCGTCGACATCCTCAAGGCGATCGCCAAGGGCAATGGTCCGAAGTACGCGATTCTTGCGCTCGGCTATGCCGGCTGGGCGCCGGGGCAATTGGAGAACGAGATCCAGGGCAATGGCTGGCTGCATTGCGACGCCGACGCTGATCTCATCTTCGGCGATGATGTCGACGACAAATACGCCCGCGCGCTCCGCAAGATCGGCATCGATCCCGGCATGCTGTCGAACGAGGCGGGCCACGCCTAGCCGTGCATCCTGCGAACTAGCAAGCGCTCGCTTGTCCGGGACGACAGCGTGGTTTGCGGCGCTACTCCGCCGCTTCCTGCGCCACCGTCGGCGCGGTGCCTGCCACCGTCGCACGCCGCATGTCGCGGGGCTGCGACTGATCGTAGCGGCGGACGCGGTGCATGGTCTGGCGGTTGTCCCACATCACGAGGTCATGCATCGCCCATTTGTGGACGTAGACGAACTCGGGTTGCGTCGCGTGCTCGGTGAGGTCGCGCAACAACAACCGCCCCTCCGGCACGCTCATGCCGCGTACCTTTCCGGCATGCGACGACAGATACAAAGACTTGCGGCCATGCACGGGATGCGTGCGCACCAGGCGCTGCAGCACCGGCTTGAACAGTTGCTTTTCCTCGTCGGTGTAATCGACGAAGCCGAGCGAACCGCGCGAATACATCAGCGAGTGCTCGCAGATCAAATCCTCGATCTCGGCCTTGGTCTCGTCGTCGAGCGCGTCATAGGCCGCGCGCATGTCGGCGAATTCGGTGTTGCCGCCCTTCGGGTTCACCACCCGCGCCGATAAAAGTGAAAACTTGGCCGGGATCGGGCGGAAGGAGCTGTCGGAATGCCAGAGGCAATTGCCGAGATTGAACAGGTGCGTGCGATGATCCCTGGGCAGCGGCTTGCCGTCCTTGTCGAGGTTGGAGACGTCGTTGAGTTCGGCGGTGCCGAGGCGGTAGTCTTCCTTCTTGGTGATGTTGCCGCCGCGTGGGTTCTCGCGCTCGCCGAAATTCAGCGCAAACGCCATCTGCTGGTCGTCGGTGATATCCTGGCCGTGGAATACCAGCACCGCATATTTGTCCATGCCGGCTTCGACCTCGGCCGCTTCCTCCCTGGTCAGCGGCTTGCGCAGGTCGAGGCCGGAAACTTCGCCGACAAAATGCTTGTGCAGTTGCCGGATCGCGATTGCCATTGGCGTCTCTCCTCAAGCGAAAAAGGCGGTTGTCCCGCTCGATTTGCGGGAAAGGCTACTCCCGATGCAACCGATGTCAACGCCGCGCCGGCATGGCTGCTTCACGCATTGCGCGCCATCAGGCCGCCGTCGACGGGAATGACGGCGCCGGTCAGGAACGAAGCGGCCGGCAGGCACAGGCTCAAGGTCATGTGCGCGACCTCCTCGGGGTCGCCGTAGCGGCCGAGCGCGGTACGGCGCTTGGCGTAGATGGTCTTGTGTTCTTCCGGAATGCGGTCGGTGATCGCGGTGCGGATCGGGCCCGGGCAGATGCAGTTGACGGTGATGCCCTCGCGGCCGAGCTCGACCGCGAGCGAGCGTGTCAGGCCGGCGACGCCGGCTTTCGCCGCGGAGTAGGGGCTGTGCAGCGCGGTCGCCCCTAGCGCTTCGGTGGACGCGATATTGACGATGCGCGGCGATTTCGATTTGCGCAAATAGGGCAGTGCGGCGCGGACAATGCGCGGATGCGCGGTCAGCATCACCGCAATTCCCCTGGCCCAGGCCTCGTCATAGCCGGGATCGTCGATCGCGACGCGCACGGAGATACCGGCATTGTTGACGACGATATCGAGACCGCCGAAATGCGCGGCGACTTCGCCCACGACCCGTTCGATCGCCTCGCGATTGCCGACATCGAGCGCCCAGGCTTTTGCGCTCCCGCCGTCGCTCGCGATCTCATCCGCGACGGCCTTCGCGCCGTCGGCGCTCACATCCGTCACCGCGACATTGGCGCCTTCGCTGGCGAAGAGCCGCGCGGTGGCGCGGCCCATGCCGCTGGCCGCGCCCGTGACCAGCGCCGTCAATCCCTTCACCGAGCGGCTGAGCTGTTTGAATTCGGACATGAGCGTTTCCTGCGACTGATTGACAAGCTTTTCAGGCATCCTAAAGCGCGACAGCGCCAAGTGAAGCGCTATCGCGCTTTAGATTCCTGTTTGAGCATGATCTTTTCGGAAAACCGGTGTCCACTTTTCCGGATCATGCTCTAAGACGAGACAAACAAGCATGGGAAGGGATGGAAATGAACGAGCTCGATTTCTCAGGCAAGCAGGCTCTCGTGGTCGGCGGCTCCAGCGGTATCGGCAACGGCATCGCGCAGGCGTTCCGCGCCAGGGGCGCGCGCGTCGCCGTCTGTGGCACGCGGGCGAAAGCCTCCGACTACTCCGTGGATGAAGGCTCGCGTCTCGATGGCCTCGACTATTTCCGGCTCGACGTCAGCGACGCCGGATCGATCGAGAAATTCTCGCCGCCCTTCAAAAAGCTCGACATATTGGTGCTGGCGCAGGGCACGGTAATCTACCGGCGCGGCGAGTTCGAGATGACAGGTTTTCGCGCCGTGCTCGAAGTCAACCTGATGAGCCTGATGGCCTGTGCAACGCGGTTTCATCCGATGCTGCGCGCGGCCAAAGGCGCGCTGATCATCGTGAGCTCGACGGCGGCCTATCATTCCACCATGGGCAATCCCGCCTATAACGCCTCCAAGACCGGCGCGGTCGGGCTGACGCGGACGCTCGCCGAGGCCTGGGCGGAAGACGGCATCCGCGTCAACGGTATCGCGCCGGGGCTGGTCGATACCAAGATGACCAAGGTCACGACATCAAATCCGAAGCGGCTCGAGGGCGCGTTGTCGCGCATTCCTTTGAAGCGGCTCGGCACGCCGGCCGACATGGCGGGCGCGGCGCTGTTTCTGGCCTCGGAGCTGTCGTCCTACGTCATCGGCCAGACCATCGTCGTCGACGGCGGGTTAATTTTATGAGACGCGTTTGCTCGTTCCCCTCATCCTGAGGAGGCGCGTCAGCGCCGTCTCGAAGGATGTGGCCACGGTCGGGCTTCATGGTTCGAGACGCGCGAAAACGCGCTCCTCACCATGAGGGTTTGAAAGGACTACTGCACCGCGGCCGAGCGGCCGACGGCGGCCGGCGGACGCGGCACGCCCGGCGTGAGCTGCCGCGGCGGCGGGGCCTGCCGCGGCGGCGGCGGCGCGGCGTTATTGCCGAAGCCGAAGAAATTACCGAACGGCGCCTGACCCGGTTGCGGCTTCTTCGGTGCCGCGGGCTTTGGCGGCGCCAAGGCGACGCTGGGTGCTCCCGGCGCGCCCGGGACTCCCGGAGCGGCGGCAGCGGGAGCGTTCGGGTTGGTGCGATCGGCCGGTGTTGCGCTCGCAACCGGCGCATCGGCCTTGGCCGGCTCGCGCCCGACCTCGCGGCGCGGCCAGGAATAATCGTCGGCGCGGCCAGCGGGCGGATTGAGCGGCTCGCCCTTCACCAGCGTGCGCGCGGCCAGCGCATCGACCGCGGCCGGCCGCGTGCCGGGGCCGCCGAGCAGCTGATCGGAGCTGACGCTCGCCGCCACCAGCGGCAGGATCGGTCCCGCCAGCGGCCGCGGCGCAGGCTGGCCTGGCACGGCGTTGATATCGGGTGTCGCAGGCTCGGTCGGCAGCGCGATGGGACCGGAGCGCGCTGCGAGCAGGCGCGTGATCTCGCGTTCGACATAATGCGCGAGCTTGCGGGCGCCGTATTTGGTGAAATAGACACCATCATAGGAGCGCAGTTGGCGGGGCTGGCCTTCGAAGTCGGGGCCCTTTTGCATCAGGAGGCCCCGCTCGTCGACGAAGCCGTCCCAGACATCGACATAGGTGATGCCGGCCTTGCCCGCGGCTTCGCGATAGAGCGAATCCAGGAACAGCATGTCGGAGGGGCCCTTCGGCCCGCGAATGGCGGGAAGGCCGACCCAGATCACGGGCACGCCCTTCGACTTCACCACGGCGATCATCTCCTCGATCTTCTTCGAATAGAGTTCGACCCAGCGGTCCGCGCGAAACTCATAAAGGCCGTTCGGCGAGCGTGCGGTCTTCTCTGGAGCGGCAATCGGCGGCGCGTCATTGTCGGCGTCGTCCTGCGGCAGCTCGGTATCCACTGCCTTTTCGTCCGGCTTGGCCGCATTGTCGGTCTTGCCGTCGGCCTGCGGTTTGGCATCGCCCTTCGCGTCCCCTTTGGCGCGCGCATCCTTCTTGTCGTTCTTCTTGTCGGCGGACTTTTCCTTGTCCTTATCCTTGTCGGACTTTTCGCTCACGGGCTCGCGGATCGCGACGCGGTCGTTGATGCCGAGCATGACGACGATGACGTCGGGCTTCTCGGTCGCCAGAATGCCCTTGGCCGCGGCGGCCCAGTCGGCCGGATCGCCCTTGGGCTGGTATTTGATCAGGCCGGAGATGTTCTTCGCCTTCCGGATCACGCCCATGTCGGGCTGATCGCTATAGGCGTCCTCAAGGCCGGAGGCGAGCCAGTCGGCCATGCCGTCGCCCATCACCATGACATTGCGCTCGGGCACGGTTTCGCGCTTCTCCGGCGGCGGCGCCTTGGAGAAGTCCTGATAGACGCGCTTGGGCGCCTGCTGCTGGAACGGTGCGAAGAAGTCCCCACCAAACCAGCCGCCTCCGCCGAATCCGCCCTGGCGCGGCGCCGGCCGAGGCGGCCCGCCGAAATTGAAGAACTGCGCCGACGCAGGCCCCACGATGCCGACGAGCAGCGCAATCGTCACCGCGAGCACGACCAAGGGGCCGGTCTCGGAGAAGATCTTCAGGAATGAGGGCGGCTTGATCATGCGGCTCGGTCGCGGTGGTCAAAAACAACCCTAACATAATAGCGGAATCAGGCCGCAAGCGGGCGGATTTCCTTGCCATAAAATGAGCCCGGGCGCACCCGTCAAGGACGCGATCAAAACGTGGTTTTCAGCGTCGTTTTGGCTCTAAAGCCGCCGGTTCAGTGCCCGCGGAGCTGTTCCAGCATGCCGGCGGTGGCAAATCCGTCCGCCGGAGTCCCGATCGAGGCCTGGAAGTTGCGCAACGCCTGCCGCGTTTCACCGCCGAACTGGCCGTCCGGCGTGCCCTTGTAGAAGCCACGCTGGGCCAGGAGCTGCTGCAGCTCCAGCCGCTCGGCTCGCGACAATTCGCGCTCCTGCCGCGGCCAGGGCTGCACGAAGGGCTGGCCGCCGCGCAAGCGGTCGGCGAAATGGCCGATCGCCAGCGCATAGGCCTCGGCCGGGTTGTATTTCATGATCACGCGGAAATTCTGCATCATCAGGAAGCCCGGACCCGCAGCGCCCGCCGGCGCCAGCAGATAGGCCTTGTCGTTCGGATGCGGGAAGGGCTGGTTGTTGGCGCGCTTCAGCCCGAGATGCTCCCACTGCGCCATGGTCATGGCCTTGGCGCGGTCGGCCTGCATGTAGTTGAAGCCTTGCGGCACCACGACCTCGTAGCCCCAACTCTGGCCGGTTTGCCAGCCGTCCTTTTTCAGGTTGTTGGCGGTCGAGGCGATCAGGTCGTCGGGATCGTCGACCACGTCGCGGCGGCCGTCGCCGTCGGCATCGACCGCGTAGCGCTTGAACGCGGTCGGCATGAATTGCGTCGCCCCGAACGCGCCGGCCCAGGAGCCGTGCAGCTGCTCGGGGCGCAGGTCGCCGTGATGCAGGATCTCCAGCGCAGAGAGGAATTCATCCTTGAAATAGGCCTGGCGGCGGCCGATGCAGGCGAGCGTTGCGGTCGAATTCAGGACGCTGCGGTCGCCGATCTGGGTCGAGTAATTCGACTCGATACCCCAGATCGCCGCGACGATGTTGCGGTCGACGCCATAGGCCTTTTCCATCGCGTCGAACTGCACCTTGTATTTGGCGAGAGTCTCCTTGCCCTTGGCGAGCCGGTTGTCGTTCACGAGAATGTCGAGATAGTCCCAGATCGACTTGGTGAATTCGGGCTGCGCATCCATCAGATCCATGATGCGCAGGTCGGGTGCGAGCCCCGCCGTGAAGCGCTCGAAGCTTTCCCGCGAGATATTGCGGCGCGCGGCGTCCGGCCACATTCCGGCAACGCAATTATTGAAATTCGCCGCCGCCTCCCGGATCGCGCTTGCGGTCATCAGGGGATGGCCGGAGGCGCCGTCCTCGCCGCTCCAGGGCATCGAACCAGAAGGGATCGAGCCGGGCGCGGCCGGCGCGGGAGGCTGCTGCGCATCGGATTTGCCGGAAAAGATGCCGCCCAACAGGTTCGACAGCCCGCCGCTAGATGACTGGGCATGCGCCGGGTCCGCCAGCAGGCCGGCCGCGACCAGCGCCGCCGCCAGCATCTTGAATGGTTCCATCCGAGGCGTCATGTCCCACCCGCTGCCGGACAAATCAGGCTTTCAGGAGGCCTGCTCACGGTTTCCAATAGTTTAACAACCCGCCTTTGGCGCGTTAATCCTGTACTTACCTTTGTTGTTTGTTCGCAACCGCAAAGGCGCTACCAAGAAGTCCCGCATTTTCCCCAAGGTACCCCCCCTACGCCCATGAAAATCCGCAAAGCCGTCTTCCCCGTTGCCGGTCTCGGCACCCGCGTCCTTCCCGCCACCAAGGCGATGCCGAAGGAGATGCTGACCATCGTCGACAAGCCCCTGATCCAGTACGTGGTCGACGAGGCCAAGGAAGCCGGCATCGAGCATTTCGTCTTTGTCACCGGACGCAACAAGGGCGTGATCGAGGACCATTTCGACCGCATGTTCGAACTCGACACCACGCTGGCCTCACGCGGCAAGAAGGCCGAGCAGGAAATTCTGGCGCGCGACCAGCCGGAAGCGGGCGCCATGAGCTTCACCCGGCAGCAGGCGCCGCACGGCCTTGGTCACGCGGTCTGGTGCGCGCGCGACATCGTGGGCAACGAGCCGTTCGCGGTGGTGCTGCCGGACGAGCTCGTGCTCAACACGCCGGGCTGCCTCGCCCAGATGATCGCGGCGGCGAGCAAGCTGCCCGAAAAGTCCAATTTGATCGCGGTGGAAGAAGTTCCTGAACATCTGACGCATCAATACGGCATCTGCGGCGTAGGCAAGCGCCATCATCATCACACCAGCATGTTCGAGGTTGCGAGCATGGTGGAGAAGCCGCCGAAGGGCACCGCGCCGTCGAATTTTTCCATCACCGGCCGCTACATCCTGCAGCCGGAAATCTTCAAGATCCTGGAAACGCAGGAGCGCGGCTCGGGCGGCGAAATCCAGTTGACCGACGCCATGATCGGACTCAACAAGACGCAAAACTTCTACGCCGTGGAGTTCGAAGGCGAGCGGCATGATTGCGGCTCGAAAGCCGGATTCCTGCGCGCCAACATCGCCTACGGCATGGCGCGCGCGGACCTGCGCGATGGGTTGCGCGCGGAGATGAAGAGGTATCTGGAGAAATGACGACAGCGGCGCCTTGCGCCGTCGTCGCTCCGGGGCGCCGCGAAACGGCGAACCCGAATCGCTTGATTGTACTACGGCATTGCCGTACTATTGACCCCGATGCACACGGTCGTGGAGATGCCATCCTATCTTGCCGCCGCGGAGAAATTATTCTCGTCGGTTGAACGTGCGGCCATTGTCGACCGCTTGGCCGCCGACCCTAAGTGTGGCGTCGTAGTTCCCGGCGGAAATGGCATCCGCAAAGTTCGTTTCGCGTTCGGAGCACGCGGAAAGAGCGGTGGGGCGAGGATCATCTATCTATTCGGTGGCGAAAGCCTGCCAGTGCTCATTCTTGCCGTCTTCGCCAAGAACGAGAAGGCTAATCTTTCAGCGTTCGAGCGAAATGCATTGGGCAAGATGGTCGATATCTTGATCAGGACTTATAGGAGTCAAAAATGACCAAAGCCGCATTCGATAAAATCAAGGCGGGATTGGACGAGGCCAAAGCCTATCTCGATGGATCGGGAGACAAATCTCGCTACGGAATTCATGTTCCGAGCCGGGTAAACGTAAAGAAGATTCGTACGCGACTTGGGCTCTCGCAAGAAAGTTTCGCCCAGACATACGGTTTCGCACTCTCGGCGGTACGCGATTGGGAACAGGGCCGACGCCAGCCGGAACGAAGCGCCCGGATCCTGCTTAAGGTCGTTGAAAAGGAGCCGGAGGCGGTAATGCGCGCGCTGGCGAAATCCGCCTAAGCCACCAGCGACAGCGCCGGCATCGGCGCCATCACGCAGCAATTGCGGCCTGCGGCCTTGGCGGAATAGAGCGCCTTGTCGGCGGCATGAACGAAGCTGGCCCAGTCAATCGTTTGCGTCGGCGTGACGCTGGCGATGCCGATGCTCACGGTCGACATCACGGGTTCGTCCGACCAGCCCTGCACCTTGCGGCGGATGGTTTCGGCGATCGTCATCGCATCCATCGCGGATGTATCCGGCAGCAGCACGGCGAACTCCTCGCCGCCATAGCGCGCGGCGCAATCGCCGGCGCGCTTGACCGAATCCGAAATGCAGATCGCGATCCCGACCAGCACCTGGTCGCCGGCCTGGTGGCCATAGGTATCGTTATAGGCCTTGAAATGATCGGCATCGATCATGAGCAGCGACAGCGGGCTCCTGTGGCGCAGCGCGCGGCGCCACTCGCTGTCGATCTCCTGGTCGAACTTGCGGCGGTTCTTCAGGCCCGTCAGCGAGTCCGTGGTCGCCAGCTCCTCGAGCTTGTCCTCGGCTTCGGCGCGGCGGCGGATCTCGCGCGCCAGGAACATCGTCACCGCTAGCACGAACGCGACCAGCGCCAGCATGATCGTGCCGATCCGGATCGCCTCGGTGCGCCACAGGCCGAGGATGTCGTCGAGCGGCTTGCCGACGATGACAGTGAGCGGGCTCGCGCCCGGGCCCCGCACGTAAAGGCGCGGGGTGTCGTCAATGGGACCTACCCCGGAAAACGACGTGGCGCCCTCCATTCCCGGCTTCTTGCCGCGCGGCAGGTCGCTCAGTTTCTTGCCGATGACATCGAGGTCGAACGGGCGGCGCATGATGATGGTGCGGTCATGGCGCAGCACGCAGATAGTGTCGCCGTCGCCGAGGCTGAGGCGCCCGAACAGTTCATGGAAATAGGTGAAGCGGATCGAGCCCGCGACCACGCCGAGAAAGCGGCCGTCGTCGCCGCTGATGCGCCGGCTCAGCACGATCGCATAGGCGCCGCGATGCAGCATCGGGCGGCTGACATAGAGGCCGGTATCCGTATGATCGCGATGGACCTGGAAATATTCCTCGTCGGCGCGGCTGACCGGCATGGGATCGAGCGTGGATGCGTCCGCGGTGACGCGCCCGTTGGCATCGAGCACCTCGATGACGCCGAAATGGTTGGCAGTGGCGGAATGATCGAACAGGATCAGGTGCAGCAGCGGCCTCGGGACGTCCTTGAGTTCGGGCATCACCATGTTGCTGGCGACCGCGCGCAGCGAAAGGTCGTAGACCTCGATGTTGCGGCTGATGTCGGCGTCGATGCTGGCGGCGATGTTGTCCAGCGACTGCCGGGCCAGCGTCTCCTCGCCGCGGCGCATGTCGAGCATCACGCTGGCGCAGATCGCGGAAAAGCCGAGCACGGTAACGACGGAGGAGGCGACCAGCAATTTTGCCGATAGCCGCCACGGCCTCTCGGCCCCGCTGTTACGCCGTCCAAACCGCATGCATCTCGCTCCCAATCCCCATGCATGCGACAGAAACATTGCCGTCGGCTTAAGTGAGGACAACGATGCGTTAATGAGTTAACGCTTCCTTTCCACGCCCTCGATTTTGCCTGGGTTGTAATGTCGCGGGACTTTTGCGGAGCAAGACCACGGTGAACGACTACGACGCCCTGCGCGATTACCTGAAGAAGGAGACGCGGCCTGAGTTCGTGCTGAGCTTCGAGCAGATCGAGGAGATCATCGACGCCGCGCTGCCGCGCGCGGCGCAGCGCGCCTCCTGGTGGGACAGCCTGCGCAGCCCGCAGGAAAAGATGCCGCAGCGCGAGGCCTGCCTTGCCGGCGGCTATGTCGCGACCCGCCTGCCCGACGGCAAGGGCGTCCGCTTCAGGCGGATGAAGTAACGGACGGGCGCGGGAGCCGCCCTAGAGCATGATCGGGAAAAGTGTGTAGCGGTTTTCCGAAAAGATCATGCTCAATCAAAAACCTAAAGCGCGATGACGCTTCAACCTAATCTCATCGCGCTTTAGGCATTGCGTGAGCGGAAAATTGACTGCGGCAGGGAAGCCAGCAGCAACACGACGCAGATGCAGAGCAGCACGATATCCTTGAAGATGAACTCGCCGGTCAGATTTCAGGCCATGGGCAAATGCCCTGCGCCGATTGCAGCGTGAAAGACAGTTTCATGCGGTACACTTCTTTTCTGATTGTTGAAGTCGTGTGTTGGAAGCGCATTCTTGACAGTCACTACGGATGTGCCACGCACGCGTTTCACGCATGCGAAGTTCCCGGGTTCACGATCGCGTGCATCCGAATTGGGCATGCTGCCTGAAAACCGATCGCGTTCAGCCGTCGCTTGCGACAGCAACGGCGTGCGGTTTTGAAAGACCAAATGGCAGGTGACCTGTACGGCTACGAAGTAGGCGCGATTTGGCGCGTGATGCCGGGTCGCCGCAAATTGGAACCGAAACGACTGCTTCGGGTTGGAGCCTCGCGGCTCTTCGCCGTGAGGGTTTGACCGTTTCGCAAAACGACAACAAACTGGACTTAAAGCTGCCTAAAGCCAACATCACCTCAGTCATCATGCTCGAAAAACACACAACCTCCAATTCTGCCGAAGCGGATCCTTTGTTGCCTCCGGAAAGGCTCGCCGTCACCCTGGTTATCAACGGCGTCGAGCGGCGGCTTGATGTCGCACCATGGACCTCGCTGCTCGATGCGCTCCGCGATCACCTCGACCTGACCGGCACCAAGAAAGGGTGCGATCACGGGCAATGCGGCGCTTGCACCGTGCTGGTGAACGGGCGGCGCACCAATTCCTGCCTCACGCTTGCGGTCATGCAGGATGGCGCCAAGGTGACGACGATCGAAGGGCTCGCTGCCGATGGCGCCCTGCACCCCCTGCAACAGGCCTTCATCGACCATGACGCATTTCAGTGCGGCTACTGCACGCCCGGACAGATCTGCTCGGCGGCCGGCCTGATCGCAGAAGGCCGTGCAAAGAGCGCGGACGAAATACGCGAACTCATGAGCGGTAACATCTGCCGCTGCGGCGCGTATCCGAACATCGTCGCAGCCATCCAGCAAGTGATCGGGCGATCATGATCAACTTCCAATATGTGCGCGCAAGCACCGTTGCCGACGCAGTCAACCTGAAGGCAGGCAATCCGGCCGCGCAGTTCATTGCGGGCGGCACCAACCTGCTCGACCTGATGAAAGAGCATGTCGAGCGTCCATCGCAACTGATCGACATCACGCGGCTGCCGCTCACGCGGGTCGAGGAGACGGCGGATGGCGGTGTTCGCATCGGCGCGCTGGTGCCGAATTCCGATCTCGCCTATCACCCGCTGATCGAGAAGCGATATCCGGTTGTTTCCAGCGCGATCCTGGCCGGCGCGTCGCAACAATTGCGCAACATGGCTTCCGTGGGCGGCAATCTCATGCAGCGTACCCGCTGCGCCTATTTCTATGACACCGCGATGCCCTGCAACAAGCGCGCGCCGAACAGCGGATGCTCCGCGATCGGGGGACACAACCGCGGCCACGCGATCCTCGGCGCCAGTGAATCCTGCATCGCGACCTATCCGTCCGACATGTGCGTGGCGCTCGCAGCACTTGATGCGCGGGTTCTGGTGACCGGCGCGTCGGGAGAGCGCACGATGCCGCTCACCGATTTCCATCGCCTGCCGGGCGACAAGCCGCATCTCGACAACAATCTTGGTCCGGCTGAGATCATCACAGGCGTCGAGCTTCCGCCGCGCGGCTTTGACATCCATTACAGCTACCTGAAAATCCGCGACCGCCTGTCCTATGCCTTCGCGCTGGTTTCGGTCGCGGCCGCGCTCGAGCTGGAAGGCGGCACCATCAGGGAGGCGCGGCTTGCGCTTGGAGGCGTGGCGCACAAGCCCTGGCGCGATGCCGATGCCGAAGCCGCGCTTCGTGGCGAGGGGGCGAATGAGACCAGTTTTGCGCGTGCGGCGGACGTGCTGTTGCGTGACGCCAAGCCTCATACGCACAACGCGTTCAAGGTCGAGCTGGCGCGCCGTGCGATCGTGCGGACGTTGACCCAGGCCGCGCGCGGCACACCGCAATCGCAGTCGAACAAGAAGATCGCATGATCAAGCGAACGAGCCAGCCATGAACGCGTATGTCGGAACACCTACCTCCCGCGTCGACGGCCCCGCCAAGGTAACGGGCAAGGCGAAATATGCCGGCGAGTTTGGGGTCGAGGGTCTCGCCTACGGTTTTGTCGTGGAATTGACCATCACCAGGGGCCGCATCCGGCGCATTGACACCGCCTCGGCGCTGAGGGTGAAGGGCGTGCTCGACGTCCTGACGCACGCGCGCCGGCCGCCGATGGCCGATAACGACCAGGCCTGGAAGGACGATGTGGCGCCGGAAGAAGGCTCGCCGTTTCGCCCACTGTACGACGATGTCGTCAAGTTCAATGGCCAGCCGGTGGCGCTGGTGCTCGCGGAGGATTGGGAGACCGCGCGCTACGCGGCCGCGCTCATCCGCATCGAGTACGAGCCGGATGCCTTTGTGACTGACATCCAGACGCAGCGTGCTCACGCGTTCGTGGTCGAGAAGCCTGAGAAGCCGCGCGGCGACACCGCGAAGGCATTGGCGGCCGCGCCGGTTCGTCATGAAGGTGAATATTTCGTGCCGACCGAGCATCACAATCCGATGGAGCTATTCGCCACGACCGTGAGTTGGGATGGCAGTGGCAGGCTCACCGTCTACGACAAGACCCAGGGCGTGCAGAACATTCACAATTATCTCTGTGGCGTGTTCAACAAGAAGCATGAAGAACTACGGGTGATCTCGCCCTATGTCGGCGGTGCCTTCGGCGCAGGCCTGCGGCCGCAATATCAGGTGGTGCTTGCTGTGGCGGGCGCGCTGGCGCTCAAGCGCTCGGTCCGTCTCGTCCTCACCCGGCAGCAGATGTACGGGCTGGGCCACCGGCCGGCGAGCATCGAACGCGTGTCGCTCGGCGCCGGGAACGATGGCACGCTCGATGCCGTCGTCCACGAGGCGATCGCGGTCACCTCGCAATTCGAAGACTTCTCCCGCAACGACACCGCCTGGGCCGATCTGCTCTATAAATCTGCCGCCGCCAAATTCGTGCACAAGCTCGCGAAGCTTGACGTCTCGACCCCTTCGGACATGCGCGCGCCGGGGGCCGCGACCGGAGTCTATGCGCTCGAAAGCGCGATGGACGAGTTGGCGGTCGCGCTCAGGCTCGATCCGGTCGAACTGCGCCTGCGCTGCTATTCCGATCGCGACCAGAGCTCGGACCTGCCCTACACCAGCAAGCGGCTGCGCGAATGCTATTCGCAGGCCGCCGACGCGTTCGGCTGGAACAAGCGCAATCCCGAGCCGCGCTCGATGCGGGACGGCAGCGATCTGGTCGGCTGGGGCATGGCGAGCGGCGTATGGGAAGCCTTGCAGATGCCAGCCGCGATCCGGATCGTGTTGAGCGCGAACGGACACGCGGAGATTTCCTGTGCCGCTTCCGACATCGGCACCGGCACCTACACCATCGTGGCGCAGGTCGCGGCCGATGCGCTGGGATTGCCGCTCGAAAATCTCAGCGTGCGGCTTGGGGATTCGACCCTGCCGCAGGCGCCGGTCGAGGGTGGTTCATGGATGGCGGCCACGACGGCGCATGCGGTCGTGAATACCGCGAGCGAAATCAAGGGCGAGCTTCTGAAGCTCGCCAGGGCGGTGCCCGATTCGCCGCTCAAGAACGCCGGTGCGGACGAAGTTGTTCTGGTCGATGGCAAGATCGCGAGCCGGAAGGACGCCAGGCAAGCCGTCTCGATCGCGGATGCGATGCGCCACGGCAAGGTCGACCGCATCGAGAGGGAAGCGACCCATCATTTCGCCGAAGACAAGTCCCATGCGCGCAATACGCATTCGGCGGTCTTCGCCGAGGTCAAGGTGGACGAAGAGCTCGGCGTCATCCGCGTGACGCGGGTGGTCAGCGCCATTGCCGCCGGCCGCATCCTTAACACCAAGACCGGCCACAGTCAGATCATGGGCGGCATCGTCTGGGGCATCGGGATGGCCCTGCATGAGGAGACCGTGTTCGACCACCGGTTCGGCCGCATCATGAATGCGAACATCGCCGAGTACCACGTGCCCGTGAATGCCGACATCCAAGACATCAAAGTGATCTTCGTCGACGAGCCGGACGAGCTCGTCAATCCGCTCGGGATCAAGGGACTTGGCGAGATCGGTGTGGTCGGGGTGGCCGCCGCCATCGCCAACGCCGTCTACCATGCCACCGGAAAGCGCGTACGCGATCTGCCGATCACGCTCGACAAGCTGATGGGTTAAGCGTCCGATCGAATATCGATCCTGCTTGGCTCAGGGGCCCGCGACGACGCGATGGCCATGCAATTCCTCCTTCCCGGCTGGGCATTTGATGATAAACGTCTCCCTGTCTCGTGCGCGAACAAGAACACGTGGAGGGAACAATGACGCTGGCTCTGAAGAACTTCATCGGCGGCGAATGGGTCGACGGCTCCGGCATCACCAGGAACATCAACCCCTCCAACACCACCGATGTCGTCGGCGAATACGCCAAGGCCGACAGGGCGCAGACCGAGAAGGCGATCGCTGCGGCGAAGGCCGCATTTCCCGCCTGGTCGCGCTCGACGCCGCAGGAGCGCTATGACGCGCTGAACAGGATTTCCGCCGAAATTCTGTCGCGCAAGGACGAGCTCGGCCGCCTGCTGGCGCGCGAGGAAGGCAAGACCCTGCCCGAAGGCATCGGCGAGGTCGCGCGCGCGGGGCAGATCTTCGCGTTCTTTGCCGGCGAAGCGCTGCGGATGATGGGCGAGAAGGGCGCTTCCGTGCGTCCCGGCCTCGAGGTCGAGATCACGCGCGAGCCGCTCGGCGTGGTCGGCCTGATCACGCCCTGGAATTTTCCGATCGCGATCCCGGCCTGGAAGATCGCACCCGCGCTCTGTTACGGCAACACCGTGGTGTTCAAGCCGGCCGAGTTGGTGCCGGGTTCGGCGCATGCACTCTCCGAGATCATCGTGCGTTCCGGCATCCCGGCCGGCGTGTTCAATCTCGTGGTCGGCCCGGGCTCGGTCGTGGGCCAGACCATGATCGAAAGTCCTGACGTCGCCGCGATTTCCTTCACGGGTTCGGTCGCGACTGGCCGCAAGCTCGCACAGGCCTGCGTGATGTCGGAGCCGATGAAGAAATTCCAGCTCGAGATGGGCGGCAAGAATCCGCTGGTCGTGCTCGACGACGCCGACATCAAGGTCGCGGTCGAAGCCGCCACCAATGGCGCCTATTTCTCGACCGGCCAGCGCTGTACTGCCTCCTCGCGGCTGATCGTCACCGCGGGTATCCATGACCGCTTCGTCGACGCCATGACCGAACGGCTGAAGGGCCTCTCGGTCGATGATGCGCTGAAACCCGGCGTGCAGATCGGCCCGGTGGTCGACCAGAGCCAGCTCGACCAGGACCTGCGCTATCTGAAGATCGGCAAGGACGAGGGCGCCAGGCTGCATTGGGGCGGCGAGTTGCTCAACCGCGAGACGCCCGGCTTCTATCTGCAGCCCGCGCTGTTCACCGAGGCCAACAACAACATGCGCATCGCTCGCGAGGAAATCTTCGGGCCGGTCGCCTGCGTGATCCGCGCCAAGAACTATGACGAGGCGCTCGTCATCGCCAACGACACTGATTTTGGCCTGGCCGCCGGCGTCTGCACCACCAGCCTGAAATACGCCTCGCATTTCAAGCGCAACAGCGAGGCAGGCATGGTGATGGTCAATCTGCCGACCGCCGGCGTCGACTATCACGTGCCGTTCGGCGGCCGCAAAGGCTCGAGCTACGGCGCACGCGAGCAGGGCGCCTACGCGCGGGAGTTCTACACGACGGTGAAGACCGCGTACACGAACCCCGGCTAGTTCACTTCAGGGAGTTGCGACGATGGGCAAGAGGGAAGTGGTGACCGAAAAGCCGCGCTACATCAGGCTCAACGAACGCGACAATGTCGCGATCGTCGTCAACGATTTCGGCTTGCCGGCGGGCTCGCGCTTTGCTTGCGGTCTTGAATTGCGCGCCTTCGTGCCGCAGGGCCACAAGACCGCGCCTGTCGACATCGACGAGGGCGCGCCGATCATCCGCTATGGCGAGGTGATCGGCTACGCGCTGTCGCCGATCCGCGCCGGCGAATGGGTCGACGAAGCGCGCATCCGCATGCCCGAGGCCCCGCCGCTGGACAAGCTGGAAATCGCGACCGCCGTGCCGGCGCCGCTCGCCCCGCTCGAAGGCTTCACCTTCGAAGGTTTCCGCAACGCGGACGGCTCCGTCGGCACCAGGAACATCCTGGGCATCTCGACCTCGGTGCAATGCGTGCGCGGCACGCTCGATTACGCCGTGAAGAAGATTCGCAGCGAACTCCTGCCGAAATATCCTGATGTCGATGACGTGGTGCCGATCACCCACGCCTATGGCTGCGGCGTCGCCATCACCGCGCCCGACGCGGTCGTGCCGATCCGCACGCTGCAAAATCTCGCGCTCAATCCGAATTTCGGCGGCGAGATTCTGGTGGTCGGCCTCGGCTGCGAGAAGCTCGCGCCCGAGCGGCTGGTTCCGGAAGGCTTCGGCGATGCCATCGTGCGCATGCAGGATGAAGCCTTTGACGGTTTTGGCGCGATCGTCGATGCCATCATGACCCAGGCCGAAGCGCGCCTCAAAATTCTCGACAAGCGCCGGCGCGAGACCTGTCCGGCCTCCGATCTCGTCATCGGGCTGCAATGCGGCGGCAGCGATGCCTTCTCCGGCGTGACAGCCAATCCCGCGCTCGGCTTTGCCGCTGATCTGCTGGTGCGCGCCGGCGCGACCGTGATGTTCTCGGAAGTCACGGAAGTGCGCGACGCCATCCAGCTGCTCACGCGCCGCGCCGTCAATGAAGATGTCGGCCGCGGGCTGATCCGTGAGATGGCCTGGTATGACGAATATCTCGCGCGCGGCGGCGCCGACCGCAGCGCCAACACCACGCCGGGCAACAAGAAGGGCGGGCTCGCCAACATCGTCGAAAAATCATTGGGCTCGATCGTGAAATCCGGCTCGAGCCCGATCGCGGGCGTGCTTGCGCCCGGCGAGAAGGCGCGCCAGAAGGGCATGTTGTTCGCGGCCACTCCCGCGAGCGACTTCATCTGCGGCACGCTGCAGCTTGCCTCGGGCATGACGCTGCAGGTCTTCACCACCGGCCGCGGCACTCCTTACGGGCTTGCGGCGGCTCCCGTCATCAAGGTCGCTACCCGCAGCGAGCTGGCGCGGCGGTGGAAGGACCTGATCGATTTCGACGCCGGCCGCATCGCCACCGGCGAGATGACCATCGAGGAAACCGGCTGGGAGCTGTTCCGCCTGATCCTCGATGTTGCGAGCGGGCGGACAAAACCATGGTCGGATCGCTGGGGTATCCACAACGATCTCACACTGTTCAATCCCGCGCCGGTGACTTGAAGCGCTCGCTCGGGGCGCGTCGCACTTCGATTTCAGCTTCCGCAGCTCGCTCGCTTTCGTCGCGAAGGAGAGAGACTTCGACTTTGTGCGAACGTCAGCGCGCCGCGTGATGACGATAGGTCAGGCCTGTTGTCCGGCTTACTTACAATAGTCCGGCGCGGCAATCGCGCGTTATGGTGACTGCATAACAAGAACAATCCGGTGGAAGAGGCCGTCCTCTCATCTGGGTCCGCCTCGTCTCACCTGCACAGAACCCAGGAGGGAGAGATGAGTAACAACATGCTTCCGCGTGTCACGAGACGCCGGTTCCTGAAGCAGACCGGTCTCACGCTTGCCGCCGCCGGCGGCGCACCCCTGATCTCCGCACCTTTCGTTTCGCGCGCCCTGGCCGACACCAAGACGCTGACGATCGTGCAGTGGAGCCATTTCGTTCCAGCGTACGACAAATGGTTCGACAAATTTGCAAAGGACTGGGGAGACAAGAACAACGTTTCGGTTACGGTCGACCACATTCCGGTGCAGGACGTGGCCGCCCGCGCCGCCGCCGAGGCATCGGCCGGATCGGGCCACGACATGTTCCAGTGGAACGGCGCCGGCGGGCCGCATCTCTACCGGAAGTTCCTTGTCGACGTTACGAGCCTGGTCGAGTACGTCGAGAAAAAGCACGGGAACATCAGCGTCATCGGGAGGCAGATCGGCTACAACCAGGACGACAAGACTTGGTCTGCATATCCCGACTACTACATCAACTTCCCCGTCATGTACCGCAAGAGCCTGTGGGAGGAGATCGGGGTGGTGCCGGACACCTGGGACAACATTCGGATCGGCGGCGCCAAGCTGAAGGCGAAAGGCCATCCGGTCGGAATCTCGCTCGGCCACAGCAACGATCCGGAGACGACATGGCGCGGTTTGTTGTGGAGCTATGGCGCCTCCGAACAGGATGAAACCGGCAAGCGCGTCACGCTCGACAGCAAGGAGACGGTCGAGGCCGTGAAATTCGTCACCGCGCTCTACAAGGAGGCGATGACGTCGGACGTGCTGTCCTGGAGCGACGCCAGCAACAACCAGTACATCGATTCCGGCGTTAGCTCGCTGATCGTCAACCCGATCTCGGCCTATCGGACCGCCCAGCAGCTCAACAAGAAGGTCGCCGACGACATCTTCGTGATGAAGCCGCCCAAGGGCCCGGTGCGCCTATTGATGGATAGCGCACCGAACTCCTACGGAATTTGGAAGTTCGCCAAGAACAAGGACGCGGCGATGGACTTCCTCAAATACTATGCCGACAACTGGGGCGACGCCTTCAAGGCAAGTACCGGATACAACATGCCGATCTATGCGAATATCGTACCCAAGCCGATGCCGATCCTGTCCGACGACCCGACGTCCACCCCGCACGACAAGCTGGCGATCCTGCAGACCTCGGACGAGTGGTCGGCTGCCACCGGCTATCCGGGACCGGCCTGGCCCGCCACCGACGAGATCTACAACAACTTCGTTATCGGCGACATGATGACCAAGGCGGCAACGGGTTCGGCGACCGCCGAGGAATCGGTGAAGTGGGCCGCGCAGCAATGCCAGGCCATCTTCGACAAGTGGCTAAAGAAGGCCTGATCGTGCATGCCCGGACCGCGCCATCGCGCGGTCCGGCGCGTCGGTGAACTGCGGCGTGCGTCCCGCTGGGGAAGCCGGCGGGGCGGACGCGTCGTGTTGAATGACCGGGAGGTCCAATGGCTGCGGTACTGACCAGGGATATCATCAAGACATTCGGCGAGGTTTCCGCTGTCGACGGCATCACGCTCAGCGTGCCGGACGGCGAGTTCATGGTGCTGCTGGGGCCATCGGGCTGCGGCAAGACGACCTTCCTGCGCATCATCTGCGGGCTCGAGCGGCAGACCAGCGGCGACCTCATGATCGGCGGCAGCGTCGTCAACGACATTCCGCCGCGCGCCCGTGGTGTGGCGATGATGTTCCAAAGCTACGGGCTCTATCCGCACTACACGGTGCGCAACAACATCGCCTTTCCGCTCAAGACGCAGCGGGTTCCCCGCGCCGAGATCGCGAAGAAGGTCAAATGGGCCTCGCAACTGCTCGGCATCGACCATCTGCTCGACCGCCGGCCGCGCCAGCTCTCGGGCGGCGAACGCCAGCGCGTGGCGCTCGCCCGCGCGCTGGTCCGCGAGCCGACGGCGCTGTTGCTCGACGAGCCGCTCTCGAACCTCGACGCCAAATTGCGCGCCTCCGCCCGTCAGGAGATCAAGCAGTTCCAGCAGCGGGTCGGCGTCACCACGATCTACGTGACCCACGATCAGGTCGAGGCGATGGGGATGGGCGACCGCATCGCCGTAATCGATCACGGCCGGATCCGGCAGGTGGGAACGCCAACCGAAATCTACGACGATCCCGCCGACCGCTTCGTCGCGACCTTTGTCGGCACGCCGCCGATGAATCTCATCGCGCGCAATGGTGGCTATCTCGGCTTCCGCCCAGAGAACTTCCTGCCCCGCGACATGATCGATGACGGCAACGGCAATGTCGCCGAATTCTCGTTCCGTGTCGATCGATCCGAATATCTCGGCTCCGAGCGGATCGTCTATGGTGTGATCGAAGGCTTCGATGAACAGGTGATTACTGCAAAATTGCCGCCGGCGCATGTCGCGGAGGAGAGCATCCGCCCGGGCGAGTGGCATCCGTTTGCCGTGCGCAAGAGCGCGCTGCGCCATTTCGACAAGGACGGCAAGCGGTCCATTCACCACCACTGAAAACGGAATTTCGCAGATGGCCGTCATTGCCGAACCAGTCGCCACCAAGCCGGCTTCGCGTTTTCGCTTCATTCTGGATCGGCGCGATGTGCTTGGCGCGCTTTTCGTATCGCCCGCGATCCTCTACGTCCTGCTTCTGGTCGGCATGCCGTTCCTGCTCGCGGTGTATTATTCGCTCAGCGCCTACACCATCTATGATCCCACCTGGCGCTTCGTGGGCCTCGCCAATTTTCAGCAGATCCTGCAGAACCCGGTCTTCCTGCAGACGCTCGGCAACACCTTCCTTTTCACCTTTGGCTCGCAACTGCTTGGCCTTGTCCTCGGCAAGTTCGGCGCGCTGCTCCTGTTGCGGCCGTTCCCGGGACGCAAGGTCGTCCGCGCCCTGATCATTCTGCCATGGGCCGTGCCAATCGCGCTCGCCACGGTGGCCTGGGAGTGGATGTTCGATTCGCTCTACAGCGTCATCAACTGGACCATGATCGCGCTCGGGTTCATCGACCGTTCTGACGCGCCGAACTGGCTCGGCAGCCCGCATCTGGCGATGCTCTGCGTGATCGTCGTCAACGCCTGGCGCTTCTTTCCGTTCGCGATCGTGATCTTCCTTGCCGGCATCACGGCCGTCCCGCAGGACGTGATCGACGCTGCGATCGTCGACGGTGCGGGCTTCTGGCGCCGCAACTACCAGATCATCCTGCCGATGATCCTGCCGATCGTGGCCATCGGTCTGATCTTCGGCATCGTGTTCACATTCACTGATCTCTCGATCGTCTTCCTCCTTACCAATGGCGGTCCTGTGAATGCGACCTCGGTGCTCGGCTTCCAGGGCTTCCAGGTCGGCATCGTCTCCGGCGACGTGTCGCACGGCGCGGCGATCTCGCTGTTCATGCTGCCGGTCCTGCTCGTCGTGGTCGTCGGCATGCTGCGCTTCATCCGGCGACGGGAGATTTGACATGGCGCGCGTCATCAAGAACGCCCTGGGCGAGGTCTCGTTTTTCGGCGCTGTGGCGTTTTTCGTCATCCTGACCGCGTTTCCGTTCTACTGGATGGTGATCACCTCGCTGAAGGCGAACAGCGATCTCTACAGCGTCGAGAATATCCCGTTCTGGTTCAACGAGGCGCCGACGCTCGAGCATTACCGCTATCTGTTCGAGCAGACGTTTTTCGTGCGCTGGCTGCTCAACTCGCTTGTGATCGGCGTCTGTGTGGTCGCGATCACGTTGGTTACGGCAGTGCCGGCCGGCTACAGCCTGGCGCGGCTGAGCGATCGCAACGGCGAGGCGTTGGGCATCGGCATCTTCCTGACCTATCTGGTGCCGCCGACGCTGCTGTTCCTGCCGCTGTCGCGGATCGTCACCGATCTGGGCTTGCAGAATTCGATGTGGTCGCTGGTCCTGGTCTACCCGACCTTCACCATCCCGTTCTGCTCCTGGCTCTTGATGGGGTTCTTCAAGGCGGTGCCGCGCGAGATCGAGGAGGCGGCGATCGTCGACGGCTGCAGCCTGTTCGGCGCCTTCATCAAGATGGCGATCCCGCTGTCGCTGCCGGCGATCCTCACCGTCGTGATCTTCACCTTCACGCTGACCTTGCAGGAGTTCGTCTACGCGCTGACGTTCATCTCCTCGACCGCGCAAAAGCCGATCACGCTTGGGGTCGCAACCGATCTCGTTCGGGGCGACATCTTCTTCTGGGGCGAGATCATGGCCGGCGCACTGATCGCCAGCATTCCGGTGGCTATCGCCTACAATCTGTTCCTCGACCGCTTCATCTCGGGCATCACCGGCGGCGCCGTCAAATAATCGACGTCCCGGCGTCAAGCCGCTCCGCCAGCGACAAGGCCAGTGGGCCGAAAAATCGCGTCTTTTTCCGGAACCTCTTCCCACCCTGCGGCGACAAACCCTGCAGTTCACATCTTTAAGGAGATTTGAAATGAGGGTTCTTTTGACGGTTGCGGCCGCAGGCTCGGTCGTTGCGGGCGGCGCGATCGCGGCGGCTGCGGGCTTGGCCATGGCGACCAGCGCCATCGCGATGGCAACAGAGCTGCCTTCCTACGAAGTGAAATCGTTTCCGATATCGCCGGCGCAGGTCCAGATGCTCGGCGCCGCGAATGTCAGGGAAGAGGTCCCGGCCGCCAAGTTGACCGCTGCGGGCATGCCCGCCTCGCCGGTCCAGATCGCCGTGCTGACGCCACGCCCCCAACTCGTCGCCAACGCGCGCTGACGCTGCGCTCACCGGCGGCATGCCCTTGAGCGTTGCCGCCATGCCGCCGCAGCCGGTTGGCCTGCCGCTCTACTTGACGACCGCCCTGACCTGAAGGAAACGAAGCGTCTTCTGCGCGGTCTCGGCTGACAGGCGCCGGTAGTCGTTTTTCGCAAGCTCGATGATCTGCTCGGAGGGAGGCTTCAGCCGCTGCCGGTTGCGCAGGATCTGCTCGACCGTGTCCCAGCGCAGATTGACGGCCTTGCAGGGGATGAGCACGGCGTCATTCCGGTCGCCGGTCAGGATCTCCTTGATGACGTCGATCTTTGATGACGCCAGCACGGCGATGCCGACGATGACTTCGGGGATTTGAGCGCTACGCGCGAAGTCGCAGATGGTCTTGTCGTGGAGACTCCCGACCGCCTGCAGGGCGCGGACGGCCTTTTCGGCATTCTCGTAGCGGCCATCCCTGGTGACGCCGGCCACGGCGCTGGAGATGTCCGACAGGATCTGGGCCAGTTGCTCGCGCTTCTCCTCGGGGATCAGCGCGAGAAGTTTCGCGCGCACCGCCTCGGTCGCGCGCGCCAGGAGGTCGCGCAACAGACGCAGCGGAATGTCGCCGCGCGATCCGACGGCTTCGGAAAGGATTTCGTCGCCCTCCGTCTTCTCGACCAGGCTGGCGTAGCCGGCTTCCGAGAATTGCGCGCCCGCATTGGCCGCGAGAATGTGGATCACTTCGCGTTCGCCGCGCTTGAGCAGCACGTCCGTGACGGGGGTTTCCAGGGTTTCGCGCCTGGAAATGGCGGCGAGATGTGCCTGGCCGCGCACTTCCGCGATTTCAGTCAGATCGGAGGTCGAGAGCCGCTTCGATGTCGTGAGCACGGGCCCGGCCACCGTGATCGCTTCGTTCCATGCCAGCCGCTTGATGGTCTCGACCGGGGCGTTGTCGACGGGCGCCAGGCGATGGCCGAGTTCAGCCAGCACTTTGGTTTCGATTCGCGCCGTCAGCTTGCACAGGACGTCGTCGAAGACCTTGACCTGCTCCTCCGTCAGTGAGGCGGCGTCGGCGAGAAAGAGCGAGGTCACCTCGCGCAGCTTCTTGACGCGCGCCTCCGCCGAGCCGCTGCGAACCGCGGTCTCGAGCTCGGAAATCAGCGTCTCCTGGGAATCCGTCGATGCGCTCGCATGGGCCATGGACACGGCATGAAGTCCTGTTGTTCTGAAAATCCGTTGCGACCGGCAAACGGCAGCCGGAAGTCGGGCGCGCTATCGAACCATGCAGGACGTTAAGAACCGCAAAATGCGACGCCGTAATTGCTGCAACCCCGTAGTTCTACGTGGCGGCGCCGTACTTGCGCACCGCTGCCGTCAGCGAAAGCCGGCCAGGGGCTACATCGCACTCCGAGCCGGTCTCAGCGGTCAGTGAAGGTTCACTGAGGTCAGCTCGCTGCGGGCGCCGTCGTCGACCCGATGTTAGAGACCAGATGAAGGTGCCTGACGGTGCAGAGCACGCCGTGATCGGCTTCGTCGGCAAGCTGGCCGAGCAGGGCGGCCCGGGCTTGATCCTTTTCGACCTGCGCCAGGGCGCGATAGCGTGCGGCGCGGATGTGGTTGATCGCTGGCATTTTCCTTCTCCAACGGTGCAAGACTAAAGCTTCAGTCGGCGCCAATCGCCTCCTTGTTCGGATCCGCAAAGGTTGCCACGCCGCGCCGGATCGCGAGCGTGACCTCCCTCACGCCCCGATGCGCATGGCGCATGTGGTGATGTCGCCTCGCCCGCCTTATCCAAAAGGCACGAAAATGTTGCGCCAGACCGGCGATGCTAGCTCGCCGCTTCCAGCCGCTCTTCCGTGAGCAGCCGCATCGCGGCATCCGCATCCATCGGCTCGCCGAAGGCAAAACCCTGCGCATATTCGCAGCCGAGCTGGTAGAGCTCGACGGCATCGGAGTCGGTCTCCGCGCCCTCGGCGACGACGTCCATGCCGAGATCGTGCGCGAGCGCGATGATCGATTTCAGGATCACCGGCCGCGTGCCGCGGCTGGTGGTGCGCACGAAGGACTGGTCGATCTTGAGCGTGTCGAACGGGAAGCGCTGCAGATAGGACAGCGAGGAATGGCCGGTGCCGAAATCGTCGATCGAGAGGCCGACGCCGAGCTCGCGGATCCGCGTTAGCATCTGCGCGGCATGCTCGGGGTTCTCCATGACAAGCGATTCCGTCAATTCGAGCTTCAGCGTGCCGCGCGCCACCGACGAGCGCGACAGCACGGTGCGGATGTCGTGCAGCAGGTCGTGGCGCAGCAATTGCCGCGAGGAGATGTTGACGGAAGCAAAAATCGGTTCGCGCGACCGCATCGCGCGCTGCCAGATCGCGAGCTGCCGCGCGGTCTGGTCCATCACGAAAGTGCCGAGGTCGACGATCAGTCCGATCTCTTCGGCGATCGAGATGAACTCCGACGGCGACATTCGCCCGAGCTTTGGATGATCCCAGCGCGCCAGCGCCTCGAAGCCTGCGACCGAGCGGTCCTCGAGCCGAATGATCGGCTGGTACAGGACCGTGATCTCCTCGCGCTCGATGGCGCGGCGGAGTTCGCTCTCCAGCGTCAGGCGGTCCGTCTTTCGCGCGCGCATCGCGGGCTTGTAGACATCGATGCGGTCGCCGCCGATGCGCTTGGAGTGATACATCGCAAGCTCGGCGTCCTTTATGATCTCGTCGGAAAGTTGGGTTTGGGGATCAGAAAGCGCGAGCCCGATGGATGCCGTAAGGAAGATTTCGCGGTCATTGAACGCGATCGGCGCGCGGATGGTCTTGCGGATGGTCTCGGCGAAATTGGTGATGCGCGCGGGATCCTGCTCGGAGAGCAGGATCAGGCCGAACTGGTCGCCGGCCAGGCGCGCCAGGGTGTCCTGCGGTTTGAGGATGCGGGTCAGCCGCCGCGCCAGCGTGAGCAGGATGGAATCGCCAACCGCGATGCCAACGGAATCGTTCACCTGCTTGAAGCGGTCGAGGTCGATCACCATCAAGGTCGGCCGCAGGTTCGGCATGGTCTTGGCGAAGTTGGCGACCGCGCCGAGCCGGTCCATGAACAGTTTCCGGTTCGGCAAGCCCGTGAGATTGTCGTGCACGGAATCGTGGAGCATGCGCTCCTCGGAATTCTTGGCGTCGGTGACGTCGGTGAGCGTGCCGATCACGCGCGCGACCTCGCCGTCGGAGCCGACCACGGGGCGCGCCTTCAGCGCGAACCACATGAAATGACCGTCGGGTGTGCGCAGCCGGAAATCCTGCACCAGGCGGCCGCGGCGCTGGTCCAGCACACTGTCCAGTGCCGCGCGAAAACGGTCCTGGTCGAGCGGATGCAGCACTTCCAGCCATTTCGCGGCCGGGCCTTCCAGCGCGCCGCGCTTCAAGCCCAAGAGGCTCTCGGTCTCGGGGCTGGTGAACACCTTGTCGGCGGAGACGTCCCAGTCCCAGATCAGATCGCCGGATCCAGCGAGCGCCAGCGCGCGCCGCTCGACGTCGGAGACGATGCCGGTCGAGGCGCCGCCGCCCGCAAACGCGTGCTGCATGACGGTGAAGCCGATCAGCATCACGATCAGCACGAGGCCGCCGAGCAGCGCCGGGCCGACGATGTCGTTGGTGACGCTTCCCGCAACCGTCATGCCGGCCGCGATCACCCAGACCACCAGCAGGAACCAGGTCGGGATCAAGAGCACCGCGCGGTCGAAGCCATGGGTCGAGAGATAGACGATCAGCGCAAAGCCCGCGAAGGCGATCAAGACCAGCGACATGCGCGCGATGCCGGAGGCGACCGCCGGATCGAACAGCGCGAGCGCGACCAGCGAGCCGAGGAACACCAGCCAGCCGACGGTGATGTGGGAATAGCGCACATGCCAGCGGCTGAGATTGAGATAGGCGAACAGGAATACGAGCAGTGTCGCCGCAAGAATCGCTTCGCCGGAGGCGCGCCAGACGCGCTCGGCGTTATTCGACATGTCGAGCACTTTGCCCCAGAAGCCGAAGTCGACGCCGATGTAGACCAGCACCGCCCAGGCGAGCGCGGCGGCAGCGGGGAACATGATGCTGCCCTTCACCACGAACAGGATCGTCAGCACCAGCGCGAGCAAGCCCGAGATGCCGATCACGATGCCCTGGTACAGCGTGAAGGAATTGACCTTGTCCTTGTAGGCGTCGGGCTCCCAGAGATAGAGCTGCGGCAGCTTGTCGGTACGGAGTTCCGCGACAAAGGTGACGACAGCGCCGGGATCGAGGGTGATGCGGAATACGTCTGCGGTCGGGCTCTCCTGTCGGTCGGGACGATCGCCGGTCGAGGGCGTGATCGTTGCGATGCGCGAGAGGCCGAGATCGGGCCAGAGCAGGCCGGAAGAGACGATGCGGTAATGCGGCGCGACGATCAGGCGGTCGAGCTGGTCGTCGGTGTTGTTGGCGAGCGCGAACACGACCCAGTATTGCCCGCCTTCACGGGCGCGCACCTCGATGCGGCGGACGATGCCGTCGGTTCCGGGTGCGGTGGAAACCTGGATGCGGTCGGTATCGCTGTGCTGATGTTCCAGCACGCCGGTGAGGTCGATGGCGGGCGCGTCGCTGCGGACGCTGACGGCGTCAAGCGCATATGCCGACGAAGCGGCGACAGTAATCACGAGGCCCAGCAAGAGCGCCAGGCACCTGATCGGACGCAATGTCAGTTCTCCGCATGCGACCGCAACCGCGTTCGGTCGTAAGGCGATCATTGCCACGAATGTGAGGGAAATCAAAGGGTTTCCCGGCAGCCTTTGTTCGCGAGCGTTAAAGCACCAACACAATTTTGCCAATATGTTCGGAGGTCTCCATCCGGCGGTGCGCTTCGGATGCTTTTTCCAGCGGGAAAGAGCTGTCCATCAGTGGTTTTATGCGTCCCTCGCGCAGGAACGGCATCACCTTGGCCTCGATCGCCGCGACCATCGCTGCCTTGTCCGCATTACTACGGGGACGGAGCGTCGAGCCGGTATGGGTGAGGCGCTTGACCATCAGCTTGGTGAAATTCGCGGTCGCCTTGGGCGCGTTGGACAGGAAGGCGATCTGGACGATGCGGCCATCGACGGCGGCTGCATCGTAATTGCGGTCGATGTAATCACCGCCGACCATGTCGAGGATGACGTTGACCCCGGTTCCGCCGGTCGCCTTCTTCGACGCCTCGACGAAGTCTTCGGTCTTGTAATTGATGGCGTGGTCGGCGCCGAGTTTTATGCAGGCATCCGCCTTGTCCTTCGAGCCGACGGTGACGATCACCTTCGAGCCCAGCGCCTTCGCCATCATGATCGCCATGGTGCCGATGCCGGACGAACCGCCATGGACGAGCAGCGTCTCGCCGGGTTTCAAGCCGCCACGCTCGAACACGTTGTGCCAGACCGTCATCAGCGTTTCCGGGAGCGCGCCGGCTTCCTGGATGGTGAGCGAGGGTGGCACCGCCATCGCCTGCGCATCCTGCGCGATGCAATATTGGGCGTAGCCGCCGCCGGCGACCAGCGACATCACCTTGTCGCCAAGCTTGTGCTTCTTCGCATTGCTGCCGACTGCCACGACTTCGCCCGCGACCTCGAGGCCGGGCAGATCGCTCGCACCTGGAGGCGGCGGGTAGTGGCCCATGCGCTGCGCTACGTCAGGACGATTGACGCCCGCGGCCATCACCTTGATCAGGATTTCGTCCGGACCGGGCTGCGGCACCGGGCGGGTTTCGGGCAGCAGCACCTCGGGGCCACCGGGCTTGCTGATGCCGATGACGGTCATTTGCGAAGGCAACTTTTCCATGATTTGTCCTTGCGGCGGGCGGATTTGCGGCGGCATTTAGCCAGCTGCAACGGGGCTGGCAAGGCGGCCCGGACGGCGAAAGAGGAGGAAGGCATGCCCAAGGAAGACGATGATCAGCCACGGAAGAAGATCACGCACGAGATCGGCCAGGATCTGTCGCTGCTCTCGGTCGAGGAGTTGAACGAACGCATCGCGCTGCTCACTTCCGAGATTGCGCGCCTCGAGGCCGCGGCGACGAAGAAGCGCGCCTCGAAGGACGCAGCGAACGCCTTCTTCAAATCGTGATGCGCGGCGGCGTGCACACAAAAAAAGAGCCGCCGGAAAACCGGCGGCTTTGAAAGTTGATAACAGGGAGGCGTCAAACAGAGTGGACAGGAGCCACTCGGTGTCCAAACGAGGACAGTGATAGTCATAAACGCGAAAGCTTAATCGATCGTAAATAAACGAATTTTTTTAAAGAATGTTAGCCATGTCGGCCATTGGCCGAGACGCACCCTTTATGCAATCCACCGCACCGGTCGGAAACCATATTAACGGTTGTCGCTGGACTCTTGATCTCTCCCGCGCAATGATTTGTTCATCATAAGCCGGTCCATAAGCCGGTTGGCGTAACCGTTGCGTAAGAGGCGTTTACCATGACGGACCGTTTGCAAGGCGATAGCGCGCTGGTCCAGTTCAGCGAGCGGCTCACCAATTCGGCACAGTTTGGCAATCTTTTCCGCGAAGGCATGGATCTGGTCGAGGAGACCGCGGCCTATCTCGACGGTGTCGGCCGCTCCGAGGCCAAGGCGCTCGACCGCGCCGTCAGTCTCACTTACGCGACCGAGAGCATGCGGCTCACCACGCGGCTGATGCAGCTCGCGTCCTGGCTGCTTCTCCATCGCGCGGTCAAGGAAGGCGAGATGACGCTGACCCAGGCCAACCGCGAGAAGACCAAGGTGAAATTGTCGGCTGCCGATCCCGGCCCGTCCGAGATGATCGAGAAATTGCCGCAGCAATTGCAGGATTTAATCGCCCGGTCGATGAGCCTGCAGTCGCGCGTCCGCCGGCTCGACACGTCAATCCATTCGCCGCCGCCGGAGCGCCCCGCGATCGGCAATCCGCTGGTGCCACACCTCAACCGCCTGAAGGCAGCGTTCGAGCAGTGATGAGGTCGTCATTCCGGGGCGCGCGTAAAGCGCGAACCCGGAATCTCGAGATTCCGGGTCTGGTCCTTTGGACCATACCGGAATGACGGCGCCAGGATCATCGCAAAAACAAAAACGCCCCCGGAAAACGGGGGCGTTCGGCTATTCAGCCATTTTGTGCGGGCTTATTCCTTTTTCAAAAAGCCCGAAAACTTCTTCTGGAAGCGCGAGACGCGGCCGCCGCGATCGAGGATCTGCTGGGAGCCGCCGGTCCAGGCCGGGTGCGATCTGGGGTCGATGTCGAGGTTCAGCTTGTCGCCTTCCTTGCCCCAGGTCGAGCGCGTCTGGTACTCGGTGCCGTCGGTCATCACGACCGTAATCGTATGATAATTCGGGTGAATTTCGGCTTTCATGGCATATCCCTTGGCCGGCCCGCGCCGGTCTAATTTAACGCTGCGATGACGGATTTGGGCCGCTCTATAACGTATGCGCCCCCTCAAAACAAGCCGTTCTGTCTTCGTATCTCGCCGGATTTGCCAGCCTCCCTTGCCGGGCCTATCTGGAGAGGGGCGACAGATTGGCGGGACTCATGAGCGCAGTGGAACGGCTGGACGACGAGGGCGGCGGCGCGCCGCGGCCGGACCCGATCGCCGCGGCGGCATCGGCCGGCGAGGCGGTGGTGGTGCCCGCGAAAAGCCGGGCGCGGCTCCGGCCGCTAATCGCACTGTCGCCCTATGTCGCGCGCTACCGCGGCCGCGCCTTCCTCGCGCTGATCGCGCTGACCGTTGCCGCGCTGACGACGCTTCTGGTTCCTGTCGCGGTGCGGCGGATGATCGACTTCGGCCTGACGCCGAAGGGCATCGAACTGATCAACAGCTATTTCAGCGTCATGATCGCGGTCGTGGCCGTGCTCGCGCTGGCCAGCGCCTCGCGCTACTACCTCGTGATGACCATCGGAGAGCGCATCGTCGCCGATCTCCGCCGCGACGTGTTCTCGCATCTGATCTCGCTGTCGCCATCCTTCTTCGATTCCGCGCGCTCGGGCGAATTGATCTCGCGGCTCACCGCCGACACCACCCAGATCAAGTCCGCGGTCGGTGCCTCCGTGTCGATCGCGCTGCGCAATCTGATGCTGTTCTTCGGCGCCGCCGCCATGATGGTGGTGACCAGTCCGAAACTGTCCGGCTTCGTGCTGCTCGCCATTCCCCTGATCGTGATCCCGCTGGTCGCGTTCGGGCGCTGGGTGCGGCGGCTGTCGCGCAATGCCCAGGATACGCTGGCGGATGCCTCCGCCTACGCCTCCGAGTTGATCGGCGCCGTCAGAACCGTGCAGGCCTATACCGGCGAGCGGCTGGCGAACGAACGCTTCGGCAAGGACGTGGAGCAGGCCTATGAGGCCGCGCGCGTCTCGACCCAGGCACGCGCGGTCCTGACCGCGATCATCATTTTCATCGTTTTTGCCAGCGTGGTGGCGATCCTCTGGGTCGGCTCGCATGATGTGCTGACCGGCGCGATCACGCCGGGCCGGCTCGGCCAGTTCGTGCTCTACGCGGCGTTTGCCGCTGCCGGCCTTGGCCAGCTCAGCGAAGTCTGGGGCGAGGTTTCGGCTGCATCAGGCGCTGCCGAGCGGCTGCTCGAACTGCTGCACGTCAAGCCGGACATATCGGCGCCCGCTTCGCCGCGCGCGCTGCCGCAGCCTTCGCGCGGCGACGTCAGTTTCGACGAGGTCAGCTTCGCCTACCCGGCCCGGCCCGAGGTATCGGCGATCGACCGCGTGTCGTTTGCGGTCAAGCCCGGCGAAAAAGTCGCGATCGTCGGCCCCTCCGGCGCCGGCAAGAGCACGCTGTTTCATCTGCTATTGCGCTTCTACGATCCGTCTTCCGGCACGATCTCCTTCGACGGCGTGCCGGTGAAGCAGGCCGATCCGCAAGGCGTGCGCAGCCATATCGCGCTGGTGCCGCAGGAACTCGGTGGTGTTTGCGACCAGCGCGCGGGAAAACATCCGCTTCGGCCGGCCGGACGCGACCGACGCCGAAGTCGAGCGCGCCGCCGAGCTCGCGCATGCGACCGAATTCATCCGCCGCCTGCCGGAGGGTTTTGCCACCTCGCTCGGCGAGCGCGGCGTGACACTGTCGGGCGGCCAGCGCCAGCGCATCGCAATCGCGCGCGCGATCCTGCGCGACGCGCCGCTGCTGTTGCTCGACGAGGCGACCTCGTCGCTTGATGCGGAATCCGAGACGCTGGTGCAAACCGCGCTGGAAGAATTGATGCGCCACCGCACCACGCTCGTCATCGCGCATCGCCTTGCAACCGTGCTGTCCTGCGACCGCATCCTGGTGCTGGACCAGGGCCGCATCGTCGAGCAGGGCACGCATGCCTCGCTCGTTGCCGCCAACGGCCTCTATGCGCGGCTGGCGCGGCTGCAGTTCGAGGGCGTCTGAATCCCGCTCGAGAAATGTTATATTGCGGGTGCAACCTCTCCTGACGCTCGTACGTTGCCTGCCGGAACAAATGCATCGCCGTATCCAGCAACGGGAGACGACCCATGCCCTATCGCCGCGGCGGTTTCGCACTCACGCCGCCATCGCTTTTCATCTTCTTCGTTTCGCTGGCGCTGGCGCTGGTCGCCATGCTGGTGCGCTACATGCACGCGCCCGTGCCGATCATCAATACGTCGCATGTCTTCGATCTTCTGGCGATCGCCTATGTCGTGCTGACTATCGGCGTGCTCTTCCGCCGCGTCTAGCGCTCGGTCAGCTTCAGCTCGATGCGGCGGTTGCGCCGGTAGGCGTCTTCGGTGTTGGCGGTATCGAGCGGCTGAAACTCGGCAAAGCCGGCAGCGACCAGCCGCTGCGCCGGTATGCCGCGCGAGATCAGGTACTGCACCACCGAGATCGCGCGTGCCGAGGACAATTCCCAGTTCGACTTGAACGTCGGGCCGTTGACCGGCCGCACGTCGGTATGGCCGTCGACCCGCAGCACCCAGGCGATCTCGGCCGGGATTTTCTTGTCGAGATCGGTCAGCGCGCCGGCGACGGTGTCGAGCTCGGCGATGCCTTCCGGCAGCAGCGTCGCCTGTCCGGTGTCGAAGAACACCTCGGACTGGAACACGAAGCGGTCGCCGACAATGCGGATGTCGGGCCGATTGCCGAGGATGGCGCGCAGGCGGCCGAAGAACTCGGAGCGATAGCGCGACAATTCCTGCACGCGCTGCGCCAGCGCGACGTTAAGGCGCGAGCCGAGGTCGGCGATCCGGGTCTGCGATTCCTTGTCGCGCTTCTCGGAGGCATCGAGCGCCTCCTCGAGCGCGGCGAGCTGGCGGCGCAGCGCGGAAATCTGCTGGTTCAGGACCTCGATCTGCGCCAGCGCGCGCGCCGTGACGCCCTTCTCGGATTCCAGCGCCTTGTTCAGTTCGTTGGCGCGGCCGGCGGCGTCGTTGCCGGCGCCGGCCAACCCTTCATAGAGGCCCTTGACGCGATCGCGCTCGGCCTCGGCGGAGGCGAGCCCCGCCCTGAGTTGTGCGACCCGATCGTCGAGATTGAGATTGCTGAGCTTCTCCAGCGACAACAGGTCGTTCAACTGCGCGATCTTGGCGTTCAGCTCTTGCAGTGCCTTGTCCTTGCCGGTGACTTCCTGCGACAGGAAGAACTGCACCACCAGAAACACCGACAGCAGGAACACGATCGACAGCACCAGCGTCGACAGTGCGTCGACAAAGCCGGGCCAGTAGTTGAAGCCGGATTCGTTGCGGCGGGAGCGGGCAAGCGCCATTCGATATCCTCTATTGCTTGGTGTCGCCGCTAAGCCTGCGGCGCGTGGCAAACCGCTTCGATGTTGTGGCCGTCGGGATCGAGGACAAACGCGCCATAATAGTTCGGATGATAGTGCTCCCGTATGCCGGGGCGTCCGTTGTCCCTGCCGCCGGCCTTGATCGCCGCCTCGTAAAAGCGCTCGACGGTTCCGCGGTCCTTTGCGGCAAACGCAATATGGGCGCCGGTCTGCGGATTGTCACGCCATCCGATCCAGAAGAAGGCCTTTGGACGAACGCCATAGCCGGCAAAACGCTCGCCTTCGCCGTACAGGCGCGTGATCGCAAGGGGCAGCAGAGCCTGATCATAGAACTTCTTCGACCGCTCGATGTCGCTCACGCCGATGGTGACGTGGTCCAGCATGCCGACCTCCGAAGCTCAACTCTTTTCGGGCTGCCTGGCGAGCCGCTCCAGGAGCCGCTTGATCTCGCGGTTCTGCTCGCCCTGGCCGTCGGCCCATTCGCGGATCATCTGCTGCTCGGTGCGCATATGCGCAACCAGGCCCTGGATGGCCTCGGCAAGATTGGCCATCGCCGCCGTGGTGTTGCGGCCGCCGCCGCCTTCCTCCACCGTCGTACGCAGCTTGTCGAGCGCCGCAGAGAGATCGCCGGAGGGCCCCGCGTCGTCGCCATAATGGCGCACGGTGGTGGCGAGCCAGTCTTCGAGGTCGGTATAGAAACGGTTCTGCGCCTGGCTCGATTGCAGATCGAGGAAGCCCAGGATCAAGGAGCCGGCGAGGCCGAACAGCGAGGACGAGAACGAAATGCCCATGCCGCCCAGCGGCGCGGCGAGACCTTCCTTCAGCGTGTCGAACAGCGCGCCGGCATCGCCGCCGACCTTCAACCCGTCGATCACCTTGCCGACCGAGCCGACGGTTTCGATCAGGCCCCAGAACGTGCCGAGCAGGCCGAGGAAGACCAGGAGCCCGGTCATGTAGCGGGAAATGTCGCGGGCCTCGTCGAGGCGTGTCGCGATCGAGTCGAGCAGATGCCGCATGGTCTGCTGCGAGATGCTCATCCGCCCCGTGCGCTCGCCGCCGAGGATCGCTGCCATCGGCGCAAGCAAGGTCGGGTGGCGCTCGATCGCAAGTCCGGGATCGGCGACGCGGAAATTGTTGACCCAGCTGACTTCCGGATAAAGCCGGATCACCTGGCGGAACGACAGGATGATGCCGATGGCCAGCACCACGCCGATCAGCGCATTGAGGCCGGGATTGGCAAAGAAGGCCACCTGGATCTGCTTGTACAGCACGACCGCCACCAGGCCGCAGGCGACCAGGAACACCAGCATCCGCACCAGGAAGATGCGGGGCGAGGACAATTTGTTCAGTTCGATCTCCATGGCGGAGCGGGAGGCAGGGCCGGCGGGCATCACGTTTGTCCGTAACAGGGAACCGATCTTGAGCCTCACTATGGCACAGCGGCGGCGGGAAAAAAGCTCAACTAGTCCCGAAATGCGGCGTTGCCGCGGAACCTTAGTCTGAAACCGGCCGTTGCTTGCCACGTAGTTGAGAGGAACCCCGAACCTACCGGAATTGGCCTGGATTCCGTATGACCGCTTTGTATCTCGAATCCCTCGTCGCGATCGCGCTGTCGCTCTCGATGCTGATGGCCTTTGCCTGGGTGGTGCAGCAGAGAAGCGGCAATTCCGGCTGGGTCGATACCATCTGGACCTTCGCGGTCGGGCTGGTCGGCGCCGGCGGCGCGCTCTGGCCCGTCGGGGGTGTTGCCCCCAACGCGCGGCAATGGCTGGTCGCGGCGCTGGTGGTGATCTGGTCGCTGCGGCTCGGCATCCATATCGCGATCCGCACCGCTTCCATCACCGACGACCCCCGCTATGCCGCCTTCGCGAAGAAGTGGGGCGCCAATTCGGCGCGGCGGATGTTCCTGTTTCTGCAGAACCAGGCCTTCGGATCGATCCCACTGGTGTTCGCGATCTTCGTCGCCGCGCGGTTTCCGGACGACACGCTGCGCTGGCAGGACTATCTGGGCGCGCTGATCCTGTTCGTCGGCATCGCCGGCGAGGCGCTGGCCGACGCTCAGCTCAAGCGCTTCCGCACCAAGGTCGCCAACAAAGGCCGCGTCTGCGATATCGGGCTGTGGCGCTGGTCGCGCCATCCGAACTATTTCTTCGAATGGTTTTGCTGGCTGGCCTACCCCGTGATCGCGCTGTCTTCCTCTTATCCTTTCTCTTATCCTTGGGGGCTCGCCAGCCTGCTCGCTCCGGTCTTCATGTACTGGATTCTGGTATACGTCACCGGCATACCTCCGCTTGAAGAGCAGATGTTACGTTCCCGGGGCGAGAACTATCGCGCGTATCAGTTGCGCACCAGCAAGTTCTTCCCATTGCCACCGCAGGCATGACCCCGAAAGATCATGCTAGGAAAAAGGGAGTGGCCGCATGAGCTTTGTCTCCGCCATCATCGACACCGCCGAACGGGTGCCGCTGCCGGACGTCATCATCCGCGCCGCGATCCATCGGTTCTGCTCGCGCACCGCGACCAGGCTCGCGAGCAGCAGCAAGGAGCAGGACGCCGCCTTTGCCCGCGCGATGGCGGATCGCGCCATCGCCGAGCACGCCGATGCCGCGAACGTCCAGCATTACGAGGTGCCGGCCGCATTCTTTGCGAAGGTGCTTGGGCCCAATCGCAAATATTCCTCGTGCTTCTACAAGGACGGGGCTTCCACCCTGCAGGAGGCCGAGGAAGAGGCGCTGCGCCAGACCGAGGAGCATGCCGATCTCGCCGACGGCCAATCGATCCTCGAACTCGGGTGCGGCTGGGGCTCGCTGTCGCTGTTCATGGCGCGGCAGTTTCCGCACGCGCGGATCGTCGCCGTGTCGAACTCCAATTCGCAGCGCGACTATATCGAGACCGAGGCCGCCAAACGCGGCCTCGAAAATCTGCGCGTCGTGACATCGGACATGAATGTGTTCGATGCCAACGAGCAGTTCGACCGCATCGTTTCGGTCGAGATGTTCGAGCACATGATGAACTGGCGCGAGCTGCTGACGCGGGTGAGGTCATGGCTGAAGCCGGACGGCCGCTTCTTCATGCACATCTTCACCCATCGCTCCGGCACCTATCTGTTCGACCGCGCCGACCGCGAGGACTGGATCGCGCAGCATTTCTTCACCGGCGGGGTGATGCCGAGCCACCATCTGATCCGGCAATATGCCGACCTGTTCGAGATCGAGAAGGAGTGGCGCTGGAGCGGCGCGCATTATCAGCGCACGGCGATGGACTGGCTCGCCAATTTCGATACGTATGCGGGCGAGATTGAAGCCGTGCTGCGCCAAGTCTATGGCAAGGATACGGGCTTGTGGATGCGCCGCTGGCGCTGGTTCTTCCTGGCTACAGCCGGTCTGTTCGGCACCGCCGGTGGCAGCGAATGGGGCGTCAGCCATTACCGGATGAAGGCGGCCTGCGATTCGGGTTCCGCTTTGTTCCATGGCATGGAACCCGCCATCACTATCCGGTGATTGCCGACAAAGTCTTGTTTTTACAGCGCGCTAGCGCCGTGTGACATTGAGCCGTATTGCGGCGCAGCAGGCCTTTTTTATCTTTCCGCTGAGGGGACGGAGGCTTCGTGCCTTCGCCTTGGGCTGCAATTTGGGGAAAAATTCCAATGTCAGGACTACGCGCGCGGTCGGCAGCCATTTTGCTGGTGCTTACCGCCATCGGGCCATTTCTCGCCGGTTGTGACCAGCCGAACACGGCGCAGGCTTCCGTTTCGACGCAAGCCGTCGAGCCCGACGTCAGCATTGTCACAGTCAAGCCGCAGGCGCGTTCGATCGTGCGCGAGCTGCCGGGCCGAATCGCGCCGGTACGCGTGGCCGATGTTCGCCCGCGGGTATCGGGCATCATCGTCGAGCGGCTGTTCCGCCAGGGCAGCGAGGTCAAGGAAGGCGATCCGCTCTACCGCATCGACCAGCGACCGTTCGAGGTCGAGGTGCAGGCCAACCAGGCCGCGCTGGCCAAGGCGCAGGCGAGCTATGAACGCGCGGTGCAGCAGGCACGCCGCATCAGCTTCCTCGCCAAGGAGCGCGCCGCGCCTGAGATCGAGAACGAGAAGGCGATCGCGGCCGAGAAGGAGTCGGCAGCCGATGTCGAAGCCCGCAAGGCGGATCTCGCCCGCGCCAGGCTCAGCCTCGACTATTCGACCATCCGCGCGCCGATCGACGGCATCGTCGGCGCGGCGCAGCTGAGCGAGGGCGCGCTCGTGGTGCAGAACGATACCGCGACGCTTGCGACCATCCAGCAGATCGATCCGGTTTATGCCGACTTCACCGAGCCCGTCAGCGAACTGATCCGTTTGCGTCGCGCCTTCGAGGCGGGTGATCTCGACCGCATCGCGCCCGATGCGATCAAGGTGCGGCTCGTGCTCGACGACGGCACGCTCTATCCGATCGCGGGCAAGCTCCTTTTCTCCGAAGCCAAGGTCGAGGCCAGTACCGGGCAGGTCACCCTGCGTGGCGAATTCGCCAATCCCAAACGCGAACTGCTGCCGGGCATGTACGTCCGCGTCCGAATCGAGCAGGGCATCGACAGTGATGCGATCGCCGTTCCGCAGCAGGCGGTACAGCGCAATGTTGGCGGCGGTAGCGAGGTCTTCGTCGTGAAGGACGACAACCGCGTCGCGCCGCAACCGATCCGCACCGGCGCGGTGCAGGACGGGCAGTGGCTGGTAACGGAAGGCCTGAAGCCCGGCGATCGCGTGGTGGTCGAGGGCTTCCAGAAATTCGTGGCCGGCGACAAGGTCAAGCCGCAAATCTGGACGCAGGCGGCGGACGCTTCCAATGATGCGATGGCATCGCAGACCGCCACGATCACGGTCCAGCGGTAAAGGGCTATGCCAAGCTTCTTCATCGACAGGCCGATCTTCGCCTGGGTTGTCGCGCTGTTCATCTGCTTGATCGGCGCGATCGCGATTCCGCTGTTGCCGGTCGCGCAATATCCGATCATCGCGCCGCCCTCGATCTCGATCTCGACCAGCTATCCCGGCGCGTCGCCGGAGAATCTCTACAACAGCGTGACGCGCCTGATCGAGGAGGAGCTGAATGGTGCCTCCGGCATCCTCAATTTCGAGTCGACCAGCGACTCCCTCGGCCAGGTCGAGATAACGGCGAATTTCGTGCCCGGCACCGATCTCGGCGACGCTTCCGTAAACGTGCAGAACCGGATCAAACGGGTCGAGCCGCGCCTGCCCCGTGCGGTCATGCAGCAGGGCATCCTGATCGAAGAGGCCTCAAGCGACACGCTGCAGATCATCACGTTGACCTCGACCGACGGCAGCATCGACGAAATCGGGCTCGGCGATTTCATGATCCGCAACGTGCTTGGCGAGATCAGGCGCATTCCAGGAGTCGGTCGCGCGACGCTCTATTCCACCGAGCGCTCGCTCCGTATATGGGTCGATCCGGCCAAGCTGGTCGGCTATGGGCTCACCGCGGACGATGTCAACAAGGCGATCAGCGCGCAGAATGCACAGGTCGCGTCGGGGAGCATCGGCGCCGAGCCGAGCACGCCCGACCAGCGGATTTCCGCGCTCGTGCTTGTCAAGGGCCAATTGACCTCGCCCGACGAGTTCGGCGCCATCATCCTGCGTGCCAATCCGGACGGTTCCACCGTACGCTTGCGTGACGTTGCGCGTATCGAGATCGGCGGATTAAGCTATCAGTTCAACACGCGCCTGAACGGAAAGCCGACCGCCGGCCTGGCCGTGCTGCTATCGCCGACAGGCAACGCGCTCGCGACGGCGCAGGCAGTCGAAGCCAAAATGAAGGAGCTGTCGCGCTACTTCCCGGCTAACATCAAGTACGAAATTCCATACAACATCACGCCCGTGGTGCAGGCCTCGATCGAGAAGGTGCTGTCGACCCTGGTCGAGGCCGTCGTGCTGGTGTTCATCGTGATGTTCCTGTTCCTGCAGAACATCCGCTACACCATCATTCCGACCATCGTGGTGCCGGTTGCACTTTTGGGCGCCTGCGCCACGCTGATGATCGCCGGCTACTCCATCAACATGCTGACGATGTTCGGCATGGTGCTCGCGGTCGGCATCCTGGTCGACGACGCCATCGTCGTTGTCGAGAACGTCGAGCGCATCATGGCGGAGGAGGGGCTTCCACCGAAGGAGGCGACGCGCAAGGCGATGTCGCAGATCACGGGCGCCATCATCGGCATCACGCTGGTGCTTATGGCGGTGTTCGTGCCGATGGCGTTCTTCCCGGGTTCGGTCGGCATCATCTATCGCCAGTTTTCCGTCACCATGGTCGCCGCAATCGGCTTCTCGGCGCTGATGGCGCTGTCGCTGACGCCGGCCTTGTGCGCGACGCTGCTGAAGCCCGTGCGGGCCGGACATGGCCATGTGCAGAGGGGCGTGTTCGGCTGGTTCAACCGCCTGCTCGACAACAACCGCAATCGGTATTCGCGCGTGGTGCAGGCGGCGCTGAAACGCACCGGGCGGCTGATGCTGATCTACGCCGCGCTGCTGGTCGGGCTCGCCTATGCCTTCGTCAGTCTGCCCAGCGGCTTCCTCCCCGTCGACGATCAGGGCTTTATCACGACCGACGTGCAGACGCCGGCGGACTCTTCCTATGCCCGCACCGAGGCCGTGGTCGAGAAGGTTGAGAAATATCTCGCCCGGCGCGCGGGCGTAGAGGACGTTACCTTTCTGACCGGTTACAGCTACTCCGGCCAGGGTATGAACACAGCGCAAGCGTTCATCACGCTGAAAGATTGGTCGGAACGCGGTCCAAATGATTCATCCGCCGCGATCGTCACCGACATAAATCGCGATCTGTCATCGATCCGCGATGCCAAGATCACCGCGTTGCAACCACCTCCGGTCGATGACCTCGGCAATTCGGCCGGCTTCAGCTTTCGTTTGCAGGACCGTACGCAAAAGGGCTATGCGGCGCTGAGCAGGGCCGCCAACCAGCTCGTCGCGGAGGCCAATGCCAGTCCGGTTCTGCAGAAGGTCTATATCGAAGGGCTGCCGGAGGCTCCGCAGATCAATCTCGTGATCGACCGCGAAAAGGCCGGCGCCTTCGGCGTCACTTTCGAGGACATCAACAACACCATCTCGACCAATCTTGGCTCCAACTACATCAACGATTTTCCGAACCGGGGCCGCATGCAGCGCGTGGTCGTCCAGGCCAACGGCGCCGACCGCATGCGCGCCGAAGATATTCTGAACTACAACGTCAAGAACAGCCGCGGCCAACTGGTGCCGTTCTCCTCCTTTGCCTCCGTCGAATGGTCGCGCGGGCCGGCCCAGATCGCGGGCTTCAATTATTATCCTGCGGTGCGTATCACCGGGGAAGCGCGCCCGGGCTACACCTCGGGCGATGCGATCGCGGAGATGGAGCGGCTCGCGGGCAAGCTGCCGCGTGGTTTCGGCTATGAATGGGCGGGACAATCGCTGCAGGAAAAACTCTCGGGCTCGCAGGCGCCGTTGTTGCTCGCGCTCTCGGTGCTGGTCGTGTTCCTGTGTCTGGCCGCGCTCTACGAGAGCTGGACCATTCCGCTCGCGGTGCTGCTGACGGTGCCGCTCGGCATCTTGGGCGCGGTCGTCGCCGCAACGCTGCGCGGCCTGCCGAACGATGTCTATTTCACCGTCGGCCTGATCACCATCATTGGTCTTGCGGCCAAGGATGCCATCCTCATCATCGAGTTCGCCAAGGATTTGCACGCGCAGGGCAAGTCGCTGGTGGAGGCAACGATCGAAGCCTGTATCCTGCGCTTCCGTCCCATCGTGATGACGGGCCTCGCCTTCGTCTGCGGTGTGCTGCCGATGGTGGTTGCGCACGGCGCCGGCGGCGCCAGCCAGCAGGCGCTCGGCACCGGCGTAATGGGTGGCATGATCGCGGTCGTGATCCTGGCGCTTCTGATGGTGCCGGTGTTTTTCGTCAGCGTGCTGCGGTTCTTTTCCGGGGAGAAGGCGAAGCAGGCAGAGGTTTACGGTCCTCCGGCGCCGGCGCGGACGATGCACTAGTGGAGCGGATTTGACGTTCGCTACCCCGCTTGCGGCGAACTCGCAAGCGAACGTCAAATCCAAAGCTCCACTAGAATCAATATTTTGCTAGTGGTCCTCTAATTCCAACATTCGCAAAGGTGACCGCTGCGACGGGATGCGAATGTTGGAATTGGACCCCTAGCGCATATGCTCACAAAGCGTGTTGCTGATCGGTCGATGCCGTCTGAGAAAGCCGCGCGGCATGCTATGCTGGAGTGCAAAGGGACGACCGGATATTTTTTTCTCATTAGCATTCGAACCCACTTTTCGAACCCATTCAAGGAAGTCATCTAAGGATCTGCAGTCATCGACAAGGGAGGGTCACCATGAAGATCGTCGTGATCGGCGGCACCGGCCTGATCGGCTCGAAGACCGTCGCCATTCTGCGCCAGGGCGGCCATGACGTGGTCGCCGCCTCTCCCAGAAGCGGCATCAACAGCATCACGGGCGAGGGGCTCAAAGAGGCCATGGCCGGCGCGCAAGTGGTGATCGACCTCGCCAATTCGCCCTCATTTGAAGACAAGGCGGTGCTGGAATTCTTCGAGACCTCCGGCCGCAACCTTCTCGCGGCGGAGGCCGCAGCGGGCGTCCGGCACCATGTCGCGCTATCCATCGTCGGAACCGATCGGACGCCCGACAACGGCTACTTCCGCGCCAAGGTCGCTCAAGAGAAACTGATCGAGGCCTCCCGCATCCCCTACACCATCATTCGCGCGACCCAGTTTCTGGAATTCCTCGGTACGATCGCCGATGCAAGTGCGGATGGAAACATGATCAGGCTCTCGCCCGGCCTGTTCCAACCTATCGCGGCGGACGACGTCGCGGCCATCGTTGCGGATGTGGCGCTCGCGGCGCCACGAAACGGCATCGTCGATATCGCCGGCCCGGAACGAGCGCCGTTCAACGAAATTATCGCCCGCTATCTGAAGGCGGTCGGCGACCCCCGTGAGGTCGTGAGCGACCCTGAGGCCCGATACTGGGGCGGCCGGGTCGAGGAGCGCTCGCTCGTACCGTTGGGCGAAGCGCGCCTCGGCCACATCGGTTTGGACGAATGGCTCCGCCGCTCCAAGGCAGGAGCCTGATCCCGCAACCGCTCGCGCCGGCTCGATCGATGCAGTAGACCAGCCCTCGTCATTCCCGGGGGGCGCCAAACGGGTCCGCGCAAAGCGCGGCCCGATGACAGGCTCCGCGCGAACCCGGATTCCATTTCACCTCGAACTCTGCGGATCAATGGATTCCGGGGCCGCGCCTGACGGCGCATCCCGGAATGACGAGCATTAGACCCGGCAACAAAGGTACGCTACGTTTCCTGCACAAAAGCAAAAAGGGAAACGCCAAAGTGTACGACACCATCATTGTCGGCGGCGGCTCGGCGGGATCCGTGCTGGCCCACCGTCTCTCCGCCAAAAGCGCCAACAACATCCTCGTCTGCGAAGCCGGCCAGGACACCCCGCCCGGCAACGAACCGGCCGAAATTCTGGACAGCTATTCGGGCAAGGCCTATTTCGATCCGCGCTTCCACTGGACCGAGCTGAAGGTCACGACCCAGATCGTCAGCCACAACAATCCCGAGGAGCGCCCTCCCTTGCGCAAATACGAGCAGGCGCGCGTGCTCGGCGGCGGCTCCTCGATCAACGGGCAATTGGCCAATCGCGGCGCGCCGACCGATTACGACGAATGGGAGGCGCGGGGTGCGGCGGGCTGGGGCTGGAAGGACGTGCTGCCCTATTTCCGCAAGGTCGAGCACGATCTCGATTTCGACGGGCCGTATCATGGCAAGGATGGTCGCATCCCCGTTCGCCGCATCCCCAGGGAGCACTGGACCGGGCACTCGCATGCGGTTGCCAAGGCCTGCGAGCTCGCAGGCATTCCGTTCGTCCCAGACCAGAACGGCGAATTCGTCGAAGGCTATTTCCCGATCACGCACTCGAACCAGGACGAGCACCGCGTCTCCGCCGCGATGGGCTATCTCGATCGCGAGACGCGCAAGCGCGCCAACCTGACGATCTCGACCCATACGCAGGTCAAGGAGCTGCTGTTCGAGGGCACGCGCTGCGTCGGCGTGAAGGCCCTGGTCGATGGCAACGAGCAGGAGTTTCGCGGCCGCGAGATTATTCTCTCCTGCGGCGCGATCCATTCGCCGGCGCATCTGCTCCGCGCCGGCATCGGCCCGGTCGGGCACCTCAGGGACTTAGGCATTCCCGTGCTGATGGGGCTCGAGGGTGTCGGCCAGCGCCTGATGGATCATCCCTCGATCTCGCTGTCGTCCTATGTGCGCCGCGGCGCGCGCATGAATGCGCACACGCGGCGCCACATCCAGATGGGCTTGCGTTACTCCTCAGGGCTACCAGGCGTGCCCAAGGGCGACATGTTCGTCGCCGCGATGACCAAGTCGGCCTGGCATGCGGTCGGCGAGCAGATCGGCTCGCTGCTCACCTTCGTCAACAAGACCTACTCGGAGACCGGGCAGGTTAAGCTCGCCTCGCGCGATCCCCGTGCGGAGCCGATCGTCGAGTTCAACCTGTTGTCCGACCGGCGCGACCTCGAGCGCTTGATGAGCGGCTTTCGCAAGATGGCGGGATTGCAGATGAGCGCGCCGCTGCAGGCGGTGACCGACAAGCCGTTCCCGGCCTCCTACACCGACCGCGTGCGCAAGATCGGCGTGGTCAACACCAGAAACAAGATCCTCACCTCGATCGCCGCCGCGATGATGGACGGGCCGGCGCCGCTGCGCCACTTCATGATCGACAATTTCGTCGTCGAGGGTTTCACCTTCGACCAGGTGATGAACGACGACGAGGCACTGGAGGCCTTCGTGCGCAAGGCGACGATCGGCGTATGGCACGCGTCGTGTACGTGCCGCATGGGCCGCCCCGACGATCCGATGTCGGTCACCGACGGCCAAGGCCGCGTGAAGGGGCTGCAGGGCCTGCGCGTGGTCGACGCCTCGATCTTCCCGGTGGTGCCCTGCGCCAACACCAATTTCCCGACGCTGATGTCGGCGGAGAAGATCGCGGACGCGATGATGCGGTGAGGGGGAGGGGGCCGTCGTCTCGATCATCCCTTCAATTTCAACCGGCCCATGAAATCGCGCTTTCCAATCGGCGCGCCCTTGTGGCGAAGGATGTCGTAGGCCGTGGTCGCATGAAAAAAGAAATTGGGCAGCGAGAACGACATCAGGAAGCCTTCGGCCGTGAAGGGAAGAGCGCGTTCGCCGACCTTGAAGGTCACATCCCGGCCGACCAGCGCGTTGACGGCCTCCGGCGTGAGGGCTGAAAGCTCGTTGCGCGCCTCCGTCACCAGCGCCTGGAGCGCCGCATAGTCGAGGTCGGGTTTTCCGGCTGAAGGGACGAACACGCCGTTTTTTGCCGCCTCCATTGCGCCACGCGAGTGATGTGCCACCGAGACGATCTGGAAACGGAGCGGCAGCATGTCGGGCGCAAGACGCGTCTCGACGACCTCGGCCGGATCGATGCCTTTTTCTTTGAAATAGGCGAGGCTCTTCTCGAGGACGCCGCTGACGGCGCCGAGGATCTGCAGGTAGTTCGCTACGGTGGCGTCATAGAGCGAAAAGGCCATGGCGTGGGTTTTCCCGTCACTTTGCTGGTTTCTTGAGCACGATAGAATTCACCCCTCCGAGGGGAGGGGTGAACAGAGAATACGGACGGGAACGATCGATCAAGCCCCGTAACCCGGCGCCAGCCGGAACGCGCCGTTCTTTAGCGAATTGGCCTCGACCATGACGACTTCCTCGTCGGGGTAGCCGTTATGTTGCTCGGGCGAAAACGCGATGTCGCCGTAAACGCCGGGGAAATGCTTGAGCTGGTTGAGATAGCCGACGATCTTGTCCGGCTCGCTGCCGACACTCTTGATTGCTTCCGCGATCATGTACGGCGAGTCATAGCCGAGCGCGACCCACCACAAGAGCGTGTCGCTGACCTCGATCTTTGCGCTCTTCAAACGGTCGAGGAAGCCGGTGGTGCGATCGGAAAGCTTGCTGTCGGCGTTGAAGCAAACCGGGCGGAAGTTGTTCGGATAGACCTTCGCCCAGTATTCCGGCTTCTCCAGCAAGGCCGAGGTCTGGCCGCTTCCGAGCGTGGTCTGGCCGACGATCGGCACGTCCCATCCCATCTGCCCGCGCGTATTGATGATGCGCGACAGGAAGCCGGGATTGACGCTCCAGGGCATGATCGCTTCCGCGCCGGCGTTGCGCATGCGCAGGATCTCGGGCGTGAGATCCGGATTGGCGGCGTCGACATTGCCCTCGTAGACGACTTCCGCGCCCTTGGCCTTGAGCATCGGCACATAGGCGACGACGGAGGCGGTGCCATAGCCGGTGGTGTCGCTGATGATGGCGACCTTCTTTTGCTTGAGCACCTCCAGCACATAGCGGTTGGCGGCGGCGCCGATTTGCTGGTTTGTGGGCGCATTGCGGAAGCACATCGGATATTTCTTTGGATCGGTCAGGCTGTCGACCCAGCAAGGATGGACCTGCGGCATGTTGGCGCGTGCGAGCAAGGGTACGACCGCGAGAGACTCTCCGGAATTGAGCGGGCCAAACACGACACTCACTTTCTCTGAGTGCGCGAGCTCGGCAGCTCCGTTGACGGCCTTGGTCGGCTCGCTTTGGGTATCGCGGACGATCAACTCGATCTGGCGCCCGTCGATGCCGCCGGCTGCGTTGATCTCCTTGACCGCGAGTTCGGCCCCGCGATTGATCCCGATGCCGGTGGATGATGACGGTCCGGTGAGCGCCGGAAGATAACCGATCCGGATCGGCTCTTTCGCGGCGATGGCGGGCCTGGCGACGGTGCTTGCAAGTGCGGCGGCGGCAGCGGACGCCAGCGCCTGACGGCGAGTTAACGACATTATGATTTCTCCCTAAGCGTTTATTGATTTACTCCCGAAGCTTGCCGGGGTTTGCTCCCCGGATATTCTTAGACTAGCGCGGCGGATTATAGCCTCGGCTTGGTGGTCCGCCTAGCGCGCCAAAGCTAATACTGCCAAAGCTAATACTGCCAAAGCTAATACTAGAGTGTAGCAGTCGTGTGATCGTATTGCGGCGCATCAATGCGGTTGATCCGCTCCTGCTTTCGCGTCATGTTTCGCAGCAAAATGCAGGGAGAAACGCCAGTGAGTGACGGACCAACCAATGGTAGCGAGACAACGCGGCCAAAGCTTTTTGAGCCCTTCACCATTCGCGGATTGAGGCTGAAAAACCGCCTTGTCGTGCCGCCGATGGTTCATTATCGCGCCGAGGCCGGTAACACCTGCGGCACCTTCCATGTCGTGCATCTCGGCCGCTACGCGCTCGGCGGCTTCGGCCTCGTCTTTGTCGAGGCGACCGCGGTGGAGGAGGTCGGGCTCATCAACGAGCACGATCTCGGCATCTGGAACGACGCCCAGGCCGAGAGCTTCAAGCCGCTGATCGCCTTCATGAAGCGGCAAAATACCGCGATCGGCATCCAGCTTGCCCATGGCGGGCGCAAGGCGTCGTCGCAAACCGCGATGCAGGGCATGGGCCCACTGACCGAGGAGAATTTGAAGGCCGGAGCGAAGAAATGGCAGCCGGTCGGACCGACGGCGGAGCCGGTCGCCAAGGGCTGGCTGACGCCGCGTCAGCTCACGACCGCCGAGTGCAAGGCAATGGTCGGCACCTGGGCGCATGCGGCGAAGAACGCGGTCAAGGCCGGGTTCGACACCATCGAAATCCATACCGCGCACGGCTATCTGCTCGCCTCCTTCCTGTCGCCGGTCTCCAACACGCGCAACGACGAATATGGCGGCGACCGCGCCGGGCGCATGCGGCTGCCGCTCGAGATCGCCGAGGCAGTGCGGCGTGAGATGCCGGCCAGCATGCCGTTGTTCGTGCGGGTCTCCTCCGTCGATGGCACGCAGGAAGGCTGGAACATGGACGACACCGTCGTCTTCGCGCGCGAATTGAAAGCGCGCGGGGTGGACGTGGTCGACTGCTCCTCGGGGGGCATCTCGGGCTCGGCGACGGCGGCACAGGTGACGCGCGCGCTCGGCTTCCAGGTGCCGTTCGCCGAGCGGGTGCGCAAGGAGGCGGATATCGCCACCATGGCGGTCGGCATCATCCTCGAGGCGCAGCAGGCCGAGGCGATTCTCGAGAAAGGCCAGGCCGACCTGATCGCGGTCGGTCGCCAGTCGCAATACAACCCCAACATCGCCCATCACTGGGCGCACGATCTCGGCATCAACCGCCGCTTCGAGGACTGGTCGCCGGAATATGGCTGGTGGCTGGAGAAGCGGATCCGGACCATGGAAGGTTTTGCGACGCCAACCGGCGCCGTCATCCGCCGCGCGTGACGCGCGGAACACTTCGCATTCACCGTGGCGTGAAGCCGGCGCCCGGCCGGCAAGCCATTCTCCCTATGAGACAATTGCCGCGGCTCGCAACCGCTAACGGCTGCTAACAAGCCATAACGCGCAATTTGGCGGGCCCTGCGCCAAATATGCTCCGCATCAAGCAGCCGGCGCTCAGCCCGGCTAGCGCAACCGCAAACCCAGGGAGTTCAAGATGAGCAGCATTGAAGCGCGCAGCGAAACCGCAAAGACCGCACGAACGCAGACCGTCGATATGAAACTCGAGGTCGTCGTCATTCCCGTGTCCGACGTCGATCGCGCCAAGCAGTTCTACGCCAAGCTCGGCTGGAGGCTGGACGCCGACTTCGCCGGCGAGAATTTTCGCGTGATCCAGTTCACGCCGCCCGGCTCGCCGACTTCGGTCATCTTTGGCACGAACGTCACCGCGGCGGCGCCCGGCTCCGCCAAGGGGTTGTATCTGGTCGTCTCCGACATCGAGGCGGCCCGCAAGGAGCTGATCGCGCGAGGCGTTGAGGTCAGCGAAGTGTTTCATGGCGCAGGCGACGTGCACAGCGGACCTGACGAGCCCTATCTGTTTGGCAGCCGGCGCGTCAACGGTCCGGATCCTGCGCGCGCTAGCTACAGCTCGTTTGCGTCCTTCAGCGATCCCGACGGCAATGGCTGGCTGTTCCAGGAAATCACGACGCGCCTGCCCGGACGCGTCGATGCCGAGACGACCTTCACCTCGTCGACCGAGCTTGCGGGTGCGCTGCGCCGCGCGGCGGCCGCGCATGGCGAGCACGAGAAGCGGACCGGCGGACACGATGACAACTGGCCGGACTGGTATGCCGACTACATCGTCCGCGAGCAGAAGGGCGAGAAGCTGCCGGATTGATCCGCGGCCTGGCCGGTAACTCCAATCCTCGAGGTCGTGTAGTCCGGCCGTCGCAAATAAACACATTCAATGATGGAGGTTCACATGCGTACGCAAACAGCTTCCGAAGTGATCGACCGGGATCGCCGCCGGCTCCTGACCGGCGCGGCGATGGGAATTGCGGCGGCCGGCGCCGCGGCTCTCTTTCCCCTGCAGCCAGCGCCGGCGGCCGCGGGTGATGCGATCCGTCCATTCCGCATCGACATTCCCGAAGCGGATCTCGTCGATCTGCGCCGGCGTCTTGCGGCGGTTCGGTGGCCCGACAAGGAGACCGTCGCCGACGAGTCTCAGGGCGTGCCGCTCGCCACCATCCAGGAGTTGGTGCGCCACTGGCAGACCGATTACGACTGGCGCAAGGTCGAGGCCCGGCTCAATGCCTTGCCGCAATTCATCACCGAGATCGACGGGGTCGACATTCACTTCATTCATATCCGCTCGAAACACGACAATGCACTGCCGCTGATCGTCACCCACGGTTGGCCCGGCTCGATCATCGAGCAGCTCAAGATCATCGATCCCCTGACTAATCCCACCGCCCATGGCGGCAGCGCATTGGATGCCTTCCACCTCGTGATCCCGTCGATGCCGGGCTATGGCTTCTCGGGCAAGCCGACCACGACCGGTTGGGACCCGAAGCGGATCGCGCAGGCCTGGGTCGTGCTGATGAAGCGTCTTGGCTACAAGCAGTTCGTGGCGCAGGGCGGCGATTGGGGTTCGCCGGTCTCGAACGAGATGGCCAAACTTGGCGCCCCCGAGCTGCTGGGCATCCACGTCAACCTGCCCGGTGTCGTTCCGCCCGAGATCGTGAAGGCGGTATCGTCCGGCGATCCGGCTCCGGCAGGTCTGCCAGCCGACGAACAGCATGCCTTCGAACAACTCAAGCTGCAATTTTCGAAGCGGCGCGCCTACGCGCAGATCATGGGGACGCGGCCGCAGACGCTGTATGGGCTCGCGGATTTGCCTGTTGCCCTCGCGGCCTGGCTGCTCGACCACGGTGACGGCTATGCCCAGCCGGCGGCGGCGATGACCTCGGCTGTAGCTGGGCGTACGATCAATGGACACTCCGCGGGCGATCTCACGCGCGACGACGTGCTCGACAACATCACGCTCTACTGGCTGACCAACACCGGGGTTTCCGCAAGCCGGCTCTATTGGGAGAACAAGATCAACCTTTACCTTCCAGCCAACGTCTCCATCCCGGCGGCCATCACCGTCTTCCCCGGCGAGAGCTTTCAGGCGCCGCGGAGCTGGGCAGAGCGCGCCTATCACAAGCTGATCTACTTCCATCAGGCCGACAAAGGCGGGCACTTCGCGGCCTGGGAACAGCCTGATATTTTCAGCACGGAAGTGCGCGCAGCGTTCCGGCCGCTGCGTCAGTCGCTCTAAGGAAGGGAACGGCGCGCCGCGCGCGCCGTCTTCTTCAGCTCTTCTTCCCGCCCTTGATCTCGATGAAGCGGGCAAGCGCCTGCTCGAACTTGTCGTTGAACAGCCACATCGCATCCATGATTTCGCGGAAGGTCGCCGACGTTCGTGCCCGGTCGGCCTGACCATAGGCGAACACGCTGTTGTTGCGCAGATAGCCCATGATCTTCGGATCGGAGATCCGGTAGTTGACCAGGTTGCCCGACCGGAGCGCGGATTTGGTCGGCGAGGGAATGATCTGGATCAGCTCGAACAGCTTCATCTGGTCGATCGGATCCGGCAGCGTTTTCAGGATGGCCGGCAGCTGCAGGAAGATCTCGGCGTGGGCGTTCATCAAGCCGTCGCGCACCGCGGTCCAGTGGTTGTAGCGATGATCGAGACCCGCGGCGCGCGCCTCCTCCCTGTCGTCGCGGGCGATCAGGGCAGGGTCGAAGGCGGCGATCGTGCTTCTGATCGCGGCCCACTTCGCCCGGCCGTTTTGATCTTCCGATGTGCCGGTCTGGAAACTTCCCTTGTATTTGTTTGAGCGCGCATTGCCGATGTTCTGCTTGCCATTGGTCTCGGCAAAGAACATCCCGAGGCTGATGCGGCCTGCTGCTTCGCTGGTCGCGGCATCGAGGCCCTTGGCGTGCGCAACCGCCGTGCCGAGATCGACGACGTCCTTGAACGACGTCTCCGATTTCTGCGCGTTGGCGGGCGGTGCATCCATGAGGTCGAACAGACGATAATACTCATCGAGCAGCGGCTCGTTGGCGGCGTCGAAATAGGCCGGCGGAATTTTGAATTTGTTCGGCTTGCCGATCCTGGACGGAACCGCGTCGGTGAGGTCCTTGTAGCTGCTCATCATAGCGTTGCGCGCCAGATAGAGCGGCTGTCCCGGTAGGTTCGGCAGCGCCTGATGTCCATCGATCTGCGCGCGCCGCTGGGAAAGGATCGCCTTGAAGTCGCCGACGGCCTTGTTGTAGGCGGCGTCCACCTGGGCCATGGCCGAGGTGCTCGGCAGCATGAAGAGGAATGCGAGCGCAAGAGCCGCCGTTGCCACGACCGTATGTCTTCTGATTCCCATCGCGGTTCCCGTGTCTCAAGTTCACTCGAAGACACTATCAAGCTTCTCGCCGGACGTCGTGCTCACATCTCTCCCCGTCATTCCGGGACGCGCCGCCCGAACTCGGGTTTACCCGAGTTCGGCAATATAAATGTTCAAGTCGGCTAAAGCCGACTTGAATGGCGCGGGCCCGGAATCCATTCACCCGCCTGTTATGGGGCCCGATGGATTCCGGGCTCGCGCTTCGCGCGCCCCGGAATGACGGGAAGCGCAGGCTTGGCATGCCCCGAGGAATGTGTGATTCTCATTTAGCCCAAGCTAGATCAGCGGAAGGACGGACAGTCCAGTGAAGATCGGATCAAGATTTATGTCGCGGCGCGAATTGATGAATGACGGCCTCACGCTCGCCGCGGCGCTTTCCGCAGGCGTCGCCGGCGCGGAAGCCGCCCCGATCGGCACGACCACGGCGAGCGAGGCCTTCAAGGACCTGCCGGCGTCGCCCTGCATGCCGACCCTGTTCGTCGGCCATGGCAGCCCGATGAACGCGATCACGGACAATGCCTACAGCCGCTCATGGCGCAAGCTCGGCGAATCCTTGCCGGTGCCCGCGGCCATTCTCTGCGTCTCCGCGCACTGGATGACCCGCGGCACGACGCTGGTCCATGTCGGATCGCGGCCGAAGACGATCCATGACTTCGGCGGATTTCCGCAAGCCTTGTACGACGCGCAATATCCGGCCCCGGGCGCGCCTGAGGTGGCGAGAGCAACGATCGAGCTGGTGCGGTCGAGCCACCTCAAGGGCGACACCGAGTGGGGGCTCGATCACGGCGCCTGGTCGGTGCTGATCAAGATGTTTCCGAAGGCAGACATCCCCGTGTTCCAGCTTTCGCTCGACCTGAGCAAGCCGCCGTCGGAGCACTACGCGCTGGCGCAGGAATTGAAACCGTTACGGGAAAAGGGCGTTCTGATCGTCGGCAGCGGCAACATCGTCCACAATCTGATGGCGCTCTCGCGCGGCGGAGAGCCCTATGACTGGGCCGAGGATTTCGATGCCCGCGCTGCGGAGGCGATCAGCCGGCGCGATTTCGGCGCGCTCGCCAAACCGCTTTCGCTGGCGCGGACGCTGCAGCTCGCCCATCCGACGCTGGAGCATTATCTCCCGGTGCTGTTCCCGCTCGGCGTCGCCGACGAAACGGACGAGCTCAGCTTCTTCAATGCCAGCATCGACATGGGCTCGATCTCGATGCGCTCCTTCGTGCTGGGTGGAGCAGCCTAGCGACAGATTATCCGCCAGGACAAGAATGAGTTCCCGCACTCACCACGCTGACCCCGCCGCCGATTGCCACCGAGGCGTTCACCGATGCCACGGCAGCCGTTGCTCGCCTCGAAGAAATCTACGAGCGCAACACCAAATTCCTGCGCGATCGCTTCGAGGCCTATGTCAACGGCGCGCCGCTTGCGACGCGCCTGCGCGCCAACTATCCGTTCGTCCGCGTTACGACCTCGACCCATGTGCGGCTTGATTCACGTCTTGCCTATGGCTTTGTCGCGGGACCCGGCGTGTACGAGACCACGGTGACGCGGCCGGATATCTTCCGCGCCTATCTCATCCACCAGATCGGGCGGCTGATTGAAAACCACGGCGTGCCGGTGGAAATCGGCGAGTTGGCTGAGCCGATTCCGATTTATTTCGCCTATCGCCGCGATATCAACATCGAGGCCACGCCGTCTGCCGGCGACAAGTCGAGCGTGGTGCGATCGCTGCGCGATCACTTCGATGTGCCCGACATCGGCACCATGGATGACGCCATCGCCAACGACACGCTGCAGCTCATGCCCGGCGCGCCCGAGCCGCTGGCCCTGTTTCGTGCAGCGCGTGTCGATTATTCGTTGCGGCGGCTCTATCACTACACGGGCACCGACCCGGAGCACTTCCAGAACTTCGTGATCTTCACCAACTACCAGTTCTACATCGATGCCTTCGCCGAGCTTGCCCGCAAGCGTCTCGCCGCGGGCGAGATCGGCCCCGAGGCCTTTGTCGGTCCGGGAAACGTGATCACCAGAAACGCCCGCCTTGGCGGTGGCACGGCGGGCACTGCGCCTGAACGCATGCCGCAAATGCCGGCCTATCATCTGGTCGAGCCGGGCTATCGTGGCATCAGCCTGATCAATGTCGGGATCGGTCCTTCCAACGCGCGCAACATCACCGACCATGTCGCGGTGCTGCGGCCGCACGCCTGGCTGATGCTCGGGCACTGCGCTGGCCTGCGCAACTCGCAGCGGCTCGGTGATTACGTCCTCGCCCACGGCTATGTGCGCGAAGACCATGTGCTCGACCAGGAGCTGCCGCTCTGGGTGCCGATCCCGGCGCTGGCCGAGGTGCAGGTCGCGATCGAGGAGGCGGTCGGCGAGGTGACCGGGCTCGAGGGGTTCGAGCTGAAGCGATTGATGCGCACGGGAACGGTCGCCAGCGTCGACAACCGCAACTGGGAAATCGGCGATCCTTCCGTGATCCGGCGTCTGTCGCAATCGCGCGCGATCGCGCTCGACATGGAATTGGCGGCGATTGCCGCCAACGGTTTTCGCTTCCGCGTTCCCTATGGCACGCTGCTGTGCGTTTCGGACAAGCCGCTGCATGGCGAGATCAAGCTCGCCGGCATGGCGAGCGACTTCTACCGGCAGCGCGTCGGCCAGCATCTCACGATCGGCCTGAGGGCGCTGGAGCGGCTCCGCGAGCAGCAACTGGAGCGCCTGCATTCGCGCAAGCTGCGCAGTTTCGCCGAAGTCGCGTTTCAGTGACGTAGCAGCAGCAACAGCGCTGCGGCGACCGTCATCGCCGCCAGGGCCGATAGGGCGAGCGACCAGTGGACGCCGATAAGGCTTCCGATCAGACCAACCGAGACGCCGCTAAATGCCCGCAATCCCAAACTCGCCATGTTGAACAGGCCAATGACGCGTCCGCGCATTTCCAGGGGCGCGTTGAGCTGGACGAGACTCTGGGCCATCGCGTTGAATGACAACTCCAGGAAGCCTTCGATCAGCAAAAAGCCGAGCGCGAGCCAATAGGTCGGCGCAAGCGAAAAGATCATCAAGGCAGCGCACCACAGGACCGCGAGCACGATCGCCGTGCGCGGACGCGGCGGCAGCAATCCGCCACCCTCAAGAATGAGGCCGGCGAGCAGTCCGCCGGCGGCATCGGCGGCCAGCAACATGCTGTACGCCACGCCGGGATCGCCATGATGCAGATCGCTCGCGAACCCCGGCATTTGCGAACTATAGGCATTTCCCACGAAGAACGACGCGCCGCCCGCGAGCAAGACCATCGAGACGATGGTCGTGTGACCCCTGACATCTCGCGCTGTCGAGAGGATGTCGTTCAGCCCCCGTACTGCGCGTCGTGGCGCCGGCGTTCCCGTCCGGTACCGCGGACCATACGGGGCGGCCACGAGCCACAACACCAGCGGCAGATAGAAAATCGTGTTCAGCATGATGCCCCATGCCGGCCCGAGCGCGACCAGGATGGCGCCGCCGACGGCTGGGCCGACCAGGATGCCGAGATAGCGGGCCATGGCATTGAGCCGGACGGCGCTTTCGAGGTCGGATGGACCGACGATATCGTAGAGCAACATCTGGTTGGGCGTCTGCCACAGCACGCCTGCGCAGCCGTGAATGACCAGGATCACCATCGCCTGCCACATCTGCAGGGATCCCGTTACGAAGAAGTAGCTCCAGCTCAGGGAGGCAATGATGAACAGACCCATGCCGATCTGAATGACCCGACGCGGATCAAAGCGGTCTGCGAGCGCGCCGGAAGCAACCGAAAAGAGCAGGAATGGAAGCCAATGCGATACGATCGCGAAGCCTCCCAGAGCAGGCGAGTGAAACTTCTGGAACACAACCCAATAGCTGATGACGTGCTCGATATTGTCAGCCATCATGGCCAGAACGAATGTGGTGAACTGAGCACGGAAGCCCGGGTGGCGCATCGCCGCAAAGGATCTCCTTGCCGGCGGCGAAGCGTCGACCCGGATAGGCTTTAATTCATTCATGAGGGCTGGATTCCGGTTCGCGTAATCTGAAACAGGTACGGTCGAGGCTGAGATTTCGGCCTAAGCCTGTCGCCTGCCGTGTTCCAGGAGGCATGTGGCTGAGTATCATCGTCCTGGCCACATTCGCAGTGCAGATATTGAAAAGCTGGCCCGCGGTCCGAGAATATGGCCGCAGTTTCGCCGAAGGCGCGGTTCAGTGACGCGCCGCCTCGATCGCCTCCCAGATGCGCGCGGGCGTGGCCGGCATGTCCAGATGCCGCACGCCGAGCGGCTCAAGCGCATTCATCACGGCGTTCATGATCGTTGCAGGCGAAGCGATCGCGCCGGCCTGACCGCTACCCTTGACGCCCAGGCGGTTGGCGCGGCTTGGAAAATCAGCCGTCAGGCTGCCCTCGAAGGAGGGAATATCGGCCGCGCGCGGCAGGGCATAATCCATCAGCGAGCCTGAGAGGATCTGGCCCGTTTCCGCGTCGAACAGCGCGTGCTCGAACAAGGCCTGGCCGATACCCTGCGCCACGCCGCCATGCACCTGCCCCAGAGTGAGGCGGGGATCGAGCAGCCGGCCATAGTCGTCGAAGATGACGTAGCGCTCGACCGTCACCGCGCCGGTCGCAGGATCGATCTCCACCTCGGCGAGGTGACACCCGTTCGGAAAGGTGTAGCGGTCGCAGACGTGCGTGGCCTTGTGCGCGAGACCGGGTGCGACATCGTCGCCGGTCAGCTGGTAGGAGGCCCGCGCCACCTCGTCGAGGCTGATTTCCTGCCCGGTCGCGGCCACGCGCAGGATGCCTGTTTCGTAGCTGACGGCATCGACACTCGCCTGTAGCAGGCGCGCGGCAAGCGCCCGTGCATTCTCGATCACGCCTTCGGCCGCAAGCAGGAGCGCGGTGCCGCCCTGGTGCATGGAGCGCGCGCCGCCATGCCCGCCGCCGCTGTCGAGATCGTCGGTATCTCCCTGCCGAAACCGAAAACGTTCGAGCGGCAGACCAAGCGCATCAGCGGCGATTTGCGCATAGGTGGTCTCGTGGCCCTGGCCGTTGGAATGCGTGCCGACCTTGAGATCGATCCGGCCGTCCTTGTCGACAACCACTTCCGCCACCTCGTTGGGCTGGCCGCGCGCGGTTTCGAGGAAGCAGGCGTAGCCGATGCCGCGCAGTCTGCCCCGGGCGCGTGAGCCTTGCGCCCGCGCCTCGAATCCCGATGCCGCAGCGACCGCAAGCTCGATCGCGTGAGCAAAGCTGCCTTGCTCGACGGTGAGCCCCATCGCGCTTTGATGGGGAAACTGGCGAAAAATGTTCTTGCGCCGCAGCTCCAGCGCATCCATGCCGAGCTTGGCTGCGGCAATGTCGATGCAGCGCTCGATCATATAGTTGGCTTCGGGCTTGCCGGCGCCGCGATAGGCGTCGACCGGTGTCGTGTTGGTGAAGACACCTTGAGCCTGAAACGCGATCAGCGGGATGTCGTAGACGCCGCCGATCGCGCTTCCCATGGCGAGCGTCGGCACGACCGGCGCCACCGTCGAGAGATAGGCGCCCATGTTGGCGAGCACTTTTGCTTCGAGCGCAAGGAAGCGGCCATGGCGATCGAGCGCCAAGCGCGCGCGGGCCACGCTGTCGCGGCCATGCACGGAGGCCACGAAGTCTTCGCTGCGATCGCCGATCCACTTGACCGGACGGCCGAGGCGGCGCGCGGCCCACAGCACCAGCACCCATTCCGCGTAGAGCACGTTCTTCATCCCGAAGCCGCCACCGACATCGCCGATGCTGACGCGCAGGTTTTCACGCGGGATGCGGAAAACGGAGTCAGCGAGCAGGTTGCGGATCGCGTGGGCGCCGGCGGCCGAAGCCGCAAGATGCATCCGGCCGCCTGCTGCGTCGACCTCGCCGATGGCGCCGCGTGTTTCCAGGGGGGCAGCCACGACGCGGTTGTTGATGAGCTCGCATTCGACCACATGGGGCGCGGCCCGGATCGCCGCTTCCACCGCGTTCATCTCGCCGCGGTTGAACTGGAACGCGACGTTGTTCTCGGCATCGGGCCAGATCGACGGGCTTCCCGGCCGAACCGCTTCCGCCGGCGATATCACCGGCGCCAGCTCCTCGTAGTCGACGACCACGGCCTCGGCGGCGTCGCGGGCGCTTGCGAGTCTTTCCGCGACCACGAACGCGACCGGCTCGCCGACATGGCGGACGACCTCCCGCGCCAGCGCATAATACGGCGGGACGACAAGCGGCGTCGCCATCGGGATACTGGTCGTCGCGCAAGGCAGGGGGCCGACATCGTCGGCGGCAAGGTCAAGGCCGGTGAACACGGCCGCAACACCGGGCATCTTCCGCGCGACGTCGGTATTGATCGCGATGATGCGCGCGTGTGCATGCGTCGAGCGCACGACGATGCCGTGCAGGGCATCTCGCATAGCCCGATCATCAATGTAGTGGCCGCGCCCCCTGACGAAGCGCTCGTCTTCAACGCGGTTGAGGCTGCGGCCCAGCAATGGCTCGGTCATGCGAGGGTGTATGGAGCCACCGGACGACAAAGGCAATGGCGCGCGGCGTCATCGCCTGCGTCTACCTCGCGTAGCGTCCAGCCTTGAGGTCGTGCTCGTCGCGCTCGTGGATGATGTTGGCTCGGCCGACCAGTAGATCGTCTACGGCGCCGATGCGTTTGGCGTCCTTGTCCTTGTAGGGCATGGCGTGCAGGACGTAGCGCATGGCGTTGAGCCTGGCGCGCTTCTTGTCGTCGGACTTCACCACCGTCCACGGCGAATCGGCGGTGTCGGTGTGAAAGAACATCGCCTCCTTCGCGCGTGTGTAGTCGTCCCATTTGTCGAGCGAGGCGAGATCGACCGGGGAGAGCTTCCACTGCTTGAGCGGATGGACCTTGCGTTCCTTGAAGCGCCGGCGCTGCTCTTCGCGGCTCACCGAGAACCAGAGCTTGATGAGATGGATCCCGCTGCGCACGAGGTTGCGTTCGAACTCCGGCACCTGACGCAGGAACTCGTCATATTCCGCCTGCGAGCAGAAGCCCATCACGCGCTCGACGCCGGAGCGATTGTACCAGCTGCGATCGAACAACACGATCTCGCCGGCGGTCGGCAGATGCTCGACATAGCGCTGGAAATACCATTGTCCGCGTTCGACGTCGCTCGGCTTCTCGAGCGCCACCACCCGCGCGCCGCGCGGATTGAGATGCTCCATGACCCGCTTGATCGCGCCGCCCTTGCCCGCGGCGTCGCGGCCCTCGAACAGAATGATGAGCCGCTGCCGCGTGGTCTTCACCCATGCCTGCAGCTTGAGCAACTCCGTCTGCAGGAGGAATTTCTGATCCTCATAGTCGCGCCGCAGCATCTTGAACTTGTAGGGATAGCTGTGCCGCCAGTCGTCGGCGAGTTCGTCGCTGGTGTGGCGCTGATTGCGGTCGCGCTGGGGCAGCGCGTTATCGGGCTCGGCCAGCGCGGATCGCAGGCGTGCCGCATCGTCGGGCGCTGCACCAGCCAGGATCGCTTTGATCGGCTCGCTGTCCGGTGCGAGTTCCGGCGGACCGCGGCGGATCGCCTCGATGGCCGCGACCTCCGCCTGCTGCTTGTCTTTCGTCGCCTGCTCGACACTGAAATTCTTTACGCCATCGGCCGTGAGCGTGGGCGCTATGTCGCCCTGCTTTACCAGAGCATGCGAGCGCTTCGCGGCGCCATTGGCCTTGCCGTGCGCCGGCGGCCTGCTCTTGCGCGCGGCAATCTTGCTGCCTGTAGCTCTCACTTGATCGCGCACGTGCATGCTCCCAAATCTGTTCTCCGGCTGGCCGACTTTATCGACCTGCTCCAGAGCAATCTGCGCGTCCTGTCGTTGAGATTCTGTAAATCCATGCTCAAGGCCGGCGCGCGGGCGATATTCACCGCGTATTAGGATTGATGATCCCGCTCTGGCTGTTGTCGATGCCCGCGGGAGGAAGCGCGAATACGCAATCCCTTGGGCCGCAAAAATACGGGGACATACGAGCTGATGAATGCTCCCGTCAGCGCAACGGAACGGTTAGAGGAGTTGCAACCCAAGGCGGACAATTTGACGACCATGACCGCCGCCACTAGCCTTGGTCTCTTCGCTGATACGACCTGAGCACGAATGGAGCTGACAAGCCCAGTCCCCGAAGGTCAAGAAGCCAGCAGGAGCCGAGCATGTCCAACGACACCAGGCCTGAAATCCGTCGCGCGCCGGCGGACATGCGCTGGCCGGGAGACCGCCATGTCGCGGTTGTCTTCAATGTTGCCTACGAAGCGTGGACGGAGAAGGGGGCTTCGGCGATTGGTCCAATGGGCAATCCGCTGCGTCCCGGAATCTTCGACTTGAACGCGAACTCGTACGGTCGGTACGGAGCCAACGCCGGTATTCGTCGCTTGATGAGGATATTGGACGGGGCGGGAATTTCGGCGAATGTCTATGTTTCGGGCGTGCTGTCCGAGCGTGACCCGGATCAGGTTCGAGCCGTAGCCAGTGCCGGGCACGAGATCGTGACGCATGGCTATGCCCAGGACCTCGTTCCCGCGTCTCTGACGGCGGAGGAAGACGAGGACTATGTGCGTCGCGCGACCGCAGGGCTCGCCGGGGTCATTGGCACGCAACCGACGGGATGGATCAGTCCCCGTGCGACGGCTGGCGATGACACGTTTCGGCGTCTGGTTCGACACGGCTACAAGTGGCAGGGTGACGCGCTCGACGACGATCTGCCTTACCTGCAGAAATATCCGGAAGGCGACCTCGTCGCGGTCCCCCTGACGATCGAGATCAACGACCTCTCGCATGCGATGCGATGGGGGCGGACGCCCCGGCAATTCGTTGAGATGTTCGATGACGCGCTGAGCCATCTGCTCGCAGCGACCCACGACGTCGTCGTCCTCGATGTCCTCTGTCACACCCATTGTTATGGTCGTCCGGCCGGAGCGTGGGCCTACGACGAAATCGCGAAGAAATGCTCGAATCGCGGGGATATCTGGGTCACAACCCGCGGCAAGATCGCGGACCATTTCTTGTCGTTGCTTTGAGCGTCGTCTGCGCCTCCGAAGTTCGGGCGAGGGTCAGCACGCGCCGCCTCGCAAGCCGGGGCCGCCTTCCGGTGCCTGTCACAAAACTTGTCGCCCGTTCATGGAACCGAAAGCCGGTGACGGTGTTTGCACGCCGGGCAAAGGGCACATGGAGACAAAGTGCTTCGGCGCATCTGCGGCCATCGTGTGCCAGGGCCACACCTGCTGGCATACGCATGAGGCGTACGACTTCCCCCACCATGCGGGCGTCGTCGTTCGTGAAGATAATTGGCGCTGGGGACCGCGCGAAAAGTTCACCTTCCGTGAGCACGAGGGCCGCGGCTACTGGCGCGGCGGCAAATGGGTGGGGTGGTAACTCGACCGCACCACGCTGACCGGAGGCCGCCGCTCGGCGGCCTCTTTTGCTTTGGACCTACGCGGCGCGCACGCCGGCCAGGAACGTGTTCACTTCGCCGGCAAGCTGCTCTGCCTGCTGGGAGAGATTGGAGGCGGCGGTAAGCACCATGCCGGCTGCGTTGCCGGTCTCGTTGGCCGCGGCATTGACCGCACCGATATTTTTGGTGACCTCCTGCGTCGCTTCCGCCGTCTGGCTGACGTTGCGGGCGATGTCCGCCGTGGCCGCGCCTTGCTCCTCGATGGCGGCGCCGATCGCGGTGGCAATGGTGGAGACCTCCTCGATCGTGGCGGTGATGCCGTGGATCGCCTCGACGGCTTCGCTGGTGGCGCCTTGAATCTGCGTGATGCGGTTTCCGATCTCCTTGGTGGCGTCCGCGGTCTGGCTCGCAAGGCTCTTGACCTCCGCGGCCACCACGGCAAAGCCGCGGCCGGCTTCGCCGGCGCGCGCGGCTTCGATGGTGGCGTTGAGTGCCAGGAGGTTGGTCTGGGCCGCGATGCTGGAGATCAGTTCCGCCACGTGCTCGATCTCCTTGGCGCCCTCGGAGAGCGCACGAACGATGGTGTCGGTGCGGCGCGCGCTTTCCACGGCGCGGCTGGTGACCGCGGCGGATTGCGCCACCTGGCGGCTGATTTCGGAGATCGACGACGACAATTCTTCGGCCGCCGCGGCGACCGTCTGCACCCGGCCGCTGGCATCGGTCGCAGCCGAACTGACGACGCCGGCGCGCTGATTGGTGTGCTCCGCCGTTCCGGTCATGGACTTGGCGGTCGCTTCCAGTTCGCCCGAGCCTGATGCCATCAGGCCGACAAGCTGGCCCACGGACGCATCGAACCGGTCGGCCAGCGCGATCAGCGCCGCGCGCTTCTCCTGCTCGCTGCGCGCCTTGCCGGCGACCTGCTCTGCTTCGAGCGATCGCGCCGTCAGCGAGGTCTGCCGCAGCACTTCCAGGGTTTCCGCCATCCGCCCGATCTCGTCTCCCCGGCCGGTTTCCTCCACCGCCTGGTCCAGCGATCCCGCGGCAATCTGCTGCATCCGCGCCTTCAGCCGTTCCAGCGCCGACAGAATGTCATGGGCGATCAGCCATGACACCAGCCCCAACAGCAGGATCAGGCCGAGGCCGATCATGCCGAGACGCCAGCGCAGGGCGCTCACGTCGTTATCGATGTCGTCGACATAGAGCCCGTAGCTCATGGTGACGTCCCATGGGGCAAAGTGGCGGACAAACGCCATCTTTCTCACGGGCTCGGTCTGGCCGGGCCGCGGGTAGAGATAGGGCGCGATGCCACCGGTGGGGCTCTGCTTGCCAGCTGCAACCTGCGCGTCAGCGATGATGACGCCGTTGGAATCCTTGGCTCCGGTGATCTTGCCTTCGAGCTGCGGATTGGCGCCGTTCAGGAGAATGGTCGTGTCCGGATAATAGGCCACGGGATAGCCCTGGCCGCCGTTGAACTGCATCTTCCTGCCGCGCTTGCGGAACTCGGCCTGCGCCTCGGCCACGGTCATCTTCCCGGCGGCAACTTCATCCTGCAGCCCCTGCGCCAGGCCATACAAGAGATCCACCGCGACCCGCATCTGTTCGATGCGGTCCGTCTGCATCCGGCTTTGGCTGAGCGAGGCCGAAACGGCGATGATGGCGAAGACTGTAAGTGCAGCGAACGCAACCATGCTCGCAAGCTTGGTGCGTATTCTCAGTCGGCTGAGCAGTCCCATCTTTGGCCCCCACGGGAAGGTTTGTTAGCCGAATGGGCTATCACCAACTTTCTTACCAATGGTGAATGGAGGTCATATCGCCGCGCATGGCCGCTTTGCGCCAGAACCGGCCCCCTCCTCCATCGGAGCTTTTGACCCGGCTCGAACATCAATGGCACCGACTCTTCGTTCAACTGAGTTGAACACACAGTATCTGCTGGATACTGATAGACTCCATAAAAGGGAGCTCATCATGACCATCCGCAAGACCGTCACTCTCGTCGAAGAGATCAATATTGAGTACGGCGCACCCGCCAGCCCCCCGCTGCGACGCGTCGCGATTGCCGCAGTGTTCGAGAACCCGCTCGCCGGCAAGGCCGCCGGTGCCGATCTTAAACCTCTGATCGAATATTCGCTCGAGCTCGGGGCTTCGCTCACCAGGACGGCGCTGGCGACACTTGGCGCGAGCCCGGCGCAGCTGCGTGCCTACACCAAGGCGGCGGTGGTCGGCATCGGAGGCGACCTCGAGCATGGCGCAGCGATGATACATCCGCGACTCGGCATGGCGATGCGCCGCGCGATCAAACGCGGCCGCGTCATCATTCCGGGCCACGCCAAGGTGGGCCCGCCGGGCACGACCGTCGATCTGATCTATGGGCCCCTCGACGAGGGTTGGGATCTCGATGCCTTTGATTCGACTCCGGTGCTGATCCACGACGCGCCGCGACCGAACGAGATCGTACTGTGGATCGGGTACGCCACCGGCCCGCGCATCAACGCCCGCTGCAAGGGTCCGGATCAGAAGGAAGTCGACGCACTCGTCGCATCCTTCGCCAGCGGCTAGTAAAGCGACTCTAGAGTTGGTTTGTCGCGTATTGACAGGGGGCAAGATATGAACGCGGACGTGCGGCCCATGCTGCGATGTCAACCTTCAGGGTAGAGCGGACCAGGACTCGGCCGATCTGAAGCTGCAAATGACCCGGCAATCGGATGTCGCTTGTTGGGTACTTAGCCGACGTCGATAGTTTGTGAATGTCCGCTTCGCGCCAAAAGCGGACTTGGATCGGCAGGTGCAAGGAAAAGGTGCAAGGAAAAATCGAATTTTGGTTGTTCCTACGCCTTAGTCGAGGTGGCCTTTTGTATTTAATTCCACTTCTTTGCGTGCGAAGTAGGTGCCACATTCAGGCGTCGCGCCTTTCTCCCGAACTCGTCGGAATGAGTATGCAGTTCACCCGCGTCATTAGTCCCATTGAGGACATGGAAGTATGGAAGGCGAGCGAAAATGGCCTTTCGTTCGTGATCAGTTATGAGAGCCACAGCGGACCCGGCTTTCGCGGACGAACCGGCTTCATGGCGTCGTGGCGTCCGATCTATCAGAACAGCAGCGCCATCAGGATTGGCGGCTCGCCCTTCAAGACGCTCGCTGAGGCCGAAAGCGCCTGCGATGCGATGGCAGGCCTCCTGACGAAAGCAGGATTGATGGGCGATCGAGAGGCTCACGTTAATTTCCGTGCCCCGGCTGTTCTTCGCAAATGGCCCTCACTGGCCAACGCGCGACGTACCGAGGGGAGCCCCTATCTACTCGTCGAAGGCACCCTTGATGAGTGTTTGCGGGAGTTCATGTCCAAGCCGGCCACCGCACGCCACCTGTACGAAATTCATGTGGTGCCGCAGCTTCCGCTGGTATCTGCCGTCTTGCCTGAAGGCCTCATCGTCGAACTCGCGCGACTGCGGAATTTCCTCTAATCTGGATACACCCGATGGTCGGGCGTGATCTCGCTTTGCGAAGCGATCCTGACCCGCGTCGCTCCCGCTCTGGGGTGGCGCTAACGAAAACGGCCTAGTGGAGCGGATTTGACGTTCGCTACCCCGCTTGCGGCGAACTCGTAAGCGAACGTCAAATTCAAAGCTCCACTAGAATCAATATTTTGCTAGTGGTCCTCTAATTCCAACATTCGCAAAGGTGAGCGCTGCAACGGGATACGAATGTTGGAATTGGACCACTAGCATCTCTCACTTGCGAGGAGCCTGACTTGAGCGTTGCCTTCACCAAGGAAGACAGTGCCGAAACTGCGTCGGAAACTCTGCTTCCCGACCGCCCGGTTTCACCTCATCCGAACCTCGTTACGGAAGCGGGATTAAAGGCTTTGGAATTTCAGCTCCACCAGGCCCGCGAGGCGTACGAGACGGCGCAGAATATCGACGACGTCAATGAACGACGGCGGCAAGCGGCAATCCCCCTGCGCGATATGCGCTACTTTGCGGCGAGAGTTCGTACGGCACAGGTCGTCACCAATCCTGCGTCAACTGACACGGTTGTCTTTGGGAGCACGGTGACCTTCAGACGCGACGATGGACGCGTGCAGAAATATCGTATCGTGGGAGAGGACGAAGCGGACCCCAAGGCCGGTTCCATTTCTTTCGTGTCCCCAGTGGCAAGGCTTCTGATGGGCAAGGCTGTTGGGGATGAAGTCGGCGCATCCGGTCAAAACCTTGAGATCATTTCGATCTCGTAGCACGTCCCACACCGGATGCAGCCGATGCTTGGAACGGCCGCTTTGCGGCCGAACCGGACCTTCCAGCGAAGTCAGCTTGTGACTCTCACCGGCTATCGCCGACCGACGTCATCAAACTCATTCAGAACCCGCCAACTCGCCACAGTTCAGCTTGCAACTAGGAGCAGTTACAGTCCTCGCTTCATAAAGCTCGGCAAATCATGCGCGGTCACCGGGGGCGCCGGTCCGTCATGGCGTTCGACCTCGACCAGGCATGTTTGGGCGCTGCAGCCTTGGCTCAACTTGCTGGCGCCGATATCGAGAGTGAGCGCGTTGGGATTGCCGTGCTTTTCCAGCGGCCGGTTAGAGCCTGAGGCGGCCGGATCGAACCAAGCGCCGGTGCTAAGCCGGACCACACCGCGGCGGATGCGGTCGCTCAAGCGCGCGGCGGCGAGGCAGGCGCCGCGGTCGTTGAAGGCGCGCACAAGGTTGCCCTCGGCGATGCCACGGGCGGCGGCGTCCTCGGGATGCAGCGTAATCGGCTGACGGCCCTTGACCTTGGTCGCGCGGGAATGCGGGCCATGATCGAGCTGGCTGTGCAATTTGTCGGCGGGCTGGTCCGACAGCATGTGCAGCGGATAGCGCTCGGAAGTCTTGCCGCCCAGCCACTCGATCGGCTCAAGCCACACTGCGTGCGGCGGGCAGTCGTCATAGCCGAACGAGGAGATGCGCGAGGAAAAAATCTCGATCTTGCCCGATGGTGTCTTCAGCGGATGCGCCGCCGGATCGGCGCGGAACGATCCGAGCATCACGACAGGCTCCTGTGTGCCGGTGGCCTCGGCGATGCCGGCCTCCCAGAACTCCTCGAAGGCCAGCAGGCTCACTCCGGCCTTGGCCGATCTCTCACGCGCTTTTTCATACAGATGGGAGAGCCATTCGTTGACATCGCGGCCGCCGGAGTGAACCTCGCCCACACCCATGCGCTGCGCGATCGCCTGGAAAATGGCGTAGTCGTCTCGCGCTTCGCCCACCGGTTCGCGCGCTTTCTTCATGGCGATCAGATAAGGCTCGCGTGTAGCATAGCCGATATCGTCGCGCTCCAGGGTGGTGGTGGCAGGCAGCACAATGTCGGCCATCTTGGCTGAAGTCGTCCAGAACTGTTCGTGGAAGATCACCGTCTCCGGTTTGCGCCAGGCGAGGCGCAATCGATTGAGGTTCTGGTGGTGATGGAAGGGATTGCCGCCCGCCCAATAGACCAGGCGAATGTCAGGATAGTTATGCTCGCCGCCATTGTAACAGAACCGCTCTTTGGGATGCAGCATCATGTCGGCGAAACGCGCCACTGGAATGAAGTCGTGGACCGGATTGGTGCCCTGTGGCAGGGTCGGAGCGGAGTGGCGCAGTGCTCCGCTGCCCATCAGGTTCTGTGGTCCATAGCCACAGCCGAAGCCGGCGCCGGGCAGGCCAATCTGGCCCAACATGGCGGCCAGCGTGACCAATGCCCAGAAAGGCTGCTCACCGTGGTGCGAGCGTTGCAACGACCAGCCAATGCTGATCATGGTGCGGGTCGCCGCCATCTCTCGTGCCAGCGCAACGATACGATCAGCGGCAATCCCGGTGATCTTTTCCGCCCAGGCCGCATCCTTGGGCTGGCCGTCGCGCTCGCCGCTGAGGTAGGGGCGGAACTTATCGAAGCCCACCGTGTAGCGATCGAGGAAGGTTTGGTCGTGGAGGTTCTCGACTAGCAGCGTGTAACATAGCGCGAAAATCATCGCTGTGTCGGTGTTGGGCCGGATCGCCAGCCATTCGGTATCGCCGCCCGTATCGAGATCATCGGCTGTCGGCGTCACATTGACAAAACGCACGCCGGCATCTCGCATGCTGAAGAGGCCACCCTTGACCTTGTGCACGATGGCGCCGCCGGCGCTAATCTGAGCGTTCTTGTGCGGAACGCCGCCGAAAGATACGAAAAGCCTGCAATGCTTGGCGAGCAGTTCCCAACTCGTGTGGTTGACCAACAATTCCTCTAACGGCGCCACAACATGCGGCATCAGGACGAGAGCGGCACCAACACTGTAGTCATTCTCGTGCCGCACGAAGCCGCCGATCGTATTGAAAAAGCGCCGTACCTGGCTCTGGGCGTGATGGAAGCGTCCTGCACTCGCCCAGCCATAGGATCCGGCGAAGATCGCCTGGTTGCCGAACTCGCGCTTCACGCGACCGAGCTCGCTCGCCACAAGATCGAGCGCCTCATCCCAGGGAAGTTCAACAAACGGATCGGCACCACGCCGTTCTGGAAAGGCGCCGGGACCATGTTTGAGCCAGCTCTTGCGCACTGCGGGACGGCGTACGCGCAGGCGCGCCACCTCGTCGGACAGCGCGTGCAGGCCGATCGGCGAGGGATCTGGATCCTTCGAGAAAGGATGAAGGTGGATGGCGTTGCCAGCCTCGTCGTATTCGACTTCGTAGACCCCCCAATGGGCCAGGGTGAGCGTGCGTTGATGGGTCATGAAACGGTCAGCCTCAAGGCACCCGCACTGCGAGAGCGTGATTACTTCGCGTGCGCGTGTTCGCACGTCACATTGGGATTCATGTCGACGAACACGCCGCGCGGATTTGCCTTCCAGGCCCACACGTGCAGCTCGTAGAACGGGCCGAGGCCGTAGCGATTGGGGGCTCCGGTGAAGCTGAACAACTGACCTTCCAGCGAGGCCGGTCCCTTGGAGGTGATGTACTCGACCGCGGCCAGCTCCATTTTGCCATTGGGCAGCGGCTCGTACATCACCGCTTGCGGGCGCTTGATGTCGGGAACCTCGTCCTTCAGATACTCGCCGTTGACGTAGTGAACGCCCATCGCGCCGCCATCGACGCCGCTCGTGCAGGGGATCGGTGCATAGCCTTCGGCGATCGCGACATTGACGTCCTTGAAGCGGCTATTCGCAGCCCGCACATGTTCTGCCAGGGTGCCGCCGCCGCTATCCGCGGCGAACGCTTGACCGACCGCGAGCGACGACAAAAGGGCCAAACCCGCGGCCCAAGGCGCGACTTTCATTCTTTTCTCCTTCATATGGATGACGGACTGATCCGCCGATGCCTATTGATGTCGGTTGACCTTGCTGGACGTCGATCGTGGGAAAAGCCGTTGTCGTCAGCGTGGAAAAATCGGATACTTGCGTGGAAATTTTGTGGGGCGGTGTGCGCGGGCTGCCGGCCCGCAGGTCGGAAGACGCCCCGGTCATAGAGGCATAAGTTGCTGCAGGTTTCCGTGTTGGGCAATCTCGCTGTTTTGCGCGACGGAGCAGCAATGCAGCTGCCGCCGTCAAGGAAGACACGCGCGCTGCTCGCGTATCTGGCCATCACTGCGCGTCCGCATAGCCGTGACCGGCTGTCTGCCATGCTCTGGCCAGTCCCCGATGATCCCCGCGGGGCACTGCGGTGGAGTTTGACCCGCCTGCGGCCGCTCGTCGATGAGCCTTGCTGTCAACGGATCATCGCTAACCGCGAGGACGTCGGATTTGTTGCTGATGGTGTCACTATCGACATCTTGTCCCTGCGCAAGCTTGCCCGAAACGGCACCGATGCGATGTCAACAGATGTCCTGCGTAAGGCGACCCAGTCGCTGGAGCTTGATTTCCTCGAGGGACTCGATCTTCCCGACTGCCACGAATTTCAAAGCTGGTGCATTGGCGAGCGCGAGGAGACGCGCCGGCTTCGGGTGCGACTACTGACAGCGTTGGTAGCCCGTCTCGAGGACCAGCCCGATGAGGCTCTGCGCTATGCGCGGACGCTCGGTCTCCTTGAGCCAGCCAACGAGTCCATCCAGGCAGCGTTGATTCGATTGTTGCGGGCCACGGGCCGTTGGCGCGAAGCCGAAGAGCAGTTTCAAAGCGCGCAGCGACGACTCGAAGAGTTCAACGTGGTGCACACCGGCGCCCTGAGCCGAGCGGTGCAACTGCCGCTTCAAGCCGCACCGCCAACGCGTGCGGACAGTCGAATCGAACGCCGGACCCATGCGGAGCCGCTTTGTGCAAAGCCAGCCTCGTATGAGGTGCAGTTTTGCAGGACATCGGATGGTGTCCGGATCGCGTATGCCTGCGTGGGCGGCGGCCCTCCTGTGGTGTGGGCGGCGCATTGGATGAGCCATCTCTCCTTTAGCTGGGAAAGTCCGATCTGGCGGCACTGGACCGAAGAGTTCGCAAAGGATCATGCCTTCGTTCACTATGACGAGCGCGGCAATGGCCTTTCCGATTGGGACAGCCCCGTGTTCTCTGTCGATGCGTTCGTTCGCGACCTCGAGGCTGTCGTCGATGCGCTTGGCTTCGATCAGTTCGCTCTGATTGGAAGCTCGAAAGGCGGCTCGACGGCGATTGCTTATGCTGCGCTTCATCCGGAGCGAGTGTCTCGTCTCGTCCTCTACGGCACATTCGCGCAAGGCTCGCGGGTAAGGGGAGATGAAGGCGGCATCGAGACAAACGAGGCCATGATGGCTTTGCTACAGCAAGGCTGGGCGCAGGATAACCCTGCCTTTCGGCAACTCTTGACGTCCTTGCTGCTGCCTGACGCCACCGTCGAAGAAATGGGCTGGTTCAACGACCTACAGCGACTCTCGGCTTCGGCCGCGAATGCGTCCCGTCTGCTGCGGTCCCTCGGAGACGTCAACGTTGTCGACTATCTTCCGAGCATCACCGCGCCAACTCTCGTGCTGCATTGCCGCGATGATGCCTCTGCACCATTCGAGCAAGGCCGGTTGATTGCCAGCCGCATTCCCCACGCCAGGTTTATCTCGCTCGATAGCCGCAACCATGTCCTGTTGCCTCGCGATCCCGCCTGGCCCATTTTTGTCAGCGAAGTGCGCAAGTTTCTTTGTGAGAGCGCACCCATGAGGTCACCGATAGTGAAGGGCGTTGCGCGCGGGCGCTAGGTCTGCGACGGTTTATCGTGGGCGGCGGCCCGGATCTCCTCCCGTGCTGGCTTCGGCTTAGAGTCGGCCGTAGTAGTAAGTCCGCGCCCAGTCGGGTTCACCTGGCACAAGGACCGCGATCCGAGGAGCGCCAGCAGGGCCTGGAAGGCCGAGCTAGTTGCCGAGCTTGATGCCGGCATCCTTGATCACTTTTGCCCACTCGGGCATTTCTTTCTTGATGATCGCCGTAAACTCAGCCGGCGTGTTGCCGACCGGCTCGAGTCCAAGTTCGTCAAACTTCTTGCGCACCTCCGGCGTCGCCAGGGCCTTGGCGGTTTCGCCGTGCAATCTATCCAGAATATCCTTCGGCGTGCCGGCCGGCGCGAGCAGGCCGAACCACGGCACGGCCTCGAAGCCAGGGAAGCCGGATTCCGCCATGGTCGGCAGATCGGGCGCCAGCGCCGAGCGCTTGATCGAGGTGATGGCCAGCGCGCGCAACTTCCCTTCGCGCGCGAGCGGCACCACGTTCACGATATTGGCGAACGACATGCTGATTCGGTTGGCAAGCAGGTCCGGCATGAACGCCGTGGTGCCGCGATAGGCCACCGGTACGATATCGACATGCGCCATGTATTTGAACAATTCGCCGGCCAGATGCTGCGACGTGCCCACGCCGGCATGGCCATAGGAAAGCCTGCCCGGCCCCGCTTTGGCGAGCGCCACCAGTTCCCCCACGGTCTTGACCGGCATCTCTGACGGAACGGCGAGCACGTTCGCCGCGATGAATACCTGCGAGATCGGGGCGAAGTCCTTGAGCGGGTCGAACGGCAGTGTTTCATACAGGCTCGGATTGATGACCAGCGCCGAGTTGCCGCCCATCAGCAGCGTGTAGCCGTCGGCGGCCGCCTTGGCGACGCGATCGGTAGCGATGTTGCTGCCGGCGCCGGGAATATTCTCGACCACGAATGGTGTGCCCCAGACTTCCGAAAACCGGTCGGCAAGAATGCGCGCCGCGAGGTCGGGAGCCGTACCGGGTGTGAAGCCGACCAGGATTTTCACCGGCCGGTTCGGATAATTGGACTGCGCTGATGCCGTCTGTGCCGCGAGCAGCACAATCAGGGCGGCGAACAGGTTCACAGCGAGCTTCATCCGTTTCCTCCATCGTCCCGCATGACCGTTTGCCCGGTCTCTGCCGTCGGACTTGAGGGCAAGTGTGGCACCGGCAAGCAGCGCCTGCAAGGCGGCCGGACCGCGATCGACTGCCAGCCGCCGCGGCGTCAGTGAGCGGGACCATAGACTCGAAGAACCGGATGTACCTACAACTCGGCGAGTTGATGTCTTGCCCGACGGAAAATATAAATACGCCATTCTTCTCGACGAGGGCCGATCAATGGCGAAAAAGTATGCAGGCCAATGCGCCTGTGGTGCCGTAAAGTTTGAGTTCAACACCGACCCGACCTTTATCGCCAACTGTCATTGCAACGATTGCAAAAGAGCGTCAGGCGGCGAGATGGCGACCTTCTTCGCCGTACCGGAGGACGATTTCACGCTTCTTAGTGGTAAGCCCAAGGCCTTCCATTACATCGCCAATTCCGGCAACGGCCTTGATCGGAATTTTTGCCCCGATTGCGGTGCAAGGGTCTTCACTTCAAACCTCGATGGTTTCCCGAAGACGGTCTTCGTCCAGCTTGGAAGCCTGGATCGGCCCGACTTGATTGCACCGAATGTGGAGATGTTCACCAAGCGCCGCTTGAAGTGGAATAAACCGCTAGACCTGCCACAGTTCGAGGAAATGCCACACTGAAGGCTCCACTTCGAAACCCTTCACAATAGCGGCTACAAACTCGGCGGGCTCTTACCCCACCGCCTTCAAAATCTTCAACAGCTCGGCGTGCACGAACTCGTTGCCGCACACCACGTTGCCCGTCGTCAGCGCGTTGTCATGCCCCTCGATGCCCGACACGATGCCGCCGGCTTCGCGTACCACGATCTGCCCGGCTGCGATGTCCCAGGCCTGCAGGTTGCGCTCCCAATAGCCGTCCAGCCGGCCCGAGGCGACATAGGCCATGTCGAGCGCGGCAGCGCCGAAGCGGCGGAAGCCTGCGACCTTGTCCTGCAGCGCCGCCATCTCCTTCAGCGCCAGCTCATGGTCGCCGCGGCCGATATGCGGCAGGCCGCAGGCGATCACGCATTCGTTCAGCTTGCGGCGTCCGGCGACGCGCAGCCGCTGGTCGTTGAGAAAGGCGCCCTTGCCGCGCTCGGCAATGTAAAGCTCGTCCGTGGCGGGATTGTAGATCACGCCCGCGATCATGGTGCCTTCGCGGGCGAGGCCAATCGAGATCGCAAATTGCGGAATGCCATGCAGGAAATTGGTGGTGCCGTCGAGCGGATCGACGATCCAGGTGTGGCTCTTGTCCGCACCTTCGCGCGTGCCGCCTTCCTCGCCGATGAAGCCATAGCCGGGCCGCGCCTTGGCGAGGTCGGTGTAGAGCATCTCCTCGGCGCGCTTGTCGGCGAGCGAGACGAAATTGGCCGGCCCCTTCAGCGAGACCTGCAGGTTTTCGATCTCGCCGAGATCGCGATTGAGGCTGCGGCCGGCGCGGCGCGCGGCCTTGACCATGACGTTGATGGTGGCGGAATGCAGCATGAAATTCGTTTCTGCTCAGCGCTTTGGCGCGGCGGGCGGGGGCGGGGCTTGTGGTATGCCGGGGACCCCGCCTTGGGGCATCAGGAAAGGTGCAGCTTGGGGTGAGGTCCGGGCTTGCGACGTTGGTTGCCCTTTGGGCGCGGGCGAGTCAACCTTGTCGCCGAGCCAGCGGTGCGCCAGTGCCTCGGCCTTGGCGCGGTCCTCAGCCGAGAGTTTCGACAGCTCGTCGTCCAGGACGGGGTCGCCCTTGCCGACGGTCTTGGCGACCAGGTGCCATTTCAGCGCTTCGACCTTGTCCATCGGCGCGCCCTGGCCGCTCGCCAGCACGCGCGCCAGCCGGTTCTGCGCGATCGCGCTGCCCTGTTTGGCGGCCTTGCGCAGCAGCGCCACCGCCGCCGGCTGGTTCCGCGGCGCGCCGGTGCCGTTGTAGAGCGCGATGGCATATTCGACCTCGGCGTCGACATTGTCGGCCAGCGCCGCGGCCTGCAGCAGCCGCACCGCCTTGTCCATGTCCTTCTCGACGCCGGTGCCTTCCTTGTAGAAGGTCGCCAGCGCATATTGCGCCTCGGCGTTGCCGGCATCGGCCGCCTGGCGCATCAGTTCCGCGGCGCGCCGGACGTCCTGCGGCAGCGTCTGTCCGCCGAGATAGAGCAGTGCGAGGTTATAGGCGGCCTTGGGCTCGCCGAGCTTCGCCGATGACGCCAATAGCTTGACGGCGTCCTGCTTGTCGGCCGCGCCGCCATAACCGCCGAGGCGCATCATCGCCAGCGACAGCATCGCTTCGCGGTCGCCGCCGTCGACGGCCTTCTTGTACCATTCGGCCGCCTTGGCGTAGTCGCGCTTGACGCCGAGCCCGTTGGCATAGAGCTCGCCCAGCATGGTCATGGCCTTGGTGTCGCCGGCCTGCGCGCGGGGCAGCGCCAGATTGAACGAGGTCTTGTATTCGCCGCGCTGATAGGCGCCGTAGACGAAATCGACATTGGGATCGTCGGGCGCAGGCGTCGGTACGCCGGTCACCGTCGGCGTTGCCGGCGGCTTGGTCTCCGGCGGCTTGGTCTCCGGCGGCTTGGTCTCCGACGGTTTCTTGGCGGCAGCGGGCGGCGGCGGTTTTGGCTTCGCCTTCTCGGGCGCCTTTGCGGCGGGCTGCTTGGCCTGCTCCTTTTCCGCCGGCGAGGCCGGCGTGATCGCAAGCTGCGCCATCGCACCCGTGGCGAGGGCGAGCGAGAAGGCAAGGACCGCTATCGGAAGCCGCATCGTCATGGGCAAGCGTTATCCAGCTGTGGCGGCCGAGCGCGCCGCCGCGTGGGCCTGGCGGATGGCCTGGCCGAACTCGGCGAGCACCGCAGCGGGCCCACGCGAATCCGTCCACGCGGCGTCGCCGACCAGCACGAAATCCGCGCCGGCGCGTGCGAACTCGTAGGCCTCGTCGCGCGAGGCCGCGTATCCAATGCAGGGCGGCTCGAACAATTCGGCCCACCAGTCGAGCCGCTCGGCGACGGCTTCCATCGAGGGCCGCTTGCCATGGGCGTCCGGCTCGCCGAACAGCACATAGTCGGCACCGAGTTCGCCCGCGAGCATCGAGTCATGTCTTGTCGAAAGCCCGCCGACGCCCGCGATGCGGTCCGGCTTCAGCGACGGCAGTGCGTCTTCCAGCGCGGGAATTCCGGTCAGATGCGCGCCATCGGCGTTCGCCCGCGCGACCAGCTCGACATGACCGGCGAGCAGCAGTGCCGCGCCTGCATTCTGGATCGCAGGCGCCAGCGTCTTGATACGCGCGATCATGGTGCGCTGGTCGGTGACGGCAAGCCGCAGCAGCACGGCGGCGATGTCGGCGCCGGCGAGCAGACCGGGCAGGCTCGTGACCAGCGCGGAAGCGTCGTCCACGACCGGGGTCGCGAGATAAAGTCTCGGCAGCGGCCGCGGCGGAGGCTTGGTGGCCACTCAGGCTGCCTTCTTTTCCATGTCGTTCGCCCACTCGCCTCGGCTCGCCAGCGCATTCATGCGCGCGCGATGGGTGAAGGCGCGCTGGCCGGCCGCGACATTCTCAGGCTTGCCCGACCACGCCTTCTGCGGCGCCGCCTGCAGCGCGCGGCCATAGGAGAAGGTGAGCTTCCACGGCAGGTTGCCGATCCGGTTCATGGCATTGAGATGCGCGGTCGCTTCCTCGTCCGACTGCCCGCCGGAGAGGAAGGCGATGCCGGGCACCGCCGCCGGCACGCAGGCCTTCAGCAGGCGGATGGTCTTCTCCGCGACTTCCTCGACGGAAGCCTGCTTCGCACTCTTCTTGCCCGAGATCGCCATGTTCGGTTTCAGGATCATGCCTTCCAGCGCGACGCGCTGCACGCGCAGTTCCTGGAAGGTCTTGTTCAGCACGCGGCTCGTCACGTCATAGCAGCGGTCGATGTCGTGAGCGCCGTCCATCAGCACTTCGGGTTCGACGATCGGCACGATCTGTGCGGCCTGGCACAGCGCGGCGTAGCGGGCCAGCGCATGCGCATTGACGCTGATCGCGGTCATCGAGGGAATGCCCGGGCCGCCAGTGCCGTCGGCGATGTCGATCACCGCGCGCCATTTCGCAAAACGCGCGCCGCGCTCGTAATATTTCTTCAGCCGCTCGGCGAGCTTGTCGAGGCCGACGGTGACGAGTTCGCCAGGACAGTTCGGCAAGGCCTGCGTGCCCTCGTCGACCTTGATGCCGGGGATCGCGCCCGCCTGCTCGATCAGCTTGACCAGCGGCGTGCCGTCGCATGCGGTCTGCCAGATCGTCTCGTCATAGAGGATCACGCCGGAGATATACTTGCTCATCGCCTCCTGCGAGCGGAACAGCATTTCGCGATAGTCGCGGCGGTTGTCTTCGGTCAACTCCACCTTGATCGCGTCAAAGCGCTTCTTGATCGTGCCCGAGGATTCATCCGCGGCAAGGATGCCCTTGCCCGGCGTGACCATGGCTTGCGCTACTTTGTTGAGATCGGCGAGATTCATCGGTTCCTCCGGCGGCTGGTCTATTTGCCTACAAAATAGACCGTAATCGGGCAAATGCCGAGTTTAACGTTCGTCGCAGGGGGAGCGTAACTCAAGGAATTCACTGTCATTCCGGGGCGACGCGCAAGCGTCGAGCCCGGAATCCATAACCCCGGACTGTGGTTATGGATTCCGGGCCTGCGCCTTTCGGCGCATCCCGGAATGACGGGGATAGAGTGTTCGCCTGATTACGCCACCTTCGGATCCAGCTCGCCCTTGCTGTAGCGCTTGGCCATTTCGGCCGTGGTCAGCACCTTCTTGATCTTGCTTGCTTGCCCCGCGGCATTGAACTCCTGCAGCCGCTGTTTGCACAGTCTGCTCATGGCTTCCATGGCCGGCTTGAGGTATTTGCGCGGATCGAACTCTTCCGGATTTTCCTTGAACACCTTCCGGATCTGGCCCGTCATCGCCATGCGGTTGTCGGTGTCGATGTTGATCTTGCGCACGCCGTTCTTGATGCCGCGCTGAATCTCGGAGACCGGCACGCCCCAGGTCGGCTTCATCTTGCCGCCATTGGCGTTGATGATCTCCTGCAAATCCTCCGGCACCGATGACGAGCCATGCATGACCAGATGCGTGCTCGGCAGCTTGCGATGGATCTCCTCGATCACGTTCATGGCGAGGATGTTGCCGTCCGGCTTGCGGGTGAACTTGTAGGCGCCATGCGAGGTGCCCATCGCGATCGCGAGCGCGTCGACCTTGGTCTCCTTGACGAACTTCACGGCCTCGTCCGGATTGGTCAGGAGCTGGTCGTGGGAGAGTTTTCCTTCCGCGCCGTGGCCGTCTTCCTTGTCGCCCATGCCGGTCTCGAGCGAGCCGAGCACGCCGAGCTCGCCCTCGACCGAGATGCCGCCGAGATGCGCCATGTCGGTCACGGTCCTGGTGACCCCGACATTATAGTCCCAGTCGCCCGGCGTCTTGCCGTCGGCCTTCAGCGAGCCGTCCATCATCACCGAAGTGAAGCCGGCCTGGATCGCGGTCATGCAGGTGTCGGGCCCGTTGCCGTGGTCGAGATGCACGCAGACCGGGATCTGCGGATAGATCTCGGTGACCGCGTCCATCATGTGCTTGAGCATGATGTCGTTGGCGTAGGCCCGCGCCCCGCGCGAGGCCTGGATGATGACCGGCGCGTCCACCGTCGAAGCGGCGTCCATGATCGCCAGCGCCTGCTCCATGTTGTTGATGTTGAAGGCCGGCACGCCGTAGTCGTGCTCCGCCGCATGGTCGAGCAATTGACGCAACGTGATGCGAGCCATCGGTCCTGATCTCCGCTTTCGGGGCGCCATGCGCCCACTAATAAAATTACCGTATCTTCAGAACTTCCACCCCCGGCAGGGGTTTCCCTTCCATCCATTCAAGAAACGCGCCGCCCGCGGTCGAAACATAGGAAAAATCTCCGGCCACGCCGGCCTGATTCAGCGCCGCCACCGTGTCGCCGCCGCCGGCGACCGAAATCAGCTTCTTGGCCCGGGTCCGTTCGGCGGCGTGCCTGGCCGCCACCACGGTGCCGCGGTCGAACGGCGTCATCTCGAAGGCCCCGAGCGGGCCGTTCCAGACCAGGGTTGCGGCATCGTCGATCGCGGCGTGGATGCGGGCGGTCGATTGCGGGCCGACGTCCAGGATCATGCCGTCGGCGGGGATCGCGTCCAGCCCATAGGCATGCGAAGGCGCGTTCGCCGCGAACTGGTTCGCCACCACGGCATCGACGGGCAGGATGATGGCGCAATTGGCGGCTTCCGCCTTTTCCATGATCCGCAGCGCGGTAGCGGCGAGGTCCTTTTCCGCCAGCGACTTGCCGACGCCGACGCCCTGCGCATGCAGGAAGGTGTTGGCCATGCCGCCGCCGATCACCAGCGCATCGACCTTGTTCACGAGGTTTTCCAGCAGGTCGATCTTGGTCGAAACCTTGGCGCCGCCGATGATCGCGATCACGGGTTTGGTCGGCGCCTCCAGCGCCTTGTTCAGCGCGTCGAGCTCGGCCTGCATGGTGCGCCCCGCGTAAGCCGGCAGCTTGTGGCCGAGGCCTTCGGTCGAGGCATGCGCACGGTGCGCGGCGGAGAAGGCGTCATTGACCCAGATGTCGCCGAGCTTTGCCAGCTCCGCGACAAAGGCCGGATCGTTCTTCTCCTCTTCCTTGTGGAAGCGCGTATTTTCGAGACACAGGATGTCGCCATCCTTCATCGCTGATATCGCCTTCTGCGCGGGCTCGCCGATGCAGTCGTCCGCAAACGCGACCGGCTTCCCGATCACCTTCGACAAGGCTTCGGCGACCGGCTTGAGCGACTCCTTCGGGTCGCGCCCCTTCGGCCGGCCGAAATGCGCGAGCAGGATCACCTTGCCGCCCTTGTCGGATATTTCGGTGATGGTCGGCCCGACGCGCTCCAGCCGTGTGGCGTCGGTGACGCGGCCGTTCTCCATGGGGACGTTGAGGTCGACGCGCAGCAGCACGCGCTTGCCCTTCACATCGACGTCGTCGAGGGTGCGGAATGATTTTGTCATCGGAAGGGTCCCATGCGGCCATCCTTCGAGACGCCGCGCCATGCGCGGCTCCTCAGGATGAGGTCTCTCCCTCATGGTGAGGAGCGCGCTCTTGCGCGCGTCTCGAACCATGAAGCCGAGAAATTAAATCTTCTTCCCCATCGCAACGGCCGTGTCGGCCATGCGGTTGGAGAAGCCCCACTCGTTGTCGTACCAGGCCATCACGCGCACCAGCGTGCCGTTCTGCACCTTGGTCTGGTCCATGTGGAAGGTCGACGAGTGCGGGTCGTGGTTGAAGTCGATCGAGACGTTGGGCGCGGTGGTGTAGCCCAGGATGCCCTTGAGCTGCTGCTCGCTGGCGCGCTTCATCGCCTCGTTGATCTCCTTGGCGTCGGTGTTGCGCTTGGCCACGATCTTCAGATCGATCACCGAGACGTTCGGCGTCGGCACGCGGATCGCGACGCCATCGAGCTTGCCCTTGAGTTCAGGCAGCACCAACCCGATCGCCTTCGCAGCTCCCGTCGAGGTCGGGATCATCGACATCGCCGCGGCGCGGCCGCGATAGAGATCCTTGTGCAGCGTATCCAGCGTCGGCTGGTCGCCGGTATAGGCGTGGATCGTGGTCATGAAGCCGGTCTCGATGCCGACCGTGTCGTTCAGGACTTTTGCGACTGGCGCGAGGCAGTTGGTCGTGCAGGAGCCGTTCGAGACCACGAGATGGTCCTTGGTCAGCGTGTCGTGGTTGACGCCATAGACGATGGTGGCGTCGGCGCCGTCGGCGGGCGCGGAGACCAGCACGCGCCTGGCGCCGGCGGTCAGATGCGCGGAGGCCTTGTCCTTGGCGGTGAAGATGCCGGTGCATTCCAGCGCGATGTCGACGCCCAGTTCCTTCCACGGCAGCTTCGTCGGATCGCGCTCGGCCGACACCTTGATCTTGCCGTTGCCGACGCTGATCGAGTTGCCCTCGACCGTCACCGTGCCGGGGAAGCGGCCGTGCACCGAATTGAAGCGCAGCAGATGGGCGTTGGTCTCGACCGGTCCGAGGTCGTTGATGCCGACCACCTCGATATCCGTGCGGCCGGACTCGGCGATGGCGCGCAGCACGTTGCGGCCGATGCGGCCAAACCCGTTGATTGCGACCCGGACTGCCATGCGTGTTCTCCTCTAATAGCCTCTGGCGTCCCCACAGGCGGTTCCTGCGGAGAGGCTGACGGCGGATCGCCCGGTTCGGCCGGACGAGAACGGAAAAGATGGCAGTGTCGTAGCCCTTTTCGGGCCCTAGCTCAACCGTCAGCCCAGGCGTTTCAGAACTGCGTTAACCGCGGCCTCGGCGGTAATGCCGAAGTGCTTGTAAAGGTCCTTGGCCGGGCCGCTTTCGCCGAAGCCGTGCATGCCTATAAACACGCCATCATGGCCGATCACGGCATCCCAGCCCCAGCGCACCGCGGCCTCGATCGCGACCTTGAGGGGGGCGTTGCCGATGATGGCCTTCTGCTTCTCCTCCGGCAGCGACAACAGCAGCTCCAGCGATGGCACCGAAACCACCCGCGACGCGATGCCGCGCTCGGAAAGCTGCTTTTGCGCGGCGACCGCGATCTCGACCTCGGAGCCCGAGGCGAACAATGACACTTTTGCGTCACCGCTCGCGGCGACCAGTTCATAGGCACCCTGCGCGCAAGGGTTGTCCGCGGGCGCCGTGGTGCGGAGCTGCGGCAGGTTCTGTCGCGTCAGTGCCAGCACGGTAGGTCCCGTGGTGCGGTTGAGCGCCAGCTCCCAGCACTCGGCGGTCTCGATGGCGTCGCAGGGTCGGAACAGGCGCATATTCGGGATGGCGCGGAGTGCGGCGAGATGCTCGACCGGCTGGTGGGTCGGGCCGTCCTCGCCGAGGCCGATGGAGTCGTGAGTCATGACGTAATTCACGCCGGCGCCCATCAGCGCGGCGAGCCGCATCGCCGGCCGCGCGTAATCGGTGAAGACGAGGAACGTCGCACCGTTCGGCGCAAAGCCGCCATGCAGGAAGATGCCGTTCAGGCACGCCGCCATGCCGTGCTCGCGGATGCCGTAATGGATGAAGCGGCCCTTCGGCGTCTTGTGCGAGAAGGCGATCGCGCTCTTCGCCTTGTTGTTGTTGGAGCCGGTGAGGTCGGCCGAGCCCGCGACGAACTCCATCGGCATCGCTTCCACGATCGCTTCGATCGCGGCTTCCGAGGATTTGCGCGTGGCGACGTTGAGCGGGGCCTCCAGCAGCTTCTTCTTGTGGTCGCGCAGCGCCTTCGCCAGCGACGCCGGCCGCTCGTGCCGCAGCCTGCGCTCGAACTCGGCGCGCTTGCGCGGGCCCAGCTCGGCATAGCGCGCTTCCCACGCCTCGCGCGCCGCAGCGCCGCGCGCGCCCGCTTCGCGCCAGGCCTTCAGCACGTCATCGGGCACCGAGAACGGCTCGAGCGAGATGCCGAGCTTCTCCTTCGCCGCCTTCAACTCGTCGGCGCCGAGGGCCTCGCCATGCGCCTTGTTGGTGCCGGCCTTGTGCGGCGCGCCGTAGCCGATCGTGGTCTTGCAGGCGATCATGGAAGGCTTGTTGGATTTCTGCGCGCGCGTGATCGCAGCCGCGATCGCGGCCTGGTCCTGGCCATCGATCAGTTCCGCCGCCCAGCCCGCGGACTTGAAGCGCTTGATCTGGTCGACGGAGTTGGAGATCGAGGTCGGGCCGTCGATCGAGATGCCGTTGTCGTCGTAGAGCACGATCATCTTGTTGAGCTTCCAGACGCCGGCGAGCGCGATCGCTTCCTGCGACACGCCTTCCATCAAATCGCCGTCGGAGCAGAGCACATAGGTGTGATGCTCGACGATCTTCTTGCCGAACTCGGCGGAAAGCATCTTCTCGGCGAGCGCCATGCCGACCGCGGTCGCAATGCCCTGGCCGAGCGGACCGGTGGTGGTCTCCACGCCTTTGGTACGGAAATTCTCGGGGTGCCCCGGAGTAAGCGAATTGACCTGGCGGAAGCGCTTGATCTCGTCCAGCGTCATGTCCTTGTTGCCGGTGAGATAAAGCAGGGCATAGAGCAGCATCGAGCCGTGGCCGGCCGAGAGCACGAAGCGGTCGCGGTCGGGCCAGACCGGATTCGCCGCGTCGAATTTCAGGAATTTCGTGAACAGCACGGTGGCGATGTCGGCGGCGCCCATCGGCAGCCCGGGATGGCCGGATTTCGCCTTCTCCACGGCGTCCATCGCTAGCCCCCGAATTGCGTTGGCCATACGGGTGTGGTCGACCTCTGTCATGTCTGAAATCCGTCTGAAATGAGGTGCTTGGTTGCGTGCACAACGCGGGTGAGGACAGGCGCTCGCGGCGTCATTCGGGGCTAGTTAGCACCTGGGTTCCCCGAGTTCAACGCCTTCGGGGCCGGAAAAGTTGCTTTGTGGTGCATAGCTTCGCCCTGGCGTTGCGCTCGCTCCTCCAGCCACGTAAGTTTCTCCGTCTAAAGGCTTGCTGAATCGCGGCTTTCCGTAAAAGCCCGGCCTCAAGGGAACACCGCGTCGGACCTGCATGAGCGATCGTCCTGCCAACCCTCCGGAACCGCCCTTTGCCGACATCGACGCCGCAACGCGGCGGCTGATGTCCGCCCTCGATGCGCTGGAAAGCGCGGTGGAGCGGCGGCGCGAGGCCGACCGCGACGAGGACGAACTGGCCACACGGATCCAGGCATTGGGCGCCGACCGCTCGCGACTCGCCGACGAACTCGACACGTCGCTGGTGAAGTCGCGCAAGCTCGAGCGCGTCAACCGCGAGATCGCCGACAAGCTCGATTCCGCGATCGGCACCATCCGCGAAGTGCTCAAGGCCGAAATGAGCGCCGAGAACGGCGAGGACCACGCCGATGGTCTCGCCGCGGCACTGATGGAAGACGGCGATGGCGGCGAAGAAGAGGACGACGAGGAATGAGCCACATCAACGTCACCATCAACGGCCGGCAATACCGCATGGCTTGCGAGGAAGGCCAGGAGGTGCGCCTGCTCAAGCTCGCCGAGAACCTGGAGTTGCGGGTTGAGTTCCTTGCGCGGAAAATTCGGCGAGATCGGCGACCAGCGCCTCACCGTGATGGCCGCGCTCACCGCCTGCGACGAACTGCTCGATGCCGGAGTGCGCATCCGCGCGCTGGAGCAGGAGCTCGAAAACCTCCGCGGCGTCCGCACTGCCGCCGTCGACCGCGCGCGGCAGACCCAGACCGCGGTGGCGAATGCGCTGAACGTGGCGGCGGAACGGATCGAGCGGACGACGCAGGTGCTGAACCGGACGATCGGCGGGGGCGTGGCGATCGGGTGAAGCGGGCGCGCTGCGCCGCAGATCGAGACGGAATTTCCGATGCATGCGCTCGCTCGCAGGCTGTTGTGGATTGCGTTGATTCTGGCCACTGCGCCGGTTGAAGCGCAGACCTATGATCCAGCTTTCCCGATCTGCCTTCAGACCTTTGGAATTGCCGGCGGTTCCATTGATTGCAGCTATGCTTCGATGGGTCAGTGCAGGTTGACGGCGTGGGGCGGCGCGGCCCAATGCATCACCAATCCGTATTTTGCCGGCGCACCCGACCGGATCTCAGGCCGCCGCCATCGAAGGTAGCAGGCGTAGTGCGGTGGCCATTTCAGGCGGTCACTCATTGGCAAGGATGTCGCTCGACTTAGTCTCGTTCCCTCCAATTCCCTCTTGACTATTTGTTCACGTTTTGTACCTATGGTGGCCTCCGTGCCAAGGAGACCTCACATGGACAACAGGCTGAACAAAATTCGGAAAGAAATGAGTGCCCTGCGCGCGGACATGCTGCGCGCCGAGGACGTCATTCGCGACCAGGTCAATCACGACCGGGACTGCACGGAAGCAGCCCAGCGCGTGCTTGAGATGCGCGCGAGGATGACGGCCATGGTGGCCGAGTGGAAGCTGCTTGGCGGCTACGTGCAGTTGCCGACGGTCGAGGAGCGGCTGAAGGAAAAGCGCGGCGTGCCGGCCCGGCGGCGGCCGCGATATACGCGGCCACGTGCGGTCCGGCGTTAGAAAATACAAGCCTATGATATGATTTATGTTCTGATTGAAAATTGTCGGGTTTCTGCATATATCCTCTGTCGGGTTTTTGCAGAACGGAGGCCGCGATGCCAAGGCAGCAAACCTTGATCGAGAAGATCGAACGGACGATCGGCCGGAAGAAGAACGAGTTTGCGTTCCTGTCGCGAGAGTTCATGCATCTCGGCGGCGAGGATCAGGTCTTGCGTGCGCTTCGTGGCCTGGTCGAAAAGGGTCGCTTGGTGCGGCTCGGCTATGGCGTTTATGGACGGGCAGCTCCCTCGCGATTGACCGGTCGTCCTGTGCTCCAGAACCCTGACGGCTTTGCCGGCGTGGCGCGTCAGGCGCTCGACAAGCTCGGGGTCGAATGGGAGCCCACCGAATCCGAGCGCGCGTATAATGCGGGCCGCTCAACACAAATACCGGTCAACCCGGTCGTCCGCGTCAAAGGACGTTTCTCGCGCCATCTGCGCTATGGCGATACGGAGCTTGTCCTTGAGCGAGAGACCGACCCTCGAAGAGCTGCTTGAAGCACAGGACTACTTCAAGCTGCCGAGTTCCGCGCTGGTGGAAAAGGACTGGCATGTCGTCAGGGCATTGGCGGCGGTTGCGGCGGTTGATTTCAGGGGACTTTCGCCTCGTGTTTGGCGGCGGCACGGCTTTGAGCCGCGCCTATAAGCTAACCAAACGAATGTCGGAAGACGTGGACATCAAGATCGTCAGCGCGCGCGATCCCTCGCGCGGAGCACTGCGCAAGCTGCGTGCCGATATTACCAATGCGTTGCTGGCGGCGGGTTTCGAATTTGATCCCGCGGACGAGAAGTGCCGTGTGTCGATGTACGAGGGCCGCTACACCAAATACATGCTGCCGTATGAACCGCTGTCGCAGGGCAAGGGCCTGCGTCCGGGTGTGCAGATGGAGATGGCGGTGTTTCCCTTGCGGCGTGATCCGGTTGAAAAGCCGGTGAGCTCTTTCGTCGCCGAGGCCTTTGGTCGTGAAGCGGAGCTGCCTGGCATTGCATGTTCTTCCTTGCAGGAGACCGCGGCCGAAAAGCTTGTCGCGCTGACATGGCGCGCGGGCTCCGAGCTTGCGGGGCTGCGCAAGGAGCGCGATCCGACCCTGGTGCGTCACATCTACGACCTCCATCAAATCCGCGAGCGGTACGACGCTGCTGAAGTTGCGGCCTTGGCGCACGAAGTCATGCAGGACGATGCAGCCACGCGCGGGGACCGCTTCCCCGCATGGGCGAAGGACCCTCTCGGCGAAACGCTGCGCGCCATCGAGAGAATTCCGACGGACAAGATATTCGTGAACGGCTATGCGGAATTCCAGCGCGACATGGTCTATGGCGACAAGCCGGATTTCGAAACAGCAATGACAACGCTGAATGCGTTGCGCGACCAGTTGAAGAAATTTGTGCTCGGCTTTGAGTAAGTCACTCAAAAAAGCAAAAAACTCACGCAAAGCCTGGTCCGATTTCACGCTCGCTTTCGCAAGTGAATTGAGTAAACAACTCAAGAATCCAAAAAGGCTTTGAAACAAAGGCTTTCCACACGTTCCTTCAAAGCTCCGTCAGAGGTTTGATTTATGTTGGTGCGTCTGCGCGTGAAGAGTCATAATATTTCTAAAGCTGCCGGCGATGAGAACGCCAGTTGCGCTCCCGCCCCGCTCGAAACGAAAGGAGCACGTCATGCGGAGACGACGTTTCAAGCAAGCCGTGCCTCTCGAAGAGCGGCTTCGTGATCAGGCCAAGGCCGATCGCGAACAGGCCGAGCGGCTTCCGCCCGGCCGCGAACGCGACGAGTTCCTGACCAGGGCGCGGCGCGCCGATACCGCTTTGCATCTTGCGGAATGGTTGACCTCGCCGGGCCTGCAGCCGCCGCGCTAGGAACGGTTATCCTGTCTGGCTGTTCTTCCTCGGAGGAGAAACGCATGGACAGCCTGACCAGGAAGGACCAGCGCGACCGATCGAAGATCCACATGCACCAGGCCCACGAGGTCAAGTACTGGACCAAGGCGCTGGGCGTGTCGAAGCAAGAGCTGCAAAAGGCGGTCGACAAGGTCGGCAATTCGGCCGCAGCCGTCCGCAAGGAGTTGGGTGTCTAGCGTAGAACGTTTTTGGTTGAACCAACACATCCGCAGACTCACTGCACCTCTCCCGCTTGCGGGGGAGGTCGCATCGCATCGAAAGATGCGATGCGGGTGGGGGAAACTCTCTCAACACGAACAGCGCGACTCGTGGCGACACCCCCACCCCAACCCTCCCCCGCAAGCGCGGGAGAGGGAGTGCAGTCCCCTCGCGGTCGCAATTCAACCTAATCTCATCAGGCCTTGGCGCAGCATGAGCTTTTGCCTCCCCCCTGGTGGGACGGGATAACAGCGTCCTCAACAAAAAAGCCTCCGGAAAACCGGAGGCCTTGTGTTGTGCGCCGCTGCGCTGACGTCACGCCGCGTTGGCGGCCTTGCTGTTCACGCCCTTGCGCATCGCGATGGTGTTGAGCTTGGTGTTGGCCGCATGCTCCTCGTTGAGGTTGGTGGTGAGGAAGCGTACCACGTCCTCATGGCCGAGCTTCTCCGCCCATGCGACCAGCGTGCCGTAGCGGCACATCTCGTAATGCTCGACGGCCTGCGCGCTCGCGATCAGCGCCGCATCGAGGATCGCCTTGTCCTCGACCTCGCCGGCCACCTCGTCGGCTTCCTTGATAATGCCGTCGATGGCCGGGCATTGCGTCGCGCTTGGCTTGCGGCCGAGCTTCTCGAACACCTTGTCGAGCCGTTCGATCTGCTTGTAGGTCTCCTCCAGATGCGCCTTGAAGCCGGCCGCGAGGTCGCGGTTGGTGGCCTTGTCGATCATCTTGGGCAGCGCCTTGGTGATCTGCTGCTCGGCGTAATAGATGTCCTGCAATTGATGAAGGAACAGGTCGTCCATCGAGCGGATGTCCTTGCTGAAGATTCCCATTTTTGTCTCCTGATTTCTGACGTTTGTCCGGGACCAACAGCAGCAGCATGCGATCGTTCCTCGGCGGTAATGTCGCAGCGCCGCGGGCCGTGTTCACTTTTGAACCCATATGCCGCGCGCTGCCCCGCATGAATAAACCGAACAGCCGGGAACGAGACCCGCACGGGCCACGTTCTTGCTGATGGATCGCTTGTTTCTCGCCATCATCATCTCGGGATTGCTGCTCGCAGGGGTGGCGACATCGTTGCTCGTCGCGACCAGCGGCGGGAACAGGGTCGCTGTCGTGAATGCCCCGCCCGCACCGATCATGCCGGCCGAGAAGTCAGCCCCCGCCGGGTCGAGGAAAATCGCACACGCAACTGATTTGCCCGACGTGGCTGGGCAAGTATTCAGAACGGCAGTCAACCTGTAGAAAGTCATTCTCTGCGTTGCTCACACGAGCACAGCAATAGAAATTTTCTACGTGCCATAGCGTCGGACTGCGAATGGATTTCTAGCGCGTCGAGAGCCGATCGAGTTCTTGCCCAGCCTCGACGGGTGGCGAGTGTGCGTGCAACTTCACCTGCGGCAGCCAAAAGCGGCCCGAAAATCCGTTGCGCCCAAAAATTGATTTCATGAGCCATTTCAATTCGGTTCAGTAGTTCAGCCCTCCCACTGAAAGAATTTTCTTTACGAAAATCAGAAATAGTGCATTATCTCGCGCATCCCGCACCCGCTAGAGGGGCGCTTCGCGATCGTCACGGACGTTGGGAGCGGGATGCGATGGACGCTTCACCTCAGGCGCGCTTTTGCGCGCGGACGAATGAGGCGGAGCGGACGGTTAAATCGTGTGGTCCTGATCTCCCGACGCTGGGATCAAGTCTTGTGGTGATGATCCTCAAGGCGACGGTGGCTAACAAGCCCGGACACCGGGGAGAGTACGTATAAGCCGTTAAAACCATTGCGCAGGGAATGCCGGTTGACCGGCTTAACCTGTGGTGACTGCCGCCTGCTTTTTTTGTTGCAGGCGGGCCATGGGTGAGGCCATCACCCGGCATTCCCTGCGCCCTCTTTATCTCCGAGGGACAACGATCGATGCATCACTCGGGCGCGAAACGTGCCGCGGGAATGCGGTCGCTTACCCACTTGGTTGTTTGACAATTAAATCGGAAATCCAAATTCGGCGTCGTCCCGGACAAGCGAGCGAACGCGAGCGCGATCCGGGATCCATAACCACAGGCTTCGGTTTTGCGAAGAACGTCGACCAGATTGCGTCCCAAGCCAAATCACGCGGTATGGGTCCCGGCCTCCGCCGGGACGACAGCAGTGGTTTGTCCCGACCCACCCCGCTGGCGCCGCGCCCGCATCGTTGTTACATTACCCCCGCGAGGCTGCGTCGCGCGTCAGGAGCCAACATATCCCCGGGGCCTTATCGATCCTTTAGGGAACTGTCCCTGGCCGGGTCCGTGGATCCGGACATATGGTGCCCACCTACTTTCGTAGGGAACTCCGGGATCGCGTGCTTCAACGGCGTCTGCGGCTTCGCACTTTTCTCCTTCGTCATACCCCGCGAAAGCGGGGTATCGCGTACGCTGCGCCTTCTCCGTGTAAGCACTAAGGTCTCTGGAATACTGGATCACCCGCACTTGAGCGCAGTTGCGCTTTGGGCGCGTGATGACAGTGGAATGTGAAGCTGGGTGGTTGCCTTGCCGACAGAGCGAACCAAAGCCGAGCTGCGCGCGACCGCGCTCGCCAAGCGCGAGGCGTTGAGCGACAAGCAGCGCGAGGCGGCGGCGAAGGCGCTGGCCAGGCGCGGCCTGCCGGTCGAGATCGGCGCCGGCATGGTCGTCTCCGGCTATTCGCCGATCCGAAACGAGATCGACCCGGCGCCGCTGATGCAGAAGCTCGCGCTGCAGGGGGCAAGGCTGGCGCTGCCGGCCGTGGTCTCGCGCGGCAAGTCGCTGATCTTCCGCGCCTGGTCGCCGAGCGACCGGCTGATGCTCGGTCCGCTCGGCATCCCCGAGCCGTCGCCGGCGGCGGCCGAGCTGGTGCCCGACGTGATGCTGGTGCCGCTCGCCGCCTTCGATCGAAGCGGCCACCGCATCGGCTACGGCGCCGGGCATTACGACCACACCTTTGCGCATTTGCGAAAGGCGAAAGCCATCATCGGCATTGGCCTTGCCTTTGCCGCGCAGGAAATCGATGGCGTACCTGCCTTGTCGCACGACGTGCCGCTCGATTATGTGCTAACGGAAAAGCGCGTGTTCGATTTCCGGAGCGGTTAAGTTGCGAATTTTGTTCGTTGGTGACGTCGTCGGCAGGGCGGGCCGCACGGCTGTAGCAGAACATCTGCCCGGCATGGTCCGCGATTGGGCGCTCGATCTCGTCATCGTCAACGGCGAAAATTCCGCCGGCGGGTTCGGCATCACGGAAGCCATCTACCAGGAGCTGCTGGACGCCGGCGCCGACGCCATCACGCTCGGCAACCACGCCTGGGACCAGCGCGAGGCGCTGGTGTTCATCGAGCGCGCGCCGCGGCTGATCCGCCCCGCCAATTTTCCGCGCGGCACGCCCGGCCGCGGCTCGGCGCTGGTCGAGACCAAGCGCGGCCAGCGCGCGCTCGTCATCAACGCCATGGGCCGCGTCTTCATGACGCCGTTCGACGATCCCTTCGCCACCATCGCGCGCGAGCTCGAGGCCTGTCCCTTGCGCGAAGCGGCCGACGCCATCGTCGTCGACTTCCACTGCGAGGCGACCAGCGAAAAACAAGGCATCGGCTATTTCTGCGACGGCCGCGTCAGCCTCGTCGTCGGCACGCACACCCATGTGCCGACCGCCGATCACCAGATTCTGGCTGGCGGCACGGCCTACATGACCGATGCCGGCATGACCGGCGACTACGACTCGATCATCGGCATGCAGAAGGAAGAGCCGCTGCGCCGCTTCACCTCAGGCATACCGTCCGGCCGCTTCGAGCCCGCAGCCGGTACGGCGACGCTCTCCGGGGTTGCCGTCGAAACCGACGACGCCACGGGGCTGGCGCGCAAGATCGCGCCGGTGCGGATCGGCGGAAGGCTGGAACCGTCGCTGCCGGGATTCTGGAAGGGCTAGCTCTGCCGGAAGCCCATGCGGAAGGCGCCCCAGTGGCGGCCGCGAATCAGAATTGGCGAGGAGAGATCCTTCATCAGCACGAAATTGCCGCCGCCCATGTCGCGCCGGTAGGTCTGCAGCAGGAACGGTTTTGTGTTCGCCGCGACCTTCTTCACCGCGCGGTCATTGAACAGCCGGCGGTTGCGGCAGTTGGCATTGTTCCAGACCGGGTCCTTGCCCTGCGGCTGGCGGTAGTTCGGATTGTGGGTCGGAAGGTAACCGCCCTTCGCCCAGGCGACGCAGAACACGATGCGCGGATCGGACTTCTGGATCGGGTCCTGGATCGGCGGCAGTACGCGATCGGTGAAGTCGACATATTGGGTGAGATATTGCTTGGGATCGGTGCCGGGAATTTCGCGGTAGTTCTCGTCCATCAGCTGCGCGAGGGTAATCTCGCCGCGTGCGATGGCGTCCTCGAAGGTCTGCGAAATCCGCTGCGCGGTCTCGACCACGACGCGGATCAGCGGCGCATCGGAGGTCTCGACGCCAGAGTCGGCGATCATCGCGATCAGGCTCTCGGAGATCTCGAGCAGCTTGCTGACGCGTTCGTCGGCGTGCTTGAGGTCGCTGGAGGAGAGATCGACGCCCTCGGCCATCGCGCCGAGTTCGGCGATGACGGTGTCGCAATGGGCGAGGTTCGAGGTCGCGGCTTTCGCGACACCGTCGATCTCCTGGCCGACCCTGGAAAAACCGTCCTGGACGCGGGCGATGATGCTTTGAATTTGGCTTGCGCCTTCGCCGGCGTTTTTCGCCCGCACCGCGGCCTCGCCGCTCTCGCCGATCAGGCTGCCGACCTGGCCGTCGAGCCCGCGAACGGTGTCGCCGATCTGCTGCGTTGCCTGGCGCGTGGCTTCCGCGAGGCTTTTCACTTCGCCCGCGACCACCGCAAAGCCGCGTCCCGCGTCGCCCGCGCGGGCGGCCTCGATGGTGGCGTTGAGCGCGAGCAGGTTGGTCTGCTTGGCGATGGCCTCGATCGAGGTCGAGACTTTCGCCACCTGCGCCAGCGCCGACGACACCGCGCCGAGCCGGCTTTCGATGCGGCCGACGGCCTCGATCAGCTCGGCGATATGCCGGACCGCGGTTTCCACGGCGGTGCGCGATTGGGTGATTTCGCCGACCGCAGCCGAGGTCGCCGACTGCACGGCCTTGGAGGCGCCGGCGATGTCGTGGTTGGCCGAAACCATGGTCTCGGCGGTTTTCTGCAGGTGGCCGAAGCGCTCCGACTGGGTCGAGACGCGCTGCGCCACTTCCTGCACATTGCCGGCGACGTCGGCGAGCTCGACGCCAAGCCCGCCGATGCGGTTGGCGAGCTGATCGACCAGCCGCTCGCTCACCGACGGCGCCAGAGGGGATTCCAGTTTGGGTAGCGCGCTCATAGCTTGTAGGCGGTGCGGAAGCCGCCCCAATGCCGGCCGCGCACGCGGACGGGCACGTCGATCTCGCGCATCATCACGGTGTTGCCGTTACCCATGTCGCGCGCGTAGCTCTGGATCAGGTAGGAGCGCTGGTTCTGGCCGGCGGCCAGCCCCGCGGCGTCGTTGAAGATGCGGCGGTTGCGGCTGTTGGCGGTGTTCCAGGCGACATCGCCCGGGCGCTGCGGATGGGAGTAGATCTTGTTGTGAACCGGCAGATAGCCATTGCGGTCGACCACCGCGCAGAACGCCATCCGCTTGTCCTGGACGAGGAGCGCTTCCTGCAAGGGCGGCAGCACGCGGTCGGCCCAGTCGAGGAACCTGGTGCGGTGCTGCACCGGATTGGTGCCGGATATTTCGACATAGTTGGTGTCGAACAGGTCCTCGATCGACACCGCGCCGGAGGCAACGCCCTGTTCGAAGATTTTGGCGAGCTCGCCGCCGGCTTCCAGCGCGCGGGTGACGGCCTCGACATTCTCCTCGCGGATCGACCAGAGCTTGTCCTCGATCTTCTCCGCCAGTTCGGCGCCCGGCGCCTCGAACCGCGCCAACGCGCCGGCCTTGGTATGCTCGCTGATGCGGATGCGGCAGGCGCCGATGCCATCCAGCGTGACATTGAGGCTCTGGTGCAGCGGCAAGGTCGCGGCCTGCGGTCCCGAGATCAGGACTCCTTGCGAGGAAATTTCGTAGACGGGCGCGGCGATCGGGCCATGCGGGCCCGCGATCTCGCTTCCGATGTGGCAGGGCAGCCGCTCCTGCCTGCGGCGGTCCTCGCTCTCGCCATGGCGCAGCAGCACGGCGCTGCGGGTCTTGAGCTTCTCCGCGAACATCGTGACGGCCTTGCCGGCGCTGGCGACGCTCTCGCCATGGGCGGCGGCCTCCTTGGTCGCGACGTCGATCTGGGCGGCGCTGTCGCCAACCGCGACAATGAAATGCGAGGCGGAGGCGGCATTGTCGGACATCTCGCCGGTGCCGCGGTTCTGCTCGGCGACCGCGCCATTGACGTTCTCGAACACGGGGCGGATCGCCTCGATCGCCTGCGAGATGCGATGCACGGCCTCCGCCGAGCCCGCGGCGTCCTTCTGCAGCGCCTCGATCTTCCTGGTGATCTCCTCGGTTGCGCTCTGGGTCTGCACCGCCAGCGCCTTCACCTCCGTCGCAACCACCGCAAAGCCGCGGCCGGCTTCTCCGGCGCGGGCGGCCTCGATGGTGGAGTTGAGCGCGAGCAGCGTGGTCTGGCGCGCGATCTGCGCGATGAGATTGACGACATTGCCGATCGCGGCCGACGACTCGCGCAGGCGGTCGACATTGGCGCGGGCTTCTTTCGCCGCAGCTGCGGCCTCATCGGCGAGCTTGCCGGCATCGCGCACCTGCGCGCCGATGCCCTCAGCCGAGCGCGTGAATTTCTCACTGACTTGCGCGAAGCTGGTCGCGGTGCCCTGCGCGTCATTGCTGCGTCCGGTCAGCGCCTCGGTGCGCGCGCGGATGGTGGCCAGCGTCGCGGCGGTGGCTTCGGCGCCGCCGGCGACCGATTGCGCCGCGCGCTCGAGCTGCCGGATCAGGCCGCCGAGCTCGAGGTCGAGCAGCTCGAGGATTTCCCGGGCGGAGTCGACTGGAGCGGCAGGGGTGTCGGCCGCCGCAGACGGAACCTTCGTCTCGACGACAGGCGCAGCCGCCTCCGGCACTCGTTTTTTGAATAAACCGAACGCCATGATCTCTCTGGGAACAAGCGGGAGTTGCAGACCCCATCCTTGCACCGAGGCGTGAAGTCAGGGTTAACAATTGCCTCATATTCCATCAGGCGGGCACTACCTTGGTACCGGGACAACCCCAAATCTTTGATTTTGGCAGGTGTTGCGACTATAACGCCGCGCCCCAGCCCCCTAGATCCGTTGACCTGATCCCTAAAGAGATACCGCCATGGCCGGCCATTCCCAATTCAAGAACATCATGCACCGCAAGGGCCGGCAGGATGCCCAGAAGTCGAAGCTGTTCGGCAAGCTGGCCCGCGAAATCACGGTTGCGGCCAAGCTCGGCACCCCCGACCCCGCCATGAACCCGCGGCTCCGCGCCGCCGTGGTCGCCGCGCGACAGGAGAACATGCCGAAGGACAATATCGAGCGCGCCATCAAGAAGGCGCTCGGGGGCGAGGGCGAGAACTACGACGAGATCCGCTACGAGGGCTACGGACCCGGCGGCGTCGCCGTCATCGTCGAGGCGCTGACCGACAACCGCAACCGCGCCGCCTCCGACATCCGCTCCTACTTCACCAAATCCGGCGGCAATCTCGGCGAAACCGGCTCGGTCGCCTTCATGTTCGATCGCACCGGCATCATTGAATATGATTTCAAGCGTCGCCTCCGACGACGCCATGCTGGATGCCGCGATCGAGGCCGGCGCGGACGATGTGATCTCGGGCGAGAGCGGCCACGAGATCTACGCCTCGCAGGAAAGTTTCCGCGAAGTGGCGAAGGCGCTGGAGGCGAAATTCGGCGAGCCGCGCAAGGCGGCCTTGACCTGGAAGCCGCAGAACACGGTCTCCGTCGACGACGAGACCGGCGAGAAGCTCTTGAAGCTGATCGACTTGCTCAACGAGCATGACGACGTGCAGAATGTGTTCGCCAATTTCGAGGTGTCGGACGCGCTGATGGCGAAGATGGGTGGCTGACCTAGGTCGCGGTTGTCGGGCTCTAGCCTTGGGATGGCGTTCTGTTTCTGTTTCGCCGGTAGCGCCGAGCCGCTATCACTGGTGCATGGCACCGCAGGCGATTCGCACTCCGCTTCGTATCCTCGGCATCGATCCGGGGCTCCGCCGCACCGGCTGGGGCGTGATCGAAAGCGACGGCAACCGGCTTGCCTTCATCGGTTGCGGCTCGGTGGAACCGCCGGACAGCCTGCCGCTGGCGAGCCGGCTGCTTGCGATCCATAACGGCCTGGCCGCGGTGCTCAGAGACTTCGCGCCGGCGGAAGCGGCAGTCGAGCAGACCTTCGTGAACAAGGACGGCGTCGCCACGCTGAAACTCGGGCAGGCGCGCGGCGTCGCGATGCTGGCGCCGGCGATGTTCGGCATCACGGTTTCGGAATATGCGCCGAACCAGGTGAAGAAGACCGTGGTCGGCGCGGGACACGCCGACAAGAACCAGATCGCGGTGATGCTGAAGATTCTCTTGCCCAAGGCCGAGCCGGCCTCGCCAGATGCCGCCGATGCGCTTGCGATCGCGATTACGCACGCGCATCATCGAGGCAGCGCGACGCTGCGGCTGAAGGTGGTCGGGATATGATCGGCAAGCTCAAGGGTCTGATCGATTCCTATGGCGAGGATTTTATCATCCTCGACGTCGGCGGCGTCGGCTATCAGGTGCACTGCTCGGGGCGCACGCTGCAGGCCTTGCCTTCGCCGGGCGAGGCTGCCGTGCTGTCGATCGAAACTTACGTCCGCGAGGATCAAATAAAGCTGTTCGGCTTCAGAAGCGACGTCGAGCGCGAATGGTTTCGCCTGCTGCAGACCGTGCAGGGCGTCGGCGCCAAGGTGGCGCTGGCGGTGCTCGGCACGCTGCCGCCCGACGAACTCGCCAATGCCATTGCGCTGCGCGACAAGGCGGCGGTGTCGCGCACGCCCGGCGTCGGCCCGAAGGTCGCCGAGCGCATTGTCACGGAATTGAAAGACAAGGCGCCGGCCTTCGCCAATGTCGATCCGGCGCTGGTCCATCTTTCCGGCGCGATCGACGACCGGCGTGCCCCGCGCCCTGTTACCGACGCAATTTCCGCATTGGTCAATCTTGGCTACGGCCAGCCGCAGGCGGCGGCCGCCATTGCGTCAGCCTCGCGCAGCGCAGGCGAACAGGCCGAGACCGCGCAGCTTATCCGGCTGGGCCTGAAGGAATTGTCGAAATAGACTATATCCGCCGGGCACCGACCGACGAAGGAATGCATTCTCCATCATGCTGAGCAAGAAAGACAAGGAACTGATCGCCGCCGCAACCGACGCGATCGGCAAACGCTATCGCAACGACTGGCAGGAGGTTGGCGCCGCCATGCGCACCCGCGACGGCCGCATCGTCACCGGGGTCAATATCGACGCCTATATCGGCCGGATCGCGGTCTGTGCCGAGGCGATTGCGATCGGCCGCGCCATCACCGAAACCGGCGACAAGGGCATCGAGACCATCGTCGCGGTGCGCCACCCGAAACCCGGCGAGCCCGGCAAGATCGCGGTGGTGTCGCCCTGCGGCATCTGCCGCGAACTGATCCACGACTATGACGCCAAGGCGCGCGTCATCGTCCCCAACAACGGCAAGGCGCCGAAGATCGCCAAGATCGGCGAGCTCCTGCCGAACAAATACCGGCGAGGCAACGAGTGAGCACGCCCACGCGCATCGTCACGCCCGAACGGCAGAATGAGGACACCGGCGACACCGCGCTGCGTCCGCAACTGCTGTCGGAGTTCGTCGGCCAGGCGCAGGCGCGCAAGAACCTCTCCATCTTCATCGAGGCTGCGCGCAAGCGCGGCGAGGCGCTCGATCATGTGCTGTTCGTCGGCCCGCCCGGCCTCGGCAAGACCACGCTGGCGCAGATCGTGGCGCGCGAGCTTGGCGTCGGCTTCCGCGCCACCTCGGGTCCGGTGATTGCGAAGGCCGGCGATCTCGCCGCATTGCTCACCAATCTGGAAGAGCGCGACGTGCTCTTCATCGACGAAATCCATCGCCTCAGTCCGGCGGTGGAAGAAGTGCTCTATCCGGCGATGGAGGACTTTCAGCTCGACCTCATCATCGGCGAGGGGCCGGCGGCGCGCTCGGTCAAGATCGAGCTTGCGAAGTTTACTCTCGTTGGCGCCACCACGCGCGCGGGCCTCCTGACCAATCCGCTGCGCGACCGTTTTGGCATTCCGGTGCGGCTGAATTTCTACACCGAGGAGGAGCTGGAGAAGATAGTGAGCCGCGGCGCCCGCGTGCTCAAGATCGGTATGACGGCCGATGGCGCCAACGAGATCGCGCGCCGTGCCCGCGGCACGCCGCGCATCGCCGGCCGGCTGTTGCGCCGGGTGCGCGATTTTGCGTCTGCGGCGAATGCCGACTCCATCGACCGCAAGATCGCCGATCACGCGCTGAGCGCGCTCGAAGTCGACGCCGCCGGCCTCGATGCGATGGACCGGCGCTATCTCACGACGATTGCGATGAACTATGGCGGCGGCCCGGTCGGCGTGGAGACGATGGCCGCCGCGCTGTCGGAGCCGCGCGATGCGATCGAGGACATCATCGAGCCGTTCCTGATCCAGTGCGGCTATCTGCAGCGCACCCCGCGCGGTCGCCTGCTCACCTCGCACGCCTTCCGCCATCTCGGCCTTGCCGAGCCCGCGCGCGATCCCGCGCAGTTCGGCCTGTTCGGCAATGGCGAGGAAGAGTGAAGCGTGATGATGTTACATCGAATCGAGCAACGCGCTCGCACTGCACCTCGCCCCGCCTGCGGGGAGAGGTCGGAATTCAAGCGCAGCTTGAATTCCGGGTGAGGGGGACTCTCCACGAGTCCGTTTCTCACCGTTTTCGCGGAAGCAGCCCCTCACCCCGCGAAGAGCGGGGAGAGGGAGAAGGATAATCGTTCTCAACCCACTTCATCACGCTTTAGTGCCGACCTGTCGGCTGCTGGTCAGGGAACGATGCCGCGGCAAGCCCAGGCGATATTTGCGAATGACCTCGGGCCATCGGGCCGGCCGGCCTCGTAGGCATCGCGCACGGCGGCGTCGGTGCGCACCCGCTCCGCCGTGTCCAGCGCGGCCATGTATTTGCCTAGCGGACCTTCACCCGCGGCAATCGGCGCCCAATAGTCGTCGAAGTTCTGATAATCCATGCGGATCATCAGCTCGGTTTCCGTGACATCCGCAAGCCCTTGCTCGACAAAAGTCCGCTTCATTTCGCCCGGCTGCATCATCGGCTGGAAGCAATAGCGGCTGCGCAACTGGCGCCCGGCTTCGCTGAGGACCGCTACCGTGTCGATCATCATGCGCATGCCGGCCATGCCGCCAAGATGGTCCCACACCACGGCTGCGACCACGCCGCCCGGCCGTACGACGCGGCGCATTTCGGCCACGGCCTTGCCGGCATCCGGCACAAAGTGGAGCACTAGCAGTGCCAATGCGCGGTCGAACGTACCGTCCTCGAAGGGCAAGGCGCAGGCATCCGCCTGCCTGATCTTGATGCGCGGATCCGTATTGCGCCGATTTGCCGCCTCCACGAAGACGGGCGAAAAGTCGATGGCATTGATCCCGCCGAGGTCGGCGGTCTTGGCCAGCGCGAAAGTCAGGCTGCCGGTGCCGCAGCCGACGTCAAGAATCTTTTCGCCGTCGGCAAGACCGGCGAATTTGATGAACAGGGGCGCGAGTTTTTGGCTCCAGCGGCCCATGAGCTGCTCATAGCCGGCCGCGTCATGGACGTTGAAGGTTGAAGTCATCGAAGTCTCCACACGCTGCGCAAATGCTAGACCTCGATGGAGTGCCCGGCAAGGCACGAGAGCAATGACCATCGTTTGGACATGGCGCGGAATGCCCAATTCGGTCGGGAATGACGCTGTGCGAACATCTGGCTTAGCGGCAGGGCAGGGTAAACGCCAATTCTGCCAAGTCGTGGCTTTGCCGTCCTAATTCGTTTGCAATCCTTGATGTATGCTCTGACATCGTTGTCCGGGGGATGGTCGTGAGAATTCTTCTTGCTGTTGCTCTGGCGGCCTTGATGTCGATGACAGCCGCATCCGCACAAACGGCAATCGTTCCAGGCACAGCGCCGCCCCCTTCGGCATTTGGTCCTGATCCGATCATTCAGATCACGACGACATTCCGGGCGCGAATTGAGGGGGTGGCGGACCCGCACGCCGTGCCCAGCACGACGGCGCAGGACACCGCGCGTCGGCTGCTCTACCAGATGGCAGCCAACGAGTGCCTCGTGCTCGCCGAGTACTGGAAAGCCGAATGCCGGCTGAGCTCTCTTGCCGTGGATGCATCGCTTGAGACCGATGTGCAGCCCCAGGTGCCTTCAATGTTCGCTACCGCGGTTTATGAACTCAGGCTGACTTCGCCCCGACGGTAAACCTTCGAGACCGCTCGGCTGCGACGCGGCGCAGCGCGACGCCTCTGGTTTCATGGATTCACGCTGCAGTGAATATCTGCTGAAAAGCTGCACAAACGCGCCCGAATTTGGCGGTAATCCAATTCCAGGAAGAACGGGCAACATCATCGCCTGTATTCATGATTACACGCCGCAAATTCCTTCGCTTCCTCGCCGGCCTTGCTGCCTTCGGCACCTCGACGGCGGCCTACGGCTTTGGCGTCGAGCCGCTGCTGCGGCTTCGCGTCGCGCGCTACGATATTTCGCCGCCGCGATGGCCCTCTGGTTTCGAGCTCAAGATCGCCGTCATCGCCGATCTTCACGCCTGCGATCCCTGGATGTCGCTTGGGCATATCGAAGAGATCGTCGAGCACACCAATGCGCTTCATGCCGATGTCATCGTCATGCTCGGCGATTATGTGGCCGGGCATCGTTACATGAGACAGCAAGTGCCGGCATCGGAATGGGCATCGACCCTGGCGAAGCTGAAGGCGCCGCTCGGCGTGCATGCGATCCTCGGCAATCATGATTATTGGGATGATCGCGCCGTGCAGCGGGAAGGGCAGGGCGAGACCGTTGCGCAACGCGCGCTGGAAGCCGCCGGCATTCCCGTCTACGAGAACGATGTCACGCGCCTGACCAGGGGCGGCCATTCCTTCTGGCTCGCCGGGCTCGGCGATCAGCTCGCTTTTCTGCCGGCAAGGCGCTTTGGCACCGTGCGGCGGATCGGCGTCGACGATCTCGCCGCGACGCTCGCAAAAGTGACCGACGACGCGCCGGTGATCCTGCTGGCGCACGAACCCGACGTCGCGATGCGCGTGCCGAAGCGCGTGGCGCTGCAGCTCTCGGGCCATACCCATGGCGGACAGGTGCGGCTGTTCGGATGGTCGCCGGTCGTGCCGTCGCGCTATGGCAACCGGCTCGCTTACGGCCACAAGAAGATCAATTGCGACGTGGTGGTCTCCGGCGGGCTCGGCTGCAGCATCCTGCCAATCCGCCTCGGCGTCCCGCCGGAGATCGTGCTGGTGAAAGTGGGCTCGGCGCCGGCGCTGTCCTGAGCGTGCTTGCGCGGCTGGCGGATTTGCGCAAAGCATGATGCCTTGGATGGCTATTAAGGGCCACACTTTGCAACACCAATGGTTCGACGCCTACCCGGCACCCTGCAAAGTAAGGCGCTGCTGCTTTTCGGTCCATTTGAGACGTCCGGCATGGCGTCGCGCCGCGCGTTTCCAGGAAATAATGAAGAATCGACAGGATTTCGATCCGGGCTCGCTAGCCCGACCCGCCTAGGTTGTGTTAACGTTGACGCCATAATTATAATCGACTGGACATTTCAAAATGTCGATGGATTTTGAGGATTGCCCAAATAAACCCCGCTGCTTAGCAGATGCCCAGTATTGGATCGTTCACTGCCGTTGCGGTGAATTTCTGGGCTTTCCGAACTATCGAGCGGCAACTAAGGAACGCGACGAGCTTGTGAGGCGCTACGAGGCCGCACGGGATGATTGCGAAAGACGTGGGTTAGCTCCCGTGCTCGCCAAATTTGATGCTTTGGTCGAAAGATCGCGGCCTGTGATCGTCATGTCGTTTCTTGCTTGTGATGACATTTTGCGTGCCGGCAAATACCGGAACTATGACTTTAGGGTTGTTACCAGGGAACGCGACCCAGCGAGCGAGGAGAATCATACAGAAAGGGCGATGGTTGGGGAAAAGTTATTCCCTACGTGCCATCAGCACATTCACTATGCTTCCTTGTCGCCCGACGGGCGCGGGCTATTGACGTACGGTGACGGCAAAGTCGCGGTATGTTGGGACGTTACGCCGGATTATCTTGAACGACGAATCTCGCTTCTCGACGAAAACTCGTATTTTCTTTATGATTGCTACGCTCTTGGCGAACGGGGCGCGACGATTCCCGCAGGTCATAGGGCAACTTGGCGAGATAGATCAAAGCTTGCGGCCGCGAAGGTGTCGTCGAGTTTAACGAGCGCGGTCGATGAAGACGGGTTGATGCAGTTGTTGCAAAAGGCGGGCGCAACGCGCGAGGATGACAGCTACATGGAGATCGCAATCTATGCGGAAAGCGGCCTCGACACCGAAAACGTCACGAAGGTTACAGTGCAGACTGGACCGATTACAGACGAGGAAAAGTACCGGATGAAGCTTTTACGCGCGTCATGTATTCAGCGTGGCATTACATTGATCGAGTGAGGTCGGGATGGAAGCTTCCGAAGCATTTGTCTCTGGATCACTCGGTCAGGCGATGTATTGCGCTGATGGCGCATATCATATTCTTGATGGAATTGAAGCAAACTCACGCGAGGCATTGCCAAACGAAGTCTTGTGGTTTCGTCATGCTGCACGTGAGGTCTCTCGAGTGCAGCCCGAAGGATATCCTGTTTCAATCGAGACGGTGCGGAAACGCCTTGCTGAGGAGGTTCGGTTCTTTACTGGCCTAGATGGCTTGCTTGTTGGTATGGATCCCGACGTTTCCGAGGCTACTCGCCTCCAAGCGATCTTGCGCGCCGAGAAGGTGCTCGCGTTGGCCGACGAGATTGCGCGTCGTATCCGTCAACGATTTCTTGTTCCTGTCAATAAGGAGCAATGGAATCCTTCAAGCGGTTACGAACTCGCAGTTCGCCATGAGGCTAAGGCTGCGGCGCAGTGCTATCGAATATTGTCGCTGGAAATTCCAGACCAACTAATCGAACATCTCGACGCGATTGTTCTAGAGAATCTCAGCAGTGGGACCGAAGCGAACCGCATAGGTGAAGCCAATGTCCGATCCATCGGAGGCCGGCTCGTCGAAGGAGTTGTTCGCCGCCTATTCGGCATGAAGGGCAAGATGCAGCAGCGCCCTTCAATTCATCCGCTGATAGACGATGGAGTGCAGCGCGGATCGGGTCACTTCGCTGGCGGGACTCTGGTTTGCAAGTGCGAGGACCGCTCTGTCAAAGTCGGCGTCAAGGGCGACGTCGCCCACAACCACCTTTGCGGCTGCACCAAATGCTGGAGGCCGCAAGGCGCAACTTTCGCGATGGTCGCCGTCGTGCCGAGCAAGAATTTGACGGTTCTCGAGAATGGCGACAGGCTTCAGATCGTCGATCCGACGCTGGTGATTTATCGGTACGCCTGCAAGGGCTGTGGCACGCATATGTACGGCCGCATCGAGAATAAGGGCCATCCGTTCTACGGCCTCGATTTCATCCATCCCGAACTATTCAAGGAGGGCGGCTGGGCTGCGCCGGGATTTGCGGCTTTTGTATCCTCCGTAACTGAGTCAGGCATCGTGAAGCCGCATGAGATGGAAGGCATTCGTGCCCGTCTTAAAGAACTCGGACTTGAGCCTTATGATTGCCTGAGCCCGCCATTGATGGACGCAATTGCGACCCATGTCGTAAAGCAAAAGCTGAAATCAGCCTAGTTTCCGGCCAGTTGGGCTCTCCATAAGACGAAGTGCATTATGAAGACGATTGGATTGACCTATGCTGTTGGCTGATCTTTCTTATACTCACTATGCATGACGATCTTGAGCGCGTCATGGTACTCCCCATTCTCGACGGCGAGATCCGCGACGGTCGGCATCACATGCAGGTCCGCGTCTACTACGAAGACACGGATTTTTCGGGGATCGTTTATCACGCCAATTATCTGCGCTTCATGGAGCGCGGGCGCACCAATCATCTGCGGCTGATGGGAGCCGAGCAGCAGGCGCTGTTTGCGGAAGCCGAGACCGAGACGCCGGGCTTTGCTTTCGTCGTGCGCTCGATGACGCTCGATTTCCTCAAGCCTGCGCGGATGGACGACGTGCTCGATGTCGTGACCTGGCCGGTCGCGGTGAAGGGCGCTTCGATCGTACTGGCGCAGGAGGTACGCCGCGGCGAGCATGTGCTGGTCAAGGCCGAGGTGCGCGTCGCCTTCATCAGCGAGGGCAGGGCGCAGCCGATCCCGAAATCCATCCGCGCCCTGATGAAGGCCGATTTGGTTTAGCTATCGATCGATAGATGTTCGGCCATCGACTTGCCGCGCCGCGGCGCTAGATTTGCGGCGTCACCAAAAGCCCGAGGCCGTCATGTCGCGTCCACCGCTGCCGCCCTTCACCAAAGAGACCGCCGCCCAGAAAGCCCGCATGGCGGAAGACGCCTGGAATTCGCGTGATCCCGAACGCGTGTCGCTGGCCTATACCGAGGACAGCCGCTGGCGCAACCGTTCGGAGTTTTTCGAGGGCCGCGCCGCCATCGTCGCTTTCCTCACCCGCAAATGGAAGGCGGAGCTCGACTATCGCCTGATCAAGGACCTCTGGGCGTTCGACGGCAACCGCATCGCGGTGCGGTTTCAATATGAGTGGCGCGATGCGGACGGCCAGTGGCATCGCTCCTACGGCAACGAGCAGTGGGAGTTCGACGAGCATGGCCTGATGCGCCGGCGCGAGGCCAGCATCAACGATGTCAGCATTGCCGAGAAGGATCGCCGCTTCCACTGGCCGGCGCCCGGGCCGCGCCCGGCTGACGTGCCGGGATTGAACGAGAGCCCGTTCTAGGCGGCTTTCATCGCTGCGCGTTGCACGAGAAAGTGCGTCATCGCGCGGCCGAGCTTCGCGTGATCAAGTGGCTCCGCCAGCGATGCCCTGGCGGTTGCGACCACCGCGTCGGGAGCCTTGCCGTTTGCATAGTCGCAGCACAGATGGGCGAAGCCCACCGTGAATTCCGGGTGCGGCTGCACGGACAAGGCCGTGCCGCCCGCGTAAAGCAGTCCGGCATGCGGTGTGAACTCTGAATACAGGAATGTTCGTGCTCCTGCCGGCGCCTCGATCACCTGGTCCTGATGCGAGCAGGCGATGGCCATGCGCGATCCATCGATCACGCCGTTGTCCGGTGCCACGTCGTAGACATGGCGGCCGATGCCCCAGCCTTTCTCCGATTTCCTCACCGTGCCGCCCAGCGCTTGCGCCATCAGCTGATGGCCGAAGCAGACGCCGACCATGGGAGTCCGGCTTGCATGGGCCGCGCGCACAAAGTCCTCGAGCGGCGCGATCCAGTCGAGCCCGTCGTAGACACCGGCCGGTGAGCCCGTGATCAGGATCGCCTGCAAGGTGTCGGGATCTGGAAGCGCCTCGCCGTTGAAGACGCTGACGACATCGAAGGTGATCGACTTGTCGTCGGCGCCGATCAGGCGCTCGAACATCTCTGGAAAGGATCCGTGCTGCGCGCGACTTCGCGGGCTGATCGACCCCGTTTCGATGATCGTGACGCGCGTCATGGGAATTCGCGAGACCTTGTGTCGGATGATGCCGGTAACATCCTGACCGGCGGATTCCAAGGTCTCCATGCGCAGGGCTGCGCTGTCCGTTTGCGTTCCCGGCTCTGCGGTGCACCGTGAAGACACGCTGCACCGCGTCCGGGACACGAGACCGCTTAAGCCGCGGCCTTCTGGCGCGCGAGTTCGGCCTTGTAGAGCTCGAACTCCTCCGCGATCGCCTTGGCGATGCTCGGCCGCGCGCGCATACGCTCGTAATAGGCTTTCACGACAGGCCATTTCGCGAGCTCGACCGGCGGCGTCGCCATGGTCCAGTTGATGACCGTGACGAGATAGGCATCCGCGACGCTGAAATGGTCGAGCAGGTAGTCGCGACCCCTAAGGTGGTTCTCAAGATAGTCGAGCCGCGAGAGATTCTTCTCCAGCACGTAGCTCTTCACTTCGCCCGCGGCCTTCTTGTCGAGCAGCGGCACGAACAGCCCCTTGTGCAGCTCGGTGCCGATGAAGCACAGCCATTGATGCAGCCGGCTGCGCTCGATGGCGGAACTCGTGCCGAGACCTGCCTTCGGAAAACGGTCGGCGACATATTGCAGGATCGCTGCGTTCTCGGTCAGCACCGTGCCGTCGTCCGTGCGCAGCGTCGGCACCAGGCCGAGCGGATTTACTTTTCGGAAATCCGAGCCGTCGTTCTGCACCACCTTGGTCTTGGGATCGACTTCGAGATAGGTGGCGGTTTCCCCTGCTTCATAAAGCGCGATGCGGGTCGCCATCGAGCAGGCGAGCGGAGAGAAATAAAGGTCCATGGGGTGCCTCCTTGGCGGTCTGGCCCGTGAAGCAGGGCCGGGGTTGATTTTTATACTGTCTCGCATAATATAAATCAGGTCAAGGGATTTGTTGCGAAATGGTACAAAAAAGTAGAAGGGCGTCGTCGTTGAAGGCGCCTGCAGCCAAAGGCGATGCTCCGGCGGCGCCGAAACGCCGCGGCCGGCCGCGCGCCTACCAGCCGGAGGTCGCGCTCGCCAAGGCGCTCGACCTGTTCCGCAAGGACGGCTTTGCCGCAACCTCGCTGGATGATCTCAGCGCCGCGACCGGCATGAACCGGCCGAGCCTCTATGGGGCGTTCGGCGACAAGCGCGAGCTCTACATCAAGAGCTATCAGCGCTACCGCGATGATGCGCGCGCGGCGATGGTCGACATCTTTCGTAACGAGCAGCCGATCCGTGAGCGGCTCGCGCGCATCTACGCGATCGCGCTCGACATCTATCTGTCGGGCGAATCCGGGCCGCGCGGCTGCTTCACGGTGATGACGGCGGCGTCCGAAGCGGTCTCCGATCCGCAGATTCGCGCCATGGTGCTCGAAGGCTTTGCCGAGCTGGACAAGGCGTTCGCGGCCTGTTTTCGTCGCGCGAAGGAAACGGGCGAGTTGCCCGCGACCGCCGATCCCGGCGTGCTGGCGCAAATGGCGTCCGCCACCATCCACAGCATCGCGATCCGGGCGCGGGCGCGCGTGCCGCGCAAGGAATTGGAAGCAATCGTCAAGGGCGCGATCGAGCTGATGTGCCGCGCGGCGTGAGCCTCGTTTCACCGACGCCCTCCATCCACAATAGCGAAGCGGGTCAGGCGGCGCGGATGTGAGCCAGGAAGCGATCGACTTCGTTGCGCAAGGTTTGCGATTGACGTGCAAGTCCGGCGGCGGAAGCGAGGACTTCCTGGGCAGCGGAGCCGGTGGCCGTGATCCCGCTCGTCACACCGGAGATGTTGCGTGAAACTTCGCCGGTCCGCGCCGCAGCCTGCTGCACGTTGCGGGCGATCTCTTCCGTCGCCGAACCCTGCTGACCAATGGCGGAGGCGATCGCGGAGGAAATTTCGTCGACTTCCTGGATGGTGGCGCAGATCGAGCGGATGCCGTCGACCGCGCCCGCGGTCTCGGCCTGGACGGCCGCGATCTGCGTGCGGATGTCTTCGGTCGCCTTCGCGGTTTGCGATGCCAGCGTCTTCACCTCGCTCGCGACCACGGCAAATCCGCGCCCGGATTCGCCGGCGCGCGCCGCCTCGATGGTGGCATTGAGCGCGAGCAGATTGGTTTGGCTCGCGATCTGGTTGATCAGAGAAACCACTTCGCCGATCCGCTCGGCGGCCGCGGCGAGGCTCTGTACCCTGGCGTTGGATTGCTGCCCACTCTCGCCCGCCTTGCCGACGACGGCGGATGCATGCGCCAGCCGCCGGTTGATCTCGTTCATCGACGAGGAAAGCTCCTCTGCGGCGGCCGCGACCGTCTGAACGTTGTCGGAAGCGTGTTCGGACGCCGTCGAGACAGCGAGCGTCTGCTGCCGCGATTGCTCGGCTGTTCCCGACATCGATTGGGCGGTCGCCTGCATCTCGGCGGCGGCTGCAGAGACGCTGTCGACGACGTTGCGCACATTGGCCTCGAAGCTGTCGGCAAGCCCAGCAAAGGTCTGCCGCTTCTCCTCGTCGGAGCGCGCCTTGGCCTGTTGCTGATCCTCCTGCAGGCGATTGATCCGAATGGCGTTGTCCTTGAACACGGCGACCGCGCGCGCCATGTCGCCGACCTCGTCCTTGCGGTCGTGCGCCGGTAGCGCAATGTCGAGCTCTCCGCCGGCAAGCTTCCGCATCGCGCCCGTGATCGCAAGGATCGGTCCCGAGATGCTGCGCGCAACCAGGAGGCCGGCCACGATCGTGATCAGCAGTCCAAGCAGTGACAGGCCGATCGCGAGCTCTCGCGCGCGGTCGAGCGAGGTCACGTACTCGCTATTGTCCATGACGATCTCGACGGCCCCGATCGGCGTGCCGGAGAAATCCTTGATCGGAGCCAGTAGTGCCGCGATCGGCTTCGTATTGAGCTTGCCCTGGCGAACGATGAAGGCGCCATCGCCGGCGCTTCGGTATTCGGCGGGAGAGAACAAGCTGTTGCCGCCGAGCGTGCCGCCGAAAAGCTTGAACTCGTTCTTCTCCGCGAGCCGGAAAGCGATGTCGACGCCGCGGGTCCGTTTGAATTCATCGAAGAACGGCTGGCCGAAGCTGAGGCCGAATTCGACCGAGCCCAGATGCCTGGCGGCCAGGTCGATCGGCACCACGCCGCGGATGCCGAGCCCGGCGACGCCGCCTTCAAGCCCGACAATGACCTTGTGCTCGGTGTTGGCCGCAACGACGGTCTTGCGGAAGCTCGAAAGGTCGTCGCCGAACTTGGCGGGCTGGTGAACGCGAAGATAGGAGGTCGCCGGCGGGGTATGGAACTGGAACTGATCGACGCCGTACTCGGATTTCAATCCCGCGAAGCTGGAGCCGAACAAACGAAGCAGCGCCGCGCGATCGTCATGCGCCATCGCTTCCTGCACGGCGGGAATGCTGGCGACGACGGCGCTCATGGCGGCAGCACGGCGGGCTTCCTGGCCGAGCCTGGATTGCAGGGCGTCGTAATGGCTGCGCAATTCACGCTCGTCGGCGCGATCGACGATGCCGGATATGATCCAGAGCGCACCAACCAGCACGAAGGTGGCAGTTGCCGCGGAGGCCAGTGCCAATGCCGCGGTGATCCGAGTTCTGAGGCCGAATTTCATGGAGCAACAACTGCGCTTCGCGGGACAACCGACACCCCGATGCCTTAGCGGGGTAGGCCTAATTTTGAATGAATGTCGGCCGCGCGGCGCAGGTAGTTCTACGTATGGTCCCGGGAAGTCCGGTCCCCGCTAATACCCCCGCCTGCGATCGACGATATTTTCCAACTTGCCGCCGGCTTCGAAGCGTTCGATCTGCCGCGCGACATATTTCGAAATCTCGTCGGGATCGGTGTCGGCGGCATTGTGCGGCGTCAGCACGACCTTTGGATGCGTCCAGAACGGACTGTCCGCGGGCAGCGGTTCCTGCGAAAATACATCGAGCGAGGCGGCACCGAGCGTGCCGTCATCGAGACAGACGAGGAGATCGGCCTCGTTCTGCAGGCCGCCGCGGCCGGCATTGATCAGGACCGGCGCGCCCAGCGGGCTGGTGCGGTTCAGTCTTGCAAAAACATCGCGATCGAGGATGTGCCGCGTGCCGGATGTCAGGGGCAAGAGGCAGACCAGAATGTCGGTGCGGCGGAGAAACGCCTCCAATCCGCCCTTGCCATGAAAACATTCGACGCCTTCGATCTGCTTTTCGCTGCGGCTCCAGCCGGCGACGCGAAAGCCGATGCGCGTCAAAACCTCCGCCGCATTCGCACCCAGCGTGCCCAGGCCCATGATGCCGACGGCAATCGCGCTCGCCGGCCACTGATATTTCGGCGCCCAGCGTTTGGCGCGCTGCAACTCGCGCAAGTAAAGTTCCTGCCGGTGATGCATCAGCACGTGCAGCACGACATATTCCGCCATTCGATCGGTGAGGTCGGCGACCGACACCCGCACCAGCGGCACGCCGGGCAGGGTCTTGTCGGCCATCAGCGCGTCGACGCCGGCGCCCAGATTGAAAATCACCTTCAGATTCGGAAATGCGGCGAGTTCGCCGGGGACGGGCTTCCAGACCGCGGCATAATGCACCTCCGCCGGATCGAATGGCGCATGGGGCAGCAGAAACACGCGCCGGTCCTGGCAAACCTGGTCGAATCGGGCCTTCCATCGTTCCGGCGACCAGTTTTCGGTCCCGCCGTGGATCAGTAGCGCCAGCGCGCCCTTGTTCATTCACTTCCCCCAAAACGCAAGCGTGACCTCCACCACAGTACAGTTTGGCGCACCGGTCTAGTCTGCCTGCATCGAACACGGAGACCTCCCATGCGCAAATTGATGCTGATTTCCGCCGCCGCCCTGCTGCTCGCGTCCGCCTCCGCCCAGGCCGACCAGAGCCGCGGTCTGGTGCTGGCTGCCGCCGACACGCCAGCCGCGACGACGAGCGACACGGCCGCGCCGCTGCCCCCCGTCACGCAGAACAATGACGCGCCGAAGCCGCAGGCCACCGATCCGGCCAAAGATACGGCGAAGCCGCGTCCGTCCAGGGCGCGCATCCAGGCGCGGAGCTACTCGGGCGACGAGGCAAAGGCACGTCGGATCGCCGCGAAATACGGCATCTCCTGGTAAGGCACCGATTTCTCGATCGCGGCGACATCTGATCGCCGCGATCGCTCCCTGCAGGAGATCAGACCATGGCCAACGTCAAATACGTCCTTCTCGTAATCTGCCTCTTCAGCCTCACGGCGAAAATCGCCGCGCAAACCGGCCGGCATCTGCACGCACCGGCGCCGGTCGCGACCCGTTCCTGAAGTTTTTGCGAGCGGAACCCGCGCCAAAATTTTCTTACCTCTCGCTGTCGGTAGCGGGCATACTCGTTCGTCCTTGAGACAAACGGGAAGCCCAGCGCATGCTCTACGCCATACTTTGCTACCACGACGAAGACTTCGTCGGCTCCTGGACCAAGGAGCAGGACGCCGCGGTCATGCAGAAGCTTGCTGTGGTGCAGGACAAGCTCACCCGGGAAGGACGCCTCGGTCCGGTGGCGCGGCTGTTGCCGACCACGGCCGCGACCACGCTGCGCAAGGACGATCCGCCGCTGGTGCTCGATGGTCCCTATGCCGAGACCAAAGAGCAGCTGCTCGGCTTCTATCTTGTCGACTGCAAGAATCTCGATGAGGCGATCGAGGTCGCGCGCGATCTCGGCGCGGCCAATCCCGGCGGCGCCTACGAAATCCGACCGGTCGGCCTGTTCGTGCCCGGGAAGGTACCTGCATGAGCAGCACCGACACCGCCTGGATCGATGCCGCGCTGACGTCGGCGCGGCCCCAGGCGGTCGGCGCGCTGCTTCGCTATTTCCGCGATCTCGATACCGCGGAGGAAGCGTTCCAGAACGCCTGCCTGCGTGCGCTCAAGACCTGGCCGCAAAACGGCCCGCCGCGCGATGCGGCGGCCTGGCTGATTATGGTCGGGCGCAATGTCGCGATCGACGAGGTCCGGCGCAACCGCAGGCAGCAGCCGCTGCCGGAGGACGACCAGGCCATCTCCGATCTCGACGATGCCGAGGAGCAGATCGCCGAGCGGCTCGACGGCTCGCATTACCGCGACGACATCCTGCGGCTCCTGTTCATCTGCTGCCACCCGGAATTGCCGGCAACGCAGCAGATTGCCCTGGCGCTGCGCATCGTCTCTGGACTCACGGTGAAGCAGATCGCGCGCGCGTTTCTGGTAAGCGAGGCCGCGATGGAGCAGCGCATCACGCGTGCGAAAGCCCGCGTGGCGGAAGCCAATGTGCCGTTCGAGACGCCGGGCGCCGTCGAGCGCTCCGAGCGGCTCGTGGCTGTGGCAGCGATGATCTACCTGATCTTCAACGAGGGCTATTCAGCCGGCGGCGATACTGCAGAGATCAGGAAACCGCTGTGCGAGGAGGCGATCCGGCTGGCGCGGCTGCTGCTGCGGCTGTTCCAGGGCGAGCCCGAGATCATGGGACTGACGTCGCTGTTGTTATTGCAGCATGCCCGCAGCGATGCGCGGTTCGCCTCCGACGGTTCGCTCATTTTGCTCGACGATCAGGACCGCTCGAAGTGGAATCAGAAGCTGATCGCCGAGGGGCTCGCGCTGATCGACAAGGCGATGCGCCATCGCAAGAGCGGGCCCTACCAGATCCAGGCCGCGATCGCGGCGCTGCATTCCCGCGCCGAAAAGCCTGAGGACACCGACTGGAAGCAGATCGATCTGCTCTATGGCGCGCTCGAACTCGTGCAGCCCTCGCCGGTGGTGACGCTGAACCGCGCGGTCGCGGTTTCCAAGGTGCGCGGGCCGCAAGCCGCGCTGGAGATGATCGAGCCCTTGGCGCCGCGGCTTGCCAATTATTTCCATTTCTTCGGCGTGCGCGGCGCGTTCCTAATGCAGCTTGGCCGCAACGAGGAAGCCCGCGTCGCCTTCGACCGCGCCATTGCGCTCGCCAACACCTCGGCCGAAGCCGCCCACATCCGCATGCATCTCGACCGCCTGATGCGCGACAGCCAGATCGCAAAAATCTAAAAAAATAATCGCGCCCCTGTCGGATCGGCTCTCCCCCGTTCGTCTATTGGGCAGAACATCGCAATTCCTGGCGCAATTCTCGGGGAGCCAATCATGTCGACGCAAATAGAGGACCAGACAGTTTCCATAGCTGCGCTGTTGCTGGCGCGGGCGCCCGGCGTCATCAGTGTCGCCGGCATCGCCTTCACCACCATTCCGCCGACCTCGATCGTGGGCGCGATCCTGTGGACCGGCTATCTCGGCAATGTCGTCGTCACGCATCTCAATATGATCTAGACATAAGGGAGTGCTTCATGTTCGAGACTTTGATCATCATCGCTGTCGTGCTCGCGATCATCATCGCGGTCATCTTGATCCTGGCCGCGACCAAGCCCGGCACTTTCCGTGTCGAGCGTACAGCCGTGGTCGACGCGCCCGCGGACAGGATTTTCCCGCTGATCTCCGATTTCCGTCAGTGGCTGAACTGGTCGCCGTGGGAGGGCCGCGATCCCGCGCTGAAGCGCAGCTATTCGGGGCCTGAGCGCGGCAAGGGCGCGGTCTATGCCTGGGACGGCAACAAGAATGTCGGTTCCGGCCGGATGGAAATCCTCGAAGCCAATTCACCTTCGAAAGTCGTGATCAAGCTCGACTTCCTGAAACCGTTCGAGGCCCACAACACCGCGGAGTTCACAATGCTGCCGCAGGGCGGTGCAACCAACGTCATCTGGGTGATGCATGGTCCCGCTCCCTTCGTGTCGAAGGTGATGCAGGTGTTCATGAACATGGACCGCATGATCGGCAAGGATTTCGAGGCCGGCCTCGCCAACCTCAAGACCATCACCGAGAAGTAAGCCGACCACTACCCATTACTCACCAAGGAGCAAGCGATGCTGAATCCCTACCTGTTCTACAACGGCAACTGCGAAGCGGCCTTCAAGTATTACGAGAAGGTGCTGGGCGGCAAAATCGAGTTTCTTCTTCGCGCCGACGAAGGGCCCGCGGACATGAAGCCGGAGCCCGGCCGGGAAAAGATGATCATGCACGCGCGCATGTCGGTGAACGGCCAGCTCCTGATGGCGTCCGATGCGCCTCCCGGCCACTTTCACAAGCCGCAGGGCTTTTCGGTGTCGCTCACGGTCCCCGACCTCGGCGAGGCCGAGCGCAAGTTCAAGGCGCTGGCGGAAGGAGGAAGCGAAAACATGCCGTTCGGCAAGACCTTCTTCTCGAAGGGGTTCGGCATGTGTGTCGATCAGTTCGGCACGCCCTGGATGGTCAACTGTCCGCTCGAAGGTATGGGCTAGCCTAACACGCTACCGGCACGGCCGGTACATCGCGGTCAATTCCCGTCCGCGCAACAGCAACAGCCGCGACGTCAATCCGCCGCGGCGGGTGATCCAGTCCCGCACCGGGCCGGGATAGGCCTCCAGCACGAGTTGTGAGGCTTCCGGCTCGGCATAGATTTTGCCGCGGCGATCGACCGAGCGCGCGGCATGGAAGCCGAGCACGGCCCGCCGCGTCACGCAGATGCGCTCGCTCGGCACCACGCTCAACACCAGTGTGCACGCCGACATACAGGGGCCGTCGATCACCACGCGCTCGCCGGAGGCGCGCACCTGGTCGAACAGGTCGATGAAGGGGCCGACCTGTCCGCCCGGGCTACCGAGGATGCGCACTTCCGCGCGCGCCAGCAGCGTCGCGAACGCCCACAGCGCGACCGCCAGCAGAAGCGTGAAGATGATCCGTGTGACGGTCACGATGGCCTCACCCGTTTCGGCGCTGGCCGCGCAATGTCGGCAGGCCGATGCCCGCGGCATCAAACCCGCCATCGACGGCCAAAATTTGTCCGGTGATGTAGCTCGCGCGGTCGCTGCTCAAAAAAAAGATGGCCTCGGCCAGCTCCTCTTCAAGGCCGTAGCGGTTGAGCGGGATCGCATCGTGATAATCGGCGCGGATTTCCGGCGTATGCACCGCCTTCGCCATCGCGGTGTCGACCGGTCCGGGTGCCACGCCATTGACACGGATGCCGAGCGAAGCGAGTTCGACCGCGAGCTGCTTGGTCAGATGTGCGAGAGCCGCCTTGCTGGTGCCGTAGGCCGAGCGCAGCGTGGAGGCGCGCACCGCCGAGATCGAGGTGATGTTGACCACGGCGCCGCCGCCATGCTCGCGCAGCAAGGGGGCCGCCGCCTTGGTGCAGAGGAACGGGCCTGTGAGATTGACCGAGAGGATGCGGTTCCAGTCGGTGTCCGACGTTTCCAAGAGCGGCGCGAACACGGCGACGCCCGCATTGTTGACCAGCGCATCCAGCCGGCCGAATCGCTCCGCGATCTGCCCGATCGCGAGAGCGACGGCCTTCGCGTCGGACACGTCGCAATGAAGCGCGAGCGCATCATCCGCCTTCGCCAGCCCCGCAACCGCATGCGCGAGCAGCTCGCCTTCGATGTCGAGCAGCGCCACGCGCCAGCCATCGGCGAGAAAGCGTTTGGCGGTCGCCAGCCCGATGCCGCGCGCGGCGCCGGTAACGAGTGCGACTTTTGGCGGGGAGGCGGTCATCGAGAGCCCATGGTCATTGTGTCAAATCTGGCATAGCGCCGTGCCGTCTGCTTTTACTTCGCGGACGGACGGTCACGCGAGAGGTTTGTCATGAAGATCTGCGATCCCAAACTGCAGCCGGCGGAACATTGGCGGTCAGGCGTTGAGACCCGGATGCTGTTTTCCGCCGAAAACGGTGCGGCGGAGCTCTGCATCTTCGAGCAATGGGTCGCACCCGGCAATGGTGCGCCGACGCATTCGCATCCGGTCGAAGAGGTGCTCACCGTGCGCGACGGCGAGGCCGACATGTGGATAGGCGAGGCGCACGTCACGGTGTCCGCCGGGCAGTCGCTCCTGATCCCTGCCGGGCGAAAGCATGGCTTCCGCAACAGTGGAACCGGCACGCTGCATATTCATGCGGTGCTGGCCTCGCCGGGTTTTGAATCCTTGGCCGAGGGCGCGACCGAGCCGGTGCGAAGATGGCAGACAGCTCGAAAATGATCGTCCGCGGCAAGTCACCGCCCGCACGCAATTACTTCCGAAATAATTCCACTGGCCATGTCGGTGCCGCAAAACGCCGATCGTCTTGTTGGTGAGCGCCGGTGAAGCGGCCCGAAATGAAATCGAACGGAGAGACTTAGATGCGATTCATGATGCTGATGATCCCGCAAGGCTATGAGGCGGCAGCTCCCGGCACCATGCCGCCGGTGGACGCGGTCGCGGCGATGATGAAATACAACGAGGCGCTGAAGGAGGCGGGCGTCCTGATCACGCTCGACGGGCTGCACCCGCCGTCGATGGGCGCGCGCGTGTCGTTTGCCGGCGGTAAACCTGTCCTGACCGACGGCCCCTTCACCGAGGCCAAGGAGGTGCTCGGCGGCTACTGGATGATCGATGTGAAATCGAGGGAGGAGGCGATCGAGTGGGCCAGGAAGTGCCCGGCTTCCAGCAACGAGATCATCGAGATCCGCCAGGTGCAGGAGATGGCGGATTTCCCGGCCGACGTTCAGGAAGCGGCCAGCGGCTTTGCCGAACTGCAGAAGAGCTCCGCGAAACGTTAACCTTTGTGAACGGCCCGATGTGAGTCGGCCCTAGTGCTTTTTGCGCGCGGCTCATGTAAAAGCCCTTTACATGAACTGGCGCAAAGACAGGGACAAGGATCAGGGCCGCGAGCGCGGCTATCATCACGGCAATCTGAGGGAAGCGCTGCTGCAGGCCGCGCTCGATCTGATCGGGCAAAAGGGCGCGGCCGGCTTCACCTTTGCCGATGCCGCGCGCATGGCCGGCGTCAGCCCCGCCGCGCCCTATCGGCATTTTCGCGACCGCGACGAATTGCTCTCCAGCATCGCGCAACGCGGCTTCGAGCAGTTCGAAGCGGCGCTGACGGAAGCCTGGGATGACGGCCGCCCCGATACCATCACCGCCTTCGAGCGCGTCGGCAAAGCCTATCTCAACTTCGCGCGCGAGCAGCCCGCGCTTTACTCGGCGATGTTCGAATCCGGCATTCCCATCGACATGAATCCGACGCTGATGGCGGCGGGCGAGCGCGCCTTCGCCATCATCCGCGCCGCCGCCGAGCGGTTGGCCGCGCTGGCGCCGCCCGGCGTGCCGCGACCGCCTGCGATGATGATGGCGCTGCATATCTGGTCGATGTCGCACGGCGTGGCGTCGCTGTTTGCCCGCGGTGATGCCGCGCGGCGCAAGCTGCCGATGTCGCCCGATGAGCTGCTGGAAGCCGAGGTGCTGATTTACTTGCGTGGGCTCGGTTTCTCGACCGACCGCCGCGCCGCCGAGGCCAGGCCGGCCGACGAAAAGCCCAGCCCCTGGGGCAAGCCGAAATAAAGTTACAAAAATAATTTCGCGGGCGCGACAGGTGGCCCGCTTGACAAAATCCGGGGATGGGATAGGTATGTAAATGTTATTTACATTCACAACGGCGTGATGCCGTCATGGAGAGGGAAATGGCCTACACCGCAGATGTCAATCGCTGGCGCGGCCCCGTCGAAGAGCCCTATCGCCCGCATATGCTTCATAGCCCGTGGCATCCCGGCTGGATCGCCGTGACCATTCTCGGCTTCCTGATCTGGTGGCCGATCGGACTTGCCCTTCTCTTTTTCACACTCGGGAGCAGAAAAATGGGTTGCTGGAGTCATCAGGATCGCTGGCAGAACAAGATGGAACGCATGCAGTGGAAGATGGAGCGGATGAAGAACCGCATGGAACGGCATGGCTTCGGCTTCGGCCCGGCCTCGAGCGGCAACCGCGCCTTCGATGAATATCGCTCGGAGACGCTGCGGCGCCTGGAGGAGGAGCAGCAGGAGTTCCGTGATTTCCTCGGCCGCCTGCGTCACGCCAAGGACAAGGAAGAGTTCGACGCCTTCATGGCGCAGCACAAGAACCGCCCGACGCCGCCGAACGACCAGCCGCCGCAGGGCTAAGTCCAAGGCTGATCTCGTGAAGGAAACGCTTCGGGCGTAATGCCCCCAAAAGGCCCGAGGCCGAAAGAACCGCCCGTTTGCGAGAACCGCAGACGGGCGGTTTTTCATGTGCTGGAACCCTGATTTTCGGGGTTCCGCAAGCGAAAACCGCTGCATTTGACGCAGTTAAAATTCTCCTTTGGTAACGGGACGTTAACCCTGATTAGCGTTTGGTAAGCAGGGTAAAGCCGCGCAGAAAGCCCTCGTTTTGACATGTTGGCAGGGGATTGCAGGCCTTAAGGCTTCGGCGGGCCTCCCATGCGAGAAGACAGGGCTTTTTTGCGCAGGCGCTTACCGCCGCGCCGAGCCTTGCGCGGGTGTGAAACCGGAAAGCCGATTGGCTCCGTAAATTTGGGACACTTGCGTTGAAGGGATATCGCTGATGAATCCGGCCGACGTGGCCCAGGCAGCCATGCCAATGCCAGCCGCAGACGTATCGCTGATCGCGCTGTTCTGGCAGGCCCACTGGATCGTGAAATGCGTGATGCTCGGCCTGTTGTCGTGCTCGGTGTGGGTCTGGGCGATTGCGATCGACAAGATTTTTCTTTATTCGCGCACGCGCCGCGCGATGGACCGCTTCGAGCAGGCATTCTGGTCGGGCGAGTCGATCGAGGAGCTTTACCGCGCGCTCGCGGCGAAACCGACGCAATCGATGGCGGCCTGCTTCGTCGCCGCGATGCGCGAGTGGAAGCGCTCCTTCGAAAGCCATGCGCGCTCGGTGGCGGGCCTGCAGATGCGCATCGAGAAGGTGATGAATGTCTCGATCGCCCGCGAGGTCGAGCGGCTGGAGCGGCGGCTCCTGGTGCTCGCGACCGTCGGTTCGGCCGGTCCCTTCGTCGGCCTGTTCGGCACGGTCTGGGGCATCATGTCGAGCTTCCAGTCGATCGCGGCTTCCAAGAACACGTCGCTGGCGGTCGTCGCTCCCGGCATCGCGGAAGCACTGTTCGCCACGGCGATCGGCCTGATTGCCGCCATTCCGGCGACGATTTTCTACAATAAGTTCACTTCCGAGGTGAACCGGCAGGCCCAGCGGCTCGAGGGCTTTGCGGATGAATTTTCGGCCATCCTGTCCCGTCAGATCGACGAACGGGCGTAAGCGGCGGTATGATATGAGCGGAGCGGTGAGCACCAGAACATGGCGATGAACGCTGCAAGTTCGTCCGGCGGGGGCGGCCGCCGCGGCCGGCGCAAGCCTGTGATGGCGGAGATCAACGTCACGCCGATGGTCGACGTGATGCTGGTGCTGCTCATCATCTTCATGGTCGCGGCTCCCCTGCTCACGGTGAACATCCAGGTCGACCTGCCGCAGGCGGCGGGCGGCACCGCCAATACCGCCGACACCACGCCGCTCGAAGTGACGGTGAAGAAGACCGGCGGCGGCAGCTGCGTTTCCAAGGTCGATGTCTATCTCGGCGACACCCAGATCGCGCTCGGCGATCTCGGTCCCAAGATCAAGGCGATCAAGGAATCCAAGGGTGGCGGCGAGCAGGTGGTGAAGATCCGCGGCGACCGCGACGCCTGCTATTCCGACATGATGAAGGTGCTGGGTCTGGCGCGCGACGCCGGCTATCGCGCCAGTATCGTCGTCGTACCGGAGCAGGGTTCGTGACGGCGAGCGATCTCATCCGGACGCTGCGCGAGCGCAAGGGGACGGCGCTGTCCGTCGGCCTTCATGTGCTCGTGCTCGGATGGGCTCTGTTTTCTTTTTCGACGCGCCCGATGCAGGCGACCCAGCAGGAGGATGTGATTCCCGTCGACATCTCGATGGACGAAACCTCGAAGATGACCGCCGGCATCAGGAACGGCAAGAAGGAGAACACGAAGCCGCTGGTGGAGAAGGTTGCCGAAGCCAAGCCTGTCGATGAGGTGGTTGGCAAGATCGACAAGAAGGAGGTGGTGACCTCGACGTCGACTCCCGATCCGCCACCGAAGCCGGTGGAAAAGCCGCTCGAGAAAAAGCCCGATCCGAAGCCGGAGCCCAAGAAGGAAGAGCCGAAGCAGGCCGAGAAGAAGCCGGATCAGAAAGCCAACGATCCGATCGCCGACGCGCTCAAGGCCGACACCAAGAAGCCGCCGCCGAAGCCGGAAGCGAAAGCCGCGCCGCCGGATCCGCCCAAGCCGAAGGAGCGCATCTTCGACCGGTCGAAGATCGCATCGCTGCTCGACAAGCGCGATCCCTCGCGGCAGGCCGTCACCGGCGACGCCATCAATCCCAACGCGGCGCTTGGCACCCACACCGGGAATGCCAATGCGATGGTCGCGAGCTGGTCGGGCGCGTTCAGGTCAGCGGTCCGTCGCTGCTTCAACTTCCCCTATAATGGCCAGGACGCCGATCAATTCGAGGTCGACATCGACATCCAGTTGAGGCGCGACGGCAGTGTCGCGGCCGACCCGGTGATCGTCGCCGTCCGCGGGCCGTCGAGCTCGGTCGGCCATGCCATGGCGGAGAGCGCCAAGCGCGCGGTCCTGCAATGCCAGGCCTACGCTTTCCTGCCGAAGGATCAGTACGACACCTGGAAATACATTCCGATGACGTTCGGTCTGAAAGACATGTTGTGATTGCAAAGGCGAAGGCAATAATTCCGATGAGCAAGGTCCCATTCGTCACGCGCCGCCGCTTCTTGATCGCGACCGGATCGACGGTCGCAGCCCTCGGTGTTTCACCGGCATGGGGACAGGGGCGGTTGAAGATCGACCCGAATGAATTCCAGCCGATGCCGATCGCGATCCCCGCCTTCGTGCCGGGTTCGCCGGCGGATGGGCAGGCCGGTTCCGATGTCGCGGGCGTCATCACCAACAATCTCAGGCGCAGCGGATTGTTTGCGCCGATTGATCCGGCCGCTTTCATCGACCGCATCACCAACAGCGACGACCCGCCGCGCTTCCAGAACTGGAAGCAGATCAACGCGCAGGCGCTGGTGGTCGGCCGGGTGACGCGCCAGAGCGACGGACGTCTCAAGGCGGAATTCCGTCTGTGGGATGTCGGCACCGGCCAGCAGCTAGCCGGCCAGTCCTTTGTCACCTCGCCGGAATATTGGCGCCGCATCGCTCACATCATCTCCGACCAGATCTATGAACGGCTGACCGGCGAGAAGGGCTATTTCGACAGCCGTGTCGTCTTCATCGACGAGAGCGGCGCGGCGGAGCGGCGCGTCAAGCGGCTCGCACTGATGGACCAGGACGGCGCCAATGTCCGCTATCTCACCAAGGGCGCCGACCTCGTGCTGACGCCGCGCTTCTCGCCGTCGACGCAGGAAATCACCTATATGGAATTCGGGCAGGGCGATCCGAAGGTCTATCTGTTCAACATCGAGACCGGGCAGCGCGAGATCGTCGGCAATTTCCCCGGCATGTCGTTTGCGCCGCGCTTCTCGCCGGACGGACAGCGCATCATCATGAGCCTGCAGCAGGGCAGCAACGCCAACCTGTTCGTGATGGACCTGCGCTCCAAATCCATGACGCGTCTCACCGATACGCCGGCGATCGACACCTCACCATCCTATGCGCCCGATGGCAGCCGCCTCTGTTTCGAGTCCGATCGCGGCGGCAAGCCGCAGATCTACGTGATGGCGGCCGGCGGCGGTCCGGCACAACGCATCTCCTTCGGCGACGGCAGCTATTCGACGCCGGTCTGGTCGCCGCGCGGCGACTACATCGCCTTCACCAAGCAGGGCGGCGGACAGTTCGCGATCGGCATCATGAAGACCGACGGAAGTGGCGAGCGCATCCTCACCTCCGGCTTCCACAATGAAGGTCCGACCTTCGCGCCGAACGGGCGGGTGGTGATGTTCTTCCGCGATCCCGGCGGCAACAGCGGTCCGTCGCTGTTCACCGTCGACGTCTCCGGCCGCAACGAGCAGCGCGTGCCGACGCCGGGCTACGCCTCCGATCCGGCCTGGTCGCCGCTGCTCTCGTAAACCTCGGGATGAGCCGGTCGTCGGCTGATCGTCGAACGCGCGCTGTTTTCGAAAACTTTGCGCGTTCTTTCACGGGGTGGTTCCGTGCCCGGCAAACTTTTCCTAGTTGCTTGATTTCATGGCTGAATTTTCGTCGTTCGCGATGCAAAACAACTTACCTTTAACGATGTTTTCTCAGAAAGACTTCATCTCGCACCGGTAAAAGTACGCCCCCAGACAGGACGCGTACCAACCCAATGCAGCTCGCAAGCCGGAGCGGAGAGCCCGATCACAAGGTTACGCCGACGATGTCGGCGGCGCTGGTCGATTTGCTGTTCGAGGCTCATAGTCCGGTGCTCACGGGCGTCGTCTTCTCGGCCGTCGCAGGGGTCATGACCGGGCTGAAGACGGGCGAAATTCTGATATGGGCGTGTGTCGCGCTTATGATCGGGGCCGGAGTTGTCCGGTCATTCGATTTGCAGCGGTACCAGGCTCGCAAATCGACCATGACCGCCCGGGAAGCCGCGCAGTGGCAGAAACGTTATCAGATCGGCGCGATGATCCAGGCCGCGGCGCTCGGCCTGTGGTGCTCCGCCACGCTGTTGAACAATAACGACGCCGTAGCCCACATGATCGCTCTGTCCGTCACCGCGGGAATGCTGGCGGGAGGTGCGGGCAGGGCCTACGGACGGCAATGGATATTTCAGCTGCAGGCTGTGCTCATCTTCGGTCCGACCGTGATCGCGCTGGCGTTGCATGGCACCCCCTATTACATAGCGATGTCGGTCGTCTGCGCCGCATTCCTTGTCGCGGTCATACAGATCTCGGCCAATTTGCACAGAATCTTCATGCGGGCTGTGGTGTCGCGCGAGCGAGAGGCCGCGCTTGCGGGCCAGTTCGATACCGCGCTGAACAACATGCCACACGGGCTCTGCATGTTTCGTGCCGATGAGCGGCTCGCGGTGATGAATCATCGCTTCAGCGAAATGATGGATCTGCCGGAAGATATCGTGGCTCGCAGCCTGAATGCCGCCGACATCGTCGATGCCTGCGTGCTGGCAGGATCGATCTCGTCGGAAAGCGGCAGGATCATCCTGTCGGAAATCGAGAACTCGCAGACGCGCGACATCATTACGACCGATCCCGACGCGAAGCGCGGCCGCTCGTTGTCGTGGAAATTCCAGCCCATGACCGGCGGCGGCATGGTCGTGTTGGTCGAGGACATCACCGAGCGGCGCAATGCCGAAGCCCGCATCAGCCATCTGGCGCGCTATGACGAACTGACCGCGCTCCCCAACCGCGTCAATTTCCGCGACGAGATCGAGCGCCTGCTCAAGGCGCCACGCGAGGCCGATCAGCTCTCCGCGCTGCTGTTCGTCGATCTCGACCAGTTCAAGCAGGTCAACGACACGCTCGGCCATCCCTGCGGCGATCAGCTGTTGTGCGCGGTCGCCGAACGGCTGCGCGACATGCTGCGGCCGGAGGATTTCGTGGCGCGCTTCGGCGGCGACGAGTTCGTGGTGTTCCAGCAGAATATCCACAGCAATGAAGACGCCGCGGGCCTGGCGCGCCGCATCGTCGATCATTTGAGCGAGCGCTACAAGATCGACAATCATCTGGTCGAGATCGGCGCCAGCGTCGGCATCGCGATGGCCTCGCCCGGCGTCAGCGCCGACACGCTGCTCAAGAACGCCGATATGGCGCTGTATCGTGCCAAGGCCGATGGCCGTGGCACCTTCTGCTTCTTCCGCGACGAGCTGGCGCAGATCGTGGAGTCGCGCCGCATCCTCGAACTCGACCTGCGCAAGGCGCTGGCCAACGAGGAGTTCGAGCTGTTCTATCAGCCGCTGGTCAATCTCAAGTCGGGCAAGATCACGACCTGCGAGGCGCTGCTGCGCTGGAACCACCCGGTGCGCGGCACGGTCTCTCCGGTCGACATCATCCCGGTCGCCGAGGACATGGGGCTGATCATCGATCTCGGCCGCTGGATCCTGCGCAGGGCCTGCATGGAATGCATGAAGTGGCCGGAAGGCGTCAGCGTCGCCGTCAACTTCTCCCCGCAGCAATTCCATCAGCGCGACGTGCTGAGCGAGGTGCGCTATGCCCTGGAGGTCTCCGGCCTGCCGGCGCACCGGCTCGAGGTCGAAATCACCGAATCCTCGCTGCTTCGCAACACCCAGCTCACTCACGACGTGCTGTCGCAGCTCAGCGCGATCGGCGTGCGCATCTCGCTGGACGATTTCGGCACCGGCTATTCGAGCCTGAGCTATCTGCACAATTTCCCGCTGCAGAAGGTCAAGATCGACCGCTCCTTCCTGGAGGGGATCGATACCGACCGCCCGCTCACACTGCTGCGGGGCGTGGCGCGGCTCTCGGCCGACCTCGGCATGTCCGTGGTGGTCGAGGGCATCGAGACCAACGAGCAGCTGGAGCTGATCTCGGCCGACGGCACCGTGAGCGAGGCGCAGGGCTACCTGTTCAGCCGGCCGGTTCCGGCGGTTCGGGTGCGCCAGCTCCTGAACGCCTCGCACGGCAGGCGGGCCCCCGAGGACCAGCTGGTGGCCGTGCCATCGCGCTCGATCGCCTGAAAGCACCAAGACAACCCTAGGACGTGAAATTTTATTGCGCCAGCAGCGGCAGAAACGGCCGTCATGATTAACCCTAACGTCTCCAAGCCTTTGCAATTCTGTTAAGGGGTCGTTAATCTTCCCTCACTCGCGGAAGTGGTGTGGGGGTATCTGAATGAAGTCCGGAGCCGAGCGGCGCGCGCCGCTCTTTGTGCGAGGGGCAGGGCTGTTCGATCGCATCGATTACCGCCTCATCGAGACTCCCGAGGAAAAGGATCTCATCTATTCGCTGCGCTACAAGGCCTATCTGCACGGCCAATTGATTCCGGAGTCAGAGGCCCGGCGCGTCACCGATCGTTATGACGATGCGCCCAACGCCTGGATCTTCGGTGTCTATGTTGACGGAGAGCTCTGCAGCTCGTTTCGCATCCACGTGCTGACGTCGGAATGGCGGACGTCCTTCTCGACCGAATTTTTTGGCGACATTCTTCACCCGCGCCTCGATCGAGGCGAGGTGTTCGTCGATCCGGCACGCTTTGCCGCAGACCCGGAAAAGGCGCAGCGGTTTCCGGAGCTGCCCTATCTGACGGTGCGGCTGGGGTATCTGGCATGCGATCATTTCAACGCCGACACCGGGCTCGCGCTGGTACGCCCCGATCATCAGGCTTTTTATCGCCGTGTCCTGCTGTCCGAGACGATCTCCGAGCCACGACTGTTTCCGAGCTTTTCGGGTTCGAAGACAGTGGTCTTGATGGCGTCGGATTTCCGCAACGTCCGGGAGAAAATACTGACCCGCTTTCCCATCATGCGCTCGAGCGCTTTCGAACGGCGGATGTTGTTCGATCGTGCCGGCCGGCGCCAGGCTGCGCCGCGGCCGCTCCTCGTATCGGCGCCGCTCAGTCCCGATGCGACCGAATCGCTGGTCTGACTGACGTCGGTTCCATCCCCGCGGCTATGTTCCGCCGCTGTATCCGGTGGATAGCCCAAAATTCCGGCAAAACCGGCGGTGTGGACTGCGCAACACGGCTTGCCTTCACCCTCGCGCCACATTTACAACCCATTAACTATCGCGGTCGCTTTTCGCGGTTCGGGGGCATTTGATCGGGTCTGGCAACACCCCATCAAGGTTGACGGAACGTTCGCTTAACCAACCCCCTGTAGACCGAATGACAGTACCAAGACGTGAGCGTGGAGGCTCCGGAATGAAATATCCTATGCGTATCCTCCAGGGATTGAAGCTGGCTGCAGTCCTTGCGGTCGCGCTGTCGATGGGCGCATGCGCCAACAAGAACCTCGGCGCCGACGCGATGGCAAGTGCTGCCACACCGGGCAGCCAGCAGGATTTCGTGGTCAATGTCGGTGACCGCGTGTTCTTCGAGAGCGACCAGACCGACCTCTCGCCGCAGGCGACCGCGACCCTCGACAAGCAGATCCAGTGGCTGCAGACCTATCCGCGCTACCAGTTCACCATCGAGGGACATGCGGATGAACGCGGCACGCGCGAATACAACATCGCGCTCGGCGCCCGCCGTGCCCAGTCGGTTAAGACCTATATGCAGGCCCACGGCATCGATGGAAGCCGCATGCGCACCATCTCCTACGGCAAGGAGCGCCCGGTCGCGGTCTGCAACGACATCTCCTGCTGGTCGCAGAACCGCCGCGCGGTCACGGTGCTGAACGCGAGCTCGTAAGCTCGGTGTAAGCCCAGCGCATGATCCGGAAAAGTGTGTAGCGGTTTTCCGAAAAGATCATGCGCAAAAAGATGAATTTTCCGGCGCCTTCAGGCGCCGGTTTCATTTGGGCCTTTTGTATCAGTCACATTTTTGGCGTACTCCGTCCCTCTATGTGTCGCGCTCAAAGATGTCGGGCCGATTTCCTCGTCAGGGCAAAATGTCATCCAGATTTCTCAAAGTGACCGGCGCTGCGGCGATCGCTGTGGCTCTTTCGGTTTCCTCGCAGGCCCTTGCGCAGTCGGATGATGCGGATGCCGAGATGCGCATCCAGAAGCTGGAGAACCAGCTGCGCCAGCTCACCGGCCAGAACGAGGAACTGCAATACCGCAACCGCCAGCTCGAGGAGCGGCTGCGCCAGCTCGGCGGGACGGCGCCGGCGGCGCCGGGCCAGGGCGATGTCGCCGCGGTGCCGCCGGCGCAGGCCGGTCCCAGCTATAACCAGCAGCCCGCCCAGGGTGGTTACGCGCAGCCGAATTACGGTCAGCCGCAGCCGGGCTATGGTCAGCAGCCCCAAGGCCAGCCGCCGCAAGGCGGCTACGCCCAGCCGCAGCCCGGTTACGGCCAGCCGCGGCAACAGGCCTACCCGCAGGGGCAGGCCTACCCGCAGCAGCAGGCCGCAACCCCAGCGCCGATCGTCCAGGAACCGGCCGGGCCGCGCGGGCGCCGCGGCGATGCGTTCGACCCGAACCAGAACCCGAACGCGCCCGGTGCGCCGCAGGCGCTCGGCGGCGGAAGGCTTCCCTTGCCGGCGGACGGCTCCGTCGGTGCTCCCGGCGGACGCAGCCCCGGCGAGCCGCTCGACCTTTCCAACGGCGCGAATATCCCGCCGCCGCCCAGCACCCAGGCAGGTCTGCCACAAGGCAGTCTGCCACAAGGCGGCCTGCCGCCCCCGCCACCGCGCAATCCCAACGCCACCGGCGGCGGGCTCGCCACCGCGCCGCCGTCGAACACGCCGCGCGACGAATACGACCTCGGCATCGGCTACATGCAGCGCAAGGATTATGCGCTCGCCGAAGAGACCATGAAGAATTTCGCGCAGAAATATCCTTCTGATCCGCTGCTCGGCGATTCCCAGTACTGGCTCGGCGAGAGCTACTTCCAGCGCCAGCAATATCGCGACGCCGCCGAGGTCTTCCTCAACGTCACCAGCAAATACGACAAGTCGGCGAAGGCGCCCGATGCCCTGCTCCGCCTCGGCCAGTCGTTGGCGGCGCTGAAGGAGAAGGATGCCGCCTGCGCCGCCTTCGGCGAGGTCATGCGCAAATATCCGCGCGCTTCCGCCGGCGTCAAAGCCGCCGTCGATCGCGAGCAGAAGCGGGTGAAGTGCTGAGCCCGTCCGCGCCGCGCACGTAGCGCCGCGCCCATCTCGTGCTTAAGATGAGCGGGGCTCTGGGCAGCACCGCCATGCGAGACGAAGAAAAATTCCCGATTGCCGCCCGCGACGCGAAAGCATTGTTCGCGGACTGGAAGCATGCGCCCGCGCTCGTGCTCGCGGTCTCGGGCGGACCGGATTCGGTGGCGCTGATGTGGCTCGCTGCGCGCTGGCGCCGCGCGCTGTCGCGCGGCCCGCGGCTGATCGCGGTCACCATCGATCACGGCCTTCGGGTGGAGGCCGCGCGCGAGGCGCGCGAGGTCAAGCGGCTGGCGCGGGCACTCGAGATCGAACATCGCACGATGCGCTGGAACGGCGCCAAGCCCAGGACCGGCGTGCCGGCCGCGGCGAGGGCGGAGCGCTACCGCCTGCTGGCAGAGGCCGCGCGCAGCGTACACGCCACGCACATCCTCACCGCGCATACCCGCGACGACCAGGCCGAGACGCTGTTGATGCGGCTGTTGCGCGGCAGCGGTATCGCGGGGCTTGCTGCCATGGCGCGCGAAACGAATTGCGACGGCGTGACGCTCGCGCGTCCGCTGCTTGACGTGCCGAAATCCCGGCTGATCGCGACGCTGGACAAGGCCAAGATCGCCTATGCCGACGACCCGACCAACCGCGATACCGCATTCACGCGGCCGCGGCTGCGCGCGCTGTTGCCGCTGCTCGCGGCCGAAGGCGGCGACGCGCGCGGCCTGGCGCGGCTCGCCGCGCGGCTGGCGCGGGCCAATGCGGCGGTCGAGGTGCTCACTGACGGGGCCGAGCGCTATCTCGCGCTGAAGGGCAATACGACGCCGCAAGAAGAGAAGGTCCAAGGGAAGGCTCGAGAGCTCGATGCCAGTGCCTTTGCCGCTCTGCCGGAAGAGATCAGGGTTCGCCTGTTGATGCGCGCGATCAACCGCTTCGGCCACGAAGGTCCGGCCGAGCTTGGCAAGGTCGAGGCCCTGCTGGCGCAAATCGACCGCTGTTTTGCGGAAAAGCACGGAAAAGCCGGGCCCAGGGCCATGCAAATCAGGCTAAAACAGACCCTGGCCGGCGCGCTGGTGAGCGTCAGCCAGGGCAGGCTCCGTATCGAGCCTGCGCCATCGCGGCGGCGCAGGTAAGCATTGCAATCGGCAAATAACACCGTTGCTTGCGTCTTAATCCCACGGGGCGTCTTAACCACCTCGGAAAAGGCCGCTTGGAGCGTCATTTTTTGCGCGGGAATCGCGCCAGGATGCGTTAAATAGTCCATCGTGGTTCCCTTGGCATCGAGGCGAGCGGCACTTAAATTGCAATACAGTCGACCGGGGGATTCCCTCGTGGCTACCCAGGGATGGGTCCGGAGGACATTCAATCCGAAGGACATTCCAAAAGGATACAAGGCCGCGATCCGCGCGACCACGAAGGAAAATCGATGAACGCCAATCTGCGCAATTTCGCCCTGTGGGTTATCATTGTCCTGTTGCTGTTGGCGCTGTTCACGCTGTTCCAGAATCCCGGTCAACGCGCCTCCTCGCAGGACATCTCGTTCTCGCAGCTCCTGACCGACGTCGACAAGGGCAACGTCCGCGACGTCGTGATCCAGGGGCCGGAGATTCACGGCACCTACAACAACGGCTCGAGCTTCCAGACCTATGCGCCGAACGACCCGACACTGGTGAAGCGCCTCTATGACGGCAAGGTGCAGATCACCGCAAAGCCGCCGGGCGATAACGTGCCGTGGTTCGTCTCGCTGCTCGTCTCCTGGTTGCCGTTCATCGCGCTGATCGGCGTCTGGATCTTTCTGTCGCGGCAGATGCAGGGCGGCGCCGGCAAGGCGATGGGCTTTGGCAAGTCGCGCGCCAAGATGCTGACCGAGGCGCATGGCCGCGTCACCTTCGAGGACGTCGCCGGCGTCGACGAGGCCAAGCAGGACCTGCAGGAGATCGTCGAGTTCCTGCGCGACCCCGGCAAATTCCAGCGGCTCGGCGGACGCATTCCGCGCGGCGTGCTGCTGGTCGGCCCTCCCGGCACCGGCAAGACGCTGATCGCGCGCGCGGTCGCGGGCGAAGCCAACGTGCCGTTCTTCACCATTTCCGGCTCCGACTTCGTCGAGATGTTCGTCGGCGTCGGCGCCAGCCGCGTGCGCGACATGTTCGAGCAGGCGAAAAAGAACGCGCCCTGCATCATCTTCATCGATGAAATCGACGCGGTCGGCCGCCATCGCGGCGCCGGTCTCGGCGGCGGCAATGACGAGCGCGAGCAGACGCTGAACCAGTTGCTGGTCGAGATGGACGGCTTTGAGGCCAATGAAGGCGTGATCCTGATCGCGGCCACCAACCGGCCCGACGTGCTCGATCCCGCCTTGATGCGGCCGGGCCGTTTTGACCGCCAGGTCGTGGTTTCGAACCCCGACATCGTCGGCCGCGAGCAGATCCTCAAGGTTCACGTCCGCAAGGTGCCCTTGGCGCCCGACGTCAACCTGAAGACCATTGCACGCGGCACGCCGGGCTTCTCCGGTGCCGACCTGATGAACCTCGTCAACGAAGCGGCGCTGACCGCGGCGCGGCGCAACAAGCGCATGGTGACGCAGTCCGAGTTCGAAGAGGCCAAGGACAAGGTCATGATGGGCGCCGAGCGCAAGTCGCTGGTCATGACCGAAGAGGAAAAGCGCAACACCGCCTATCACGAGGCGGGTCACGCCATCGTGGCGCTGCACGTGCCGGGCTCCGACCCCGTGCACAAGGCGACCATCATTCCGCGCGGCCGTGCGCTCGGCATGGTGATGCAGCTGCCGGAAGGCGACCGCATCGGCTATACCCGGCAGTGGTGCGTGTCGCGGCTTGCGATCGCGCTCGGTGGCCGCGAGGCCGAGATCCTCAATACCGGTCCCGACAAGGTGACCAATGGCGCCTCCGGCGATATCCAGCAGGCGACCAATTTGGCGCGCGCGATGGTGATGGAATGGGGCATGTCCGACAAGCTCGGCCGCGTGCGCTACCAGAGCAATGAGCAGGAGGTGTTCCTCGGTCATTCGGTGGCGCGCTCTACCAACATCTCGGAAGAGACCGCGCGCCTGATCGATGCCGAAATCCGCCGTCTCGTCGAGGACGGCGAGCAGGAGGCGCGCCGCATTCTGCTCGAACACCGCGGCGCCTGGGAAGCGATCGCGCAGGGGCTGCTCGAGTTCGAGACGTTGTCCGGCGACGAGATCAAGGATCTACTCAACGGCAAGAAGCCCAACCGCGAGTCGGTGCTGGAGCCGACCACGCCGCGCGCCTCCGCCGTGCCGCCGGCCGGCAAGCCGCGCCCGCGGCCCGATCCGGACGCAGGTCTCGAGCCGCAGCCGCAGGCTTAAAGCTCGCGTCATACATGGCCGGATATTCCGGCAAGCCACTCTCGCAAAAGCTCGGCCTCAAGCCGGGCTTTCGCATTTTTGTGGACGGTGCGCCGGCGGATTATCGCGGCATTGTCGGCGCATTGCCCGACGGCGCGAAGCTCGTCGCGCAGGCGAAGGCGCCGCTCGACATGGTGCATCTGTTTGCAAGGCAAGCGAAGGGCCTCGCCGCAAAACTCTCCCGCTACCGCGAGACAATCGCGCCCGACGGCATGATCTGGGTGTCCTGGCCGAAGAAAACCTCAGGCGTGGCGACCGATCTCAGCGACGTCTCTCAGCGACGTCGTGGTGCGCGACATCGCGCTGCCGCTCGGCCTGGTCGACATCAAGGTCTGCGCGATCGATGAAGTGTGGTCCGGTCTGAAGTTCGTCATCCCCCTCGCGAAGCGGCGTTGAACCATCCTTCGCACGCGCACGTCAAAGCATCGATGTGACCCCGCGAAAGCATGCCGCTTTGGACAAGTTCATCCGCACCGTCGCCTGTATTGTCTTACTCATTGCACCGGTTGCGACGGTTTCTGCGGCTGCCGCCGGCGCCGATCCGCAGCCCCGGCAAATCCTGACCGGCATCTACAAGGAGGCGGTCAAAGGCACGACCTCGGACTGGCTCGAGCCGAACCGGCGCGGCAAGTATCTCTCGAAATCGCTGCTTGCGCTGTGGGCGAAGTCGGATGCGAAGAAGCCGCCGAAGGGCGAGGTCGGCGCGATCGATTTCGATCTCACCACCGACACCAACGCGCTCGAACTGAAGGACTTCGAGATCAAGGTGAAGAGCGAGAGCGATAGCGCGGCCGTGCTGGCCGTGAAACTGATCTATCGCGAGCCCTATGTTCACAAGGGCGCTCCTCCGGTCATGACCTACAACTTCATCCGCGAGGGCGGCCGCTGGCGCATCGACAATTTTGGCGGGCGAGAATGGACGGTGCGCGAAATCCTGACGCTTTGGATAAAGGGCCCCTGAAGCGGCCGGGGAGGCGGAACTTCGCGGCGGCTTTCCGAGTTATCAATTACGGCCAACAGGGATTAGCGACGTGCACGAACGTCCTCATATCAACCGGCCTCAGATCGCCGCGTTTTCGGCGGCCGTCGCACTCGTCTGCATCGCCGTGCTGACGCTGCAGATTCGCGACCGCTGGCATTCGCCCGAGATCAAGTCGACGGATCAGGCCGAACACACGACGACGGGGCAGGTGGCCCATGCGGCCGTCGCAAGGATGCTGCCGACCGATCCTTCGCTCTCCGTGGAGCCTTCGCCGGCCGGACCGAAGCAGGCTCAGCCCGCCAATCCGAATTGACCCGACGTCACGGCCTCGGGGATGGCGTATCGGCCGCACGCGGCTGATTTGAATGATCCCTGAGCGGCAGCGGCTGGTCGCCGAGCATCGCCTTGACCACGACCGCGCGCGCCAGCGAGGGATCTAGCGCATGCGCGGCGATCAGGTCGGCGCACTCTTTCACGATGAGATCGGCATCCTGGGTGATCTTCAATTGCTTGTGCCGGTCGTGGCGATGCAGGCCCATGCTCTGGCCGAGCACTTCCAGGATATTGAGGATGCGGAACGGCTGGTCGCGCTCATGCGCGCACAGCTCGCGATGATCGGAATGATAGATCGTGACCAGCGCGTCGATGCCGGCGCGGGTTGCGGCCTCGAGCTCGGCGCGCTGCAGCTCGCGCTTGAAGTCCGGCAGCACCGCCATGCTGGCGCTCTGCAAGCCCACGGACGGCTGCGCGAGGTCGACGATTTCGATGCCTGGGACCGCCTCCAGCATCTCCAGCACCGCTTCCGCAGTCCCGGCCACGCCGGAATGCCGGTGCAGCGCGACGCGGAGCTCGACGCGCTCGCGCAGCAACGGCCTGAGCTCGTCGAGCCGGCCCCTGAGGTAGCGCAGGAACGGCGTCATCTCGAACGGCTTTGAGCCGCGCTGCTTTTCGATGATGGGCAGCGTCGTCTCGCTGAACTGCACATAGCAACTCGGACACCAGGACAGCACGCCGGACTTGCTGTTCGACATCTTGTCGATCGAGCTTGTGCCCATGCGGCCGGACATCTCGGCATCGCCCGCACGCAATTGCATCACGCCGCAGCAATGGCTGGGACCGCCCATCACAGAATAGGAGATGCCGAGCGCGTCCATGACGTCGAGCGCAAGCAGGGCAATGTGCGGCGTCCTCAGCACATTGCAGCCGGTATAGAACACGAAGTCCGGCACCTCGCCGGGGGCCGATACCGTGGCTGCGCCCTGGCCGAGCCGCTCCAGCGCGGCTTGATCGAGCTGCAGCCGCGACAGCGTGGCGACGTCCCGGCTGGTCTCGCGATATTTGGTCACGCCGTTGCGGCGCCGTGTGGCGAGATCGGATTCCTTCCGCCGCATCGCGCTGCGCGCCATCGCGAGCAGGAAGCGTGGATTCACGCCATAGTCGCACGCCTTGATGCAGTCGCCGCTCAGCATGCAGGCGGCGGCCCAGCGCCGCGACGCCTCGGGCCCGTCGCCGCTCTTCACGAGATCGATCACGCCGGTAATGACGTCGACAGGCGATGCCTCAGCGATATTGGCAGGCGCCACGCTGGGGCAGACCTCGACGCATTTGCCGCATTTGACGCAGGCCTCCAGCATGTCGCCGGTGCGATCGTTCAGCGCTGCCTCGAAGCTGAGATCAGTCATTTCTGCCACCCGCCTGTCCGGACTGGTGGCAGCATAGACGCTTTGGCGCCGTGCTGCCATCCGCGGGCCGTGGTCTGCCCATGCACCAAATGCTATGCTCAGGTTTCCCCCAAATCGCCAGGCATGGCCAACCCGCGGTTGTCTGAGCATGCATCCTTTAAGAATCTCCTGCGCCGTCATCGTCGATGACAGGAACCGGACCCTTTTGGTCCGGAAGGCCAACACGGACTTCTACATGCAGCCGGGCGGCAAGATCGAAGGAGACGAGTCCTCGCTCGCCTGTCTCAAGCGCGAGCTGATGGAAGAGCTCGGCCTGGAATTTCCTGACCACCAGATGGATTTCGTCGGCAGCTATTCCGAGATCGCCGCCAATGAGCGCAACACCACCCTTCAGGCCGATATTTATTTCATTCAGCACACGTGCCAGCCGACAGTGTCGGGGGAAATAGCTGACTATATCTGGCTGGACGCTTCCCGTGATGACAGGGACGACCTCGCGCCGGTGACGAAAAACGTGGTGCTGGGGCTTGTGAAGAAATATTGCGACGCGTCGGCGCGCGGGGCGAACTAGGCCGCGTACTCTCAAATTGCTCATGTCCGCTCGGTTCTGCAGCGCAAGAGCAGACGGGTCAATATCGACGCGACGGGCCAATGGCGGTCATTCGGGTATGCCAGCCACGCTGCGATACACCTGAGGATCGTCTGCATTGTCGAAGGGCAGCAAGACTCCGATCCGCCGGACGTGGTCGACTTGCGCGTGTCCCACTGCCAGCCATGTCGATGTCGACATGGCGCACCAGGGGCCACAGGGCGACGCATGGCCGCCTGCGCTGTCGGCGCTAAAATCAGGGCTTTCCGGCGAGATACACTTCGCCGAGCAGCGAGGAGTTGGACCAGGGCACCTGCCTGCCGCGGGTTGCCGCGACCACTTCGGCCCGCACGCGGGTCAACATCTGCTGAACCTCGAGTCCGGGCGTTCCGATGTGGCGGGCGAGCGCCAGCGAAAACGGTGAGTCCGCGCCATCTCCGTCAAGGGCGATTTGGCCCGGGGCTGTGGCGAAGGCGAGCAGGGTGCCGGCGCCCGCGGTTGTGCCTTTGCCCAGACCTGATGGCGAGGCAAGGCCGGAAGCCACGCCGACCGAGCGGCCGGCATCTTCCGACTGCGCGACCTTCCGGGCAATCGGATTGTCGCGGCAGGCATCGAGAAAGACGATATTGGCGCGGATGTTGTCGTCGAGGCCGGCGAGAATGCTGCTGACATTCGTCATTTCGCTCATGAGCTCGCTGACGCCGTTGAACTTGACGTCGATCGGCAGCAGAAAGTTCTCACCGTCGATCTGGACGCCATGTCCCGCGTAGAACAGGACCGCGGTGTTGGCCGTTGCGGCCGCGCGCAGGAAATCGGCGATCAGGCTCGTCATCGCTGCGCGATCGAGATCGATGCCATCGGACACTTCGAAGCCCATGTCGCGAAGAGTTCTTGCGATCAAGCGGGCATCGTTGGCCGGATTGGCGAGCTTGGGGGCATGCGCATAAGCGCCATTGCCGATCACGAGAGCGATGCGGCGGCCGAGCGTTGGCGATGCGGCAGGAACGACTGCGCCGGGAGCCCGTGGTGCGACACTTGAATAAAGCGGCCCGGACGGCACCGTCGCGGAATCTCTTAGCGCCGCAAGGCGCGTCCGCGCGGTGGCCTGTTCGCGCCGAAACGACTCGGTGATCGGGCCGATGGCGCCGATCACGCTGATCGAGGTGGGCAACGCCACCGCCTGCCTGTAGGCGCTGCGGGCACGGTCGATCTGGCCCTGGGCTTCGAAGACCAGCCCCTCGGAAACATACGAGCGCGCGGCGCGCGGACTGATCCGGATCGCCTCCTCAAAATCGGCAAGCGCACGTGCCAGCTCGCCCTTCTTGCGCCAGACGTCGCCGCGGCCGGAAAAGCCGGCCCAATAGGACGGATCGATCCGGATCGCCTTGTTGAAATCGCTCAGGGCGCTGTCCAGCTCGCCCTTCTGAAACCAGACGACACCCCGATTGCTGTAAGCCACCGCAAAATTGGCATCCAGTTCGATCGCCCGGTTGCAATCGGCCAAGGCGTTGTCCAACTCACCCTTGGCCGTCCAGACCCAGCACCGATTGTTGTAGGGAACGGCCTGCCTGGGGTCGAGCCTTATCGCCGTGTCGAGATCGGTGATGGCGCGGTCGGTTTCACCCTTGGCGTTCCAGACCGTGGCGCGGCTTATGTAGAGCCACTGCTGTTTGGGATCCAGCCCGATACTCTTGTTCAGCGCGTCGACGGCTTGATCGAATTGACCCTTCTGACTGAGAGCGTCACCGCGCGCTGCGTAAGCGAGGACGTAGCTTGGATCAAGCCGTATCGCCTGATCCGCGCTTTGCAGCGCGTGATCGGGGTCGCTAATCTGGTTGTAGACGATGGCCCGCTCACCGAAGGCGATCGCCGAGCTTGGGTCGAGCTTCAGCGTCGCGGCGTAGTCCTGTAGTGCGGAATCGAATTGACGAAGTCGAACGTAACCCTGCGCGCGCTGCAGGAAGAGGATAGCCTGCGATTTGGCCGGCAAGTTCCTGCGGGCAAGGAGCCTCGTGCAACCGGCAACTCTGGCGTCCAGATCCTTTACGTTGTTGCAAGCGGCAATATCCGGGTCCGTATTCGCCGCGCTCGCCGCCGGCCCGCCGACGAGGAGGCTCAAGGCAGCGAGCAGGAAATAAATGAAATACACGACGTCTCCTTCCGTCCAGACGAAGCGTGTGAATACAATCCGGGCAGCCGAAGTCTTGTGACCATTGTCACAATTTCAGTCGCGGGCATTTTGAAATTTCCTTCAACTGACGGCGTGAACGGCTGCCCGTCGGGCAAATCAGGTCGCGTTCCGATGCACCTCACTTGTTCGGAGTCCAGCCCTCCGGCCAAAAATATTTCCATTTACGAAAATCAGAAAGTGTGCGCTTATAACGCATCCCGGCTCGCAAGAGGGGCGTACGCGTCGTCACGAACGTGGAGCGCGGGATGCGGTGGACGCATTGGCGCTCGCAAAAGACGAGCGGCGCGAATGCGGACGAGCGAAGTCGTGTGGTCCTGATTCCCCGACGCTGGGATCAAGCTTCTCGCGGGACGTTGCGCGAGGAGCGACGGTGGCTAACAAGCCCGGTACACCGAGGAGAGCACGTATAAGCCGTAAACCATCGCGCAGGGAATGCCGGTTGTCCTGGCTGAACCTGTGGTGACTGCCGCCTGCTTTTTTTGTTGCAGGCGGGCCATGGGTGCGGCCTGCACCCGGCATTCCCTGCGCCCTCTTCGAGGGACGATGACGGATGGATCACTCGGGCATGGTCGTGCCGCGGGATGTAAAGTCGTGTCTGGCGTCCATTCCTCGATCATGGTTTGATGATGGGGATCGTGGGACACCGCCGTTTTCGTGCGGCCGTCACCAAAGCTTCAAGAAACAAAAGCGGGGAGGGTGAGACGCGGGTTGTCGCGGGATTTGGCGCGCTGGGGCTCATAGTGCTGGCGGCCTGTCCGGCGGCGAGCGCCGCCGAGATGCGCGGCGTCACGGCTACCGAAATCAGGATCGGGCAGACCATGCCCTACAGCGGCCCGGTGTCCGCATTCGGCGCGCTCGGCAAGGGCGAGGTTGGCTACTTCAAGATGGTCAACGACCGCGGCGGCATCAACGGGCGCAAGATCAACCTGATCTCGCTCGATGACGGCTACGCGCCGCCGAAGACGGTGGAGCAGACGCGGCGGCTGGTCGAGAGCGACGAGGTCGCGCTGATCTTTTCCTCGATCGGCACCGCGCATAACACCGCGATCGCCAAATATCTGCAGGGCAAGAATATCCCGCAGTTGTTCTTGGCCTCGGGCGCCTCGAAGTTCGCCGATATCTCGCAATACCCGCAGGCGACGGTCGGCGTGCAGGCGCCGTTCCGATATGAGGCGCGGCTGTACGTGCGTTATGCGCTGGAGAAGAATCCGAACGCGAAGTTTGCGGTGATTTCGCAGAACGACGATTTCGGCCGCGACTATCTCCTGGGCCTGAAGGACGCGCTCGGCGAGAAATACGATTCGCTGGTGACCGCTGCGACCTATGAGGTCACCGATCCCACCATCGATTCCCAGATCGTCAAGCTTAAGGCGTCCGGCGCCGACGTCTTCGTGATCGCGGCGACGCCGAAATTTGCGGCGCAAGCGATCCGCAAGGCCTACGAGATCGGCTGGCGGCCGATGACGTTCCTCTCCAACGTCGCGGTCTGGATTTCGACCGTGATGAAGCCCGCAGGCCTTGAGGCCTCCACCGGCATTCTTTCCACGGCCTATGTGAAGGACCCCGATGATCCCGCCTGGAATGACGATCCCGGCGTCAAGGGCTGGCGCGCGTTCATGACCAAATTTGTGCCCGACGGCGACCTGCATGATACCAACTACGTCAACGCCTATAACAGCGCGATGGTGCTGGAGGCGGTGCTGAAGGCCTGCGGCGACGATCTTTCCACCGAGAACATCCTGAAGCAGGCCTATGCAATCCACGATCTCGAACTGCCGATGCTGTTGCCCGGCATCAAGGTCAACACGTCACCGACCGATCACGTGCCGGTCGATCAGATGCAGTTCATGCGCTTCAACGGCCAGACCTGGGAGCGCTTCGGCGAACTGCAGACGGGGAATTGATTTTAGGTCGTTATTCCGGGGCGCCGCGCAGCGGCGAGCCCGGAACCCATAACCACTGGCAATTGTTGTTTTGCCAAACTACCGCCTGCCATGCCGTCAAACCTTAAGATTTCCTCAACGCAAACGGGCTTATTGCTTTCGCTCGTGTGCCCGCCAGTCCTGCGTCCGGGCGCGATGAGGGCTTCGCATGACAGACAGCCTTTCCGTCTCCAGGATCGCGGCTGCTCCGCCTGCCATTCCGCCTGCGTTCTTCAACGTCTGCTTTGCGCTGTTCGTCATCAACATGTCGTTCTTTCCGACAGCGTATTTTTCGCATTGGTGGATCTACGGTCCGAACGGGCAGGGCATTCCGACCGATTTCGTCAATGTCTGGGCCGCGGGCAGGATGGTGCTCGACGGCCATCCCGCGCTTGCGTGGGACTGGCATCTGCAGAAGCAGATCGAGCTCGATCTGCTGAAGCAGGATTTCGTCGGCTATTTCGCCTGGCACTATCCGCCGCCGTTCCTGTTCGTCGCCACGATGCTGGCGTCGCTGCCTTACTCGGTCGCTTTCATCGGCTGGGTCTCGGTCAGCATCGTGCCTTACCTTGCGGTCATGCGCGCGATCGTCGGCCGCAACTTCGCCCTGGTGCTGGCGGTGGCCTTTCCGGCCGTGTTCAACAACATCCTGGTCGGGCAGAACGGCTTCCTCACCGCGGCGCTGATCGGTGGCACGCTTTATTTGTTGCCGGTGCGTCCGGTGCTGTCGGGCATTTGTCTCGGGCTTCTCACCTACAAGCCGCAATATGGTTTGCTGTTTCCGCTGGTCTTGATCGCCGCGTCCGAATGGACCGTGTTCGTCACGGCAGGGCTCACCGCGGTGGCGCTCGCTTTCGTCTCCTGGCTCGCCTTCGGTACCGAGAGCTGGCAGGCCTTCTTCCACTGGATGCCGATGTTCTCGCAGGCCTTCCTGTCCGAGGGCAAGGCGCCCTGGTGGAAACTGCAGAGCGTGCTGGCGATGGTGCGCTATTTCGGCGGCAGCGAGCCGCTCGCCTGGACCTGCCAGTTGATCGTGAGCAGCGCGGTTGCGGCCGGGCTGGTTCTGATGTGGCGCAGCCGGCAGGTGCGCTATTCGCTGAAGGCTGCAAGCCTCGCCATCGGCACGCTGCTGATCACGCCCTATCTCTTCATCTACGACATGGTGGTGCTGGCTATTCCGATCGCCTATCTCGTCCGCATGGGGCTCGCGGGCGGCTTCCTTGCTTTCGAACTGCCGGCGCTTGCCTGCGTGCTCGCGCTGATCCTGGGCTTCACCTTTTCGGGCATCCCGACCGGGCTCGCCGCGACGGTGATCGTCGGCGCCCTGATCCTGCGCAGGGCCGGTCTCTGGTGGCGCCAGCCGGTAGTGGCGGCTGGCCTGCCGGCCTCCGCCTAGAAACGTGGAGAACCGTCACATTTGCTTCTTGTCTTCCGCTCTGAATAGTTGTTCAGTTCTTCACAGCGATTTGTGGGCAAGTCGCTCAAAACAGTGAAGACGCGTTCGATCGTGCCGCAAGAGCCGGTCCGCGTAGCGGGACGAGAAACGCGCCATGGTTTACCGGCGGACCCATCAAGTCGTGAAACGCCTCGCGGCGCGCCGCAGCGCCATTCTGGCTGCTGCACGGGATGCCGCGGCCGAGGCCGGCATGTCTGCGGTGCAGATCGCGCCCGTCGCAGTCCGCGCCAATGTCGCAGCCGGAACGGTCTATCGCTATTTTCCGTCGAAAGCGGATCTGATCTCCGAACTGATCGCCGATGTCTCGCGCGATGAGCTCGCCGCGATCCGCCGCGCCGCGGATGCTGCGCCCGGCCCGTCTTCCGCATTGGCCGCAGCCGTTTCGACCGTTGCCGTCCACGTACTGTCCCAGCGCAAGCTCGCCTGGGGCATTCTGGCCGAGCCGGTCGATGTCGATGTCACGGCTTCACGGCTTGCAAGCCGGCGCGAGATCGCGGGCGAGATCTCGGGGCGTATCGATGCCGCGGTGAAGGCCGGTCATCTGCCGGCGCAGGACACGCAACTCGCGGCAACCGCGCTGCTCGGCGCCCTGCATGAAGCCCTGGTCGGGCCGCTTGCGCCCGACAATCTCGATGATCCCGCCAGGATGCGCGACGCGGTGCAGAGCGTGACACTGCTCGCCTTGCGCGCGGTCGGCGTGATGGACGCGCGTGCACGCGGGCTCGTGGTGCAGGCGGTGCTGCCGGCGAAGACGCTGGTTGGAGCTTGAGCCCCTCACATATCCGCGTCGCCGTCGGGGCCGACGGAAGCAATGCGCACCATGTTGGTGGTGCCGGGGATGCCGAGCGGCACGCCGGCGACGATCAGCACACGCTGCCCGGCCCGCACAAAACCATCCCGAAAGGCGATGCGGCCGGCGCGGCTCACCATGTCGTCGAGATCATGCGCGTCCTCGGCAACCACGCAGTGAACGCCCCAGACCACCGACAGCTTGCGACCGGTCGTGAGGTTGGGCGTGATCGCGACGATCGGCGGCTTCGGCCGCTCGCGCGCCACGCGGATCGCGGTCGAGCCCGATGAGGTCCAGCAGATGATCGTGGGCAGGTCGAGTGTCTCCGCGACCTGGCGGGCGGCATGGGCGATGGCGTCGCCCGCGGTCGTTTCCGGCTCGGGTCGCTGCGCCGTCACCACCTGACGATAGATGGGATCGCGCTCCACTTCCTCGCCGATACGGTTCATGGTCGCGACCGCCTCGACCGGGAATTTGCCGGCGGCCGATTCCGCCGACAGCATGATCGCGTCCGCGCCTTCATAGACTGCGGTCGCGACGTCGGAGACCTCGGCGCGGGTCGGCACCGGCGCCTGGATCATCGATTCCAGCATCTGCGTTGCGATCACCACCGGCTTGCCGGCGCGTCGCGCCAGCCGCGTCATCTGTTTCTGCAGGCTCGGCACGCGCTCCAGCGGCAGCTCCACGCCGAGATCGCCGCGCGCGACCATCAGCGCGTCGGAGGCCTCGATGATGTCGGGCAGGCGGTCGATCGCCTGCGGCTTCTCGATCTTCGCCATCACGGCGGCGCGGCCGCGGATGATCTTCTTGGCCTCGACAACATCCTCGGCGCGCTGCACGAAGGAGAGCGCGATCCAGTCGATGCCGGTCACAAGCGCCGCCTCGAGATCGGCGCGATCCTTCGGCGTCATCGCCGACACCGGCAGATCGGTGTCGGGCAGGCTGACGCCCTTGCGGTCACTCATCTTGCCGCCGATCACGACGCGGGTGATGGCGCGCTCGGATGAGGTCTCCTCCGCGATCAGCCGCACCTTGCCGTCGTCGAGCAACAGCGCATGTCCGGGGCGGAGGGCTGCGAGGATTTCCGGATGCGGCAGCTGCACGCGGGTGGCATCGCCGGGTGTCTTGTCGGAATCCAGCGTAAAGCTCTGGCCGTTGTTGAGCTGCACCGCGCCGTCCGTAAACGATCCGAGCCGCAATTTCGGACCCTGGAGATCGACCAGAATGCCGATCGGCCGGCCGTAGCTACTTTCGACATTGCGGATGGTCGCCACCAACTCGCGCATCTTGTCATGCGGCGTGTGGCTCATGTTGATCCGGAAGATGTCGGCGCCAGCCTCGAACAGACGGCGGATCATCGCGAGATCGGATGACGCCGGGCCGAGCGTGGCGAGGATCTTGATACGGCGCAGCCGTCTCATGGCTTGTTTCCGGGCGTTGCGGCTGGCGGCAGACCAGACCCGCCCGGAGGCGCAGCAGGTGGCGTGTTGGGCAGGCCCGGAACGTTGCCGCCAGGTCCAACCGTTCCCGGCAGGCCCGGCACGCGCTGTTGCGCCGGCTGTTCATTGGCATCGGTCAGTTGCACGGTCCAGGCCCGCTGCTCGCCGGTATCGACCTCGAAGAAGCCGGTGCGGTCAAAACCCCGCGCCAGACAATTCTCGGTGCCCTTGATCGTGAATTCCTTGTCACGCGAGCACATGAAGGCCTGGCCGGACCATTCGCCGCCGCGATCATAGTCGAGCGCATAGATGTAGTAGAAACGCGCAACGAGGGCTCCCTTCAGCAAGGTCTCACAGCTTCGCGAAGAGACGTTCCACCAGCCTTCGGTGGTCCACCCTTCCGCATCCTTGTAGCCGAGTGCGATGCCGACCCGGCTGGAGGTGTTGTTGCAGAGACGAAAGTCCGCGGCGGCCGGATCGTTCCAGAGGCATAGGACAACAAACGCCAGCGCGGGAAGCATACCGGCAGCGAGCGGATGGCGGCGAGCGGAACTTTGAGGGATCATCGCGCGAAGCTATACCGGTTTGTTTTCGATTTCGCGTGGGGCCAGGGCGACTGTCAACGGCTGGACGGACCCGGAGCCAGGGACCGTCCGAATCGTCCCGTAAGCGGCTGTTTATGCTGCGATATGGCAAAATATATGACAAGGTCCACATAATACCTAAACTCTACAACGGCGGGATTAACGACCATGGCCATTGACGACAAAACCAGAACGGAACTCGAAGCCGCCGCCTTCCGGCGCCTGGTTGCGCATTTGCGCGAGCGGACCGACGTCCAGAACATCGACCTGATGAATCTCGCGGGCTTCTGCCGCAACTGCCTCTCCAACTGGCTGAAGGACGCCGCCGACGAGAGGGGCGTTGCGCTGAGCAAGGACGAGAGCCGCGAAGAGGTCTACGGCATGCCCTACGAGACCTGGAAAACCAAACATCAGGGCAGCGCCACGCCGGAGCAGATGGCTGCGATGAAGAAGGCGCATCCCGACCACTGATTCGGACTCTGCCGCGATCCCTGATCAAACTGGAAGCGCAGTTCGCGCGATCCACAGCTTTCTCCGCGCGACGCGGGAAGGTGTGGGCACCGCTGTGGATGAGCGTGATGTCAGCTTGACGGCAGCGCCCGCAAAATCGAGGGTCATCCGCGAAAAGACGCGGGCCTGACGGAAGCAGGCGGCGTCGCAAGCTCATTGTCAGTTCGATTTCAGGAGTAACAGATGGCCACCTCCGCCGCGGTCCAGGAAGAACAACCCGCGACACGCTTCGCCAAGGATCAGCTCAAGTCGATCGTCGAGCGCATCGAGCGGCTGGAAGAAGAGAAGAAGACGATCTCCGACGATATCCGCGATGTCTATGCCGAGAGCAAGGGTAACGGCTTTGACGTCAAGGCGCTGCGCACCATCATCCGGCTGCGCAAGCAGGACCCCAACGAGCGCCAGGAAGAGGAAACCATCCTGGAAACCTATATGCAGGCGCTGGGGATGATTTGATCCGTCGCCCGGCCAAGCGAGCAACGCGAGCGCGAGCCGGGACCCATACCACCGCTGTTTGACGAATGCGCTGGGCCGGCCGCGCGCTTTGTCCTGTGGTTATGGGTCCTCGCGTTCGCGAGGTCGACACGGAGTTTTCGGAAGCAGTTGAAATTACTTCAGCAGCGCGGTGCGCAGCGTGAACGATGTGGTCTCGAGCTTGGTGATTGCCGACCCCGCGAAGTGATCGGTGGCGAGGCCCAGCATCGGATCGTCGGAGAAGCGCATCGCAATGGCGGCCTGCGGCTTCACGAAGAACGTCCGCATCTGGGTCATGTCGGTGTCGCCCATCATGGTCACCGACATCGAGGTGGTGATGTTCGGCGTCAGCATCAGCATACGCAGCCAGATGTCGTTGCCCCTGGCGGCCGACAGCCGCGCCGCATTGGTGATCACATCGCCCTGGCCGGGCGTGCCCTTGATGGCGATGGTGTTGATTTCGGTGGCCGCATTCGCATTGCGGGCCAGCGCGGGACGCGGGCTGCGCGGGATCGGCGCGGAAGCGGCGACGACGTTGGAATGGTCGGTAGGCGAGGCGGCCGGCGGCGCGTAGGCCATTGCCTGATAGGGGGCGGACGTGCTCGCAGTCGACTGCGGATCGGCGGCTTCGAGCGCCTTGCGGGCGGCGGCGACGGCTGCAAACGCCTTGGCCGCGGCATCATCCTGCTTCGGCGGGGTATTGTCGCCCCAGAAGCCGCGGGCATTGATGACATCGGCGGGAGTTTCGGGCTTGGCGGTCTCGGGCTTGGCCTCGGCCTTCTCGGCGGGAGCCGGCTTGACCTTCGGCGGCTGTACGACCTGAACATCGGCGGAAGCGAGCTGCAGGGCGGCGGCGACCTGCGGCTTGCCGCGCGGGGTCGGCACGGGCTCGGCGGGTTTTGCGGCCGCCGCTACAGCCACAGGCTTTGCCTCGACGGCGGGAGCTGCCTCGTCTTCCTCGTCGCTCGACTTGCTGCCCTTGAACAGCGACGCGAAGAACGAAGGCTTGTTGATGGTCGCAGCACCATCGCCATCGCCGCGCTTCTCGATATCGGCCTTGGCGAGCTCATAGCCCTTCAACGGCACGCCATCGGTCGGGACATGCACGGTGCGTCCGTCAGGGAATACCTTGGCCAGCTGATCGTGCGTCATCCGCGGCCAGTGACGGATGCTGCCGGTGTCGAGGTGTACGAAAGGTGATCCCGAGGTCGGATAGAAGCCAACTCCGCCGCGCTGCAAGCGCAACCCGGCGAAACGGATCTGCTCGAGCGGCACACCCGGAATAAACATGTCCATGGCGTGCCCCAGCATATGCTGGCTGTGGCGCGCGACGCCCGAGGAGCGGCGGCGGAGCATGGCATTGGTGGCGGGGGAACGGTAGGAGGAGATGATCTGGATCGGCTGCTTGCCGTCGACGTCGCGGTAGACTTCCCAGAGGATATCGAAGAGGTGACGGTCCATCACCGTCTCGCCCTGGGTGCGCCAGTCGCGCAGATAATGATTGAGCTGCTTCAGCGCGGCTTCGTCATAGCGGCCGTCGCGCTTGAAGGTGACGGTCAGGTCTTCGTTGGAATGGGTGTGATGGAAGGAAAGGGTGCGGGTCTCGTTTTCGGCGGTCGCATCATGCACTGAGCTCGCGCCCACAAGCAGGGCAAGCGACGCAAGACCGACGCACGTTCCGGCCTTGAAGCCGGCCTTGCGCACAGACGTCAATTTTAATTGACGTGCGAGGTCAATCAGCACGATGAGCCCACCCAGTCGACGAGCGGTCATTCGACCCCCTTCGTCAGCCCCGTGCGACGAAAGAGAATGAACGCTTTCTTAATACGAGATGGTTAACGAACATTTCCCATCCCGCCCCAAGTCAGGGTTAACCTAACCGGCGGAGTGTGGCGAAAAAGTGCCCACAGCCGAAATCCAGGTGGAGAATGGTTAACGTTAAACGACCCCGCCTTGCGGCGAGGTCGTTGATTCCTAACGGAATTTGCTGGATCCGCGTCCGCCGGCTTATCGGGTGAATATCCGGCGTTGTTGCTGCTGGCTGCGCCGGCCAACCGGAGCCGGAGGCGGCGTCGGCGGTCCGAACAGCCGTTCGAAGAACGACGGACCGGACGAGAAAGCGCTGCCGCTGGCGAAGCTTACTCCCGGCGGCAGCACCGTGCCGCCCGGCTTGCCATAGCCCGGCTGCGAATGCGCGACCACATTCTCCAGGTCGCGGCCGCGGGCCCCCTTCAGCATCGAGATCATGACGGCGTCGCGGCCGTAGACGTCCTTGCGGATCTGCAGCTTGCCGGCGTCATCCACGAACGCGGTCTGGTAGGTAATGTTGACCGGGATCGGGGTCGGGAATTTCAAGTCGATTTCGCTCGAGCCATACATGCTGCGGACGCGCTCAGGCGACCATTTCTCGTTGGGCAGTGCGATGTTGAGCAGGACCGAGGCGTATTGATCGGGATACTGGACGCGCATGCAGCCATGGCTGAAGGCGCGCTCGGATTTCTCGAACAGGTACTTGTCCGGGGTATCGTGCTGATAGACCAGGAACTTGTTCGGGAAATTGAAGCGGACGCGGCCGAGCGCGTTGGCTTCACCCGGCGGCTGCGAGATGTGCACGCTGCCGTCGCGGTTCTGCTCGAGCCGCAGGCCCATACGCTGGAGCACGGTCGGATCCTGCTGCAGCGCCGGCAGATATTCGTTGTAGACGATCGACGGCGGCACGTTCCAGGTCGGGTTGACCGTGATGTACTTCATCGTCTCGGTCAGAAGCGGCGTGGCGTGTTGGCCCGGCTTGCCGGTCACGACCCGGGTGGTCCAGACCTGGGCGCCGTGCTGCATCACTTTCAGCGTGTAGTCGGGGATGTTGAGGATGACATAGGCATCGCCGATCGCGGGCGCGCCGAGGTCACGCGGCAGCCAGCGCCAGCGCTCCATGTTCACGAGCACGGTGTCGATCTGCTTGTCGCGCTTCGGGCTGTTGATGGCGGTAACCGTGCGGGCGTCGAGCGCGCCGGTCGCGGGCAAGTCCGCGTTCTCCTGGAAGCGGCGCACGGCCTCGGCGACCTTGGCATCGTAGTGGGTGTCGTCGGCGTTTTCGGTGACGCCGAGCTTGGCGCGAAGTTGCGGCACGCGCGGATCTTCCACCACGACTTCCGGCTGCTTCTTGCCCTTGGCAGGCGTGTATTTCAGCGTCGGGCCGTCGCCGATGGCAACCACCGGACCGTCGCCCTGGCCGCGCAATTCGGCGAGCTTCTTCTTCAGCTCCTGATAGAGCTTTTGGGGCGGGTTGTAGCTGTCGAGTGCGGCGGAGGCATCCTTCGCCGAGGTGACATTGGCGATCACTTCCGCCGGATCGGTCGGATGTTCAGGATACTGGATGTCGGCCGACACCTGCGACCAGTGCATCCGGCCGCTCTGGGCCTGGCGCGCATAGTCGAGCATGCTGGCGGTCAGTTTCAGGTCGGCTTCGGCAAGCATGTCAGGTGCGGCGGCCGATGCGAAATCCGGCACCGGGTAGTCGCCGGCGTTGAGCCCGTCGGAGGCGGCGTCCTTGAGGCGGGCGATCACGCCCCTGGCGCTCTCGGTCAAGATGGCTGCCTGCGTCCACAGCGGCGCGTATTCGCGCGCTGCGTAGAGCTTCTCGACTGCGGCGCGTTCGTTCTTGCGATCGAAATAGCGCGCACCCTTGGAGGCCAGCAAATCCTTGATCTTGTCGGCGACCGGCTGATCCGCCGGCGCGACATTGCTGACCTTGACCGCGGGTTCGGCGGCCGGAGTGGTGGAAGCGGCGGCAGGGGCGGCCGGAGCCACGGTCGCCGTTGCAGGTGCGGTGGGGGCAGGCGGCGTGGCCGCGGTGTCCGTCGAGGCCGGGAGCGGCACGCTCGGCGCCAGCGTGGCGTTTTCCGGGGTAACGGGCGCCGGCGCAGTGGCGACATCGGCGGGCTTGGTATCGGTAGGCTTGGCAGCATCGGCCGCGGTCGGCGTGGTCGAGCCGGTGGTGTCCATCTTGAAATCAGCCGCGGTCGGCGGCGGCACGTTGGCGGGTTCGGGACGCGGAATCGCTGCATCGATTGCCAATTCCGCTGGCGTCGCGCGCGAAGGATCCTGCGCCAATGCCGAGGTTGCGGACATCGTGAGGAAGGTTGCCGCGACGGCTATCAAGACGCGGTCAAATCCACCACGATTGTTCAAACAGTCTCGCATTGTCACACCCCTCGGGTGATAGCTGCCCCGGCGCGGAACAGTTTCGGTTATCGTTGTCAGCTTCGGCAAAAAGGTCGGCCTGCCGATATTTGGTACGTTTGCACGCCACGATTCATTACAAACGATACACAGGCCCTGCTTGTGCAGCCAGCACCTCCAGGGGCCCTCACGACAAACTGACTTCGAACAAGCCCCTCCGCAACGGATTATGCGCTTTTGCCACGCATGCCTTCATTTGTCTGTCACCGCCAAGCCACGGTTCAAATCTTCTGAAATCGCCGAGGCTTGCGGCCAGTTTTGGTATTCGATTTATTGTCTTTATTGGATCGCTATTCCTCGCTGCCTCCGGCCGGCTGCTCGTCGGCCGAGGCCTCGTCGAGCTTGCGATAAAGTGTGGACCGGCCGATTTTGAGGCGGCGGGCGACTTCCGACATCTGGCCGCGATAATGCGAGATCGCGAAGCGGATGATCTCGTTCTCCATTTCCTCCAGGGGCCGTACTTCTCCGGATGCACTCAGCATGGACAGCGTGCCGCTGGCAGGCAGGGGAGAGATAGGTATTTCGTTACCTGAAACCATCGCGGCCGCCGAAGGCTGGATCGCTGGCGAAACGATCAGGGGCTCGCTGTGTACGTCGCCCGCTACCGGCGCATGGGCCTGCGCAAACGGAAAATCCGCAATTCCGAGCTGGTCGGCCTCGCTCATCACCACCGCCCGGTAGACCGCGTTCTCGAGCTGGCGGATGTTGCCGGGCCAGTCGAGCTGCGAAAGATGCGCCATCGCCTCGCCTGATATGCCGGTGATGGCGCGATTTTCCTCGGCGCAGAACCGCGCCAGGAAATGCCGTAGCAGATGCGGAATGTCCTCGCGGCGCGAGCGCAAGGGCGGAACGGTCAGCGGCAGCACATGCAGGCGATAGAACAGGTCTTCGCGGAAATGTCCGCCTTTGACGCGATCGAGCAGCTTGCGATTGGTCGCGGAGATGATGCGGACATCGACCTTCACGGGCTTCTTGCCGCCGACGGCTTCGACCGCGCCTTCCTGCAGCGCGCGCAACAGTTTCACCTGTGCGGTCAGCGGCAATTCGGAGACTTCATCAAGGAACAGCGTGCCGCCATGCGCCTCGACGAATTTGCCGGCGTGGCGTTCGGTTGCACCGGTGAAGGCGCCCTTCTCGTGGCCGAACAGGATCGACTCCACGAGATTGTCGGGGATCGCGCCGCAATTGACCGCGACGAACGGTTTTGACTTGCGCTCGCCGCTGCCATGAATGGCGCGGGCGAACAATTCCTTGCCGACGCCGGATTCGCCCTCGATCAGCACGGGAATGGAGGAGGAGGCTGCCTTCTGCGCCGTGCGCATCACGCCGGCCATGGCCTCGCTGCGGGTGATGATGTCGGAGAAGGTGAGGCGCCCTTCGCGGCTGTGGCGGATGCGCTGCAGCTCGCCTTTCAGCGCGGAAGTATTGAGCGCATTGCGCAAGCAAACCTGGAGCCGCTCCAGACCGACCGGCTTCACCACGAAATCCTGCGCGCCGGCGCGCATCGCGGAGACGACATTGTCGATGCCGCCATGTGCGGTCTGCACGATCACGGGAATGTTGAGGCCGGCATCACGGATTTTTGCGAGTACGCCCATGCCGTCGAGGCCGGGCATGACGAGATCGAGCACCACTGCGTCGATCGCGGGCGCGTCGGCGCCGGTCAGCATGGCGACCGCTCCGTCGCCGCTGTCAACCACGACCGCTTCATAGCCGCATTTTTGCACCATGCTTTCAACCAGACGGCGCTGTACTGCGTCATCGTCGGCGATCAAAATGCTGGCAGCCATGGCTTTCCCCGCAACGCTACATTATCTGTCCCGAATCGGGGCACTCTCGCCGATGCCGATTAATGCACTCTTAAATTTTGCCATCCGCTCCGGCTGAACACAGGTTCTGAACAAGATGACCCCGCGCTCCACGTCCGCTCTCCGCAAATCGAACACCAATAAATCCGCAGCCAAGCCCAAGATGAACAAGTCCAGGATGAACAAGGCCGGCAAACTCCCGGAGTGGAACCTGGCCGATCTCTATGCCGGCATCGACGCGCCGGAAGTCGCAGTCGACCTTTCGAAAATGGACGCCGATTGCGTCGCGTTTGAGACGGACTACAAGGGCAAGCTCGCGGAACATACCGCAAGGGAAGACGGCGGAAAGTGGCTCGCGGAAGCGGTGCGACGCTATGAGGCGATCGACGATCTCGCAGGGAGACTTGGTTCCTATGCCGGTCTCGTTCACGCCGGCGACAGCGTCGATGCCGCAATCTCGAAATTTTACGGCGACGTCTCGGAACGGCTGACGGCAGCCTCCACTCATCTCCTGTTCTTCGCGCTCGAGCTCAACCGCATTGACGATGCCGTGATCGAGCATGCGATGCGGACGCCGGAACTCGGACATTACCGTCCGTGGATCGAGGATCTGCGCAAGGACAGGCCCTATCAGCTCGAGGATCGCGTCGAGCAATTATTCCATGAGAAATCCCAGACCGGCTATTCCGCCTTTAACCGGCTGTTCGACCAGACCATCTCCTCGTTGCGCTTCAAGGTGTCCGGCAAGGAGCTTGCGATCGAGCCCGCGCTCAATCTGTTGCAGGACCGTGACGGCAAGAAGCGCAAGGCTTCAGCCGAGGCGCTCGCAAAAACCTTCAAGGCCAATGAGCGCACCTTTGCGCTGATCACCAACACGCTCGCCAAGGACAAGGACATCTCCGACCGCTGGCGCGGCTTTGCCGATGTCGCGGATTCCCGCCATCTCAACAACCGCGTCGAGCGCGAGGTCGTCGACGCGCTGGTCGCATCCGTGCGCGCCGCCTATCCGAAATTGTCGCATCGCTATTACCGGCTGAAGGCCGGCTGGTTCAAAAGGAAGAAGCTCGCGCATTGGGACCGCAATGCGCCGCTGCCGTTTGCCGCGACCGGCACCATCGCCTGGCCGGAGGCGCAAGCCATGGTGCTGACGGCTTACCGTGGCTTTTCGCCGCGCATGGCCGACATCGCCGAACGCTTCTTCACCGATCGCTGGATCGACGCGCCGGTGCGGCCCGGCAAGGCGCCGGGCGCGTTCTCGCATCCGACCACGCCGTCCGCGCACCCTTATGTGCTCATGAACTACCAGGGCAAGCCGCGCGACGTGATGACGCTGGCCCATGAGCTCGGCCACGGCGTGCATCAGGTGCTGGCCGCGAAGAACGGCGCGCTGATGGCACCGACGCCGCTGACGCTCGCGGAAACCGCCAGCGTGTTCGGCGAGATGCTGACCTTCCGGCGGCTGTTGTCGCAGACCAGGAATGCAAAGCAGCGCCAGGCGCTGCTCGCGGGCAAGGTCGAGGACATGATCAACACCGTGGTGCGGCAGATCGCGTTCTATTCCTTCGAGCGCGCGGTGCATACCGAGCGCAAGAACGGCGAACTGACCGCCGAGCGCATCGGCCAGATCTGGCTCTCCGTGCAGGGCGAGAGCCTGGGGCCGGCGATCGAGATCAAGCCGGGCTACGAGAACTTCTGGATGTACATCCCGCACTTCATCCATTCGCCGTTCTATGTCTACGCCTATGCCTTCGGCGATTGCCTGGTGAACTCGCTTTACGCGGTCTACGAACACGCCTCCGACGGCTTTGCCGAGCGCTACCTCGCCATGCTCGCGGCCGGCGGCACCAAGCACTATTCCGAACTGCTGAAGCCGTTCGGGCTCGACGCCAAGGACCCGAAATTCTGGGACGGCGGGCTCTCGGTCATTTCCGGCATGATCGACGAGCTGGAGGCCATGGGTTGACCCGCTGACCTTGTAAGACATCTGTTGAACGAGGCGTTGCATTCTGTTATACGTTTGTACAACGGAGCCAGCCCATGAGCGAGAACCAGAAGGAATTTCAGTCCGGACCCGGAACCCTCCAAGTCCGGAAGATCGGCAATTCAATCGGCTTCCTCCTGCCGAAGGAGACGGCTGCCCGTCTTGATCTGAAGGAAGGCGACCGACTGTTCGTGGTCGAGCAGCCGGGCGGCGGCTTTATGCTCACGCCGCACGATCCGGATTTCGAGCGGACCATGGAGATCGCCGACGAGATCATGGAGAAATATCGCGATACGCTCGCGACGCTTGCCAAATGACCGAACCGCACGAGCCGGTTTGGATTACCTACGAGCAAGCCGTTGCGATCCATAGCAGACAGCTGCGCCGCTTCGGCGGCGCGGCGGGTCTGCGCGACGAGGGCCTGCTGCGATCGGCGCTGGAGCGGCCGATCAACAAGTGGACCTATGAGCAGGCGCCGCTTCCTGAGCTTGCCGCCGCTTATGCCTTCGGGCTCGCCAAGAACCACGCCTTTGTCGACGGAAACAAGCGGATTGCCTTCATGGCGATGATGGTGTTCCTGCGCAAGAATGGCATTGCATTTGCGCCCGATCCTGCGCAGGCGACAACGATCATTCTCTCGCTGGCCGCCGGCGAAGTCAGCGAGGAAAGCCTCACCCGCTGGATCCGGGATAATTGGCCTTCCGAATGACGCGATCGGCAGGGCGCCGTTGCCCTGCCCTCGGCTTTGCGCTAATTCCACGCCACAATCGACTTTCGACTGGGGACAGCAATGGCAGATCATAGCGAAGTGGCCTACACGACCGCCGACGGCATGGATTATCCGGCGCATGAAGCCACCTATGAGGGTTTCATCAAGCTGGTGAAATACGGCACGGGAGCCGTGGCGCTGATCCTGATCCTGATGGCTATTTTCCTGCTCTGATCTTTCCGTCAACGTTGCGCCGCGACGCGCTGGCGCAACGTTCGTCCTGCGCGCGCCTCGCGCCATCCGGAGGCCTCATGAAGATTGCGGTTGCCAGGGAGATCGATCCCGCCGAACCACGGGTCGCGGCCTCGCCCGACACGGTGAAGAAATTCAAGGCGCTCGGCGTCGAGATCGCGGTCGAGCCCGGTGCCGGCATTAAGTCCGGCCTGCCGGATTCCGAGTTCACGGCCGTGGGCGCCACCGTCAGCGCCGATGCGGTGAAGGACGCCGACATCGTCATCAAGGTGAAGCGGCCGGAAGCCTCCGAGCTTCCCAAATACAAGCGCGGTGCGCTGGTCATCGCGATCATGGACCCTTACGGCAATGACGCCGCGCTAAAGGCGATGGCGGACGCCGGCATTTCTGCTTTCGCCATGGAGCTGATGCCGCGCATCACCCGCGCCCAGGTCATGGACGTATTGTCTTCGCAGGCGAACCTCGCCGGCTACCGCGCGGTGATCGAGGGCGCCGAGGCCTTTGGCCGCGCCTTCCCGATGATGATGACCGCGGCGGGCACCGTGCCGGCGGCGAAGGTATTCATCATGGGCGTCGGCGTTGCCGGCCTGCAGGCGATCGCGACCGCGCGCCGGCTAGGTGCCATCGTCACCGCGACCGATGTGCGGCCCGCGACCAAGGAGCAGGTCGAATTGCTCGGCGCGAAATTCCTCGCCGTCGAGGACGAGGAGTTCAAGAACGCGCAGACCGCCGGCGGCTACGCCAAGGAAATGTCGAAGGAGTATCAGGCCAAGCAGGCCGCGCTCACCGCCGAGCACATCAAGAAGCAGGACGTCGTGATCACGACCGCGCTGATCCCGGGCCGGCCAGCGCCGCGCCTCGTCTCCGGCGAGATGGTGAAGTCGATGCGGCCCGGTTCGGTGCTGGTCGATCTCGCCGTCGAGCGCGGCGGCAATGTCGAGGGCGCCAAGGCCGGCGAGGTCGTCGAGGTCGATGGCGTCAAGATCGTCGGCTATACCAATGTCGCCGGCCGCGTCGCGGCTTCGGCCTCGGGCCTTTATGCGCGCAACCTCTTCTCGTTCATCGAGACGCTGATCGATAAGGCCAATAAGGCGCTCGCGGTCAATTGGGACGACGAACTCGTGAAAGCCACCGCGCTGACCAAAGACGGCGCCGTCATCCATCCGAATTTTCAGCCGAAAGCCTGAGGAGAGAAGCCATGGAGCATGCAGCCCAAGCCGTCGATCCCTTCGTGTTCCGGCTGTCGATTTTCGTCCTCGCCGTGTTCGTCGGCTATTTCGTGGTGTGGTCGGTGACGCCTGCGCTGCATACGCCGCTGATGAGCGTGACGAATGCGATCTCCTCGGTGATCGTGGTCGGCGCGCTGCTCGCCGGCGGGGTTGCGAATGTATCGAGCGGCAGCGGCTGGGCGCGCGGCTTCGGCTTCGTTGCGCTGGTTTTCGCCTGCGTCAACATCTTCGGGGGCTTCCTTGTGACCCAGCGCATGCTCGGGATGTACAGGAAGAAATCCAAGTAGCGGCACCTCGGGATGAACAGGCGCATGGGGACCTGAGATGAACGCAAATCTGTCTGCAGTACTGTATCTCGTGGCGGGTGTGCTGTTCATCCTGTCGTTGCGCGGGCTGTCGAGCCCGGCCACTTCGCGCCAGGGCAATCTGTTCGGCATGATCGGCATGGCGATCGCGGTTGCCACGACGCTCGCCAACCATCCGCCCGCGGATGGTCTTGCGTGGCTTCTGGTCGTGGTCGGCATCGCGATCGGCGGCACGATCGGCGCTGTCATCGCGCGCCGCGTGCCGATGACGTCGATGCCCGAGCTCGTCGCGGCCTTCCACTCGCTGGTCGGCATGGCGGCCGTGCTGGTCGCGGCCGGCGCCTTCTACGCGCCGGAAGCCTTCGACATCGGTGCGCCCGGCAATATCCATCGGCAGAGTCTGGTCGAAATGTCGCTCGGCGTCGCTATCGGCGCACTGACCTTCACCGGCTCGGTGATCGCGTTCCTGAAGCTGTCGGCGCGGATGAGCGGCGCGCCGATCATTCTGCCGGCGCGGCACGTCATCAACATCGCGCTCGCGATCGCGCTCGTGGTCTGCATCGTCGGCCTCGTCGTCACCGGCAGCGCGGTGTTCTTCTGGCTGATCACCATCATCGCGCTGCTGCTCGGCGTGCTGATGATCATCCCGATCGGCGGCGCCGACATGCCGGTCGTGATCTCGATGCTCAACTCCTATTCCGGCTGGGCCGCGGCCGGCATCGGCTTCACGCTCGGCAATTCGGCGCTGATCATCACCGGCGCGCTGGTCGGATCAAGCGGCGCGATCCTGTCCTACATCATGTGCCACGCGATGAACCGCTCCTTCATCTCGGTCATCCTCGGCGGCTTCGGCGGCGAGACCGCGGCCGCCGCCGCCGGTACTGGCGAAGTGCGCCCGGTCAAACTGGGCTCGGCGGATGATGCCGCCTTCATCATGAAGAACGCGCAGAAGGTGATCATCGTGCCCGGCTACGGCATGGCGGTGGCGCAGGCCCAGCATGCGCTGCGCGAAATGGCCGATACCCTGAAGAAGGAAGGCGTCGAGGTGAAATACGCCATTCACCCCGTCGCCGGCCGCATGCCCGGCCACATGAACGTGCTGCTCGCCGAAGCCAACGTGCCCTATGACGAGGTGTTCGAGCTCGAGGACATCAATTCGGAGTTCGCGCAGGCCGACGTCGCCTTCGTGATCGGCGCCAATGACGTCACCAACCCGGCGGCGGAAGAAGACAAGTCCTCGCCGATCTACGGCATGCCGGTGCTGCAGGTCTGGAAGGCCGGCACCGTGATGTTCATCAAGCGCTCGCTGGCGTCGGGCTATGCCGGCATCGACAATCCGCTGTTCTACCGCGACAACACCATGATGCTGCTCGGCGACGCCAAGAAGATGACCGAGAATATCGTCAAGGGGATGTGAGGTCGCGCCCGTGGCCTTGAACAAGGAGTGGCATCGGCTCAATCGCATGCCACCCAAGGCGACCCGGGAGCAGCGCGTCAAATGGCATGCGGCACATGCGCGCGTCTGCGGTTGCCGCGCCATCCCCGAAAGCATCAAGCCCGATGTCGAGAAGCTGCTGAAACCCCGCAAGCGATAGAAGGTGGCGTACCGATCGCGGACCGATGATTGCGCTGAAGTGGATCATCATTTTCATCGCGGCCGGTTATCTCGCCGGCATCACTGTGCTGTATCTGAAACAGCGTGACATGCTGTTCCCGATTCCGCAGGTCGGGCGCACGGCGCCGGCCGCTGCCGGCTTCCCCCAGGCCGAAGAGCATGTGCTGAATACCGCCGACGGCGAGAAGATCATCATCTGGCATGTGCCGGCAAAACCCGGCCGCCCGGTGATCCTGTATTTCCCGGGCAATGGTGATTTCCTCGCCGGCAGCACCGGCCGATTCGAGGCCATCACTTCCGACGGCACCGGCCTCGTCGCGTTGTCCTATCGCGGCTATGCCGGATCGAGCGGAGCGCCGAGCGAAGAGGGGCTGTTGCAGGATGCAGTCGCCGCCTATGCGTTCACGACCGCGCGTTACGACGCAAGCCGCATCGTCGCGTGGGGCTTTTCGCTCGGCAGCGGCGTCGCCGTCGCGCTCGCATCCGAGCACCCGATCGACAAGCTGATTCTGGAAGCGCCCTACACTTCGACGGTCGACCTTGCTGCTTCGCTGTTTCCCATCGTGCCGGTCGGCCTGTTGATGCGGGATCAATTTCGTTCCGACCGGCGCATCGAGCGCGTCGGAGTGCCGCTCCTGGTCATGCATGGCGACAATGATCCGACCGTTCCGATCGTCTTCGGCGAGCGGCTGTTTGCTCTCGCCCATGAGCCCAAACAATTCGTTCGCTTTCGCGGGGGCGGCCATAACGATCTCGACAATTTCGGCGCTGTCGAAACGGCTCGACATTTCATCAGCGCTTTGAAAGGCTGATGACCGCATGACAATCACCTGGATCGAGGATCGATGAGCCCGCACGGCCCGATGCCGAAATCGGCCTGGATCTTTCCCGCCTTGGCGGTGCTGCTGTTCGCGGCCGCGACCGCCGCGGGCTACGATTTCACGCCCTCCGCCGGCGGCGTCCTATTTGCCGCGGTCCTGCTGGTCATCCTGTTCGGTACGGTGTTCGCCGCCGTTCATCACGCCGAGGTGATCGCGCACCGGATCGGCGAGCCCTACGGCACCCTGCTGCTGACGCTCTCGGTCACCATCATCGAGGTCGCGCTGATCGCGACCATCATGCTCGGCGACAAGGCGGTGCCGGCGCTCGCCCGCGATACCGTGTTCGCGGTGGTCATGATCGTCTGCAACGGCCTTGTCGGCATCTGCATCTTTGTCGGTGGGCTGCGCTACCGCGAGCAGGATTTCCAGGTCTCCGGCGCCAACCTCTATCTCAGCATGCTGTTCGTTCTGGCGACCATGACAATGGTCTTGCCGAACTACACGGCGACGACGCCGGGACCGGTCTATTCGGCGGCGCAGCTCGGCTTCGTCGACGTCGTCACTATCCTGCTCTATGCCGTGTTCCTGTACACCCAGACCATTCGCCATCGCGATTATTTCGTCCACGAAGCCGCCGGCTTCGATGACGGCAGCCCGCCAATCTCGGGCCGGGAGCTCGCCTTGAGTGTTTTCCTGCTGCTGGTTTCGCTGCTCGCCGTGGTGTTGCTGGCGAAGAAATTCTCGCTCGTCGTCGATGCCGCAACAGCCGCCATCGGCGCACCACCGGCCTTTGCGGGCGTCGTCGTGGCGCTGTTGATCCTGCTGCCGGAAGGTGTCGCGGCGGTTGCCGCGGCGCGCGGCAACGATCTGCAGAAGAGTATCAACCTCGCGCTCGGCTCTTCGATCGCGACCATCGGACTGACCATTCCCGCGGTCTCCGTGGCGGCCTATCTCCTGCACAAGGAACTGGTGCTCGGGCTGAACGAGCAGGGGCTCGTGCTGTTGCTGCTCACCTTCATGCTGAGCATGCTGACCTTCGGCACCGGGCGCACCAACATCCTGTTTGGTCTCGTCCACATGGTGGTGTTTGCCGTGTTCGTGTTTATGGTGTTCGTTCCCTAGCGCATGATCCGGAAAAGTGGGCACCGGTTTTCCGGTAGGATCATGCGCAAAAACTGAGTCAAAGAAGGTTCCAAAATGCTCCCCGCCAAATCCGAGGTTCAGGTCGATACCGCCGAGGTCCGCGTCACGCAGTGGCGGCTTGCGCCGGGCAGCGCCACCGGCCATCACATCCATGAGATGGACTACGTGATCGTCCCCGTGACCTCGGGCGAGATGACCATCGTGGCGCCCAATGGCGAACGCTCCAAGGCCCAGCTTGGCGCCGGAAAATCCTACTTCCGCAAGGCCGGCGTCGAGCATGACGTGCTTAACGAAACGGCAACCGAGATCGTGTTCCTCGAGGTCGAGCTGAAGCCGTAAATCAATCGTTCAGCCAATTGCCACTGGGACGCCGCACTTGATCCCTTAATGTGCCTCAAAGTTCCCGCATCTAAGCCGCCGGGGAGTTGGTCGGCAATGCTGAATTACCTGAAGAAATTCTCGCTGGAGATCCTGCCGTCGGTGGCCGCGACCGTCATCGGCGCCTACATCGTCAATCACTACATTTCGAGGCCCGCCACTGACGCACCGGTCGCCGCCGCGGTGGCGCCTGGCGACGCCAGGAAGAACGCCAAGCCCGATGGCGCGACCGCTGTCGGCAGCATCCCCGCGCCCGGCGTGAAGGCCAGGGGCATTTCCGAGCGGGCCATGATGGAGAAATCCGCCTCGGAGCGGCCGGGCGAGTTCACACCTGCCGAAAAGCCGGCGGAGGCCAAGCCGGTGCCGGTTGAGGCCGCCAGCGCGCCGGCCGAGCCGCGCCGCCAGCACACACCTAAGGCCGTTGCCAAGGCGACGCCGGCACCGGTCGCGTCCCCTGCACCGGTTGAGGCTGCCGCCGCACCCGCGCCTGCGGAGGATCACCGCGACGCCAATGACCTCGCGCGCGCCGCGATCGAACGCCTGCGCGGCAGTGACAGCCAGCCGAAGACCCAGGAAGCTTCGCGCGCGCCGGAGGCGCCGCGCCTGCAGGAAGCGCCGCGGACGGTGACGCCTTCGCCCACGACCGCTTCCGTCCGGCCGTTGCCGCCGCCGATCATCGTCACTGCGCCGCCGGTTGAAGCTCCCGCGCCGACCGCCTCGATCCGCAACGACGATCCGAACCGGCCGACCCCGCCGGCGGAAATTCCGGCTCCGCCGCCCATCGATCTGCGCGCGGATGCGAGCAACCTGGCCAACCGCACCAACAGCATGGCCCAGGACATGCTGGCGAAAACGAAGTCGATGTTCCACGCGCTCTTGCCGAACTCGAACGGTTCGGGCTCGAACGGTCAGAGCAGCAGCGCCAGCCAGTTCACCGATTAGAACGCGGATACGTCTTCAGAACGTGTCGTAGGCTTGGCCGGGCTTGCCGCCGACGCGCGCAAAGCCGGTTCGCGCCGTTTCGTCCCTCGGACGCAGATTGATGGCGCGGCCATAGGAGCCGGCGGCCTTGTTCTTCTCCCCCAGCCGCTCATAGGCGAGCCCGCGTGTCAGCCAGGCCTGGGCGTTTTGCGGATCGTCCTGCACGGCCTCGTCGAGGTCGGCGGCGGCTTCCTTCGTCTTGTCGATGGCGAGATAGCTCAGCGCGCGTGCGAGCAGCGGCTCGGCCTGTTGCGGCACCAGCCCGTTGGCCACGGTGAAATCGTCGATGGCGTATTGGTGCTGCTTCTCGCCCTGATAGAGCAGGCCGCGATTGTAATAGGCCTCGGCATTATCGGGGGCGAGCGCGATCGCCTTGTTGAAGTCGGCCAGCGCCTCAGTCGGCTGCTTGCGCGCCTTGTAGACCAGCCCGCGCCCGAGATAGGCGGGCGCGTAATTGGCGTCGAGCGCGAGTGCGCGCTCATAATCGGCCATAGCCTGGTCGAGGTGTTTGGTCTGCCGATAAACCAGGCCGCGATTGGCATAGGCTTGGCCGTAATTGGCATCGAGGCTGATCGCCTTGTTGAAATCGGCCAGCGCCTCGTCGGTCTTGCCGGCCTGCGCCAGCACCGCGCCGCGCATGTTGTAGGCCTGCGGATCATTGGGATTGTTCTTGATGGTCTCGGAGAGCGAGGCGATGTTGCTCTGGGAGGTGAGCCTGGCCGGCTCCGGCTCGGAGGAGGGCGTCAGCGATCCCAGATTGATCGAGCAGCCGGACAGCGCGACCGCCGTCAGCATGATCGTGATCGGCCCGCGCGAAGACAGGCGCAAAGCCTGGCGAGGAAGATGGGAAAGCCGAATGGCCATCTCTGCGAACTACTCACGCGCTCTTGGTGCCATTGGTAGCCCGCCGTGTCGCAAAATACAGCCCTGACAAAATAGTAACGCGGACCCGAAGGCCCGCGTTGCATGAGTGTCGATCAGTCGAGATTGGGTTCAGCGCATGCCGCCGCGCGGACCAGCACCTGGACCGCCGCGGCCGCCGCCCGCGCCGCGTTCGGCTCCGGGGCCGGCGCCGAACACCGGCTTCGGCTTCATCGGCAGCAGGCCTTCGCGCTGCAGCTTCTTGCGTGCCAGCTTGCGCGCGCGGCGCACGGCTTCGGCCTTTTCGCGGGCCTTCTTCTCGGAGGGCTTTTCGTAATGGCCGCGGAGCTTCATCTCGCGGAAAATACCCTCGCGCTGCATCTTCTTCTTCAGCGCCTTGAGGGCTTGATCGACATTGTTATCGCGAACGAGAACCTGCACGCGGCATCCTCTTTTCAGGTGATCGGAATGAATTGGATTAAGACCAAGGGCCGACGAAAAAGGCCCTACCCTGGGTCTTGAGCGCGCGGATGTATCAGACAAAAGCCGGAATGTCCACCTGCGAAGCAGGGATTTCGGCCAAGTATGGTCACACAAATCGGGCGTAATTCCTCCTGCGATCAACCCCGGGTAGGAACTTAGGGCCGGTTTTGGCGCATTTCCCGGGGCTGACATGAGCAAATCCAGGAGGTTCTCCATGGAAGCAAGGAAATATGCGGCCGAATTGATCGGCACGTTTTGGCTCACATTTGCGGGATGCGGCAGCGCCGTCATCGCAGCCGGTTTTCCGCAGGTCGGCATCGGCCTTGTCGGCGTCTCGCTGACGTTCGGGCTGAGCGTCGTCACCATGGCCTACGCGATCGGCCATGTCTCCGGCTGCCATCTCAATCCGGCCGTGACCGTAGGGCTGGCCGCGGGCGGCCGTTTTCCGACCAGCCAGATCCTGCCCTATGTGATCGCGCAGGTCGTCGGCGCGGTCGTGGCGGCAGCTCTGCTTTACGTGATCGCGAGCGGTGCGCCGGGATTCGACCTCAGCAAAGGCTTTGCGTCCAACGGCTACGGGGCGCATTCGCCCGGTCAATACGACTTGATGGTCTGCTTCCTGACCGAGGTGGTCATGACCGCGATGTTCCTGTTCATCATCATGGGAGCCACCCACGGCAAGGCGCCGGCGGGTTTTGCGCCGCTGGCGATTGGATTGGCGCTGACGATGATCCATCTCGTCAGCATCCCCGTCACCAACACCTCGGTGAACCCGGCGCGCAGCACGGGCCCCGCATTATTCGTCGGCGGATGGGCGCTGGCGCAGCTCTGGCTGTTCTGGGTGGCGCCGCTGATTGGCGGCGTGCTGGGAGGCGTGATCTATCGCTGGCTCAGTGAGGGGCCGACCGGGAGCGTGGAAGGCGGGGTGCCGGCGTAACCGGGCTACTTCTTGCCCGCCGGCGCCACTTCCGTCACATGGCCCATCTTCCGGCCCGGCCGCGGCATGCCTTTGCCATAGAGGTGGACGGTGGCGCCCGGGACGGTCAGCCATTGCTCGTAGCTGTTGACCTCGTCGCCGATCAGATTGGTCATGGTGACCGGGCCGTGGCGCACCGGCTTGCCGAGCGGCCAGCCGGCAATCGCCCGGATATGTTGTTCGAACTGAGAGATCGAGGCGCCGTCAAGCGTCCAGTGCCCCGAATTATGCACCCGCGGCGCGATCTCGTTGACCAGCACCCTCGGGCCATTGCTGCCGTCCGGCAGGACGAACATCTCGACCGCGAGCACGCCGACATAGTCGAGCGCGGTCGCGATCTTGCCGGCAATGGCGCGGGCCTCCGCGGCAAGCGCTTCGGGGATCGCGGCCGGAGCGCGCGAGATCTTGAGGATGTGATCGCGGTGCTCGTTTTCGGTGACGTCAAAACATTCGACCTCGCCATCCGCCGAACGCGCGGCGATCACCGATATCTCGCGCTCGAAGGGAATGAAGGCCTCGAGGATCGCGGATTTGGTGCCGAGCTCGGCCCAGATCCGCGCGGGATCGTCCCCCTCGCGGATGATCGCCTGGCCCTTGCCGTCGTAGCCGAAGCGGCGGGTCTTGATCACCGCGGGCAGCCCGATCCGCGCCATCGCCTCGCGCAGGCCCGCCGCGGTCGACACGTCGGCATAGTCGGCGGTGGCGATGCCGAGCCTGGTGACGAAATCCTTTTCCGCCAGACGGTCCTGGGTGGTCTCCAGGATTTTTTGGTCCGGCAGCACCGGACGGCGCGCGGAAAGCACCAGCGCGGCGGAGGCCGGTACGTTCTCGAACTCGTAGGTGATGACGTCGACGTCGTTGGCGAACAGCTCCAGCGCCTCGACATCGGCATATTCGGCGCAGGTCGCGTTCAGCACGACATCGAAGGCGGGCGATTCCGGGTCCGGCGAAAAGATCTGGCAGCGCAGACCGAGCCGCGCGGCCGCCATCGCCAGCATCCGTCCCAGTTGTCCGCCCCCCAGAATTCCGATGGTGTCGCCGGGCTTCAGCTTCACCCGATTGGTCTCAGTCACGCCGATCCCTCCGGGCGCTCGGCGACTCCTTCGGTGTGCTTCTTGCGCCAGGCCGAAAGACGGTTGGCCACGAGGAGATCGTTCAGCGCGAGCACGCTCGCCGCCATCAGCGCGGCGTTGATGGCGCCGGCCTTGCCGATCGCAAGCGTGCCGACCGGCACGCCGGCCGGCATCTGGACGATGGAGTACAGCGAATTGAGTCCCGACAGCGCCTTGGATTCGATGGGAACGCCGAACACCGGCAGTTCCGTCAGCGAGGCCGTCATGCCCGGCAGATGGGCCGCCCCGCCGGCACCGGCGATGATGACCTTGAAGCCGGCCGCCTTGGCGCCCTTGGCGAAGGAAAACAGGCGATCGGGGGTGCGATGGGCGGAGACGATGCGCTTGTCGCACTCGATACCGAGCTCTTTGAGCGTCTCGGCCGCGTGCTGCATGGTCTCCCAGTCGGACTGGCTTCCCATGATGATGGCGATGGGAGCGGACATTTGATCAATTCTTCTCAAGAATCCAGAAAGATAGGCCGGATTATAGGTTCGGGCCCGATGTCGGCAAGGCGTGGCAAGGGAGCGCGAATGCACTATCCTGTCTTGGTTAAACCCGGCAAGCCTTTAAGCAGCCTCCAGGCAAGCATGCCCATGAAAAAGAGAGTTTTGGCGCCCGCAAAGGCGGCCCCGAAGCGCGGCAAGCCTGCCCGGGCGGCGCGCAAGGAGGCTGCCGGTGCCGCGGCGGCAGCTCACCGCGACAGGGCGACCATTCGCAAGCTGCGCGGTGAACTCAAGGCAGCGCTGGAGCGGATCGAGGAACTGCAGGCCTTTGCGGACACCGACTTCCTGCTCGGCATTCCCAACCGGCGCGGCTTCGAGCACGAGCTTCAGCGCGCGGTGGCCTACATCAAGCGTTACCGGGCGAGCGGGGCGCTGATCCTGCTCGACGTCGATCGCCTGAAGCCGATCAACGATGCCTTCGGCCACGCCGCCGGCGATCAGGTGCTAAAGGCGATCGTCGACGTGCTGACGCGCCAGGTCCGCGCCTCCGACGTGGTGGGTCGTCTCGGCGGCGACGAGTTCGCCCTCCTATTGTGGAATCTCAGCGAGACCGATGCGCGGGCCAAAGCGGCGGCGCTGGAGGCCGATATCGACCAGCTCACCTTCGCCTTTGGCGGGCAGACCGTGACCGCCGGCGCGTCCGCGGGCGTTGCGGTGCTCACGCCGCATTCCGAAGCGGGCCGCGCGCTGGAGGAGGCCGACAGTGCCATGTATGTGCGCAAGGCGCAGCGCCGGCACGAGGCGAAGCCGTCAGAGCTCGCCTAGATCGTCCGGCACCTGGCCGAACGTCTTCAACAGCCTCGCATCGCTGAACTCGCCCGCCATCGGATCGCCGCTGCGGCTGAATGCCACCGCGCCGATGTGGCCGGCGGCGCGCGACAGCATCTCGGCGCGCCGGAGCGCCGCCGACGAACTCTGGCACTCCTCCGCCGCTCCCGGGATCAGCGATCCCGTGTCGTCCTGCAGGAAGGGAAGCGCGACGTAGTAAGTGATATCGGCCATGATCTCGCTCCTTCAGGCCGCGTTCTCCGTACGCGGTGATTGCAGCGGCGCGCAGCCCAGAGAGATCGCCGCCTGCAATTCCATCAGTTCGGCTTCCAGATATTCGTTGGCCATGATCAGCGCCTTGATGGTGCTGCGCAGATTGCCGTCGCACATGGCGATCGCCTGGTCGCAGGCTTTTTCATAGTGGCTGTTGTCGAACGCTTGCGGTGTGGCGGGCATGGCGAACGCTCCGGATCTGTCGAATGAGGATGATCGCTATGTTCTCTTTTTGTTCTGTTGAAGTCAAGTCGTTCGCGCGACAGCCGGCCGGGATTTTTGGTGGGCAAGCGCCGGACCGGTCAGGCAATGATGTCGGGCGTGATCTGGTCTTCGATGAAAGCGATGCGGTCGCGCAGTTGCAACTTGCGTTTCTTCAACCGCTGCAACCGCAACAGATCAGGAGCGGGCGATTGATGCAGTGCATCGATCGCCGCGTCGAGATCGCGGTGCTCCTGCTGCAGCCGCGCCAGCTCGGCATGCAGCTCGCGCTCATCTTCGTCGGTCATGATGTACGTTAGCCGAAAATCGCGATGAGAATGCGAAAGGCTGTGGATACCCTGTGGGCAATATCACCCCTCGAGGCGCCGTCCGCAACCACCAAAACCGCAGGCAAGATGCTGCAGGAACTGGCAAAGCGCTGTCAGGGCGGATGCTTGGGATCACAGGTTCCTTGCTCACGGTTCATTACATATGCCCGTCAAAAATGACGCCGCCGATTCGGATAACCATCGACAGATTCGGGCCGTCGTGTACACTTGTGTGTCCGTGTCGAATCTGAGGTTTTATCCAACCAAGGAGGTTTCGAATGGCAATACAGGCACATCTCGTTGAACTGGAACGGAAACACAAGAGCCTCGAAAACGAACTGCACGAAGCGCTCATCCACCTTTCAACGGACGACCTGCAAATAGCCGAATTGAAACGACGGAAATTGATGGTGAAGGACCAGATCGAGCGGTTGAAGCACTCCGCCGACACATTGCACTAGCCAGAAAATCCATCGCTGACGCCATACCCGGGAGTGGGCGCGGATCGCGCTCATTCCGGGATACGCAATGCCCTTTCCTCTCAGTAGCAACGCGCGAAATTGCGCCGCGAATGCCTATACGCCCGCAAGCGCGCCGACATGATCCGCGATCGCCAACGATGATGTCAGCCCCGGCGATTCGATCCCGAACAGATTGATCAGCCCGTCGACGCCGTGCTCGCGCGCGCCTTGAATCACGAAGTCCTGCGAGGCGATCGCGGGCGGCACGATCTTGGGCCGCATGCCGGAATAGCTCGGCATCAGCGCGCCGTCCGGCAAGGTCGGCCAGTATTTGCGGATCGCCGGATAGAAGCGCTCCGCGCGCGCCGGATCGACGGCATAATCGATGTGATCGACCCATTCGACATCGGGGCCGAAGCGCGCCTGTCCCGCCATGTCGAGCGTGAGATGCACGCCCAATCCGCCGGGCTCCGGCACCGGATAGATCAGCCGCGAAAACGGCGCCCGCGCGCTGCAGCTGAAATAATTGCCCTTGGCGAGATAGGCCTGCGGGATCACGTCGGCAGGCATGCCTTCGATCTGCCGCGCAGTCGCCGGCGCATCGAGGCCAGCGGCATTGATGAGGAGATCGCATTCGAGCGTCATCGGCGCCTCGCCGCCGGCGTCGAGCTCGATCTTTCCCGCGGCCGTCTTGGCGCGCAGCAGCGGCGTGTGAAAGGCAAAGGCAGCTCCTGCCGCTTCGGCGTCGCCGCGCAGCGCCAGCATGTAGGAATGACTGTCGATAATGCCGGTCGAGGGCGACAGCAGCGCTGCGTCGCAATTGAGCGCCGGCTCCAGCGCGCGTGCGGCCTCGCCGGTAAGCAGTTGCATGTCGAGCACGCCATTGGCCTCGGCATGCTCCCGGATCGATTGCAGTTTTTCGGTCTCTTTCGGCGTGGTGGCGACGATCAGCTTGCCGCAATTCCTGTGCGGGACGCCGTGGCTCGCGCAATAGTCGTAAAGGGCTCGTTTACCATTGACGCACATTCGCGCCATCAGGCTGCCGGCCTTGTAATAGATGCCGGCGTGGATCACCTCGCTGTTGCGCGAGGAAGTCACGGTGCCGATGCCCTCGGCCGCTTCCAGCACGATCACCTCGCGACCCGCCAGCGCGAGGCGCCGCGCGATCGCCAGCCCGATTACGCCCGCCCCGATGACGACGCACTCAACCTTGTCCATTTCTTGTAAGCTTCAGTCCGAAAATTGCGCGACGATGGGTATCGCCGCGATGCCATGATCAGCCTGTTGTTAGCGAAAGCGCCTGGCTCAAGCCATTGCTTTCTCAAGGGATGTTGCTCAGGCCGGTCGGCTTAGGGAAGCATTAATCACGTCAGGGCAATTGCCGTAATTTTAAGTCACATTATCAAGCCGTTGGGTAGGCGTTTACCCGATCCAAACCCCTCAAGCCAGACACTCGCCGCTGAAATCCGCGCGGGTGACTGATGGCTGGCAAGAATTGGCAGGCAGGCAGCAAGGATCTAATCCCTGCTCAGGCACTCCTGTGCCTGGCCGCCGTCACTTGGCCTGGCGCTCCCGCCTGGGCCCTTTCCGATCAGTTTGCACCTGCGAGCTACGTCGGCGCGCTCGATCCCAACATCCTCTGGGAAGTGCTGATTGGCGGCATCGTGGTCTGCGCCTTCCTGGCCGCCGTCGCGCTCTGGATCCATTCCACGCTGCGCCGGGTCAAGCGCTCACAGGCCCGGCGTACCGCCTATATCAGCTCCGCGCTGAACAGCCTCAGCCATGGCGTCGTCATGACCGATCCGAAGAACCGGATCGTGTACTGCAACGACCGCTATCTGCAGATCTATGGTCTCGAGCGCTCGGACATCTCGCCCGGGATGACCGGGGCGCAGCTCCTGGAGCTGCGGTCGAAGCGTGGCACGCTCGATTGCACGGCAGAGGAATTCTACACCCGCGGCAGGACGCCCGAAGGCTTCATCGCCGAGTTGCCGAACGGCCGGTCGGTCCTGGTCCGCTATTTCCCGCTGCCCAATGGCGGTTCGATCGCCACGCATGAGGATTCCACCGAACAGCGCAAGCTGTCGCGCGAGCTTGCCTCGACCAAGCAGTTCCTGGAATTGGTGCTCGACAACGTGCCGGTCTGCGTTGCCGCCAAGAACATCCAGGACGGCCGCTACATCTTCGCCAACCGCGCCTTCGAGCGCTTCTCGCGGTTTTCGCGCGATCATATCGTCGGCAAGCGCGCCGACGAGATCTTCCGGCCCGATACCGCTGTAGGCATCGAGGCGGCGGATCGCGCCGCCGTGGAATTGAAGGACGGTCACTATCGTAGCGAACTCGTGGTCGAGCGCGGCGCGGAGAAGCGCGTGCTCTCCTCCAATCGCGTCATCGCGCGCAACGAGAAGAACCAGCCGGTGTTCCTGATCGCGATGTTCGACGACGTGACCGAGCGCCGCTCGCTGTCGCGCGAGCTGGAGAACACCAAGAAGTTCCTCGAGCTCGTGGTCGACAACATTCCGGTGTCGCTGATCGTCGAGCGCGTCAGCGACGGCCGCTATCTCCTGGCCAACCGCAGCGCGGAGGCGATCCTCGGCCGCCGCCGCGAGGAGGTCACCGGGCTCACCGCAGCCGACATCTTCAATCCGCGCGAAGCCAAGCTGATCATCGCCCGCGACGAAGCCGCGATCAAGAAGCGCGACCTGCTCACCGAGGAACATCCGATCTCGACCAAGGACGGCCTGCGGCTGTTCCTGACCCGCCGCATGACCGTGCTCGATGAGGCCGGCGCGCCGCAATACCTGATCAAGACCCACGAGGACGTCACCGACCGCCGGCAGACGGAATCGCGCATGGCGCATATGGCCTATCATGACGGCCTGACCGACCTGCCGAACCGCGCCGCCTTCCTGCAGGCGCTGACCCAGATGATCGAGGCCTGCGCCGGTACCTGCGAGGAGTTCGCCGTGCTGTCGGTCGACCTCGACGGGCTGAAGGAAGTCAACGACGTGTTCGGCCACGCCACCGGCGACAAGCTGTTGATCGAGGTCGCCCACCGCATCCAGGCCGCGGCGCGCGGCGGCGTGGTGGCGCGGCTCTCCGGCGACGAGTTCGGCCTGATCATCGACGGCAAGCAGCCGGAGGCCGGCCAGGAGCTGGCCCAGCAGCTCGCCGAAGCGATGGCCACCGAATTCCAGATCGATGGCAAATCGGTCCGTACCGGGCTGACGACCGGCATCTCGGTGTTCCCGCATAACGGCGCCGATGCGGCCTCGCTGCTCGCCAATGCCGGCGCGGCGCTGTTTCGTGCCAAGCAGAAGTCGCGCGGCACGATCGGCGTCTACGAGCCCGAGATGGACCAGCAGATCCGCGACCGCCGCGTCCTGCACCAGGATCTGTCGATGGCGATCCGGAACGGCGAGCTCTCGCTCCACTTCCAGCCGCAAGCGGGATCGGGCAAGACCGTTGCCGAGTGCGAGATCGTCGGCTTTGAGGCGCTGGCGCGCTGGCTGCATCCGGTGCGCGGCTTCGTTCCGCCGAGTGACTTCATTCCGCTTGCCGAGGAAAGCGGCCTGATCGTCGAGATGGGCGAATGGATCCTGCGCGAGGCCTGCCGCGAGGCGGCGTCCTGGCCAAAACCGCTGCAGATCGCAGTCAACCTGTCGCCGGCGCAGTTCATGCACGGCGACGTCGTCGGTCTGGTGCACGCTATCCTGCTGGAGACCGGTTTGGCGCCCGGCCGGCTCGAGCTCGAAATCACCGAGGGCGTGCTGATCGAGGATTTCGACCGCGGTCTGGCGCTGCTGCGCCGCCTCAAGGCGCTCGGCGTGCGTATCTCGATGGACGATTTCGGCAGCGGCTATTCCTCGCTGAGCTACCTGCAGGCCTTCCCGTTCGACAAGATCAAGGTCGACCGGGCCTTTGTCATCAATCTCGCCCGCAATCCGCAATCGGCGGCGATCATCTCGGCCGTCATCGACCTCGGCCACGGCTTGGGCATGTCGCTGGTGGCCGAGGGCGTCGAAACCATCGAGCAGTTGACCTTCCTCGCCGACGAGGGCTGCGACGCGGTGCAGGGCTATCTGATCGGCAAACCGCTGCCGATCGGACAATATGCCGCCCTCGTTGGCCGCAGCGGCAATGTCATGGAGCCGGCGCGCAAGACAGGCTAGGTGTAGCGAACCTCGTTGCACCAGCGCATGATCCGGAAAAGTGTGTAGCGGTTTTCCGAAAAGATCATGCGCAAAACCACAAGCTTGCGTATGGCGGACTACGATCTGGCAATCATCGGCGGTGGGATCAACGGCGCGAGCGTGGCGCGCGACGCTGCGGGCCGTGGCTTGCGTGTGATCCTGCTGGAGCAGGGCGATCTGGGTGCCGCCGCATCGTCGGCGACCTCGCGGCTGATCCATGGCGATCTTTCGGTGCTGGAGCGTCGCGGCTTTCGCCGCGTCCGCCGCCAGCTCGCCCAACGCGACGTTTGGCTCCGCATCGCGCCGCATGTGGTCCGCCCGATGCGGTTTGCGATTCCCGCCGATGCCGAGGGGCGTCCGCCCTGGCTGCTGCGCTCGGCGCTCTGGCTCTACGACCGGCTCGGCTCCCGCAGCGGTTTGCCGCCCTCGGAGACGATCGACGTCACCCATCATCCGGTCGGCTATGCGCTGAAGCGCCCGATCGGCACCGCCTTCGAATATTCCGATTGCGTGGTCGACGATTCCCGCCTGGTGGTGCTGACCGCGATGGATGCCGCCGAGCGGGGGGCTGTGATCCGCACCGGCGCGCGCTGCGTCCGCGCCGACCGGGAACAGTTCTGGCGGCTGGCCGTGATCGACCGCGGCCATCGCCGGGTGATCACTTCGAGGGCGCTTGCCAATACCGCGGGCGGCTGGGCCGGCATGGTCGCGGAAACCATCCTGCGCATGCCCTTTCCGAAACTGGCCGCGGTCCAGATCGGCCAGATCGTGGTCCGCCGCCTGTTCGAGTCGGACAATGTCTATGTGTTCCAGAATTTTGACCGCCGCCTGATCTTCGCGAGCCCCTATGAGCGCGATTTCACGCTGATCGGCAGCATCACCCATGCGTTCACCGGCGATCCCGCGATTGTCGCGGTCGGCGCAGCCGACGCCGCCTATCTCTGCGATGCGGCCAATCGCTATTTCCGCGAGTTGATCGCGCCGTCCGACGTGGTTCGCAGCGTTTCCGGCGTCAATCTGGTGCCCGATCGCGGTGGCGGACGCATCGCCCGGGACGGGGCGATGCTGTTCGATCGCCGCCGCGGCAAGGCGCCGCTCATCACCCTGTTCGGTGGCGATCTCACCACCGCGCGGCTGCGCGCGGAGCGGGCGGTGTCGCAGCTGACGCCATTTTACCCGATGTCGCCGCGCTGGACCGCGAAGGCGCCTCTGCCGGGCGGCGATTTCGCCTGGGAGCGCTTCGACTGGGAGGTCGCCGCGGTTCGCGATCGCTGGCGCTTTCTGTCGGAAACCGAGGCGCAACGGCTGTTCGGCGCCTATGGCAAGCGCGTGGCCGAGATATTGGGGGAAGCCAAAAGCCGCGCCGATCTCGGCCAAAGCTTTGGCCCCGAGCTGACGGCAGTCGAGGTACGCTATCTTATGCAGAAGGAATGGGCGCGCTTTCCAGAGGATATTCTCTGGCGGCGTTCCAAGCTCGGTCTGAGCATGTCGGCCGAAGATCAGGCGGCGCTGGGCGCGTTCATGGCGAAGGTCTAAATTCGGGCTCACAAACCGTGCTTGGCCCAGATTGCACGAACCTGTGCGTCGGTCGCGAATTCGCCGCGTGCGGCAGCATCTCTCGATGCGGCGATCGCTGCCCTTTCGTCGCGTGAGAGCGTCACGGGACGAGCGCCATCCGCAATGGTGCGGCGAGGGTCTTGATCCGACGGTTCGTTCACAACCAAAAGAATACGCTCTTCGAACGTCGAATCGAAGGGGTTTTTGAACACGATTTCTGGCGAGCCGGTTGAGCCTGCGCTGATCCGCCGCTAGCTTGGCACCGGGCGTTGGTGGGGAAAGATGGCTGAGGAGGCACCCAAAATAAAGGTGGCGGCGGAGCCGGCAAAGCCGGGGCCGCAGGCTGTGCCGGCGCCCAAGCCCGAGCCGCACGCCGCCATGCCGCTGCTGCGCATCGAAGCCGTCGCGAAAAAATTCGGCGGATTTCGTGCGGTGGACGGCGTGTCGCTCGACATCGCGGCCGGTGAGTTTTTCGCCCTCCTCGGCCCGAGCGGATGCGGCAAGACCACGCTGCTGCGCATGCTCGCCGGCTTCGAGACGCCGGACGAGGGCCGCATCTTGCTCGACGGCAAGGACATCGCGCAGGTGTTGCCGCATGAGCGGCCGATCAACATGATGTTCCAGAACTACGCGCTGTTTCCGCATCTTTCCGTGCGCGACAACATCGCCTTCGGCCTTCGGCGCGCCGGCATGGCGCGGGAAGACATCAACACCCGCGTCGCCGAGATGGTGGCCCTCGTCAAGCTCGACGGGCTGGAGAAGCGCAAGCCCGACCAGCTCTCCGGCGGCCAGCGGCAGCGCGTGGCGCTGGCGCGTTCGCTGGCGCGGCGCCCCAAGGTGCTGCTGCTCGACGAGCCGCTCGCCGCGCTCGACAAGAAGCTGCGCGAAAGCACGCAGCTCGAATTGATGGAGCTGCAGCGCCGCCTCGGCATGACCTTCATCATCGTCACCCACGACCAGACCGAGGCGATGACGGTGGCAGGCAGGATCGGCGTGATGGACGCCGGCCGGCTCGACCAGGTCGCCACCCCGCGCGAGCTCTACGAGGCGCCGCTCTTGCGCTGGATCGCCGAGTTCATCGGCGAGGTCAACCTGTTCGACGGCCAGGTTGAATTGCGCGAGTTCAACCGGCTGATGATCTCGACCCGCGACGCCGGCACCGTGGTGGTCGCCGAACCCCGCAATCCCGTCACCAAGACGATCGTCTCGGTCGCGATCCGGCCCGAGAAGGTCAAGCTGTCGCGCCGCGGCCCCGTGGCCGACGCCGCAAGCAGCCATTCGATCAATCGGCTCGAAGGCGTGGTCACCGATGTCAGCTATCTCGGCGGCATGACCACCTACAAGGTCAGGCTCGATTCGGGCGCGATCGTGCGCTCGTCGATGGCCAACACCGCGCGCATCGACATCGATGCCTACAGCCTGAGCCAGCGCGTGGTGGCGTGGTTCACGCCCGACGACTGCGTGGTGCTGGAGCAATGAGCGCCCGCCGCATTTTCGCCCGTCCCGCGCGGTTCGCCGCGATCGCGCCTTACGTCTGGATGGTGCTGTTCTTCCTGGTGCCATTTGCCTTCGTGCTGAAAATCAGCCTGTCGCAGACTGCGATCGCGCAGCCGCCCTATACGCCGGTGTTCGACTTCGCCGCGGGCACCGCGGCGCTCAAGGAAGCCTTCGCGGCGCTCTCGACCGACAATTTCAGGCTGCTCGTCTCCGACAATCTCTATGTGTTTTCCTACCTGCGCAGCCTCGTCGTTGCCCTGGTCTCGACCTCGATCCTGCTGTTGATCGGCTATCCGATCGCCTATGGCATGGCTCGGCTGCCGAAGCGCTGGCAGGGCGTGGCGATGATGCTGGTGATCGTGCCGTTCTGGACCTCGTTTCTGATCCGCATCTATGCCTGGATCAACATCCTGCAGCATGACGGGCTATTCAACCAGATCCTGCTTGCGCTGCATTTGGTCTCGCAGCCGGTGGTGTGGCTCTCGACCGACAGCGCGATGTATCTCGGCATCGTCTATTCCTATCTGCCGTTCATGATCCTGCCGCTGTACGCGACGCTTGCGAAAATGGAGCCGGCGCTGGAGGAGGCCGCCGCCGATCTCGGCGCCTCGCCGCTCGAGGTGTTCTGGCTCGTGACTTTCCCGCTGTCGCTGCCCGGCGTTGGTGCCGGGGTGCTGCTCTGCTTCATCCCAATCGTCGGCGAGTTCGTGATCCCCGACCTGCTCGCGGGCTCCAATTCGCTGATGATCGGCCAGACCCTGTGGCTGGAGTTCTTCACCAACAAGGATTGGCCGGTGGCGTCCGCCAGCGCCATCGTGCTGCTGGTGCTGCTGATTGCTCCGCTACTTCTTTATGACCGGCTGCAGCGCCGGCAACTGGAGGCGCGGTGATGGCGCAGCGCCGGATCTCGCGCTTCAACGTGGCCTCGCTGACGCTGGGGCTCGCGTTCCTGTATCTGCCGATCGTGATCCTCGTGATCTATTCCTTCAACGGCTCGCGGCTGGTGACGGTATGGGGCGGCTGGTCGCTGCGCTGGTATCACGAGTTCTTCAACGACGGCGCCATGATCGAGGCGGCCTGGATGAGCATGCGCGTCGCGGCGACGTCGGCCACCATCGCGACCCTGCTCGGCACGCTCGCCGCCGTGGCGTTGTCGCGCGGCGAAGGCTTTCGCGGCCGCACGCTGTTCTCCGGCATGCTGTACGCGCCGCTGGTGATGCCCGAAGTCATCACCGGGCTCTCGTTGCTTTTGTTGTTCGTCGCACTCAACGCCGAGCGCGGCTTCTGGACCGTGACCATCGCCCACACCACGCTCACCATGTGCTTTGTCGCGGTCGTGGTGCAGTCGCGGCTCGGCTCGCTCGACCGCAGCCTCGAGGAGGCCGCGATGGATCTCGGCTGCGACCCGGTGCGGGCATTCCTGATGGTGACGCTGGCGCTGATCATCCCGGCCATTGCCGCGGGCTGGATGCTGGCCTTCACGCTCTCGCTCGACGATCTCGTGATCGCGAGTTTTACGACCGGCCCTGGCTCGGCGACGCTGCCGATCCGGATCTATTCGGAGGTGCGGCTCGGCGTGAAGCCCGAGATCAATGCGATCTGCACGCTGGTGATCGGGCTTATTGCGATCGTGATCGTGGTCGCCTCGCTTGCCTCCAAACTGACCAGCGCGCAGGGCGAGAGCGCGGCGCCGCTGTGACTTCCGGTCATTCCGGGGCACGCGAAGCGTGAACCCGGAATCACGAGATTCTCAGGTGCGCAATTGCGCACCGTAGTTCGATGCTTCGCATCGCCCCGGAATGACGGCGGTCGTGATCAGGATTTGACCGCGCCCGCGGTCAACCCGCCGACCATGTAGCGCTTGAAGGCGTAGTAGACCGCGGCCGGCGGCAGCGCGTAGATGAAGCCGGTGGTCATCAACAGCTCCCAGGGCGAGTCGTCGGCGGCGAGGAAATTGCCGAGCGCGACGGGCAGCGTGATGTCGCGGTCGTTGGAGAGCAGCAGGAAGGCATAGAGATATTCATTCCAGGCGAGCAGCACGGCATAGGTGCCGATCGCGACCAGCGACGGCATCATCAGCGGCACATAGACCAGGCGGAAGATCTGCAAGGTGGTGGCGCCGTCCATCACGGCGGCTTCATCGAGCTCTACCGGCAGCTTGTCGGAGGCTTGCTTCAGGACCCAGATCGCGTAGGGCGAGGCGATCGTCACCATCGCCAGGATCAGCGACCAATGATTGTTCAGCAGGCCATAAATGCCCATCGTGCGGTACATCGGCACGGCCAGGAACGCTGCCGGGATGAAATAGGTGAACAGCGCGAGATTCATGACCACGCGCCCGCCGGGCACTCGAAGCCGCGAGATCGAGAAAGCCGCCGCGGTCGCGACGAAAAGCGTCAGCGCGCCAACGGCTGCCGCGATCACCACCGAATTCCAGAACTGGATGTAGAAGTCGCGCAGGAAGTAGTGCTGCTCGCGGAACACGATCTCGAAATTGTGCAGGGTCGGGTGATCCGGCCAAATCTTGCCCGAGAAGGCGTCTTCCTTCGGCGAGATCGCGAACAGGAACATGTGGTAGATCGGGATCATGGTCCAGAGGAAGACCGGGATGCCGATCAGGATCAGCCGCGCCTCTTTGCCGGCTTCGCGCCAGGAAAATTCGCTTAGGCCCGGGAGCTTCATCGCGACAACCGCTTCATCATGAAATAGACCAGCGGCAGCACGAACGGCATCGCGCAGACGATCGAGGCCATCGCGAGGTTGAGCTGGTCGAGCCGGAGATAGCGGATGCCGAGCGTGGAGAGCACATGGGTGAGGTCGGCCGGCCCGCCGCCGGTCAACAGATACACGCTGTTGAAGTCGCCGAGCGTCCAGATCATCGAGAGCAGCGTGCAGGTGATGTAGAGCGTCTGCATCGACGGCCAGGTGATGTAGCGGAATTTCTGCCACCAGGTGGCGCCGTCGACGGAAGCGGCCTCGAACAGATCGTGCGAGATCGCGAGCCGCCCGGTGATCAGGATCAAGGTCCAGAACGGCAGCGATTTCCAGATGTGCACGCCGATCGCCATGCCGAGCGCGACCGAGGGATCGTTCAGCCAGTTCGGGCCGTCGTCGCCGGTCAGCTTGAAGATGATCTGGTTGACCATGCCCCATTCGGGATTGAGCATGAAGCGCACCGACAAAATCGTCGGGATCGACGGCACCGCCCAGGGCAGGATGAACAGCACCGAGAGCCATTTGATCCACCTGCGCTGCTCGACAAAGAAGCCGGACAAAAACAGCGCGATCAGCATCTTGATGTTGATGCCGATCACGAGGAAGATCAGCGTGTTGATCGCGGCGCGCGCGAAGATCGGATCGTTGTAGAGCGCGACATAGCTCGCGGGCTGGCGCGCCAGCCAGAGCCCATAGCCGATCGGGTAGACCACGAAGGCGAGGAAAACCAGGATATAGGGCGCGAGCAGTACGATACCCCACACCTGCGCGGGCGAGAGCCGCGCCGAGAGCGGCGGGCTCGGGACATCGGATGCTGAGAGCGTGATCGCCATGTTCACTACTTATCACGAGTGGCAGGCCGCGCGAAGCGGCTGGCGTTGTTGGTTCACCTCGCCCCGCCTGCGGGGAGAGGTCGGATTGCATCGCAAGATGCGATCCGGGTGAGGGGGACTCTCCACGCGTTGCGCTCGCGGATAGAGCCCCTCACCCCAACCCTCTCCCCGCGAAGAGCGGGGAGAGGGAGGGAAACAGCTTTAGCCCGCGACTTCCTTGATCCGGGCGATCAGCTCGTCGACGGCCTTGTCCACCGGGACCTTCTCGCTGACCACGCGATTCATGGCCTTGGCCCAGACGTTCTCGTTGTTGAGAATGGTGAACTTGAAGTTCTTGGTAAAGTCGAACGGAATGGTGCCGCCGGTGAACTGGGCGTAGACCGCCTTGCGATGCCGATCGGCCTGCCAGAACGGGCTCTGCTGGCTTGCCGTCGTCACCGGGAACCAGCGGCCGAGGCCGCCTTCGACGTAGGGCTTGAGGTTTTCCTCCTGCAACAGGAACTTGATGAACTCCTTGCCTTCCGCCTTGTTCTTGGATGCCGCGAAGATCACGCCGGTCTTGACGTCAGAGCGGTATTTCATCGGCGTACCGTCCGGCTTGTTGGGGAAGCCGGCGGTGATGATGTCCTCCTCGTAGGCCTTTTTGCCGGCGGCGCGCTGTTCCGGCGTCAGCGCCTGGTTGGTGGAATCCTCGAACCACTTCGCTGCGATCGAGATCGTGAAGTTGTGGGTCATCACGATGGTCTTGTTGTGGAAGGCGACGTTGTTGTCCGGATCCTTCCAGGTGGTGGAAGAGGGCGGCGTGCAGCCCCTGTTGTAGGTGTCGGTATAGTCCTTCAGCGCGCCGATCAGGCCTTGCCGCACCTTGGGATCGTCGACCAGCAGCTTGCCGTTGTCGTCGACCAGCTTGACGTTGTAGGCGTCCATGAAAGTGTAGAACGACTGGAAGGCGTCGGTGGATTCCACGCCCATCGGCTGGCCGACGGCGTAGATACGCTGGCCGGTCGCCTTGCGGATCGCCGGCTGCACCTTGTCGCACCAGAACGACCAGTAATCGTTCCACTGGGTCGGGATGTCGCTCTGCTTGAAGCCGGCCTTTTCCAGCATGTCCTTCCAGATATTGACGTGCATGGTCTGCTGCTTCAGCGGGAAGCCGTAATAGGCCTTCTTCTTGGTCTGGTCGTTGTAGAGCGAGGCAGTCTCCAGCGTGTTCGGCGCAAACGCCGATTTCATCGGGGTCAGGATGTCGGTGAGGTCCTCGAGCTTGCCCTCGAACGCCCACTTGCCCGCGGCCTGCACGTCATAGGAGTCCCCATAGGCGACATCCGGCACGGTGCCGGAGTCCAGCGCCGCTACCGTCTTCGGGATCATGTCCTGCACGGCGTATTGCGACAGCTCGACCTTGATGCCGGTCTTGGTCTCGAACTTCTTGATCGCGTCGAGCAGCGCGTCGTCCTCAGACTTGTAGAAGCCCTTCACCCACCAGACCGTAATCGTCTTTTGCTGGGCAAACGCGGGGGCGGCGACGGCAAACAGCCCGACCGCAGCGACCACGAGTGAAAGCGCACGGATAACCTTGGATCTCACGTCATTCTCCCTGAATACCGATTTCTTTTAACCGGTTGGGTGAAAGTTTAGCCCAGCCCGGTGGCGTGATCCAGCCGCTTGTTCTCCGACGTAGGTAGTGGGATGGCGCGTGATGCGAGCCCGCTGGCGCGACATAGCGGCTTGTTGCATCGACTGTAGGGCGAAAGCCTCCGCACGGGAAGGGCGGGCAGCATTCCCGATCGTGTATCGATCAATGCTCGCCGCGCATCGATCCGCCGTTGCTTTCTCGATCGTCATTCCGGGGCGCGATGAAGTAACTCGTAGGATGGGTTGAACGAAGTGAAACCCATCGTGCTCGCGGAGGGAGCGATGGGTTTCGCTGCGCTCAACCCATCCCACGCGCTACATACCGGCCGGAACAAAAGCCCGCCGACCAACGTCGCCGGCGGGCAAGTGCAATGGTCTCCTGACCGCTCATCGTTCACCGCGTGGTGCGGCCTGCTTTCTTGCGGCCTTCCGAACAGCCCAACGCGCTCGAACCTTTCTCAAAGCGCGCAGCATCGTGGGGGCGACCGCTTGGAGTGCCAGCGAAGCACCTCCGGCGACCAGTCCCTTGGCAAAATCAAATGCTAGATCGGACCACAAATACTGCCACATGACCCCTGCGTCCTTCTTCACAGGGGCACCGCCGGCAGTAGTGGGCAGAACAAGAAATAGAAAAGCCCCGTCCGTCGCCGGCGGGGCCCAGAAATCCCAGTACGCGGTATTCAGCGCACGCGAAACCTCCTTGGTTCACCCGCTCGAGGTGGAATCAACATCAAGGGTGGCGCACCACATGGCCGTGCGATTGAAACCGCGCATGGCGTTTCTCCTGAAATGCCGTAAAAAAGGGCTCGCCTCTAATACAAGACCGAGCGGCTCCTGTCTGTGTGCCATTTCACAATTGTCGACGCGTCGCAGCGATCTCATTGAAAGCGAATAGCCGAAAATGACCGGCCGGGGGGCGCTGCACAGGCCTTATTCCGCGGCCAACTCCAGCGGCGCTTCGCGCGGCATGATGATCCGGATTTTCGTTCCGGCGCCGGGTTTGGTTTCCAGATTGATCCGGCCGCCCAGACGATTGGTCACGATGTTGTAGACGATGTGCAGTCCCAGCCCAGTGTTGCCCTGGTCGCGCCGGGTCGTGAAGAACGGATCGAACACGTGCCGCTTGACCTCCGCGCTCATGCCGCAGCCGTCGTCCGAAAACAGCACTTCGACATTGCCCTTGCCTGACGCCTGCGCCGTAATATGCACGGTTCCTTGTGCGCCGTCCGGAAAGGCATGCACCGCCGAATTGAGCATCAGGTTGGTGAGCACCTGGCCGTAAGGCCCGGGATAGCTGTTCATGGCGAGATTGGGCTCGCATTCGACACTGACCTCGAGATTTTGACTGCGCAGGCCGAACCGCAATCCCTTGACGACCTGTTCGGTGACCTGGCCGAGATCGAAGCGTCTGCGATCCCTGACATTGCGGTCGGCCGCGACCTGCTTGAACGACTGGATCAGATCGGCGGCGTGACCGAGGTTGATCATGATCTGCGATGCCGCCTCCCGGCTTGCCGCAATGAATTCAGTCAAGGTCGACCGGCGCACATTGCCGCTGGCGACATCGGCCTCAAATCGCTTGGTCTTGTTGACGAAGGCCGAGGCAACCGTCAGGCTGGTGCCGACCGGCGTGTTGATCTCGTGAGCGACGCCCGCCACCAGCCGTCCCAGCGCGGCCAGCTTCTCGGTCTGGACCAGACTGTCCTGCGCGGCGCGGAGGTCTTCGAGCGACCGTGACAGTTGCCGGGTGCGTTCCTGCAGCTCGGTCAACAGCCGTGTGTTCTCGATGGCGATCACCGCCTGGCCGGCGAAGGTTCTCAGGAGCTCGACCTGCGGCCTGGGGAACAATTGCGGCTCGAGCCGCATCACCGCGATGGCGCCGATCGCGTCCTCGTCGCGCAGCATGGGCACGATCAGGATGCTGCGATAGCCGGACGTTCGCTGCAACTCGCTGTATCCGCCGGAGACGAGCACATCCGGCTCGTGCACCACGCGCCGCTCGCGGATGGCGACCGATATCAGGTTCTTGCTGGTGATCGGAGCAGGATAGGCCTTGCGCACCGCGGCCACCGATTCCGGCGAGAACTGATCGTAGGCGACCAGATGGACATGTTCCGCTTCCCGGCGATACACGGCGCTCAGCACACTCTGGCAGAGCCGCGCGGCGTTCTTGACGATCCTGTCGAACACCGGCTGGAGATCGGCCGGTGAGTCGGCGATGAGGCGCAGGACCTCCGCGGTCGCGGCCTGCCGCTCCCGGGCTTCGGCGAGTTCACGCGTGAGTTGAGCGAGTTCCGTTTCCGCGCCGGCCGGGCTCGAGGCACGAGCTGCTCTTGGCGCATTGCGGCGCTTTCGCTTCACCGCCGTGCGGCGTTGCGGCCTGCCTGGCCCGTTGCTTGCTCCAGAGCCTTGTCCCATCGCCCTTCCCCGGGGCTTAAGGATAAGCCATCGTGCCGGCTTAATCCAGCAACGGGAAATGGGTGAACGGCGCTACTTCGCGGGAGCGGCCTGTGCCGGCTCGCTCGCGGCCGCGGGCGCCGCGGCATCCGGGCTTGCGGCCTTTTGTCCGCCGGTCAGGCGCTCCAGCACCGAGCGCACGGCGTCGCGGGTGGTGCGGTCCTTCAGCGCGTCGAGCAGCGGCGCGGTGACGGTCGAGCGTTTGATCAGGGCTTCGGCTTCCGGGAAGATCAGGGGATCGTCCCACGGGCCCTGCACCACGAAGGGCAGATCGAAGCTGGAGGTCCCGTTCGAGACCAGGCTCGCCACGCCCTTGAGATCGTAATCGCGCGTCGGCACGGAGGCGGTGCCGGTCATGGTGACGCGCGCGGCGGGACCTTCCATCCTGACGTCCTCGGTGGTCGCAATGCCGTCGGCGAATTTCACCGCCACCGTCAGGTTGGTGTAGGGCGTCGAGCCGGAGCGAAAACTGCCGGCGCCCGACAGCGGCCGGCGCTCCAGGCGCCGCAGCAATTGCTCGACATTGAAGCCCGAGATCGCGCCGTCATGGCCGGTCAGCGTCGCGGTGCCGTCGAGCGATTGCATCAGGCCGAACGGGCTCGAGCCGGAGGCCACCAGCGAGACGTTGAGATTGCCGCGGCCGGAGAGGCGGCTGATGCCGAACAATTCGCCGGCGCAGGCCTGCAGGTCGACATCGAGGAACTGGAATTGCGCCTTGACGTCGGCGACCGTGTCGGAGCGCGCGACGCCGAACGAGCCTTTGGCCACGCCGCCATAGATCTGCGCCTCGCCGACCGAAAGCGCCAGCGCGCCGCCGCGCAAATTGGCGCCGAACGCGGTGCGGCCGAGCCTCGTCGGACCGACGGTGACGCGCGCCGCCGAAAGCCGCATGTCGAGATCGGTGGTCGACAGCGCGTTCAGGTCGAACATCTGCCGGTTCCAGTCGCGCGCGCCGCTCGCCAAGAGGCGGAAGGTCGAGATATAGGGCGTGAAGTCGAGCGTGTCGGCGGCGAGCGTTGCCTGCAGCGTCTGCCGGCCGTTATTGGCGTAGGTCATCACGCCCTCGGCGACATTGCCGTCGAGCTCGACATTGACGTTGGTGAGCGCGATCGAGGCGCCGACCACATTGGCGCGCGCCTTCAGCGCGAAACGGCCGAAGCCGCCGGCACCGGGCGGCTCCTGGCCGGTCCAGTGCAGGGCGTTGCGCAGCGACGGGCTGTCGACGGTCAGCGTGCCTTCCATCATCGCGCTGGTGCGGTTGGCGACCGTGCCGTCGAAGGCAAGCTTGAGCGGCGCGCTGGAGAGGCGGGCCTTCAGCCCCGAGCGATCGCCCGACAGGGCTGCGACGAAATCGGACGCGCTGATCGAGCCGTCGACACGCTCGCCGCGCCAGTCGAATTGCCCGGTTGCGGCAAAGGAGCGTGAGATCGACGGCCAGGCCAGCGAGAGGTCGATGTCGTCGAGCCGTTCGGTGGCGCGATTGGCGGCGTCCTCATAGGTGAGGATGCCGTCCTGGATGCGGATCTCGGAGAACGACACCTGGTTGTCGGCGCCGGGCCTCATGGTGCGCGCGATGGTCTGGATGAACGGCGTCCAGTTGCTCTCGCCGTCTGGCGTGCGCACCACGTGGATCTGCGGGCGCAGCATCATCACGTCGGCGATCTCGAAGCGCTGCAGGAGCAGCGGCAGCAGCCTCAGGTTTGCGGTCAGCACGTCGACGCGCAGCGCAGGGTCGTCGGTGCCGCCCTTGAGCCCGACATCATGGAACGAGACGTAGCTTCCCGGGAATACGGAAACGTCGATCGAGCCCTTGACGGTCAGATCGAGACCGGTGACCGCCTTGATCTGCGCCTCCACCGCCTCGCGCAGCGCGTCGCGGTTGATCAGCCAGGAACTCGCGATCAGGCCGAGCAGCGCCACACCGAGCAACGCCGCGATCGGCGTGCCCAGGCGCTTCATTCCTTGGGCCATCGTCACTGCCATGTCCTGATCGGAAAGCCAGTCGGATCGCGATTGAACGGGGATTGGGCAGGGTGCGCCGGAACCCTTGCCAACATCAGCAACTTGATGGGTTTTCTTGACGCTTTCAAGGCCGTGTCTTTGGGGGGTGGCTCATCCCAAGGTGCGGGAAACGCCCGTCCGCCCATCATTGACGCATTGCGAAGATTTCGCCTAATAATTCCGCCAACCACGCCCTTCCGGGCCGCTTTTCTCCCACCAGGTCCCATTTTCATGAACAAGGTCTACCCCGACGCGAAATCCGCCCTCGACGGACTTCTCAAGGACGGCATGATGATCATGTCCGGCGGCTTCGGCCTCTGCGGCATCGCCGAGACCTTGTCGGACGCGATCCGCGACTCCGGCGTCAAGGGCCTCACCGTGGTCTCCAACAATGCCGGTGTCGACGGCATCGGGCTCTCAAGGCTCTTGGAGACGCGGCAGATCAAGAAGATGATTTCCTCCTATGTCGGCGAGAACAAGCTGTTCGCGCAGCAATATCTGGCCGGAGAGCTGGAGCTCGAATTCAATCCGCAGGGCACGCTGGCCGAGCGCATCCGCGCCGGTGGCGCGGGCATTCCGGCCTTCTTCACCAAGACCGGCGTCGGCACGCTGATCGCCGAGGGCAAGGAAGTGCGCGAGTTCGACGGCGAGAAATATCTGATGGAGCGCGGCCTGTTCGGCGATCTCGCCATCGTCCACGCCTGGAAGGGCGATACCGCGGGCAATCTCATCTACCGCAAGACCGCGCGCAATTTTAACCCGATGATGGCGACCGCCGCCAAGGTCACCGTCGCCGAGGTCGAGCATCTCGTGCCAGCCGGCGAGCTTAATCCCGACCACATCCATACCCCCGGCATCTTTGTGAAGCGCATCGTCGAGGTCGGTGTCGGCAAGAAGCGCATCGAGTTCCGTAACACCCGCCCGCGTTCCGAGAAGAATGCGCCCGCGGCCGCAACCGGAGAAGAAGTCTGATGGCCTGGACCCGTGAACAGATGGCCGCCCGCGCCGCCAAGGAGCTGCAGGACGGATATTACGTCAATCTCGGCATCGGCATTCCGACGCTGGTGTCGAACTACATCCCCCACGGCATCGACGTTCAGCTGCAGAGCGAGAACGGCATGCTCGGCATGGGACCGTTCCCCTATGAGGGCGAGGAAGATGCCGATCTCATCAACGCCGGCAAGCAGACCGTGAGCGAGCTGCCGACCACCAGCTATTTCTCCTCGGCCGATTCCTTCGGCATGGTGCGCGGCGGGCATATCGACCTTTCAATCCTGGGCGCGATGCAGGTGGCGCAGAACGGCGACCTCGCCAACTGGATGATCCCGGGCAAGATGGTGAAGGGCATGGGCGGCGCGATGGATCTCGTCGCCGGCGTCAAGCGCGTGGTCGTGGTGATGGAGCATTCCGCCAAGGACGGCCCGAAACTCCTGAAGAAATGCAACCTGCCGCTGACCGGCGAGAAAGTGGTCGACATGGTCGTGACCGATCTCGCCGTGTTCACCATCGACAAGCACGGCAAGGGCGGCATGGCGCTGATCGAGCTCGCCGACGGCGTCACGCTCGACGAGGTGAAGGAGAAGACCGAAGCGGAATTCCGCGTCGCGCTGAAGAACGCGTGAGGAGAAGGGCGATGGGCCGCCGCTTCCATGGCACCGGAGATTCACCCAGAGATACGTCAGGGCCGCGCTGAAGACGCCGATTTCATCGCGCGGACGATTCTGCTCGCGCAGCGCGGTCCCGTTCCGCGCGGCTGGTTCGATATCGCGCTTGCGCAGGCCGAGCCGCAGGTGCTCGATTTCCTCCGCAAGCTGGCGGTCGCGAAGCCGCGGTCCTGGTACCATGTTTCGCAATTCCTGGTCGCCGAGGTCGATGGCCAGCCGGCCGCCGCGCTTTGCGCCATGCCCTCGCGCCTGACGCGCGACACCATGCGAGGCGCATTTGAAGAAGTCGCGCGCGAAGGCGGCATCAGCGAAGCCGATCTGGCCGCGATCTTCGCGCGCGGTGCCTATGCCCGGCCGTGCTGGATCCAGGGCGGCGACGAGGACTGGCTGATCGAGCATGTGGCGTCGCAGCCGGGCCATCGTGGACGCGGACTCGTGCAGGCGCTGATCGCGCGCGGGCTCGATGCCGGCAAGGCGGCCGGCTTTTGCAGTGCCTCGATCACCTTCGTGATCGGCAACGACGCCGCCGAGCGCTGCTACGCCAGGGCCGGCTTCACCTTCGCCGAAGAGAAGCGCGACGCGGGTTTCGAGGCGCTCACCGGTACGCCCGGCTTCCGCCGCTTTGCGCGGGTGATTTGAACGCAATGATGAGATGCGTTCAAGTGGGTGCCACGTGACGGTGCACCTCTCCCCTTACAAGGGGAGAAGGGACAGCGCGCCAGCCGCTAGAGCTGCTTCAGATATTCCAGCAGCGCCTTGCGGTCGTCGTCGGTCAGTTTCTGGGTGTAATCATGCCCGGCATTGCTGTTGCCAGGCGCAGCGCCTGCGCCCACGACCAGCGTGCCGTCCTTGTACGGCGACTCCGTCGTGACATAGCCGACCTTCTCGGCATCGAATTTCCGGCTGCCGATCATGAACGACGCCGAGCGCCGCTCGGGCGGCAGCAGCAATTCCCAGAGGTTCGGCACCGAGCCGTTGTGCAGATAGGGCGCGGTCGCCCAGATGCCGTGCAGCACTCGCGATTCATAGGCGTGCGCTTCGCCCGGCACTTTGAAGATATTGGCGAGCCGGCTTTCCACATGCGACCGCACGTTCTCGCGCACCGACGGCTCGAGCAGCGACAGCAGGTTCGGCGCCTTCTCGGTATCGGAGAAGAGGACCGCCAGATCCTTCTTGATCGCGAGCCAGACGCCCGCGTTCAGATTGGGCAATCGCGGCAGCTGCGGAAATGCGTCGCCCGCCAGCGCGCCGACCACGGCGGTCGCGAGGATGTCGTTGGTCAGAGCCTCCTCGCCGAGCTTCGATCCCGGCGGGTTCGGGGACAGCGCGCCGCTGAGCAGCCCGGATTGCGACTTGCGCAGCGAATTATCGAACATCTTTGGATCGGTGCCGACAGCCATGACCGGCGTGAGCCAGGTGCCTTCGGGCAGCCGCTTCTCCTCGTGGCAGCTGCCGCAATACTGCGCGAACAGCACGCGGCCCTTGTCGGCGAGGTCCTTGTCGATTGCGAACGGCCACGGCGGCGGCCGCAGCGCGACGATCTTCTCCTCGAGCAGCTGCAGATTGGTGAAATTCACCGAGCTGTTGCGGAAATTGTAATGCGGCGGCAGCAGCTGCTTTCGCGGGGCAAAGTCGGCGAACACGCCGAACACCTCGCCGGTGTTGCGCCCGATCGCGTTGATGTAGAGGCCGTTGGGGACGCCGCCGTTCCACTGCGTCCGGTCCTGCCGCGACGCGTTCCACAGGAAGGGATAGCTGACCGGCGCATCGGCGACCTTGATGTTGTCGGGAATATTGAGATCCTTGCCGGCGACGCGGTTGAAGATCATGCCGAAGGCATCGAGCCGTCCCGGTCCCCAGGGTGACGGCGGCAGGCTCTTGTCCATGAAGTCGCCGAACTGCTTCACCCAGGCGGCAAAATCCGTCTTGAGCTGGTTGGTGCGGGTGGCCGAATAGCGCGAGCCGAGCACGGCATGCGCGAAATTCTGGAAGCGGTCGGCATCGTTCAGCGTGGCGCGGCTCGCCGCGGTCAGCTCAGTGAGGAAGAGCTGGAAATTCGCGGTCGCCGGCGCGCCGTCGATGCGAAGTCGTTGCGTGGCGCCGTCCTTCTGGTACTCGATCTCCGCGGTGTGGCATGCCGCGCAGGTCATGCCGAAATAGCCGGTCTCGGCTTTGCCATCGATCACGAAGCCGAGCGGCAGGCCTTCCGGATTCAGTTTGGATTTTTCGTTGGAAAGATAGCCGTAGCGCTGCAGCTGGTCGGCGCCGAACGGCTCGTCGGCGTCGAGCCGCCGCAGCGCCTTGAACCAGAGATACGGCATCATGCGCGACCCCTGGCTCATGGTGTAGAAGGCCTGGCGTTCGTCCGCGGTCCAGCCCTGCTTGGCATATTGCAGTGCAGGCGTGGCGGTCGACTGCGCGCGCACCGGGCCAAACGTTGCGATCATGGCGAGGGACAGCAGGACTGAAAATGACGCTCTCATGAAATGCCTCGCAGGATGCCAATGGAAGATTCGGCGGGCATATTAGCGAACACCGAAAACCGCCAAATGAATGGCGAGGTGGAAACTACCAAAAGTTGTATGATGCGCAAGACGGATTAGAAGTGTCCGCCACGTCAGTCGTCATTGCGAGGAGCCAACGGGTCCGCGCGAAGCGCGGCCCGATGACAGGCTCCGCGACGAAGATTCCATGGGGAGTGGATAGCGACCAAGTCTGAGGCCAGACTGAGGTTGCGAAACCACTCAACCTGGAGACGACAATGTTGCTCGATCATCGTTCCGACGGACCGGCCGCTATCCGCACACAGTTTGGCGCAATTTTTGTGTCGTTGGAACTGAGCCGTTCGAATTGGCTGATCACCTCGCTTTCGCCAGGCAAGGGCGAGAAGATGTCCCGGCATAGCGTCACGGCCGGCGATGTTGCCGGGTTGAGAAAGCTGTTTGCGGACTTCAGGCGCAAGGCGGAGGCCAGGACCGGCCAGGGCTATCCGATCATCACGATCCATGAGGCGGGGCTGGACGGGTTCTGGCTGCACCGCGTTCTGCAACAGGACGGCATTGAGAGCCACGTGGTCGATCCGGCCTCGATCGCGACGCCGCGGCGGCGCAGGCGCGCCAAAACGGACCGGCTCGACGGCGAGACGCTGCTGCGGGCGCTTCTCGCCCACAAACGCGGCGAGCCACGGGTCTGTGCGATGGTGGTCGCGCCCTCGCCCGAGGAAGAGGATCGCCGGAGGCTTTGCCGCGAACGGCGGGCATTGATCGAGGAGCGCATCACGCATGTGAACCGGATCAAGGGTCTTCTGTTCGCGCAGGGCATCTCCGATTACGCCCCGCTGCGGCGCGACCGGCGGGCGCGGCTTGAGGCGTTGCGCACCGGAGATGGACGGGAGCTGCCTTCGCATCTGAAGGCGCAAATCGGCCGCGAGCTCGATCGGATCGAATTGCTTCTGAAGCAGATCAAGTCGGTCGAGGCCGCGCAGGAAGCTCTGCTGGCGGCGGCGAGAAAGCCTGCAAGCGAACAAGCCGCGCCGGACCCGGTCACGATGCTGCTCGCCTTGAAGGGAATGGGCGCCAACTTCGCCGCCGTTCTCTGGTCGGAGGCGTTCTATCGGAGCTTCGCCAACCGCCGCCAGGTCGCCGCCTATGCGGGCCTTGCGGCAACGCCCTGGCAAAGCGGAGGCATCCGGCACGAGCAGGGCGTGTCGAAGGCCGGCAATCCAAGGCTGCGGACCACGATGATCCAGCTCGCCTGGCTCTGGATACGTCACCAGCCGCAGTCGGCCCTGACGCACTGGTTCAAGGAGCGAAGCCCGCAAGGCCGCAAGCGCGCGATCGTGGCACTGGCGCGCAAGCTTCTCGTGGCCTTGTGGAAGTATGTCACCCAGGGCGTCGTCATCGAGGGGGCCGTGATGAAGCCAGCCGCCTGATCCTGGACCGCACCGAGCGGCGTGCTTCGCCGCCCGCGCGCGACGAAAGAACCATAACCCATCTGCCGAGGCCCGATCAGCCTCGGAAGATCCGGGTGGATGAGCCGATGGATTGCATGGCTTCAAACGCCGCAACGAAGAATGGCCTTGTCCTCTCGAGCCTGCCCGCCGCAAGCGGAATCCTGGTGCGGTCGCCTCGCGCGACGACCGAATGTGAGTTTGATCTGGCAAGCAACCCAGATCGCCGAACCGGCTCGAACCTTGGATCGCAAATGCGAGGATTGCAGATGCCCTGACAGAACCGCCAACACAAGGAGCCCCTGTCGTGCCCGACGGACCAAGCATGATGACGTGCTTGCTCAACTCAAGGCCAAGCCGCTGCGCGGCGGCCCTAAAGGGCCGGCCTTGACTTGATCTGCGCGCGCCATCCTGCACAGCCCGCGGTCGGGACGAAGAGGTGGCCGCTGCAGTCGAACAAAAAGGTGACTACCCATCCTTGACACACACATTCCCCATGTGAGCAATCCAGGCTGCCACCAGGGAAAGATTCTGGATTGCTTCGCGGAGCCTGTCATCGGGCGCGCGTTCGCGCGACCCGTTGGCTCGCAATGACGATACGGCTACAGCGCCGCTGCCCTCACGCCTTCGCGGCCACATCCTCCAGCCCGCGGTTGCGCGGCTCGACGCCCCAGGCCCACACCACCAGGATCTGGACGACCACGAGGCCGATCATCAGCCAGATCACGCCGGGCAAGCCGGACGACGCCATCAGCGCGCCGACGATGAAGGGCGAGACCACGGTGGCGCCACGCCCGAACGTGTTGCAGATGCCGTTCGCGCGGAGCCTGATCTCCGTCGGAAACAGCTCCGGCGTGTAGACGCCGAACAGGAGCGCGGTCTGCACATAGATGGCGACGATCAGGATGGATCCGATCGTGAGCACGATGGCCGGATCGGAGGCGGCGTTGAAGCGGGCATAGATGTAGCCGGCCACGATGGTCGCGATCGACGCGCCGATGATGCTGGCGCGTCGTCCGATGGCGTCGGACGAGTAGGCGCCGAGCGCGCAGCCGACCAGCGAGGCCGCCGACAGCACCACCGTATAGGCCAGCGAATTGGCGATGGTCAGCCCCTGGCGCAGGAAGAACTGCGGCAGGAAGATCACAAAACCGAAGATCAGTGTGTTGATTGTGATGAGGACCCAGCAGCCGACGATCATCCGCTGCAGCAGCGGGGGTTTCACCAGGTCGGTTGCGGCGACCAGCGGCACAGGCGCCGGCACCACGACGGGTGGCAGCGGCTCGCCGCCGGCGGCCTCCGTCTCGATCGTCTGCATCAGGGCTTCGGCTTCTTGCGTGCGGCCCTGCGCTTCAAGCCAGCGCGGCGATTCCGGCAGGTTCTTGCGCAGATACCAGACGATCAGGGAGCCTATGCCCGCGATGACGAACATCGGACGCCAGCCGAAGGCCGGGATGATCAGATAGCCGAGCAGGGCGGTTGCGGGAAATCCGGCCACCACGATGAACGCCATCATCGACAGCCAGCGCCCGCGCGTTTTTGGCGGCACGAATTCGGTCATGGTCGAATAGCCGACCACGATTTCGGCGCCGAGCCCCAGGCCCTGCACGAAGCGGCAGGCAATGAGCTGGGTCATGTCCTGGGCGAAGGCCGCCGCGAGCGAGGCCAGGCCAAAGATCAAGAGATTGATCTGATAGGTGAAGCGCCGGCCGAATTTGTCCCCGACAAATCCGGTGATCAGCGATCCCAGCGTCATGCCAACGAAGGTCAGTGAGATGAATTGCAGGTTCTGCGGCAAGGTCGAGAATTTGGTCTGCACCGCGGAGGCGAGCACGCCGCCCGCGACATAGAGGTCGTAGCCGTCGAAAAACATCCCGGCGCCGACCAGCCAGAAAATCCGGTAGTGGAACGATGAGATCGGCAGCCGGTCGAGCCGCGCGCCGGCGTTTACTGCTTGAGCCATGTGACGTTTCCCCCTTTGATAGTCACAGCGCCAGCTTTGCTGGTCACCGCAATCTTTCCTGTTAATTCAGCCGCCGCTGCCCTGCCGTGTCGCGGTACCAGTCGAACGGCGCGTCGTTGGTCGCGACCATCACGCTTTTCACGTGGAAATGGTCGTCAAAACTTTCGGTGCCGCATTCGCGGCCCACGCCGGAATCGCCGACGCCGCCCCAGGGTGAGGCCGGATCGAGCCGGTGATGGTCGTTGATCCAGACGATGCCGGCCTTGACCCTGGCGGCGACGCGGTGGGCGCGGGCGACATCCCTGGTGCGCACCGCGGCCGCGAGCCCAAACGGCGAGTCGTTGGCAAGCCGCAGCGCGTCCTCCTCGTCCTTGAACGGCGTCACCGAGGTGAAGGGGCCAAACACTTCCTCCTGGAAGATGCGCATGTCGCTTTTGACGTCGGCGAACACCGTCGGCTCGACGAAATAGCCGTTCTCGTGACCAGCGATTCTTGCAGCTACACCACCCGTGACGAGTTGCGCACCCTGCTCATGGCCAAAACCGCAATAGGACAGCACGCGGTCGCGTTGCCTGGCCGATATCACCGGCCCGAGTTGCGTGGTGGGATCGAAGGGATCGCCGATGCGAATGGTCTCGGCCTTGGCTTTCAGTTTCGCGACGAACGCGTCATAAATCGAGGCCTGCACCAGATGACGCGAGGCGCAGATGCAGGTTTGCCCTGCGCCAATAAAGGCGCCGAACGCGGCGTAGTTGACGGCGCGGTCGATGTTGTAATCGTCGAACACCATCACCGGTGTCTTGCCGCCGAGCTCCATGGTCTGGTGCGCGAACACCTTTGCTGCCGCCGCGCCCGCGATACGGCCGGCCTCGGTGCCGCCGGTCAGGACCAGCTTGTCGATATCGGGATGCTCGGCGAGCATTTTTCCCGCGCTATGGCCCAGCCCCAGCACGACATTGAACACGCCGGGCGGCAGCCCTGCGTCGCTGAAAATTTTGGCGAGCTTCAGCGTGGTGAGCGGCGTGTATTCCGACGGCTTCACCACGGTGACGCAGCCCGACGCCAGCACCGCGGCCAGCGATTTGCACAGGATCATCAGGGGATGATTGAACGGCGTGCAATTGGCGACGATGCCGATCGGCGTGCGCAGGGTGTAGTTCAGGTAGGAGCCTTCGACCGGGATCACCGCGTCGCGCCGCGACAGCGCCAGCCCCGCGAAATAGCGGAAGAAGTCGGGCAGGCGCGACAGCTGCGCGCGGGTCTCGTTCACCGGGCGGCCGTTGTTGAGCGTCTCCAGCCGGTAGAGAGAATCGAGATTGGCCTCGAATGCGTCGGCGAGGCGATTGACCAGTTTTGCGCGGGCGCGAATGTCCATGCCGCCCCAGGCCCTGCCCTCGAAGGCTAAGCGGGCGCTCTTCATGGCGCGGTCGATATCGCCAGCGGTCGAATTTGGAATCCGCGCGATCACGTCGCCGGTCGCGGGATTGCGGACGTCCAGCATCTCGCCTTGACCTGCCTCGATCTCGCTGCCGTCGACGAAATTGCCGTGAACTTCGACGTCGATGGTTTTGGCGGGAATATTCATGTGTCTCACCCTTTACCTGAGCATGATCTTTTCGGAAAACCGGTCCCCACTTTTCCGGATCATGCTTCGACGATGACGGCGTTGCGCTTGAGCGCCGGCAGCACGCGTTTTTCGGTGGCGCCGATATGCGCCTTGATCAGCCGTGCGGCGGTGCGGCGGTCGCGCTTCTGCATCGCCTCGATCAGCGCGACGTGTTCGGCGACGAGTTTCTTCGGGTCATGGCCTTTGAGGTTGGCGACGCTGACCCGCACCAGGCGGTCGGCCTGTCCGATCAGGTCGCACAGCGAGGCTGCCATGCGGCGGTTGCCGGACGCATGCGCCAGCGCCGAGTGGAAGCCGCGGTTATAGGTGATGAAGTCTTCATGGTTGCCGGAGAAGCGGCGGAATTTGTCCAGCGCCCTGAGCGTCGCATCGCTCGCATGCTCGATCGCCTCGTCGACGCAGGCGGGCTCCAGCGCGAGGCGAAAGCGCAGGAGATCGCGCGCATCGCCAAGCGAGATCGGATTGACCCGGTAGCCCTGGCGCGGCTGCACGGTGACCAGATGTTCGCGCTCGAGCCGCAGCAAGGCCTCGCGCACCGGCTGGCGGCTCACCGCGTAGCGCTCGGCGAGGTCCTGTTCGCGCATATCATCACCCGGCGCCAGGCGGCACGCCAGGATATCAGCGCGCAGGCTTTGGTAGACGTTGTCCCGTAAAAGCATCGATCTTCCCGCGGGTCGAGGTCCCAATCTTGCAGCCGTGAAATATCACGTCAAGCGATAAAGCCTTGAAAAACGCCTGATTTGATCTATCAATCGATGCCAGAAGGCGGCCTGAAACGGGCATTTCAAGGGGGAACGGCATGTACCGGCTCTACGCCAACGAGAGTGTCAACGCGGCGGAGGTCGGCTACGGCCCACCCCTGTTTCTGTTCCACTCGCTACTGTCGGATCGCGCGAGCTTTGACGCGATTGCGCCGGAACTGTCGCGGTCGTTTCGCGTCATCGTTCCGGAACTGCCGGGCTTTGGCCGCTCGCAAGTGGTGCTGGGCGACCTCGCAGACATCGCCGACCGCATGGCGGAGGCGGTGACAGATGCTTCGGGCGGCAAGGCGCCGATCGTGCTCGGCAATGGCTATGGCGGTTTTGTCGCGCTGCAGATGGCGATCCGCCATCCGACTATCGCATCGCGGTTCATCTTCGCCGATTGTGGTGCGGCGTTCTCGGAAGCAGGCCGCGAAGCCTTCCGCAACATGGCCGCGGCATCCCGGGCGAAGGGGCTTGCCGCCATCACCGATGTCGCGATGCGCCGGCTGTTCGCGCCGGAATTCCAGGCTGAGCATCCGGGCCTGATGGCCGATCGCCGCGGGGCGTTTCTCAAGACCAATGAAGACGTGTTCCGCGCGGCCTGCGCGCAGCTCGCCGAAATGGACCTGCGCGGCGAGCTTCACAAGGTGACGGTGCCCTCTCTCGTCGTGGTTGGCGAGCAGGACGAGGCGACGCCGCCGCCGATGTCGCACGAGCTCGCGGCGCTCCTGCCCGACGCGCGGCTGAAAATCATTCCGGGCTGCGCGCACGTCCCGCAACTGCAGGCGCCGCGAGTCTTCCTCGACACCATCGCCGATTTCCTCCCCGCAGCGCAGGCGGCGAAGTAGCTGACTCTTCCTTCTCCCCTTGTAGGAGAAGGTGGCGCGAAGCGCCGGATGAGGGGGCTGCATCCGCGAACGCAACCTGAAGTTTGCCGGCGGAGACAGACCGCTCACCCGGATCGCATCTTTCGATGCGACATAGCCGAAGCTTCGCTTCGGCGTTCTTCAAGAACGGCCGCCAAAGGCGGCCCACGCCTCTCACAAGGGGAGAGGTGCACCGTCAGTGCGGCACCAGAGCGTGCCGACAATTTTGGCATATCGGCTACATTATCCGTTCGACGCGGCCCGTGCTTGCGCCTAGTCTGTCACGCGAGGTGTTTTGATGCGCGAGATTCTGGACTATTGCACGGGAGGCGTTGAGCGGAAGGTGCCGGCGGGCGCGTTTGTGCTGCGCGAGGGCACCAAGACCGGGCGCCTCTTCGTTCTGATCGAAGGAAGACTGGAGGTCATCAGGGGGGACGCGGTCGTCGCTGTCCTTGCCGAGCCCGGCGCGGTCACCGGAGAGATGTCACTCCTGCTCGATCGGCCGCACACCGCCACGATTCGCGCCGCGACCGACTCGACGATCTACGAGTTCGACGACGCCGCCTCCTTTCTCAATGCGCAGCCGGCGGTCGCGCTGTTGATCGCGCGTCTCCTTGCACAGCGCCTCAATGTCGCGACGACCTATCTCGCCGACCTGATGAAGCAATATGCCGGTCACGGCACCCATCTGGAGATGGTCGGCGAGATCCTGCAGAGCATGATCAGCTTGCCGCCACAGCAGGTCTCGCCAGGGTCGGATCGGCAATCCGATCCAAGGATGTGAGCCAGGCCGGCGGTTCTGACACCGGCATGGCCGGCCGCCGCAGCGGCGCGTTGAGGTCGATCCATTGCGCTTGGCCCGCCGCAAGCCAGAAGGCTTGATCCTTATCTTGGCCTTCATCGATATCGAGCACGATATAAGTCGGCGGACGGCCCGGCTGCAGCCCGGTGTTGAACACCCAGGTGTTGCCGAGCCGGTCGAACCATGAGCCGTCGTGGATGAAGGGCGACTGATGCACATGGCCCGAGATCACCATCGCCGGCTGGTGGCGCTCGATCCATTGCACCAACTCGACATCGCCGTAATGGCGCTTGCCGCCCCAGCTCGTCGGCGAATTTGCGGGCGGGGCATGATGAATCCAGACCCAGCGCGGCGCCTTTCTCGCCGCTGCTTCCTGTAGCTGCGCGTCGAGGCGCTGTTTCACCAGCGGCCCGTCCCACCACGGGCAGACCGTGAACAGCGTGTCGCCGATGACGAGGCTGTCGCCGTCGCAGGCGATGCCGAGCTCGCGGACCTCGCCGATCCAGCGCGAAACCTTCTCGCCCTCGGCATTGCGCTCGTCGAGATCGTGATTGCCCGAGCAGAGGATGACGCGGGTCAGGCTTGAAAGCCGCGTAAGGTATTTTTTCACCACCACGATCTGGGCGCGGAAGTCGACGGCGGAAGAAATGTCGAGCGCATCGCCGGCAAAGATCACGAGATCGAATTGCACGGCCGCGCTGAGCAGCCAGTCGAACTGGGGCAGCGAATAGTGCAGATCCGCGACGATCAGGCAACGCATGGGAGCGATGAATCCGAAAGAAGAACCGGGCACGCACCGGGATCGGGCGCCGGCAATTCAGAGCAAGAAATATACCGGAAGACGGGCGTCCGACGCGACATAGCCGCGCAGACGCGCCGGATTCAGCAATGGCGGATCAGGACTTGCCGCTACGTCCGCGCCATCGCGCGCGAGAACACCACCTCGACCAGCGTGCCCGTATGCGCCGCGCTCTTGAGATTGAACTGCGCGCGGTTGGCTTCGACCAGCGCCTTGGTCAGCGACAGGCTGACGCCGGAGGCCTCAGAAGCCTGGTCCGACGGTGGCGGGGTGCGGAACGGCTCGAGGGCGGCAGCGACCTCGTTGTCGTTGAGCCCGGGGCCGGTATCGCGCACGCGCAGCACCACCTCGCCGAAATCCGACAGCGCGGTCGAGACGATCACTTGTCCTGCGGGATTGGCGAGATGAATTGAGTTGCCGATCAGGTTCATGGTGATCTGGCGCAGCGCGCGGCCGTCGGCGACGACCGGCGGCAGCGCATGTGCGAGCGAGGTGCGGATGATGATGCGCTCGCGGTTGGCCTGCGGCTGCATCACCGCGACGCAGCTCTCCACCATCTCGTTGAGGTTCTGGTTGGTGAAGGCGAGGTCGAGCTTGCCGGTTTCGATCCGCGACAATTCGGTAAGGTCGTTGATGATCGCGATCACGCGCTCGCCGGAGGCGCGGATGTCCTTCATGTATTCGACATAGCGCTCATTGCCGAGCGTGCCGAAACGTTCGGCCATCATCACCTCGGCAAAGCCGATGATGGCGTTGAGCGGCGTGCGCACCTCATGGCTGATCCGCGCCAGCATGTCGGCTTTGGCATTTGCGGCACGATCGGAAATCCGCCGCGCCTGCTGCACCTCGCTTTCGCCCTTCCGGCTTTGCGAGAGATCGCGGAACATCGCGAAGAAATTCGGACCCTCGGGCCGGGTCCGGCCGATGGTCATGGCGAGCGGGATGATGCCGCCCTTATTGACGCGGCCGAGCACGTCGCGGCCGTGATCGAGCAGGCTTGCGACGCCGGCGCCCTTGACGCCGTCAAAATATTCGGCGACGGCGCGCTGGCTTTCCGGCGCAAACAGGTCGCCGAGATTTCGCCGCAGGAAATCCTCGCCGTCATAGCCGAACAGCGCTTCGGCGCTGCGGTTGCAGGCGTGGATGTTGCCGTCGGCATCGAACATCACGATGCCTTCGGCGGTCGTGTCGAGGATGGCGGCAAGGTCCTCGGCGTAAGCGTGGCCGACAGCCGGCGGCGGCGCGCTGACGACGGGAGCGGGGGCGGGGGCCGGCGCCGGAGGTGCAACAGCCGCGGCGTCGGCCGGCACGCCCTGCGTCGGCGTGAATATCAGCGCCAGCGCGGATTCGCCGTCCCATGAAATCGTGAACAGCCGCGCTTCGGTGGCCGGCTGATCCTCGCTTGCCGCAATCGTCACGGGCGTGCCGGCTTCGGAGGTGCTGCTGGCCTGCGAGACGCCCGCCTCGACATAAAGCGCATCGAGTCCGCCGGCCTGCTCCAGCGTATGCAGGCCGTCATAGCCGATGCGCTGCAGGAACGCGGGGTTGGCATAGAGCAGGCGGTCGAGCCGGTAGATCAAGACGCCGGTCGGCAGCAGATCGAGCAGCGTGCGGTCGCGCCTTCCTTCGCCGCGCGCCGGCGGCTCGGGCGGCGCCAGCCATTCGGCGCTCGCAGTTGCCCGCTCGCGCGGCGGCTCGGGCGCAGGCTGCTCGGCCACCGGCTCCGTCACCTCGCCTGCCATGACCGGCTTGCCGGGTGCGGGCGTGTCGTCATCGAGCCGCGCCGAAAGTTGCCGGGCGAGTTCGTTGAAGGCGTGGTTCTCGACCGGCGAGAGTGCCGGCGATTGTGACTTAGTGTCGCCGACCGGGCGGAAGGGCACAACGTTTGGGGGCGTTTCCACGGGCTCATCCAAATCGGTTGGAGGTGAATTTTCATTGGTAATCAAGCCGGGCGGTCCGGGAGGCGCGGGCCGCATCTCATCGACGCCTGCGGGCGGATGTGCGGCGCCGGCGTGCTCCGATTTTGCCGGAACAATGTCCGCAGCAAGAGTGCGCGCCGTCGCTTCGTCCATTTCGCCCGATAATTCGAGCCGCCGCAGCTCGGCGAGAAACTCCAGGCTGTCGAGATCGCGGCACACGCCAAGACCGCGATAGCCGGCAAACTCCCCGTCGTCGTCGTAAACAGGCAATCCCGACAGCTCGACCGCCATCCGGCCGCCGCCATCGACCGGCCAATACAGCGTGATACCGCTCCAGGTCTCGCGGGTGGCGATCGCCTCCCGCACTCGGTCCTGCGGATCGAGACCGAAAGCTTCCGTGATTTCGCTCCACGGCCGGCCAAAGCCTGCGGCGGTGCGCGCGCCGATCAGATTCTGTGAATTCGCCGGAGCCGAGCGAGAAGCGGCCGTCCGCATCCATCTGCCAGGCGAAGCGGAGGGGTAAGCGGCGCGGGATGGGAGCATGCATTGGTTGCGATGGTTCCTCGATCGGGATCGGCGCCTCAACCGCCGCCGCGGCGCTCACCTCTTCGGCTGCGATCGCAGGCCGCATCACCGCCGGCGCGGGCTTGGCGTCCAGCGGCTCGGCAAACTCGTCGATCAGCGCGAACTCCGCCGGGGCCTCATTCGACAGCGCCGGCTGTTCGTAAGCGGGTACGGGCATTTCTGCAGCCGGAGCCACCGGCTCCACCGCCTCTTCGGCCGCTATCGTATCCGATTCGGCAGCTAGCGGCGCGACAGGGGGCGTGATCACACCGACCAGGCCGGTCTCGGTGCCTCCGCCGACGCGCTGCAGCGTCATCTTGCCGCCCTCGATCTCGACCTCGGCGCGGCCCTGGGTCAGCGCCTCCACGCGCGCCTGCTCCAAGCCGGCCTCGGTGAGACGGTGAAAGCCGAGCAGCGGACGCGCCGCTTCGCTGGCGCCGACCAACAGGCCGTCGCGCGCAAAGGCAGCCAGCGGCATCTCCTGGCCTTCGACCAGATGTTGCAGGCGCTCGACCAGCGGCAAAGTGCGCGGCAGCGTCTCGACCGCATTGATCAAGATGCCGTGGCTGCCGTCGGGAAAATCGAGCCGCGCGCATCCGCAGGTCATGAGCACGCCTAGTTGCGCGCCGAATCCGCGCAGCCGCTCCAGCCGCGCCGCGCCGTTGAGCGGCAGGCGATTGGCCAACTGCGCGACCTGGCGCCGGTGCGCATCCGCCGGACCGAAGGTTTTCTTGGCAAGCTCCGCGCTGTTGGCGGCGCCGAACACGCGCGCGCCGACCGGATTGGCCCAGAGCAGGTGCCTGCCGTCGACGGACCACAGCCAAACCGGGAGCGCGCTTGTCGCGTGGGCCGCGAGCCGCGGATCGCCCAACGCCAGCAACTGGAATTCCGTTTTGGTCATATCGGCGCGTCGGCTGCTCGGGCTTGGGATTGGGATTGGCGAAGAACGCGGGCTGGGCAGCCTTAACAAAGCATTAATATTGCCCGGCGGGAACGGCAGGTCCACCTTGGGGCGGCCAAAGCGGGGATAAACCTTAAATCACTCGGCTCCGCCGAACCCTTCCGCTTGCTTTGCGTTGAGACGATTCAAACCAGCGCCACCGGGGGGTTCACGAGGCGGAACCGGTAGGGTTTGCGTCATCGCCGCGATGTCTATTGCCGCTATGATTCCCGCCCGTGGACGGGTGGCGGGCCAAGCCAGCCCTTCACGACGCGAAACGACAGGAGAGGACCATGAGCATCAGCGAAGAAGTGCGGGACCGTTTCGAGATTCCGAAGGAAATGCGCTCGATGGCCGAGGCCAGCGTCGAACAGGCGCGCAAGACCTTCGAGAATATCCTCGAGAGCGCCCAGGCGACCGCGGGCACGCTCGAGGAGCGCGGCGCCACCGTCCGCGCCGGCGCCAAGGACATCAACTCCAAGGCGTTTTCCTATGCCGAGAAGAACCTGCAGGCCTCGCTCGACTATGCGCAGGCGCTCGTGCATGCCAAGGATCTGCCCGAGGTGATGCGGCTGCATAGCGAATATGTCACCGCGCAGATGCGCTCGCTCGCCGAGCAGGCCAGCGAGATGGGCCAGATCATGGGCAAGGCGGCGATGGATGCCGCCAAACCCAGATCCTGACAAGCTCAAGAGCTGACAGGCGAATTGGCCGCCGCGCCTGCAGTGGCGCGGCTTGAGGATCGCAGCATCAGGGACAGGCCGCGTCCGTGCGCGTGTTCCTGGTATATGGCATTGCAACAAATTACCGGTTGCATTGCACAAAATTGACATTATAGGTGTGTATGCAGGTCAAGCCCCGATGAGGGCATCCCCACTGTGTAGTCGACGTCGACGTACCCAGCTTTCCCAGGCCGGGCGCGCCTAGGGGACCATTCCACTCCCACTTCCGCCGCGAAGGACACATGCCAATGACCAACGATCCATTCTCCTCCTCCGTCATTCCCTTTGAAGTACCCGAGCAGATGCGCGCGTTCGCCGAAAAGGGCGTGTCGCAGGCCCGCGACAACTACGCCAAGTTCAAGGACGCCGCCGAGAGCCACAACGGCACCATCGAGGCGGTGTTCACCTCCGCCAGCAAGGGCGCTAGCGCCTACTCCGCCAAGCTGATGGAGTTCATGAAGGCCAACACCACCTCGGCGCTCGACTTCGCCCAGGAACTGCTCAGCGCGAAGTCGCCCACGGAAGCGCTCGAGCTCTGGACCACCCACACCCGCAAGCAGTTCGAGACCTTCACCGCCCAGGCCAAGGAGCTCACCGAGCTGTCGCAGAAGGTTGCGACCGAGACCGTCGAGCCGATCAAGGCCAGCGCCTCCAAATACTACAAGCCCGCCGCCTGATCGCCGGACTTTTGAGTTGAGCGTGGCCCGGGTCGGTTGCCCGGGCTTTTGCTTTTGGCCGGGCTGTTGCGTTGAAATGGGTGCTTTCCGGCGTCGTCCCGGCCTTGCCAAAACAGGGCGTTGCACCTAGTTTCCGCCCCGTTCGGCACCCCTTTTTGGGGCTGCCCTCAAGGATGCAGTTGTAGCTCAGTTGGTTAGAGCGCCTGTCTGTGGAACAGGAGGTCGGTGGTTCGAGCCCACCCAACTGTACCATTAAGATCATATACTTAGCGCCAATCTCGACAGCGCTCGCCGCCGAAGAATTGATTCGGGCAACGTGGTGGGCAACATCCTGCGAAATTCGCAACGCGCATCGAGAATGTTCGGGTCAGCGAAGGTCGGCTGGGTGTGTATGCGTCGGTGCAATGCACCACACGAAATCGACGTGGCGAGGCGGCCGGGCAAGTACGCGACACACCGAATAGTACGAATGTGAACGTCCGCATGCATTCCCTCGAAGAGGCAATGTGCTCGGCAAGCGTAAACTCAAAGCATTCATAAGCCTGAGCCGGAAGCCGATCTTGATGTGCGTCAAACTGTCGGGGCAAAGCGGCTAGTAGTGATAGGTCTTCCTAGCCAGCGTCGGAGCGCGACATGATAAGAAGCGGTGTGAAGTGGTTGATGATCGCCAGTCTTACCGCTGGTTTCGCCGCTGCGGCTCAGGCGGAAGACTTCGACATTGGCAAGTCAGAATTTCAGTCTTCGTGCGCGAGCTGCCATGGTACGGATGCAAAGGGCAAAGGACCTGTCAGCGAGCAGCTCAAGGTACCGCCTTCCGATTTGACGATGCTGGCCAAGAACAACAATGGGGTCTTTCCCACGAACGCTGTTTATGAAACCATATATGGATCGAAAGCAATTCCCGCTCACGGCACTCGTGAAATGCCGATTTGGGGGGAACGATTCAACCCCATTATCAACTTGCCTCACAATGTTGATCCGTCTTATTGGAAGATGGCCGGGCCGGAGCAAAGCCCGGAAGTCGTCGTGCGAACACGCATCCTTGCTGTTATCGATTATCTGAATCGTGTTCAGCAAAAGTAGCAGCAGCGAGACCGGCTGTCCCTTCATCGAGGTCTATCGGTCGGTGCGTGATAGGCGACTGTTCTTCATCAACCCGCGCTGGCGCGACGAAGCGGCCTTCGACGTGACGCGATCGAAAGCGTTGCCGCGCTGAAGCCGCCTGTTGCGACGGCTCTGCCAACAGGTATCCTTCCCTTAAATCAAGAATGTCGGGAGGGAGCGATGAGGTATCCTGCGATCGCGTTGTCGATATTGGCCGTCATCCTGTGCACCGGCGCCGCGCGCGCCGATGGTCCGGCGGATGATGCCGCGGTGCGCAACCGCATCACCTGCTATCCCTTCGGCATCGACAAGATTGGCCGCGGCGATCGCGACGGCGGTCTTGCGATCTGGAAGGCGTGCTTTGCACCGCAATTCGAATTCTCTGTCTTCATCGGCCGCGGCGAGCCGACCAACTGTCCGGGCGCGTCCTGCCCGTTTCCCAAGGACATGTCCCCCGTAGAAGTGCGGGCCGCGTTTGCGAAGCGCGCCTTCGACGGCAGCGGCTTCGTCAAGACCTCGCATCATCTGACCAACGTGACAGTGACTTTCCCGAGCGCGGATGTCGCTGTTGTCAACGCCTATGTGCAGGCCTGGCACTGGAAGGCCGACAACAGCGTGGTGGTGGCGCCGGGAACGTGGGACGCCGAGCTCACCCGCGTCGATGGAAAATGGCTGATCGCGAGGGAGAAACTCGCCATCGTCGGCGCGGCCGTGATCACGCCGCCTGCGCCACCGGCACCTTCGCCTGCTCCCAAGCAACCTTGATCCGAAAGCGCCGGCGGGGTGCGGCGTTTGGCCCGGCGCGGGCCGAACTGCGCGGCGCAGCCGTTCGGCTGCCTTGCCAATCCGCTTTCGTTCACCCACAATTCGCGCGCGAAATGGCTGGAAGATTCTTTGGGGGATTCTTTAGGAGGATAATCGGGGCATGTCGTCATTCAGGAACGTTGCGCTCGGCGCGACGCTTGCGCTGTCGTTGTCGATGCCGCCGACCATGAGCCACGCTTATACGGCCGATGAACAGCAGGCCTGCCAGCCCGATGCTTTCCGTCTTTGCAGCTCCGAAATACCCGACGTCGACCGCGTCACGGCCTGCATGGTCGCCAAAAAGTCGCAGCTCTCGCCGGAATGCCGCAGATTCTTCCGCGATGGCCCTGAGCCCGGCGAAGCGGCCGCCGTACCCGCTGCTCGACCCGGCAAACCGGTCGACATCAAGCCGGCGACAACACGAAAGTCGAAGCCGAAGGCCAGGAAGACCGCAAAGCCGGACGCGACCTGATTCCTTGGGTGCGCCGGATTTGCTTTCGGCTGCGACCTGTCGTGCGCCGGACTCCTTTTGTTCGCGCTACCCCGGCATTTTACGTGAGAGCGAGGGGCGCGCCGATATGCGTGCTGCCTTTGGTTGCGATCGCCATGCGCGTCATGATTTGCGCGGTGACAGCGCGTTATCCCGAGTGGGGTGAAAGCTTTCGCGGGAAATGCTCTCCCGCGGCTTCAGGCCTCCGAGTCGCGCGCTCTCGGTATGGTTGCAAAACCCTGTGACTTAAAAGCCAGCCTGATTTGTTTTTCGGTGGCTTAGCCAAATTTGGCCTTAAATTCTTCTTTCACGAATCACTTCGCTGATTTATTTTCACTACCTGGGGTCAATCTGGAGGCCAAGGGAATGAACGTAATTGTTTTCGCATCACGAAAAGGTGGTTCAGGGAAGAGTACCCTGGCCGCCCATCTTGCTGCGCAGATCAAGGCGACCAAGCCGTGTCTGCTCATCGACGCCGATCCACAGGGGTCGTTGACGCTATGGCACAAGTTGCGCGGCACCAACGAACCGCCGATCAAGTCGGCCGTCAATTCTGTCAGCGGTATTCTCGCAGCGGCGAAGCGGGACGGAGTTGAATGGGTGCTGATCGACACGCCGCCGAATTTGTCGGCCGTCGTCGATGACGCCATCAAGAACGCCACCATGGTCATCATTCCGGCGCGGCCCGGCGTGTTCGACGTCAACGCGGTGCAGGAAACGATTCAGATGTGCCGCTCGGCGCGCAAGCCCTACGCGGTGGTGCTGAACGGTGCGCCGGCACGCAGGGACGACGCCGAAAGCCCGATCGTCACCATCGCCCGCGAAGCGCTCGCCAAGTTCCGCGCGCCGGTGTGGGGCGGCCAGATCACCAACCGCGCCGATCTGTTGATGGCGCTGAGCCAGGGCGAAGGCGCCCGTGAATATTATGCGGAAGGCCGCGCGGCGGCGGAGATCGGCAGGCTGTGGGCCGCGATCGAACGCTCCGTGAAGGCGATCCGCGGGACCGCGTCGTCAAGCGGCGCGATGCACAAGCAGGCGGCGTGATTTAATCACACCGCCATTTTTTTTAATGCTACTGCCAAAGAACGCGCGGGCTCCGCGCGTTTTTTACGTGGTGCGCATGATCCGGAAAAGTGTGAAGCGGTTTTCCGAAAAGATCATGCGCCAACTAAAGCGACTTACGCCACCATCAGCATGTAGAACACGATCACCGGCGACAGGCACAGGATCACCGACCAGATCCCGAGCGCCCAGAGAATGTCCTCAGGGGTAAAGCCCCGCTGTTCGACAGCCGCTTCCTCTTCCTGATCGCCAGCAACGGCAATATTCACGACTTGATAATTCACGACGCCCCCGCGTTTTTTTGTTATGGGGCTGTGATACGCGAAGGCCTTTAAAATCCCGGTCGCGATTTTGCTCGGATTTGAGCACAGGTGCTACCACGGATTAACCAGCGCGGCGGCACCTGGGCCAATTCACCTCGGCGGTACGATCACCCGATCAAGGCGCGGATGGCGAACACCGGCACGAAGCCGATCACCATCGCCCAGAAGCAGAACGACGACACCACCACGAAATCCCGTAGCGTCTCGCGCACGGCCGCTTGCATTCGCAGGCTCATTGGTTTCCCCCGGTCTTTTTTGTAAGTCCGAGGGAATCCAGTACGCTTGGCGGCTTAAGGTTGCCGCCGTTTTAGGCAGCGAATACAAGCGATCGCCTTCACCCCGCATTAACCAGATGGATTTCTCGAGGCGAGGCCGACAGCCCTTCGATTTCGCGATCGAGCCACGCTGCGAGCTCCGCGCTCACTTCCACGATCGGCGAGCGCACCTCGGCGGACGCAATCAGCCCGCTTCGCGCCAGCCAGTACTTGGCCGGCGCCGGGCTCGGTTCGGTAAACAGAAGCCTGGTAAGGCCGGCGACGCGCTGCCAGCATTCTGCCGCCGCGTCGTGGTTGCCTTCTCGCAGAAGCGTTCGGACTAACGCAAAAGTCTCGGTCGCAACATGCGCCGACAACAGGATGGCGCCATCGGCGCCGTCGGTGAGCGCGTCGAAATATTGCGCGTCATCGCCGTTCAGCACACGAAAGCCTTCGGGGCGCCGGCGCAACAGCTCGATCGACTGCGCGCGGTCGGCGCAGCAATCCTTCAGGCCCACGATGTTCGGATGCTGGGCGAGCCGGAGCAGCGTCTCATTGGTGATGTTCACCGAGGTCCGATAGGGAATGTTGTAGAGCACGATCGGCCATGACGCGTGATCGGCGAGCGCGCTGAAATGGGTGAGCAGGCCGCGCTGCGACGGCCGGAGATAATAGGGCGCCGAGATCAGATAGCCGTCGATCGGCCACGCCGCGGTCTCGTCCAGCATCTCCTGCATCTTGTGCGTGGCAGAACCTGCAAGGCCGAGGCACACCGGCATGATGCGCGGCAGCGCCGCAAGCTCGGCGCGAACGGCGGCGACGAGCTGCTCCAGTTCGTCGAACCCGAGCGTCAGTCCCTCGCCCGAGGTCGCTGCCAGGATGAATCCATCGACAGGGAGGCTTGCATAGTGGCGCACCAGGCACCGCAGCGACAATTCGTCGAGCGCGCCATCGCGGAAGGGCGTCACCAGCGGCAGCCACAGGCCCTGCAGGCGATTTCTCAGGTCGGTCATTTCTCCATCTCCTTCTGGTTGAATGCCGGAGACGGGGAAACAAAAAACCCCGCACACACGGCGGGGTCCTTGATCGGGGTTGATGCGAAGTCGTTATCGCGCGCGCCGATCCAAAGCCCCCGGACGGGTGGCTTTTTTCGACGACAGAGCGGCGCACGACTTCGTGATCATGTCCGCATGATGGGCGCTGGCGCAAAAACTGTCAACGACGTGCTCGCGACGACGTGGTGTCAGCAGCATGACGAGACACAAGAAAAAAAGCCGGGCCCAAGAGAGCCCGGCTTAGGTATTGGCCACGTGAGGCCGACACAATCACCTTCCAAGAGGGATTACTGAGCTCTCGCGCCACTGGAGGAGGGGGACAAATGCGCAACGCGAATGCTCAGCGTGCTCACAATATTGTCCCTGCTTGCGCCATGCAGCAACCGTCCGAGCCGCATGTCAGTCATGCGCAAAATCAGGACGGAAAGGCTGCGGCATCAGGACGGCCAGCGCTGTGCCTTGCTCACCACGAAATCGCGGAACACCTGCACCCGCGCCACGGTTTTCAGCTCTTCCGGATAGACGAAATAGGTGTCGAGCTGGATCGAATCGGACTCGCCGAACAGTTGCACGAGGCGGCTGTTGTCCTCGACCAGATAATCGGGAAGGGCTGCGATGCCGAGCCCCTGCTGGCACGCGCGCACCAGCCCCAAGATGCTGTTGACCTTGAAATAGGCCTCGCGCGGACCGCTTCCATTGCGTCCGGCCTCGATCAGCCAGGTGCGGTTCGCCAGATGCGCAGGAACGTTGTTGTCGCCGAGCACGATGATGCGATGCGAATCCAGTTCGTCGAGCGTGCGCGGCGTGCCGAAGCGCTTGATGTAGTCCGGCGAGCAGTAGGCGTGGAAGCCCATCGCGAACAGCTTGCGCTGGATCAGGTCCGGCTGCGTCGGCTTGCGGGTGCGGATCGCCACGTCCGCTTCGCGCATCGACAGATCGAGATCCTCGTCGGTGACGATCAGTGAAATCCTGATCTCCGGATAGAGCGCGGTGAACTCGCCGAGCCGCGGGATCAGCCAGTTGATGCCGACGCCGTGCGTGGTGGTGACCTTGAGCTCGCCGCTCGGCCGCTCGCGGCTGTCGGTGAGCTTGGCGCGGGCCGCCTGCAGCTGCATGAACACGTCATGCGCGGTGCGGAACAACAGGTCGCCCTGTTCGGTGAGGATCAACCCGCGGGCATGGCGGTGAAACAGCGACACCGACAATTCCTGCTCGAGCGCGCTGACCTGGCGCGACACCGCCGACTGCGACAGTCCAAGCTGCTCGCCGGCATGCGTGAAGCTCCCTGCTTCCGCCGCTGCGTGAAATACTTTCAGCTTGTCCCAATCCATATCCGTAAATCCGTCGCGGGTTCTAGGCATGTGCAGTCAGTTCATTCCGCCGCGGCGCGCTCGCTGGCGCGCAGCGCGAGGAAACGTTCGGCTTCGAGGGCGGCCATACAGCCGAGGCCGGCGGCGGTGACCGCCTGCCGATAGACGTCGTCGGCGACATCGCCGGCGGCGAACAGGCCGGGCACCGAGGTCGCGGTCGAGTTCGGCGCCACCTCGACATAGCCGGAGGGTTTCAATTTGACCTGGCCGATCACGAGGTCGGTCGCAGGCGCATGTCCGATCGCGATGAAGACGCCGTCGGCCGGCACCTGCGCGAGCGCGCCGGTCCTGATGTTCTTCAGCCGCACATGGGTGACCTTGGCCGGGTTCTCGCTGCCTGCGATCTCGTCGATGACGCTGTCCCAGATCACCTTGATCTTGGGATGCTTGAACAGCCGGTCCTGCAGGATGCGCTCGGCGCGGAAATGATCGCGCCGGTGCACCAGCGTGACCTTCGAGGCGAAATTGGTCAGGAACAGCGCTTCCTCGACCGCGGTGTTGCCGCCGCCGACCACCACGACTTCCTTGCCGCGGTAGAAGAAGCCGTCGCAGGTCGCGCAGGCCGAGACGCCAAAGCCCTTGAACTTCTCCTCCGACGGCATGCCGAGCCAGCGCGCCTGCGCGCCGGTGGCGAGGATGACGCTGTCGGCGAGATAGACGTCGCCGGAGTTGCAGGTCAGCCGGAACGGCCGCTGCGCGGTCTCTAGCTTGGTGACGAGATCGGTGACGATCTTGGTACCGACATGGGCCGCCTGCTTTTCCATCTGCTCCATCAGCCAGGGGCCCTGGATGACGTCGGCAAAGCCCGGATAGTTTTCCACGTCGGTGGTGATGGTGAGCTGGCCGCCGGGCTGGATGCCCTGGATCAGGACCGGCTCCAGCATCGCCCGCGCGGCATAAATCGCGGCCGTATAGCCCGCCGGGCCAGAACCAATAATGACGACCTTGGCATGGATGGGAGCGGGCATGGACGGAAGTCTCACGGGCAGGGGGTCTGATCGGCGCTTAGGCGGAAACTGCCCTGAAAGGCATCGCGGCGGTGCCGAAAGTGTCAAATCCAAGTCTAAGATATCTGGCGAGCCATGCAAGAATTGCAATCCATCTCTACGGTTTTTCCCCGCAGAGCGCCGAAATGGCGCGGTGCACGCGCAATAAAATTGCGCAAGGTGAGCGAGCTGCGCTAAGAGAGTTACCGGCAGGCCCGCCCCGGGCAGCCGGGCCTGCGGAGCTGACAAGGGAACCCTTATTCACGTGTCGAAGAATTTAGACGAGATCGACCTCAAAATCCTGAGCGAGATCCAGGCCGACGGCCGAATCACCAATGTGGAACTCGCCAAACGGGTCGGCATCTCGCCGCCGCCCTGCCTGCGCCGGGTGCGAACGCTGGAGGAGGAAGGTTACATCCACGGCTATCGCGGTCTTCTTGATCCCCGAAAGCTCGGGTTCGACGTCACGGTGTTCGCGTCGGTGCATCTGTCGAGCCAGGCGGACTCCGACCTGCGTGCGTTCGAGGAATTCGTGCGCAAGGAGCCCTTGGTGCGTGAATGCTGGATGCTGTCGGGCGAGGTGGATTTCATCCTCAAATGCGTCGCGCCCGACATGGCGACGTTCCAGGATTTCGTCACGCATCTCACCGCAGCACCCCATGTGCGCAACGTGCGGACCTCGCTGGTGCTGCACAATTCGAAATATGAGGCGGCGGTGCCGCTGGAAGCGAAGGGGCGCGGCTAGTTGCCGTCATTGCGGGCCAACGGGTCGCGCGAACGTGCGCCCGATGACAGGCTCAGCGAGCGATCCACGTTTTCGCTGCGGCGCTATGGATTGCTTCGCTTCGCCCGCAACGACGTTGCGGTCAACCCTTCCTGCTCCGCAGCGCGTCCAGGCTCCACGGCCCGCCGCCGGCGCAGGTGAGATAGAGACAGGCGAAGCAGTACATGATCGCGAGATTGCCGCCGTTGAGAAGCGGGATGAAGCTGCGCGGGAAATGCTCCATGAAATAGGCGAACGCCATCTCGCCACAAAGAATGAAGGCCGCCGGCCGTGTGAACAGGCCGACGATCAGCAGCCCCCCGAGCGCGAATTCGAAGATGGCGGCGTTCCAGAACAGCGAAAACGGTTCCACGTTCTCGAAGATCGGGACCGCCGGGAACTTGAACAGCTTGGCGACGCCGAACTGGAAGAACGACAGTCCGGTGACGATGCGGAAAATGCTGCGGACATACGGCTCGCCGGCGGCGAGCAGGCTGTTGAATTTTTCCATGGTCTGCCCCCTCACGTCTTCTTCAGCGCGGCGTCGAGGCTCCAGGGCCCTCCGCCCGCGGTCGACAGATAGAGGAAAGCGAAGCAGTAGATGATCGCGAGCGAGCCGCCATTGAGCAGCGGAAAGAAGCTGCGCGGCGCGTGTACCATGAAATAGGCCACCGCCATCTCGCCCGAGAGGATGAAGGCGGCCGGCTGCGTGAACAGGCCGAGGATCAACAGCGTGCCGCCGACGAACTCGATGATGCCGGTGGTGCCGAGCATCGAAAACAGCTTGATCTGCGCGAAGGCCGGAACCACCGGCCAGCCGAACAACTTGGCCATGCCATGCTCGACGATCATCAGGCCCGCGATGATGCGCAATACGCTGAGCGCGCGCGGCGCCCAGGCGGCCATGGTTGCGGTCATGGTCATGGTTTCCCCCGATCTTGTTATTGCCGGCCGCATCATAGGTATCGCGACCCAACCTCCGGGAAAAGCAGTTCGCCACAAGAAAATCCGCCGCCTTTCGCACGGCAGCAACGGAATAATGCGAGAGCCAAAGTGTTGATCGTGCCTCGCAAACCACGGGAACCGGAGAGAGGCGGGTCCCCGCCAATTGGAATCATTCCAGTGTTGCAATCATCGCGGCAAAGCGCGCCGGCAGTCGCGCGAGATCAGAGCGCCTTGTCCTTCCGCAGGAGGGCATCGAGACTCCACGGGCCGGCGCCCGCGAACGCGAAATAGAGGAAGACGAAGCAGTAGACCGCGGCAAGCTCGCCGCCGTTGATGACAGGATAGAAATTCCGCGGCGCATGCACCATGAAATAGGCGACCGCCGTGAAGCCCGAGAGGATGAAGGCGACCGGTCGCGTGAACAGGCCGATGGTGAACAGGAGGCCGCCGACCAGCTCGATCAGACCGCCGATGCCGGAAAGCGAGTTGATCTGGACGTTGGTGAAGCTCGCAACAACGGGAAAGCCGAGGATTTTTCCCGTGCCGTGCTGCAGCAGGCTCAAGCCGGTGTAGATGCGAAGGATGCTGAGAAAGCCGAGCGCGACGCGCGGCGCCGCGAGAACGTTGTCCATGTTGAGCGAGGTCCCAGATAGTTATGATTTATAATCATTCCCGGGGCATCTACACTGCCAGCGGGTGCGCTCCAACTCACAATGATGTCAGCTTGCTGTGATCGCCGCGCCAAAAGAAAAAGCCGCGCCCGAGGCGCGGCTTTTTCTTTCAGACGATGCCCGTGGATCGTTAGCGCCACTCGACCTTGGTGATCTCGTAGGCCTTGCCGCCGCCGGGCGTATTCACTTCCACCGAGGCACCCTTCTTCTTGCCGATCAGCGCACGCGCGAGCGGCGAGGCGATGGAGATCTTGCCTTTCTTGATGTCGGCCTCGACCTCGCCGACGATCTGGTAGACGACCTTCTTCTCGGTGTCCTCGTCGACCAGGGTCACGGTCGCCCCGAACTTGATGGTGTCGCCGGAGAGTTTGGTGATGTCGATGATATCGGCGCGCGCGAGCTTGTCCTCGAGCTCGGCGATGCGGCCCTCATTATGCGACTGCTCTTCCTTCGCGGCGTGATACTCCGCGTTTTCCGAGAGGTCGCCATGCGAGCGTGCTTCCGCGATGTGCTCGATAATGCGTGGACGATCCACCGACTGACGATGCTTCAATTCGTCCGTCAGCGCGGCATAGCCGATCGTAGTCATCGGAACCTTTTCCATCATCTTCATTGTCCTTCATTCGCGCGGGGCCGCAAGGCACGCGCGAGACGCTTGGCAGATCAGGCCACTGGCTCCAAAGCAAAGCCATCAGGCCCATTAATTCCACGCCCTCAAGAAGGGCTGTGTCAACATCATACGGGGCGGTGAGTTCCAGCCTACTGGCCCATTTACCAATCAGTTAGCCGGCGCTTTGCGGCCGGCCAATGATCAGTTCTCGGAAAAATAGCTCTGCAATGTGCGAACCTCAAGGTCCCCGCCGAGATAGGCGCGGATACCCTGGGCGGCCGCCACGGCACCGGAAAGAGTGGTGTAATACGGCACTTTATGCAAGAGGGCAGCGCGCCGCAACGAGCGGCTGTCGGCCAGGGCCTGCGGCCCCTCGGTGGTGTTGAAAACGAGCTGGATGTCGCCATTGGTGATGGCGTCCACGATGTGCGGCCGCCCCTCCAGCACCTTGTTTACCTTTTCGGCAGGCACGCCGGCCTCGCTCAGGAAGCGCTGCGTGCCCGAGGTCGCCATCACCTTGAAGCCGAGCGAGTTCAACAGCCGTACCGCCTCGGTGACGCGGGCCTTGTCGATCTCGCGCACCGAGACGAACACGGTGCCGCGGCGCGGCACCCGGGTGCCGCCGCCGAGCTGGCTCTTGGCAAAGGCGATCTCGAACGAGCGGTCGAGGCCCATGACCTCGCCGGTCGAGCGCATCTCCGGACCGAGCACGGTGTCGACGCCGGGGAAGCGCGCGAACGGGAAGACGGATTCCTTCACGCCGACATGTTTCAGCGCACGCTTCTTCAGCTTGAAGTCCGCGAGCTTCTCGCCGGCCATGATGCGCGCGGCGATCTTGGCGACCGGCGTGCCGATCACCTTCGCGACAAACGGCACCGTGCGCGAGGCGCGCGGGTTGACCTCGAGCACATAGATCTCGCCGTCCTTGATCGCATATTGCACGTTCATCAGCCCGACCACGTCGAGGCCGAGCGCGAGCGCGCGGGTCTGCCGCTCCAGCTCCTCGATCATCTTCGCATCCAGCGAATGTGGCGGCAGCGAGCAGGCGGAGTCGCCGGAATGGATGCCGGCTTCCTCGATATGCTCCATGATGCCGACGATAAACGTGTCCTGGCCGTCGCAGAGGCAGTCGACGTCGATCTCGGTGGCATCCGACAGATAGCGATCGAACAGCAGCGGGTTCTTGCCGAGCACGGTGTTGATCTGCCCGGTCTTGTCGTTCGGATAGCGCGCTTTCACATCGGCCGGCACCAACTCGGGCAGGGTGCCGAGCAAATAATCCGAGAGCTGGTTGTCCTCGCGGATGATCTGCATAGCGCGGCCGCCCAGTACATAGGACGGGCGCACCACCAGCGGCAGGCCGAGATCGGCGGCAATGAGGCGGGCCTGCTCGACCGAATAGGCGATGCCGTTCTTCGGCTGCTTCAGGTGCAGCTTGTCGAGCACGCGCTTGAAACGGTCGCGGTCTTCCGCGAGATCGATCGCGTCCGGCGAGGTGCCGAGGATCGGAACATTGGCGGCTTCCAGCGGCCGCGCGAGTTTCAGCGGTGTCTGGCCGCCGAATTGAACGATCACGCCATGCAGCGTGCCGTTCTTGCGTTCGGTGTCGACGATCTCCAGCACATCCTCGGCCGTGAGCGGCTCGAAATACAGCCGGTCCGCGGTGTCGTAATCGGTCGACACCGTTTCCGGATTGCAGTTGATCATGATGGTTTCATAGCCCGCGTCATCCAGCGCGAAGCAGGCATGGCAGCAGCAATAGTCGAACTCGATGCCCTGGCCGATCCGGTTCGGCCCGCCCCCGAGGATGATGACCTTCTTCTTGTCCGACGGCGCGCTTTCGTCGGCGAATTGGCCCGCGAACGGCGCCTCATAGCTCGAATACATGTAGGCCGTGGGCGAGGCGAACTCCGCAGCACAAGTGTCGATGCGCTTGAATACCGGACGCACGCCGAGCGCATGGCGCTTCGCCGTGATTTCGGCTTCAGTGGTCTCGGTCAGCACGGCCAGCCGGGCGTCGGAAAAGCCCATGGCCTTCAAGGATCGCATGCCGAACGCATTGTTCGGCAGGCCGTGCTTGCGCACCTTGTTTTCCATCTCGACGATGCCGCGCATCTCGGCGAGGAACCAGCGATCGATCTTGCAGGAATTGAAGATGTCTTCATTGGTCCAGCCGAGCCGCATCGCCTGCGCCACCTGCAGGAGGCGGTTCGGCGTCGGCGTGCCGAGCGCTGCGCGGATCGCGTTCTTGTCGTCGCCGCGGCCGAGCCCCTCGATGTCGATCTCGTCGAGGCCGGTCAGGCCGGTTTCGAGGCCGCGCAGCGCCTTCTGCAGGCTTTCCTGGAAGGTGCGGCCGATCGCCATGACTTCGCCGACCGATTTCATCGACGTCGTCAGCGTGGAGGAGGCGCCGGGGAATTTCTCGAAGGCAAAGCGCGGGATCTTGGTGACGACATAGTCGATGGTCGGCTCGAACGAGGCCGGCGTCGCCCCGCCGGTGATGTCGTTGGCGATCTCGTCCAGCGTGTAGCCGACCGCAAGTTTCGCGGCGACCTTCGCGATCGGAAAGCCGGTGGCCTTCGAAGCCAATGCCGAAGAACGAGAAACACGCGGGTTCATCTCGATCACGACCATGCGGCCGTCGGCCGGGTTGACGCCGAACTGCACGTTGGAGCCGCCGGTCTCCACCCCGATCTCGCGCAGCACCGCGATCGAGGCGTCGCGCATGATCTGGTATTCCTTGTCGGTGAGCGTCAGCGCCGGCGCAATGGTGATGGAATCGCCGGTATGCACGCCCATCGGATCGAGGTTCTCGATCGAGCAGATGATGATGCAATTGTCCTTCTTGTCGCGCACCACCTCCATCTCGAACTCTTTCCAGCCGAGGACGGATTCCTCGATCAGCACTTCGTTGGTGGGCGAGGCATCGAGGCCGCGCTCGATGATGTCCAGAAACTCTTCCTTGTTGTAGGCGACGCCGCCGCCGGTGCCGCCCATGGTGAAGGAGGGGCGGATGATGGCGGGCAGCCCGATCTCGGAGAGCGCCATCAGCGCTTCGCCCAGGGCATGCTCCTGGTAGCGCTTGCGGCGGTCGTTCTCGCCGAGCGTCCATTGCCGCTCCAGTTCCTCCAGCGCGGCGCCGGACAGCTTCTCGCGCTCGGCGAGGTATTTGTCGCGATAGCTTTTCTTCAGCGCGGACGCATTGGCGAGCCGCGATTTTGGCGTTTGCAGGCCGATCTTTTCCATGGCGTTGCGGAACAGCTGGCGGTCTTCCGCCTTGTCGATCGCGTCCGCCGTGGCGCCGATCATCTCGACGTCGAATTTGGCGAGCGTGCCCTGCCGGCGCAGCGAGAGCGCGCAGTTCAGCGCGGTCTGCCCGCCCATGGTCGGCAGCAGCGCAAAGCCGCCGGGAACGACGTGGCGTTCCTTTTCAATGATCTTCGCAACAATTTCCGGCGTGATCGGCTCGATGTAGGTCGCGTCAGCCAGTTCCGGATCGGTCATGATCGTGGCCGGATTGGAATTGACCAGGACGACCCGATATCCCTCTTCCTTCAGCGCCTTCACCGCTTGCGTGCCCGAATAGTCGAATTCGCAGGCCTGGCCGATCACGATCGGGCCGGCGCCGATGATCAGGATGGTGGAGATGTCGGTTCGTTTTGGCATCAGCTCTCAACAGAGGTGGAATTGGGCACAAAAAAAGGGCGCGCATTCCGCGCGTCCCCTTGGCCAATGCGGGAGGGAACCCCTCGCGCGCGGGCCGTCTTTAGACCAGATTCCCCAGAGGTAAAAGGGTTTTAGCGGCCCCATCAACCGGCATTTGGGTGGTTTTGGCTGTCGTGCTGCCGATAGAGCCCGCCTTCGCCCTTCGGGCTGCGGCGCGGCCTTCGCTCGCATCGCTACGACGGTGACGTGACTGGCTTGCCGAGCCGAAGCTGGCGAAGCGAGCGAAGGCTGGAGACCCGGCCTGGACTTGAACCAGGATAAAGAGCGTTGCACCGCTCTTGCGTGGACGCTTCCGCCACCGGGCCAAGGCGATCATTGCCCATCGCGCTGGCGCGGGCCATCGCTACATCCGGTTAACCCTAACCGCGCTAGGTTTTGCGCATGATCTTCTCGGAAAACCGGTGCCCACTTTTCCGGATCATGCGCTAGCGGGTCATGGAATGGCGCGCCACGAAGGTCATGCGCCAGGGATTGTGGCCGATATTCTGCTGCGCGCGCGAAGCAGTAAATCCGGCTGCCGCCAATTTGAAGGTGATGTCGGCTTCGCTGTAGCGCGTCAGCCCGACGCGCGTGCGCAATTGCCGATAGTCGGACAGCGCGGTCGAGAGCAGCCCGACCAGCGCGTCCTTCAGGAACCCGCATTTCGCCGCAAAGCGCAGCAGCGCGATGACGTCGGTGGCCATGCCGACCTCGGGGCGCAATATGTCGCCGATCACGAGCCGGCCGGACGGCTTCAGCAGGCGGTTGATGATGACAAGCGCCGAGTCCAGCTCCTGCGGCGTCATGTATTGCGCGACCGAGTTCATCACCACGAGATCGATCGATCTTTCGTGCATCTTGCGGACGTCCTCGAGCGAGCGCACGCGGATCTTGGTGTTCGGCGCAAAGCGCGCGATCAGCCGGCCACGCACGCCGGGCGCAGGCTCGGCGAGGATCAGCATGCCGCAGGCCTCCGCCACTTTCGCCGCCGACAGCGCCTCGCCGCAGGAATAGTCCAGCACCACCGCATCCTTCGACGAGATGTAGCTGACGATGTCATGCGCGATCACAGCGAAATGCAGGTCGCGATGTCGCTTGCTCGCATAGATCGTATGCGTGGAATCGTAATAATCGATCCAGTCGTCCATGGCCCAAAACGGTCCGGCAAAAGCGGTTCCTCATGCAGGAACCGGTGTCCCAATGATGCGTTAACGGGTTCGCAAACCCGTGTCTATCGCCCGGTTCCTAACAGGAAGGTGTAACGTGAGCAAAGCCAAGAATGACAGCAAGCACGACAGGATTTCGCCCGACCTCGACACCCCGACCGACCTGTCGCCGGATGGCGTCAACAGGATTTCGACCTCGCTCAATACGTTATTGGCAGATGCCTTCGCGCTATACCTGAAAACCAAGAATTTCCATTGGCATGTCTCGGGCCGGCATTTCCATGACTATCATCTGATGCTGGACGAGCAGTCGGACGCGATCTTCGCCACCACCGACCAGCTCGCCGAGCGCGTCCGCAAGCTCGGCGGCACCACGCTGAAATCGATCGGGCAGGTCGGGAAGCTGCAGACCATCAAGGACAATGACGAGGACTATGTCCCGCCGCGCGAGATGCTGCGCGAATTGATGGAAGACAACAAGCACATGGCCGCCGCGATGCGGAAAGCCCACAAGCTCTGCGACGATCACGAGGACACCGGCACGGCGAGCCTGCTCGAGCAGTTCATCGACGAAACCGAGCGGCGCACCTGGTTCCTGTTCGAGGCGAGCCGCCAGGAGGGCAGCAACGCGGCGTAAGGGCTCCACAATGCCATGGATCGAGCGCCGGCGTCGAAACGCCGGTGCTCCGGTCACCGCTACTGAGCGGGCAGACCAACCGTCGTCGGCGTCTTCACGATGGGCGGCGGATTCCATTTTCCGGTCAGTGCCTCCGACTTCGGACTGTAGAGGCGCATGGTCAGGTTGAAGCCTCCCTTCGGCGCCGGAAGCCAGTTGGCTTCCTTGTCCTTGCCGGGACTCTCGTTCTGGAAGTACAGATCGAGCGAGCCATCGGCATTGTATTTGAACGGCATCCAGCTGCTGACGGCGAAACGATTGAGCGCGTTACCGACCTGGAAACCTTCCGGATCGTACAGGGTGATCGACCAGAAGGCGTTGACCGGCGGAGCAGCGCCCTTCTCGAAGGTGACGGTGTATTTGTTGGCGCCATCGAGCGGCTTGCCGGATTCATCGCCGAGATTGAGCGGATAGATGGCGTCCTCCGGCAGATTGGCGCCGAGCCCCATCTGCGAGACGATGGCGCGCTTCAAATAGTAGTTGCCGTAAACACCCATCGTATCGGTGTTCATCGACCAGCCGTTGGCAACCCGCGCCAGCGTCGGCACCTTCCAGGCCATCAGCTTCTGGCCGTCCTGCGGCGCCGTTTCCAGCGCGCGCTGCAGCACAGGATCGAGCTTGCCGATCTCAAAGCTCTTGTCGGCCTCGATGCCGATTCTCTTCATCTGTGCGATGATCGGCTCATCAGTGATATGAGGCGGGTGAAGTTTGAGCAACTCTGCCGCTCGCGCGAAGTACACGCCGGCCGACATGTTATCGACCTGGACCTTTGGCGGCGTCTTCATATCGACGCTCGGGTCGATCTTGGCTTCCACCGGCCTCGGCGATTTGCCGAAATCGGAAAGCAGCGTGACCTTGTAGCCGGCCTGGATCTTGTGAACCGCGTCGTAGTCCGCGGGGCCATCGGTCTTGGTGCGGCCGATCACCCAAACGTAGGGCGTTGGCGCTTCGATCCGCTGCGTGTCCTTCGGAAGCTTGAACTCCTCGGCGAACCTGTCGCGCAAATCCGGTCTCCAGCCTGCCGGCGTCACCAGGAAGGTTCCGGCCCTGGTGCCGGTCGTTCGCCAGCCCGGCGAGGCAAAAACGTCGGTCCACATGTCGAGCATCGGCAGCAGGTAGTAGCGCCCATCCGTATCGGGGACGGTGATGACGACGGGCTCCTTGGTCATGTCCAGCCATGACGAGGAGTACAACGTGTCGAAATTGGATCGCACGACTCCCTTGAAATCCGCCGGAGGATATTCGGGCACGTTGACGAACGTGTTCATCGGGCCCTTGAAGCTGTCCTTGCCCGGCTCCACGTTGGTGAACTGCTGCCGCGTCACGTCCATCGACATCAGAGAGTAGAAATACACATAGGCGTCCACCGCGATGGCGTGCGCCTCCTGCTCGGTGATGGCCGGTGGTGCTGCCTGGGCCAGAGCCACAGGTGCCGCTGCGGCACCCAGACAGAGAGACAAGGTCAGCGTCAGAAATCCGCGAAACATGTCGAATCCTCCTCTTCTGATGTGGGCTTTCTTGATGGGTGGCCGGGTTCGGCCCGCCTTTCTCACTGCCGGAGGCTTTCCGGCTTCGAAGCTCACGCGCCTGGGTGCGAGAGGTCGCGCATGCAAGAGAACAAACAAATTCTGCCGCACAAGACGCCGGACGGCGTCTGCAGTAGCGAGGCAGGGTGTCGGAATAAATGCGATGGAGCCAGCCCTAGAAAAGCGGCTGTTCGGCTACCTCCACGCGCATTGTGTTAGCATAGACGGAGAATTGGAGCCAGTCACGATCTTGCTGTCATCTCGTCGCACGGTGTTGCTGGCTAAGGATTTCGCGTGACTTTTCTTTCCAGCGTTCTCGCCGCGTCGCTAGCTGCGCGCCCATAACCGCATCAACGGACCATTCGCGCCCATCACCGGATCGGTCTTCGGCAGCTTCACTTCGGGAATCGTCTTCAACGCCTTCGCATGGTTTTCCGGCGTCGGCCGCTGCAAATCCATCGGTGGCCCCGGCGGATAGGCGCCGACCACGGAAAAGTCCGGCGTTGCGGCGAGGCATTGATGCCCGGTGCCGGCGGGGAGGATCGCGACATCGCCGGCCGAAATCTCCAGCTCCTTGCCTTTGTCGCCGCCGAAGCGCACGCGCGCGTGGCCGCGGGCGATGCCGAGCACCTCGTGCACGGTCGCGTGATAATGCAGGAAATCGTAGACGCCGTTCCGCCACATCGCGCCCCAGCCATTGGCGGTGAACAGTTTCTCGATGGTCGCCTCGGGGTGGCCGCGATCGAGCGCGACCGCGCCCTTGTAGACCAGGAACGGCATCGCGTTGTTCGGCACAAGGCCGTCGTCCTCGAAGACGATCGCGGCGGGCTCGACTTTTTCACGGACGATGGACATGATTCTCCTCCTCACGAAAAAACCAAGTTCTCATGAAAAACAAAGTGTGGATCAAACCAGCCGCCACGCCTTGCGTTCCGTCCGGCTAGATCCGAAACTTCATCACCTCTTCCTTGAACTTGAGCCCATGGCCGGGCCGCTCGGGCGCTGTGATCATGCCGTTCTTGATCGCGGGCGGATCGACCCAGAGATCGTCGATCAGCCCCATATTCTCGCACCAGATCCCGTTCGGGATCGAGGCCAAGAGGTGCACGTTCAGTTCCGGAAACAGATGCGGCGCAATGGTGATGCCCCAGGTGTCGGCCAGCGTCGCGATCTTGCGCAGGTCGGTCATGCCGCCGCGCATCGGATCGGGCTGCAGGATCGGCAGGCAGGGATTGAGGAAGAATGGCCGCAGATCGTAACGCGTGAAATGGGTTTCGCCGCCGACCACGCGCATGTCGAGGCTTGCTGCGATGCGCTGGTAACCGGCGAAATCATCGGCCGGCACCGGCTCCTCAAGCCAGTAGATATTATACTTCTCGAACTTGCGCCCCATCTCGATCGCAACATCCGCGCTCCAGCCCATGTTGACGTCGATCATGATATCGATATCGGGTCCGACCGCCTCGCGCATGCGGCGCACATTGTCGAGGTCCTCGGCCGGCGTGCGCACATGCGCGACCTGCATCTTGATCGCCTTGTAGCCCTGCTTCACGTAGTGCAGCGCCTTCTCGATCATGCCGTCGCCGCCGGCGCCGCGGAAGCAGCCTGAGCCGTAGATCGGGATTTGCGAGCGGTAATGGCCCCACAGCCGATGCAGCGGCAGCCCAGCACGTTTTCCCACCGCGTCCCACAGCGCGATGTCGAGCGCCGACATCGCCATCGCGGCGATGCCGCCGCGGCCATAGGTCATGGTCGCGGTCCACAGATCGCGCCAGATCGCCTCGACGGCGGTGGCGTCTTTGCCCTTGACCCGCGGGATGATGCACTCCTCGAGACACGCGGCGATCGACTTCATTCCGGGGCGGAACAGAAACAGATAGCCCATGCCGGTGATGCCGCCCGATGTCTCGACGTCGCAGATCAGGATGTCGCGCATTTGCCCGAGCGCGTGGCCCTTGAGCCAGGGATCGTCGTCCCAGGGCATGCGCAGCATCGTCACGCGAATGTCGCGAATGGTCATGTCGGGGTTGGTCATGGCAGGGGTTTCCTCGGCGCTTTCTTGTTGGCCCGATCCTGTTCGCCTGATCTGGAAGGACAACATCTCGTCATGCCCGGACTTGATCCGGGCATCCATCAATTCTTCAAAAGAAGATGGATTGCCGGGTCAAGCCCGGCAATGACGAATTTGGCTCAAGCCCGCTTCTTCGCCCGCATCAAATCCGCAAAGCGGTCGAACAAATAATGCGAGTTGCGCGGGCCGGGCGAGGCTTCGGGGTGATACTGCACCGAGAACACCGGCTTGCCGTCGAGCGCGATGCCGCAATTGGAACCGTCGAACAGCGAGATGTGGGTTTGCGTCGCGCCCTTGGGCAGCGTCGTCTGGTCCACGGCAAAACCGTGGTTCATCGAGGTGATCTCGACCTTGCCGGTGGTTTCGTCCTTGACCGGATGATTGGCGCCGTGATGGCCCTGATGCATCTTCATCGTTTTGGCGCCGACGGCGAGCCCCAGCATCTGGTGGCCGAGACAGATGCCGAAGGTCGGCGTGCCCGAAGAGATCACCTTCTTGATGACGGGCACGGCATATTCGCCGGTCGCGGCCGGATCGCCGGGGCCGTTCGACAGGAAAACGCCGTCCGGCTTCATCGCCAGAATGTCTTCCGCCGACGTGGTCGCCGGCACCACCGTGACCTTGCAGCCGACGCCGGCGAGCAGCCGCAAAATGTTGCGCTTGATGCCGTAGTCGATCGCGACCACGTTGAACTCGGGCGCGGTCTGCCGGCCGAAGCCGTTGTTCCAGTGCCAGGGCGTCTCGTCCCAGGTGAAGCGCTGGCCGGAGGTGACCATCGGCACGAGGTCCATGCCTTCGAGGCCGGGCCATTCGCGGGCTTCTTCTTTGAGGCCATGCAGATCGAACTTGCCGTCCTTGGCATGCGCGATCACGGCATTCGGCATGCCTTTGCTGCGGATCAGCGCGGTCAGCGCGCGGGTGTCGATGCCGGAGAGCCCGATGATGCCGCGTGCCTTGAGCCACTGGTCGAGATGGCGCGTGGCGCGGTAGCTCGAGGGATCGGTGATGGCGGTGCGCAGGATCACGCCGCGGGCGCCGGGCGTCGCGGCCATGTTCACCGTCTCGATGTCTTCCTCGTTGGTGCCGACGTTGCCGATATGCGGGAAGGTGAAGGTGATGATCTGCCCGGCATAGGAGGGATCGGTCAAAATCTCCTCATAGCCGGTCATCGCGGTATTGAAGCAGACCTCGCCCACGGCGTGGCCTTCGGCCCCAAAGCCAAAGCCTTCCAGCACCGTGCCATCGGCGAGCACGAGGAGCGCGGTCGGTTTGTGGTCCGGCCAGGCGGCGTCGTTTTCGGTTTGTGTCATGAGGCCTCTACATAGTCGCGGCAGGGGTCCGCGTCAAAGCGGTAAGTCGCGGATTCACATGCGTTTCCCGCATATTTGGCGCCCCGTTGGCGGGGACCGGATTGTTTCAGGCTCCCGAACGGCCTAGATCAGGCATCTCACGCAATAAAAGGACAAAACCATGCTGCGCGACGACATCAACAATGCGGTCAAGGAGGCCATGAAGGCCAAGAACGAGCGCAAGGTCTCCACGCTGCGCATGGTCAATTCGACCATCAAGAATGCCGATATCGAGGCGCGCGGGAACGGCAAGCCGCCGCTGTCCGACGAGGCGCTGCTCGGCGTGCTGCAGAAGATGATCAAGCAGCGCCAGGAGGCGGTCGAGCTCTATGACAAAGGTGGGCGCGCCGAGCTCGCCAACCAGGAGCGCGAGGAGATCGCGATCATCACCGCCTATCTGCCGAAGCAGATGTCGGAAGACGACGTGAAGAAGGCGATCTCTTCCATCATCGCCGAGACCAATGCGGCCGGCATCAAGGACATGGGCAAGGTGATCGGCGCGCTGAAGGCGAAGTACGCCGGGCAGATGGATTTCGCCAAGGCCAGCGGCCTGGTAAAGGCGGCTCTGTCTTCCTGACCTCGCCTGGCTGTCATTCCGGGATGGTCCGAAGGACCAGACCCGGAATCTCGAGATTCCGGGTTCGATGCTTTGCATCGCCCCGGAATGACAGAAGAGAGTGAGGAAGACCAAGGCGCCCTCCATGCTCACCGAAACCGACAGCTACGAAAAGCTCTATCGCGATTTCCGCTGGGACATCCCTGCGCGCTTCAACATGGCGACCGCCTGCTGCGACCGTCATGCGGACGGCTCGGGCCGTCTCGCGCTGATCTATGTCGATGAGGATGGTTCAGCGAAGCGCACGTCCTTCGACGAGATACGCGCCTTTTCCAGCCGTTTCGCCAATGTGCTTGCCGCCGACGGCCTCGTGCGCGGCGACCGCGTCGCGGTGTTTCTGTCGCAATCCCTGGAATTGCCGGTCGCGCATCTCGCGGCATGGCGATCGGGCCTCGTCTCCGTACCGCTGTTCACCCTGTTCGGCGAGGATGCGCTGCAATTTCGCCTGCGGAATTCCAGCGCCAAGGCGGTCGTGACCGATGAAGGCGGCTGGGAAAAGCTTGCGAAAATCCGCGACCGGCTGCCGGACCTGAAGAACATCTACGTCACCGGCCGCGCCGGCGCGGGCACGAGATCATTCTGGTCGGCGATCGAGGCGGCTTCCGACCGGTTCACGACCGTCGACACTGCCTCCGACGATCCCGCGATCATCATCTACACCTCAGGCACGACAGGAAATCCAAAGGGCGCGCTGCACGCTCATCGCGTGATCCTCGGCCATCTGCCCAATGTCGAGATGGTGCACGGCTTTTTCCCGAAACCGGGCGATGTGATGTGGACGCCGGCCGACTGGGCCTGGATCGGCGGCCTGTTCGACGCGTTGTTTCCGGCCTGGTATCACGGCGTGCCCGTGGTCGGCTATCGCGCGAAAAAGTTCGAGCCGCAGGCGGCGATGCAGCTGATGGCCGATCATGGCGTGCGCGTCGTGTTCCTGCCGCCGACCGCGCTGAAGCTGATGCGGCAGGCGAATGTCAAATATGAAGGCGTCAAGCTGCGCAGCATGCTCTCCGGCGGCGAGTCGCTCGGCGCCGAGCTTCTTGATTGGGTGCGCGCCACGTTCGGCATCGACGTGCACGAGATCTACGGCCAGACCGAATGCAACCTCGTGGTCGGCTGCAACTCCAAACTTTTTCCGATTCGCCCGGGCGCGATGGGCAAGGCGACACCGGGCTTCGACGTGCGCATCGTCAACGACAGGGGCGAGGAGCTGCCGCGGGGGACGCGCGGCATCATCGGCGTGCGCCAGCCCAATCCCTGCACCATGATCGAATATTGGCGCAATCCGGAGGCGACCGCGAAGAAATATGCCGGCGAGTTCCTGCTGACAGGCGATCTCGGCCGCCAGGATGAGGACGGCTATTTCTGGTACATGAGCCGCGAGGACGACGTCATCACGTCAGCCGGCTACCGCATCGGCCCGTCGGAGATCGAGGACACGCTGCTGAAGCATCCGGCGGTGGCGCTGTCGGCGGTGGTCGGCATTCCCGATCCGATCCGCACCGAGGCGGTGAAGGCGTGGATCGTGCTGCGGCCGGGCTTTGCGCCGAGCGAGAAGCTCGCGCGCGAAATCCAGGATTTCGTCAAGGTACAACTTGCCGCCCACGAATACCCGCGCCATGTCGAATTCGCCGACGCGCTGCCGATGACCGCCACCGGCAAGGTGCTGCGGCGGGAGTTGAGGGCGAAGGGGTAGGGTCTGCTGCCCTTCTTGCCTCGCCCCACTTGCGGGGAGAGGCCGCATCGCATCGTCAGATGCGATGCGGGTGAGGGGGCCGTCCGCGAGTCGGTCTGTCACCGTCGTTGTGGAGACAGCCCCTCACCCTAACCCTCTCCCCGTGAAGAACGGGGAGAGGGAAAAGAGCGCCCGCGTTGCGACATTTTTGACAAAGATCAACACGCCAAGCGCATGGCCTGCGTCAATAGCCTCAAATAGAACTGGGGAGGCAGCGTCGCATGTCGATTTCGGGGAAGGTCGATCCCGTGGTACGGCGCGTCAGCGTCGCCGACATCGCGGAATCATTGATCCAGGGCTTGCGCGATTTCCAGGCCTACCCGCTGTATGGCCTCGCTCTCGGCGCCCTCTATGCGGCGGGCGGCACGATCATCGTGCTCTGCCTCACCGCGTTCGGCCTGATCTACTTCGCCTATCCGCTGGCCGCGGGCTTTGCCATGATCGGGCCCTTCGTCGCCATCGGTCTCTACGAGGTCAGCCGCCGGCGCGAGCGCGGTGAGCCGGTCTCGATTTCCGCGATCTGGTCCACGGTGCGCTCGCGCAGCGAGATCGGCTGGATGGCGTTCGTCACGCTGTTCTTCTTCGTGGTATGGATGTACCAGGTGCGGCTGTTGATCGCGCTCCTGCTTGGGCTCAACGCCTCGTTCTCCAGCCTGAGCGAATTCATCACGGTGGTGCTCACCACCAACGAAGGCCAGCTGTTTCTCATCATCGGCAATCTGGACGGCGCGGCGCTGTCGCTGATCCTGTTCTCGCTGACGGTCGTCTCGTTTCCGCTGCTGCTCGACCGTGAGGTCGATTTCGTCACCGCGATGGTGACGAGCGTCCGCGCGGTGGTGGCAAGCCCGCTGCCGATGATCGGCTGGGCCGCCGCGATCACGGTGCTGCTGATCGTCTCCTGTATCCCCTGGTTTCTCGGGCTGCTGGTGACGCTGCCGGTGCTCGGTCACGCGACCTGGCATCTCTACCGGCGGATCGTGGCGCCGCTGCCTGCTTGATAGTCGCGGAGGCCGCGAGACATCCGGCTTCTTGAACTGCCTATTATGACAACCATGCGACGGCCATCCCTCGCCACCTTTGATGCGGGTCAAACCGCGACTCCATGACAGCTGCGATGATTTTTTTCGATCATTGCAGGGAGAGGCCGCATGTTCGACGCCGTCGTCATTGGTTCGGGGCTGGGAGGGTTGACCGCGGCCGCCCTGCTCGCGAAGGCGGGACAGAAGGTCTGCGTCATCGAGCGCAATCACACGATCGGAGGAGCTGCGTCCGCGTTCAAGTCAGGCGCGCTGCGCATCGAGCCGTCCCTGCACCAGACAGGCGATCCGCGCGATCGCTCTGAACCCAAGCATGCGATCCTTGAGGAGCTCGGCCTGCTCGACGACATCGAATGGACACGGGTGTCGCCGTTTCACTCGGTGCGGGGCGAGTTGGTCGGCGGCTGGTTCGATCTTCCGGTTGGACTTGATGCAGCCCGCGATGCGCTCGCGGCGAGATTTCCCAGGAGCCGCGCCGGTATCATCGACTTGTTTCGTGCCATCGAGGCCATGCAAACCGGCGTCGGACATCTGATGGAAGCGCGATCCGAGCGATCCCTGCGCAAGCTTTTGCGCGGTGGAATCGAGCTGCGAGGGCTCATTCGCGACTGGCGCCTGTCGGCCGATGAGGTGCTGCAGCGCTATCTCGGCGATGACGAGGGCGCCAAATTCGCGCTGGCCGGCAACATCGCCTATTACGCCGACGATCCGCGCCGTCTCGCCTGGCCATTCTTCGCCATGGCGCAGGGTGGCTTTCTCAAATCCGGCGGCGTCTACGTCAAGGGCGGCTCGCACCTTCTCAGCATGAAGCTTGCGAAACTGGTGCGAACCGCCGGAGGCAGCGTGCTGACCGGGCGCGAGGCGGTTGCCGTCGAGTTGAACGGCGACGGCACGCCCTGCGCCGTGCGGCACGTCGACGTCCGCGACAGGGCCGCCGAGGATCGGGTCGAGACCCGGCGGGTGTTTGCCAATTGCGCGCCGAGCGTGCTCGCCGCCATGCTCCCCGAACCGGCGCGCGGCGCTTGCGAGCGCGCCTATGCCGGAATGCAGCTGTCGACATCGCTGTTCACCGGGCATTTTGGCCTCAACCGCCCGCCGCGCGAACTGGGCCTCGATCGCTATGGCATCATCCGCGTCCCGGACTGGGCGAAATCCCTGCGCGATATCGGCGACTGTGCCCGCATGTTCGCAAACGATCCCGGTGATCGCATGCCTCTCTACGGCATCGCCAATTACGGAGCGATCGACAGCGGACTTTCCGATGGCGGTCCGACGCTGGTGACGGTGGTCGGTCCCGACCGCTTCGACAATTGGAGCGCCCTGACGCCGCAGGAGGAGAAGGACCGCCGCGGCCGCTGGCTCGATGCCTTCCAGGCCGCGCTCGACAGGGACTATCCGGGATTTGGCGCGGCCGTGACCGAACGCCTGTTCCTCAATGCCCGCTCGATGCAAAATTTCCTCAACACGCCGGACGGCTGCGTTTATGGCTTCGCACCGCTGCCGCCCAAGCGCGGCATCTGGGCCGGCTTCCCGCGCTCGCCGCGGACACCGGTGAGCGGCATCTATCTCGCCTCCTCATTCGCCGGCGCCGGTGGATTTACCGGCGCCATGAACTCTGGTGCCGCGGCGGCGTGGATGGCGCTGGCGGCCTGACCGCGTCTACCCCGGCGTCGCGATTCCCAGTTCCTTCAGCGCCGCCAGCATCCGCTGCGGCGGGCCCATCTTCACCACCAGCGGCTTGCCGGTCTCCAGCACGCTCTTCAGGCTGGAGAGGATCGCGGGCCAGCCCTGGCGGCCGCCGGACAAAATGTCGTCAGAGAGTGGACGGTCATGCTGTTCGCTCATGGTGAGCCTGACCGCCTCGCCAACCTGCTCGATCTCGTAGGTGACAAGCGTCGGCCCGAGCTTTTCGATCAGCGCCGGCCAGTTGACGTTGAACGTAAAGGTCAGCTTCTTCGGCGGATCGCATTCGACCACCTCGCCCGAAATATGCAGCGCGCCGTCGGGCGTGCGTACGACATAGGCGCCGCCGACCCGCTGCTCGACCTCGACCGAATTGCCGAAGAAATATTTTCGGCTGAACTCGGCCGACGTCAGCGCCTCCCACACCTTTTCCGGCGTGGAGGCGATGTAGATGGTGTAGACCGTCAGCGGCCTGAACTTGTCGATATTCATCTCAACACGCGCCTTCCGATAGAGTCTCATCGCTACGCCGTCTCGATATAGGTGACATAGACGAACTCGGGCCTAGGCACAGCTCAGTTCCTTCTTGCTTTGCGCGAGCATGTCGGCGGGCAGCGGTTGGCCGGTCTCCAGCATGCTCTTGAGGCTCGCGATCACCATTGGCCAGCCGCCGGAGATGTCGCGCAGCGTCTTGCCGTCCTCACCGAGCTCGTCATGGGTCACGGTCAGCTTCATCACCTTGCCGCGCGGTTCGAGATCGAAGGTGACGCGCGAGGTGCCTTCGCCCCTGGCCTCTTCCTTGCGGTTGTTCCAGGTGTAGGCGAGGCGGCGCGGCGGATCCGATACCAGCACCTCGCCCTCGACGGTTGGCTTGCCCTGGTTCGCGAAGCGATAGGCCGAGCCGACCTTCCAGTCGGAGGTGACGCGGTGACCGAACCAGTAGCGTTCGGTGAAGTCGCCGTCGGTCAAGGCATGCCACAGCTTCTCGGCGGTGGTCTCGATATAGGTGGTGTAGACGAATTCCGGTTTACTCATCGCGCTTCTCCAGTTGCTTCTTCAATTCAGAGAGCGCGGTGAGCTTGCCGCGCTCGAATTTCCTGATCCACCGCTCGCCGATCTGATGGATCGGCACCGGGTTGAGGTAGTGCAGCTTCTCGCGGCCGTGCTTGTAGGTGGTGACAAGGTTGGCCTCTTCGAGAATGACAAGGTGCTTCGTCACGGCCTGACGCGTCATGTCGAGGCCGTCGCAGAGTTCGCCCAGCGTCTGTCCATTTTTGGCGTGAAGCCGGTCCAGCAGGGTTCGCCGTGAGGCATCCGCCAGCGCTTTGAAGACCTCATCCATGGTTGCGATAATAGGCAACCAAAAGGTTGCATGTCAAGTGCGAATTTGAAACCCGCGGCCCCTGACGCCGCAGGCCCGCAAACACCTCTTCAAACACTTCCTAACGACCTCTTGCACCACCTAACACGACGCCTTGCCGCGGCCGGCTTAGCTTGGCGGCATGAAACCTGGGCGAACGAGGCCGCCAATGATCCGCAGTTACATTGAGCACGCTGTCAACGAATGGACCTTCCTGGCCTGGGTTCGCACCGGACTGTCCACCATTACACTGGGTATCGTCGTCAAGAAGGGTTCCCTCCTTGCCCTGGTGATCGCCGGGGCGTCATCGCTCGGACTCCCCGGGTCCCTGCATGATCGTATCAGCGACTATGGCGGCTCGTTTCTGGTCGGGATCGGCATCGCAGCGATGACGATGGCAGCCGTTCGCTTTGTCCGCACTGCGCTTCGCATTGAGGACAAGAACGTTCATTCCGCCGAAATCGCGCGCCTGGCATCGGCCTTGTCGCGACGAGGGCATTCCGGAGAGATCGAGCGTGTCTCGACGAATGACAGTCCTGCGTCCACGGACAGGCGGGCCAGACTGTTGCGCGGGGTCAAGCGGCTCAGCCTCAGGCTTGTCGGAGGGACTGGCGTTCGTCGGATGCACCGGAGAATCTCCTAACGAAGAGGACCAGGAGCCATGCAATTCGTTTTTGTGAACGATAGAATGCCGCGTGGACGATCGGCCTGCGCTGGCTGCGGCGAGCAACTCGACCTCGGCTATGTCAGGGAGATGTCGTCGCACCGCGTCTTTTGCGGCTACAAATGCTACGGACGCGATCGCAAGGCTGGCGACGGGACCAACGCTCGCCCGGGATTCGTCACCCGCTCGATGGCTCCCGTTGCCGACACTCCGCGGCGTCGCTAGAGCGCGGAAGCGCCGGGCTCGGCGAACGAGCGACAGTTTCGCGGCGGTCCCGCGTAGAACGCCGCGGTCTTTCATGCTGCCCCTCGAAAGCGTATTGTTTCGATCAAACGAGCTCCGATCCGGAAAAATGCTCGAATCGAAACACAGGGAACGCTCATGACTGGCGCAAGGCTGAAGCACTACGGCTGGGGACGCGAAGGCGAAGGCATGAGCGCAGAGGAGCGGAAGTTCGTCCTCGACCGCTACCGCGCGAAATTTGCGATCGCCGAATTCGATACGCTCGCAGTCCCCCGCCTTGAAGACCTCGCGTTGCGGGAACCGCGCGTACGGCCGCCGGCGTCACTCGCCGCCTTCTGCACCAACGAACGCTACGATCGCGCCGCGCACACCTATGGCAAGTCCTATCCGGATTACGTCAGAGCCATGCATGGCGATTACGATTGTGCACCCGACGTTGTGGCCTATCCGCGCAACGAGGCGGAGATTTCCGCGGTCATGGACTGGGCGGGGTCTGTCGGCGCTTCGCTGACGCCCTTCGGAGGCGGCTCGAGCGTTTGCGGCGGCGTCGAGCCGCGCCTTGATGGCGTCAAGCACAAGGCTGCCGTCACCCTCGATCTGCGCAATCTCTCCAAGGTCGTCGAAGTGGATCCGGCATCGCGCGCCGCCTCGATCGAAGGGGGAGCATTTGGTCCGTCGCTGGAAGACCAGCTCAAGCCGCATGGCCTCACGTTACGGCATTTTCCGCAGAGTTTTGAATATTCGACCCTCGGCGGATGGATTGCGACGCGATCGGGCGGCCATTTTGCAAGTCTCTATACCCATATCGACGATTTCGTCGAAAGCCTGCGCGTGGTGACGCCCGCAGGCGTCGTGGAGACGCGCCGGCTTCCCGGTTCGGGTGCCGGGCCGAGTCCGGACCGCATGTTCATCGGCTCCGAAGGAATTCTTGGGGTGATTTCGCGCGCCTGGATGCGATTGCAGCCCCGTCCGAAATTTCGCGCCGCCGCTTCGGTTCGTTTCCCCTCGTTCTTCGATGCCGCGCGCGCCGTGCGTGCGGTCGCGCAAGCCGGCCTCTATCCATCCAATTGCCGCATCCTCGACCCGCAGGAGGCCTTCAACACGGGTGCGGCCGACGGCAGCGCTGCCATCATGGTGCTTGCATTCGAATCCGGCGATCATTCCTTGGACAGCTGGATGGCGCGCGCGCTTGAATGCTGTGCCGACCACCGCGGAACGCCGGAGCAAGCGAAGGCCGGCGACGCGCATCTGCAGGGAGCGGCAGGCATCTGGCGCAACGCGTTTATCCGGATGCCCTATGCGCGCGAATTTCTGACGCCTGCGGGCCTCATCAACGATACGTTCGAGACCGCCATCACCTGGGATCGGTTCGAAAGCTTTCACGATAAGGTCAAGGCAGCCACCGAGCGGGCGATTGTGGAAGCGACTGGCGTGAAGGGTGAAGTCACCTGCCGCTTCACCCACGTCTACCCGGACGGGCCGGCACCCTATTTCACGTTCCACGCCCGCGGCCGGCACGGCGCGCTTCTCGAGCAGTGGCATTCCATCAAGAATGCGGCAAGCGACGCGCTGATCGCGGCAGGCGGCACCATCACGCATCATCATGCCGTCGGCCGCGATCACAGACCCTGGTACGACCGGCAGCGGCCGGAGCTTTTCGCCGCCGCGTTGCGGGCAGCCAAGCGAGAACTGGATCCGCAGGGCATGCTCAACCCGGGCGTCCTGATCGACCCGTAGGCGCGTGCCGCCGCAGTCGCTGCATGTCTACTATCGGGAGGTGAACGGACCTAGCTCAGGTGTGCCGCCAGGTCCGTTGATGTTGAGGGTTTCGGATGCCGGCCGATCGCAGCGATGCGGCTTGCACCGTGGCCGGCGTCCGAAAGCCTTCAGTGAAGGAACCCGCGGGCAATAGCAGGCGGTGGCGCTGCGAGCGGCGAGCGCTATGGAGGTTTGCGTACGACGGTGCTGCGTGAGGACAACCGAGGTCGATGAGTGTGTTGGCTGACGACTTTGCGGGGCATGATTGGTCCGTCGCAGGTGCGGGAATCTGCGGTAAGGCAGGAAGATCGATGGCGACGTTGACGTCGCAAAGGCAGATTTGCACGAGCGTCGCCGTGGCGGATCGAGGGTCGGCGAGGAAGATCGGGATTTTAAATCTGTGAGGTGGGGAACGTGATCATGACGTATCGATCCTGATCACGGTTGGCGGCGGCGGTCTGTATTGCGGTGTCGAGCCGCGGTTGAAGGTCTCGATGATGCTCATGCGACCGCCGCAACACGGGCACGGGTGGGTCGCCTGGTCGGTTGCCGGGGCACTATCGGGAGGCTGCGGCTGGTGCGCGGTTTGCACAGGTGCCACAGTAGCGATCAGCTCACGGATCCGAGCGATGGTCTCGGTCTTGGTGCCGCTGGCTAGCAGACCGCAGTGCCTTATCCGGTGGAATCCGTTAGGCAGGACATGCATCAGAAACCGCCTGATGAACTCGTCCGGCTTGAGCGTCATGGTCTTGTAGCGGCCGGGTCCCTTGATTCGGTAGTCCTTGTAGCTGAACGTTACGCCAGTCGCGGCGGCGGCGATGAGGCGGCTGTTGGAGATCGCGACCCGGTGGGTGTAGCGGGACAGATAGGCGAGCACCTGCTCGGGCCCGGCGAACGGCCTCTTGCTATAGACGAACCACTTGGTCCGATGCAGCGGCGCGAGATAGGCCTTGAACGCGGCCTTGCCGGCGAGGTGGGCGTGGTCGCCGAAGAACTGCAGGCGGCCGGCGTCGTGTACGGCGAGCAGCATCTCCAGCATCAGGCGGCGGAACAGCCGCGACAGCATCTTTACCGGCAAGAGATAGTTTGGACGGCAGCCGATCCAGCGCATGCCGTCGAGCGATATCCCACCACCCGGCACGATCATGTGGACGTGCGGATGATGGGTCATCGCGGAGCCCCAGGTGTGGAGCACCGAGGTGAAGCCGATCTTGACGCCTAGGCGCTTGGGATCGGCCGCAATCGTGCGCATTGTCTGCGAGGAAGCCTTGAACAAGAGATCGTAGACGACGGCCTTGTTCTGGTAGGCGATGGCGGCAATCCGCGCCGGCAGCGTGAATACGACGTGGAAATAAGGGACGTCCAGCAGTTCTGAGTTACGCTGCTTCATCCATGCCAGCGCCTGCGAGCCCTGGCACTTGGGGCAATGCCTATTACGGCAGCTGTTATAGGCGATCTGCGTGTGCGAGCAGTCCTCGCAGCGCATGACATGACCGCCGAGAGCCACCGTGCGGCAGCTCTCGATCGCCGACATCACCTTCAACTGGCCGAGGCTGACGTGACCTGCATTGGCTTTACGCCAAGCGGCCCCGTGGTCGCGGAAGATGTCCGCGATCTCCAGGGCGGGACGGGCCATGATCGCGGTGGCTTATGCCGGCGGCTTCTTCTCCGATGTCAGCGGCGTGAGCCGATCCAACGGGCTCATGACCGCGCGGATCACGTTGGTAGCCACCTGCGCATAGAGCGCGGTCGTATCGAGCCTGGCATGTCCGAGCAAAACTTGGATCAAACGCACATCGGTTTTGTCTTCGAGCAGATGGGTGGCAAAGCTGTGGCGCAATGTGTGAGGCGTCACTCGCTTCTTGATCGCCGCCCTATCGGCAGCGGCATGAACGGCGCGATTGAATTGCCGCGTCGTCAGCGGCAGCAGCGGATCACGGCCCGGGAACAGCCAGACCGCGGGCCGGGCGATGCGATACCAATCGCGCAGCAACTCCAACAGCCGCGGGGAAAGCATTGCAAAGCGATCCTTGCGCCCCTTGCCCTGCTCGATGCGCAGCAGCATGCGCTCGGAATCGATGTCCGACACCTTCAGCGCCACGACTTCGGAGACCCGCAGTCCGGCGCCATAGGCAGCGCTCAGCGCGGCCTTGTACTTCGGCCCGCGGCGCCGCCTCCAGCAGCCGTGCGATCTCCTCCAGGCTCAAGACCACCGGGATCCTGCGCGGCTCCCGCACGAACGTGAGGTGCCGTGCCATCTCGGGGCGGTCGAGCGTCACGGTGAAGAAGAAACGCAGCGCTGCAACCGAGCCATTGATACTCGGTGCACGCACGCCGGCCTGCGTCTGATGCAGCTGGAAAAGGCGAAGATCCTCAGGCGCGGCCGTATCCGGCGCGCGGCCGAGAAAGGCTGTAAATGTCCTGACGTGCCGGATATAGTCGTTGTGCGTCTTCTCGACGAAGTTGCGCACCGTCATGTCTTCGATCATGCGCCGGCGCAGCGGGCTGATGGGCTTCTCGCTCATTGGGAGCTCCCGTCTTGAGGTTGGAGTGCTTGAACCCCTCGATCCTCAAGACGGAGCGACCGCCCGTCACTTGCGCTCGTTCAAATAGTTACTGCGGCAGACGTAATCGCCCGACCGCGCCGCCAGCCCCTCCCGCGAGAGCGGGTTCGTTCAATGGCACTTAGCGGACATGCCGATGCAGGCGTCCGATGTCCGCTTTCGCGTGCAAGCGGACATAACGTTGTCTGCGATGGCATTGCGCATCGAACACTCGCCTAGACCCGCCGCACCATCTCCGGCGTGATGTCCTTTAGCGTGGGAGCGCCGACTTGCTGAGCCGACGAAGGCGGCCCCCCCCCGTCCGCTAGCAGCCTCGCTTCGGCTCGCCGTTAGCGGACCTCGCAAATTTGTTTTTTGCGTAGCGTAGTGCAAAGCCGGCCGGCTCCGCTATGATGTCGTGTCGAAAGGGCCAACGAAGATTGGCCGGCAAGACAGGGTGGAAGCATGAGTGGTCGCGTCAAACTTGCAATTGTCGCCGCATTTTCAGTCGCCTGCGCCAGCGGCGCGCAAGCCCAGCAGCAAAAGATCGGCGCCCCTCCCGAATCCCAGAACATGAAGCTGGTCGGCTATAGCGATTTGCAGGCGCGCAGCGCCTATCAGCCGACCATCCATCACCAGGGCGACCGCTACATCGCCTATATCGGCCATCACGGCGGCACCGACGAGATTCCCGATCCCGTCAATTCCTTGACGGGTAACGCCGAGCCGAACGGCACCTCGATCGTCGACGTCACCGATCCCGCCCATCCGAAATATCTGAGACACATTCCGGGGCAGCCGGGGAAATACGAAGCGGGCGGCGCGCAGATGGTGCGCGTCTGCGACGGCAAGGGCCTGCCCAAGGGCGATGCCAATGCGGTCTACATGCTGCGCGCGGTCGGCAGCCAGGGGCACGAGATCTGGAACGTTGCCGATCCCGCCAATCCCGTTCTTGTCACCAGGATCGGCCAGGGCCTGAAGGACACCCACAAGAATTTCTGGGAATGCGACACCGGCATCGCCTATCTCGTCTCGGGCGTGCCGGAGTGGCGCACGCGCCGCATGACGGAGATTTACGATCTTTCCGATCCGGCGCATCCCGCCAAGATCAGGGATTTCGGCCTGCCGGGCCAGGAGCCCGGCTCGACCGGCGCGGTGCCGACCGAACTGCACGGGCCGATCTCGCTCGGGCCGGAGAGCAACCGCGTCTATTTCGGCTACGGCACCAACAAGGGCGGCTTCCTGCAGATCGTCGACCGCAACAAGCTCTTGAATGGGCCGAAGGAGCCGACGGCGGAAAACCTGCGCTTCCCCGAAGTGGTGCGCATGCCGATGTCGGCGCTGAACGGCGCGCACACGGTGTTCCCGATGAAGGGCATGCCGATCGCGGAATTCGCCAAAGACAAGGACGGGCAGGTCCGAGACGTCGTCATGATCGTGGACGAGGCGATCCTCAACGAATGCAACGAGCCCAGGCAGATGGTGTGGTTCGCCGACGTCACGACCGAGACGCGGCCGATGATGATCTCGAGCTGGACCGTGCCGGAGGCGAGCGGAAATTTCTGCGATCGCGGCGGCCGCTTCGGCTCGCACTCGTCCAACGAAAGCATGGCGCCGGTGTTCTACAAGAAGATGGCCTTCATCGCCTTCTTCAATGCCGGCGTGCGCGCGCTCGACATCCGCGACCCCTATCATCCCAAGGAAGTCGGCTATTTCATTCCGTCGATCACGGAGAAGACCGACAAGCGCTGCGTCCCCGTCGACGGCAAGGACCGCTGCAAGGTCGCGATCCAGACCAACAATGTCGAGACCGACGATCGCGGCTATATCTACATCGTCGATCGCGCCAACACCGGCATGCATATCCTGGAAATGACGGGACCCGCGCGCGCGGTCGCGGGACTGAAATAGTCGCCAAGGACCTCATGGTGAGGAGGCGCGCATGCGCGCTCCTCAGGATGAGGGGTGAGAGCCTGACGACGCGGCAGAAGTAGAAGCGAGGGTGAGAACGATGTGGCGCTGGCTCGCGATATTGGTGGCGGTGGCAACGCTCAGCGCGCTGTCGGGCGTTGGCGCCTACCAGCTGGTGCGGCCGGCGCTCGACCGTGGCCATGCGCAATGGCAGGAGATGGCCTGGAGTTTTCCGCGCGATGGCTGGCCCGCCGGCCGCGTGTTTCGCTGTGATAGCTGCGGCGGCGTCGAACTTTACGTGCGGCCAAAAATCGGCTTCTGCAACTGCGCCACCGGCGTCGCTGATGACGACGAGGTCGACCGTGTCGCCGATCTCGACCTGATCAGCGAACGCTTTGCGCCGACAGAGCCGGGGAGCGTGGTGCGCCTCGCCGACATGGCCGGCCGCGCGCGGAGTTATGATCTGAAGATGTCCGACGGCTCGCAGCACGCGGCCGTCGGCATCGCGCTGTCGCATCGTTGCGATCTCTTGGTTGCGGTGGCGCAGGGCAGGGCGAGTGCGGAAGAGCTGCAGCGGGCCGCGCTGGCGTTCCTGGCATCCGGCGAAATGCACCACTGGATGCTGGCCTCGCTCGGCGGGCATTAGCTTTTTTTGTCACCTCTCCCCGCTTGCGGGGAGAGGTCGCGCCGAAGGCGCGGGTGAGGGGGACTCTCCACGAGTCCATTTCTCACCGTATTCGTGGAAGCAGCCCTCACCCCACCCTCTCCCCGCAGGCGGGGAGAGGGAGCTCACTTCCGCTCGCGCCCGCATCGTGCATTAATAGAGGCGCAACGTCTCACTCCGCAGAGTCCCCGCCCATGATGTCCCTCCAGGTCTATCTCGCCTTTGTCGCCGCCTGCATTGCGCTCGCACTTCTACCCGGTCCGATCGTCACGCTGCTGATTGCGAACGGCCTGCGCCACGGCACCCGCGCCGCGTTGACCAATATTCTGGGCGTGCAGGCGGGGCTCCTGATCGTGATCGGCATCCTTGCGGTCGGCCTGACCTCGCTGATGGCGACCATGGGCTATTGGTTCGACTGGGTGCGCTTTGCGGGCGCGGCCTATCTGGTCTGGCTCGGCATCAAGCTGATCCGCTCCCCCGTCGAGGGCGTCGACGCCGATGCGCCGCCGCCTCCGCCGCGCGGCGGCTTTTTCCTGCAGGGGTTTGTGGTGGCGCTGTCGAACCCGAAGCTCCTGGTGTTCTTCGGCGCGTTCATTCCGCAATTCATGGACATGAGCAAGGATCACCTGTCGCAGGTGCTGGTGCTCGGCGTCACCTTCATGGTGCTCGCGGGGCTGACGGACGGGATCTATGCGCTGCTCGCCGGCCGCGCCCGCAGCTTCTTTTCGGCCCGCCGCACCCGGCTGGTGTCGCGCGTCTCAGGCTCCTTCATGATCGGCGGCGGCATCTGGCTGGCGCTGACCCGGGCGCGTTGAGGCATGATGAGATTAGGTTAAATTGCATCCGCGGGCGGACTGCGCTCCCTCTCCCGCTTGCGGGGGAGGGCTGGGGTGGGGGTGTCTCCGCGAGTCACACTTTTCGAGTGGAGAGAGCTTCCCCCACCCGCATCGCATCTTTCGATGCGATGCGACCTCCCCCGCAAGCGGGAGAGGTGAGCGAGGCGCATCCTCACAGGGTGATCGTGCCGGTGACGCAGTCGGCGACATCGCCGCCGATCCAGATCGTATCGTCCTCACGCGCCACATGGACCCGGCCGGCACGGCCGAGCGCTGTGCCCTGCGAGGCGACATAGCGTGGCTTGGCAAGGCCGGCGCCGATCAGCCATTGCGCGAGACTGGCATTGAGGCTGCCGGTCACGGGATCCTCGGTGTCGCCGCGGCCGGTGAAGGCGCGGACCTCGAATTGCGCCTCGCTGCCATCACGCGCCGCGTCCCATGGCGCCACGACGCCGAGCGGCTGACCGGGCAGCACGGTGGCGTCGCGCTTGAGCTGCAGCACCTCCTGGCGCGAGCCTAGCATTACCGCAACCCAGCCCGGTCCATTGTCCACCCATTGCGCCGCCTTGATCGCCGCCTCGGCAAGGCCCAGCGAAGCGGCGATGCGGCTGCGCAGGTCGGAAGCCACCTCGCCGGAGCGCAGCAGCGGCGGCGCCGCGAAGGCAAGCCGCGCGCCGTCGCGCTTGATCCGCACCAGACCCGCGCCGCATTCCTGGATCACCGCATCGCCTTTCGGCTGGTGGCCGAGCGCGAGCCAGGCATGACATGAACCCAGTGTCGGATGTCCCGCGAATGGCAGCTCGCGTGCCGGCGTGAAGATGCGGACATGATAGTCGGCGGTCGCATCCTTCGGCCGCGACAGGAATGTGGTCTCGCTGAGATTGGTCCAATTGGCGATCGCCTGCATCTGCGCATCGTCGAGGCCATCCGCCTCGGCGATCACCGCCAGCGGATTGCCTTTGAACGGCACCGCCGAGAACACGTCGAGCTGATAGAACGGCAATTTGCGCATGCTTTAAGTCCTCACTCGCGCCAGAACGGCTTCATCGCCTCGCGCCGCACCGCCACGGGATCGAACCCGCAGTCACGCATCTGCATCTCGTCGAGCGCCAGCAACTCCTTGCGCGCGCTCGCCCGCAGGATCCAGAGCCGAGGCAGACGCAGCAGCGCACCGAGCCTGCCGGCAGGCCGCGGCGCGGCCGAGTGTTGAACCAGGGAATCGGTCATGATGACCCTCATTGCTCTTCGATTTCACCGTTGCTTTGGGAGCAATAACTCAGTACAAATCTCGGAGCAATTTAAACATTGCTCTCGGAGCAATATAGATGACCGTCTCCTACACCGCGCTGGTCGACGTCATCGCCACCGAGATCGCCGCAGGCCGCCTCAAGGCCGGCGAACGGCTGCCGCCGCAACGCCAGTTCGCCTATGAGAAGGGGATTGCGGCCTCGACCGCGGCGCGGGTCTATGCCGAACTGTTGCGCCGGGGTCTCGTCGTGGGTGAGGTGGGCCGAGGCACCTTCGTCGCCGGCCAGGCACCGCTCCCGCCGCTACGCCTGGAGCCGTTCGACGGCCGCACCGATCTCGAATTCAACTTTCCCACGCTGCCGGATCAGGCCGCGCTGATGGCGAATTCGCTTGTCGCCTGGCAGCAGCCGGAGGCGCTCGGCGCGGCCATGGCGCCCGTCACCCAGCGCCGCCTGGCCGAGGCCGGACGGATCAGCGCCAACTTCTTCGCAAGCGATCGCTGGCGGCCGCGGGCGGAGGATTTTCTGTTTGCAGGCAGCGGCCGGCAATCGATCGCGGCGGCCGTCTCGGCGCTGGTCCCGGTCGGCGGGCGTCTCGCGGTGGAGGCGGTGACCTATCCGATGATCAAGGGTATCGCGACGCGGCTCGGGGTCACGCTGGTGCCGATTGCCATGGACGCGGAGGGCATCAGGCCCGATGCGCTCGTCAAGGCGCATCGCTCTGGCGCACTCGGTGCGGTTTATCTGCAGCCGGTGCTGCAGAACCCGCTTGGCCACACCATGAGTGACGCGCGGCGCGATGAGGTGCTGCGCCTGGTGCGCAAGCTCGACCTGATGATCATCGAGGATCTCATCTATGGCTTTCTCACCGACGTGCCGCCGCTGTCCGCGCAGGTCGTGGATCGCGCGATCCTCGTCGATAGTCTCTCCAAGCGGCTGGCGCCGGGCATCGCCGTCGGCTTTATCCACGTGCCGGTGCAATTGCGGGAGCGCCTTGCCGTCGCGTTGCGCACCGGCGCCTGGTCGGTCACGCCGCTCGCGCTCGCCGCCGGCATGCGTCTGCTCGCCGATGGCACCGCGGCCGAGATCACGCGCCGCAAGCGTGCCGACGCGCTCGCCCGACAGGCCATCGTTGCGGACTGCCTTTCCGGTCATCGCATCGATGCCGATCCGCACTCCTACCATGTCTGGCTCAATCTGCCGGAGGGCTGGCGCGCCGAGGCGCTCACGGCGGCTGCGGCGAGAGCCGGCATCGCCATTACGCCGGCGAGCGCATTTGCCATAGCGCCCGGCCATTCGCCGAACGCGGTGCGTCTCGCCCTCGGCCTGCCGAGCCATGATGAGCTGCGCAAGGCCCTGACGCGGCTTGCCGCCTTGCTGGCGGCACGACCCGAGGAGAGCGACGTCACCGAATAGGTGGCGATCCGGCCGCCCGCTTGAACCCTTTTCGGGGATGGTGCGTCCAAACCGGGCACTACAACCGATAAAGGGAATTGCCCGTGCCCAATTTGCCATGGCTCGTCTATGCGATGCTGCTCGCGCCGCTCGGGCTGATCCTGATTGCCGCCACCGTCAAGACCTGGCAGGCGCGCGAGGTCCGCAGCTGGCCGCTGACCTCAGGCAAGGTCGTGACTTCGGTCGCCGAGGTTCGCGAGGTCAGGGTTTCCGACGATGAGCGCGAAGACGGCTATCGCATGGAGCAGCGCAACTTCGCCAATGTCGTCTACGAATATTCCGTGGGCGGTCGCAAGGTGCGCAACAACCGCATCAGCATCGGCGAGGATCTCGGCAATTTCCAGGTCGCCGAAAAGCTCGCGAAATATCCCGCCGGCAGCGTGGTGACCGTCTATTACAATCCCAGGCATCGGGAGCAGGCGGTGCTGGAGCGCGACCTGCCCAAGGGCATGTGGGGTTGCCTCGGCATCGGCACGGCCATCGTGCTGGCGATCGTGTTCGGCTCGGCCTTCGGCTTCAACCAGGGCTATCACTGGATATCGACCCACATTGCGCGGCCCGATTTGTCCGGCATGGTCATAGGCTTCGGCGCATTCGGCTTCGTCGTCGCGCTGTTTGCGCTGATGGTGCAGAAGCAGGCGTCGGTGGCCAAGCACTGGCCGGTCGTCACCGGCACGATCAAACTGTCCGAGCTGGACGAATATCGCGCGGCCGTGCCGGAGGGCAGCACCGCATCCGGTATCGAGATGTTCGGCCAGCGCGCGACCTACACCTACAGCTACCAGAACGTCAGCTACACCAATGAATGCGCGCGGGTCGGCAGCGAGTCCGCTTCCGCCGCGAACTCCATGATGCAGCGCCTGATCTCGCGCCATCAGGACGGCGCCACCGTCGAGGTGCACGTCAACCCCGACAATCCGGCGGAAGCAACGCTCGACGTAAAGCAGGGCGGCATGGCCTGGGTGCTGTGGGGGATATCCGCGCTGTTCGTGGCCGCCGCACTGTTCGTCGCCACCCGCGGCGGCTAGAGCGTGATGCTTCTTCGTTGAATCAACGCATCGGCAGAATTCGCTGCGGGTGGGGGAAACTCTCTCCATACGAACAGTGCGACTCGTGGCGGCACGCCCACCCCAACCCTCCCCCGCAAGCGGGAGAGGGAGCGCAGTCCCTGCGCGGTCGCAATTCAACCTGATCTCATGACGCCTTAGCCCGACACTCCCGGATAAAGCCTCGCTTCGATCTCGCCGAGAATGCGCGCGAGCCGCTCGGCCCATTGCTGCTGGCCGCTTTCGTCGGCGATCAGGTCCTGCCGGATCTCGATGCCGGTATTGACCAGCCCGCGCGCTTCGCCATGCACGGGAATGGTGTAATCGGTCTCGTCGCCGACCGCATAGGGCTCGTTGTCGCCGACCACGAGATCGCCCTCCGCGCGCAGCGCCTGCAGCAACAGCGGCGGCAAGGTCTTGTCGCGATGATAGAGCGTGCCGATGTGCCAGGGCCGCGCCACGCCGGCATAAACCGGCGTGAAGCTGTGCAGCGACACCAGTAGCGTCGGCCGCCTGTCGTGCGCGCGCTGGTCGATCACGGCATCGATGCGGCGGTGATAGGGATCGAAGATCTCGCGACGCCTTGTCTCCGCGTCTTCGCGCGAGAGCCCCTCGTTGCCGGGAATCGTCGTGGCTTCGCTGAGGATCGGGACCGAGCTTGCAGCGCCAGGCGGGCGGTTGCAGTCGATCACGAGCCGCGAGTAGCGCTGCGCTATCAGATGCGCGTCGATGAGCCGCGCCAGCCGCATCGCGACGCCGGCAATGCCGATGTCCCAGGCGATGTGGCGCTTGAGTTCGCTCTCGGGCAGGCCGAGATCGCCGAGCGCTCGCGGAATCAGCCGGCCGTAATGGTCCGACGTGAGCAGGAACGGCGAGCGGCCCGCCGCGTTTTGCTCGAATACCGGCGAAACATCGTTAACGCCGAGAAGCAAGGATGTTTCGCGCGCGAGCTCGGAATCCATGTTTCATTGCCTATGGAAGCGGCATCTCGACCTAGTAATGGGCAGCGATCCCTATAGATTAGAACGCCGGGAATCACGATGATTATGTGACGATGCCGCTGCTGACGATCCATCACAAGACCGTATATCGCTACGCCCACCCGGTGGCGTTCGGCGAACACCGCATCATGCTGCGTCCGCGCGACGGCCATGATCTGCGCGTGTTGTCCAGCGAGCTCGACATCGCGCCAAAGCCGATGCGGCTGCGCTGGATTCACGACGTGTTCGGCAACTCGGTGGCGATTGCGACCTTCGACGAGCGCGCCCACACCTTGACCTTCACCTCGACCGTCACCGTCGACCACAACCCGGCGGAGGAGTTCGCGCTGACGCCGGACGATCCCGCGTACTTCTATCCCTTCCTCTACGACGCGGACGAGTTTCCCGACCTCCGGCACTTCGTGACGCCGAACTACTCTGATCCGAACGGCGAGCTCGCCGCCTGGGCACGCAACTTCCTCGATGCGGAAGCGCCGACGCCGACGTTCAAGATTCTGAGCGGCATGACGCACGGCATCCGCAATGCCTTCAGCTACCGCAAGCGCCATGAGCGCGGCACGCAGCATCCGCTCGACACCCTGCAGACGGGATCGGGTACCTGCCGCGACTACGCGCTCTTGATGATCGAGGCGCTGCGGCGGCTCGGCATCGCCGCGCGCTTCGTCTCCGGCTATATCCACACCGGCGACCGCGCCCATGATGGCGGCGGCTCGACCCATGCCTGGGTGCAGGTCTATCTGCCGAGCGCGGGCTGGATCGAGTTTGATCCGACCAACGGCATCACAGGCTCGCGCGACCTGATCCGCGTCGCGGTGGCGCGCGATCCCTCGCAGGCGATCCCGCTGCATGGCACCTATCTCGGATCCGCGGACGCTTTCGAGGGGATGGCGGTGAACATCAACGTCCTCTCCGTAGACCAGGAGTTGGAAATGGAGGCAGAGGCTTAGAGCGATGGAGATCAAGGTCGGCTTCGAGATCACCTATGCGGCGACGCAAGCGACGCCGATGGTCATCATGCTCTCGATCCATCCCTCGCGCTATTCCGACATCGTCGGCACCGAAAGTATTGTGGCCGAGCCCGACGTTCCCATCGGCTTCTATCGCGACAGCTTTGGCAATGTCTGCGGCCGCCTTGTTGCGCCCGCCGCCGGCGTCACCTTGAAGGGGAGCGCGCTGGTGCGCGATTCCGGCCTGCCCGATGTGGTGATGCCGACCGCCCAGCAGCTGCCGATCGACCAGCTTCCCGACGAGCTCTTGCTCTATCTGATGCCGAGCCGCTATTGCGAGACCGACAAGCTTACCGACATCGCCTGGCAGCTGTTCGGCAATACCAGGCCGGGCTGGGACCGCGTGCAGGCGATCACGGCCTTCGTGCACGACCACGTCACCTTCGGCTATGAGCATGCGCATCACATGAAGTCGGCGCACGACGTCTACATGGAGAAGACCGGCGTCTGCCGCGACTTCGCGCATCTCGCGCTGACCTTCTGCCGTTGCATGGGCATCCCGGCGCGCCACTGCACCGGCTATATGGGCGACATCGGCATTCCGCCCGATCCCGAGCCGATGGATTTCTCCGGCTGGTTTCAGGCCTATCTGTCCGGCCAGTGGTACACCTTCGACGCGCGCCACAACGTCCCCCGCATCGGCCGCATCCTGATGGGCACCGGCCGCGACGCCGCCGACGTTGCGCTGACCACGAGTTTCGGGCGGATGGAATTGAAGAAGTTCATCGTCGTCAGCGACGAAGTGGCGGCGGCTGCGTAAATCGATGATCTCCGACCGCCTCTTCGTCTACGGCACGCTGATGCGTGGCTATGTGCATCCGATGGCGAAGCTGCTGTCGGCCAATGCCGACTTCCTCGGCGAGGCCTTTTGCCGCGGCAAGCTCTACATGGTGAAGCATTATCCGGGCCTGGTGCTGTCGGATGACCCGGCAGAGATCGTCCACGGCGAGCTCTATCGCCTGCGCGTGGCGGAAGCGTTGCTGCGCGAGTTCGACATGTACGAAGCCTGCGGCGAGGGCTTTCCCGAACCGACGCAATATGTCCGGCAGATGTTCGAGGTCACGCTCGCCGACGGTTCGCAGAGCGAGGCCTGGACCTACCTCTACAACTGGCCGGTGGCGAAGCTGACGCTGATCGAGTCGGGCCGATTTCTCCAAAAGTAGTTCCACCCTCCGTCGTCATTCCGGGGCGCCGCGAAGCGGCGCGCCCGGAATCCATAACCCCCAGCCGTGGTTATGGATTCCGGGCCTGGCCCTTCGGGCCATCCCGGAATGACGACGTGGATGAGGCTAGGCCCGCTTCTTCGGCTTGGATTTCTGCTGCATATACGAACGCAGTACCGCATTCATACGGCGCTGATAGCCTTCGCCCTCGCGCTTGAAGAAATCGAGCACGTCTTCATCGACGCGGATGGAGATCGCCTTCTTCTTCGGCAGTGTCACCAAGACGGCATTCGACCAGTCGATATCCCTAAACTCGTTCCAATCGGGATCGCTCGCGATCGCTGCCTCGATTTCCTCCTCGGTCATCGCATCGACACGCGCCCAATCAGTCTTGCCCTTCCGGCGATCGCCCCATTTTCGCGTTACGATACGTTCTTTCTTCATGTTTCCTCGCGCGGCGCGCCGAGATGATCCGGATCACTTTTTCTCGTCGAGTGAAGATCACTGCGATCAGGCGGTCTTCCAAAGAACCTACGGCGATCCAGCGCTCTTCATTGTTCCGGTCTGATCGGTAAAGCACGACAGGCCCGTAAAACACTTGGCTTGCGTCATCGAAGTCGTATCCATGCTTGGATAAGTTCGCTTGGCTCTTATTTTCGTCCCACTCGAAGCTATCCGGTGCGAGGAGTTCAAATTGCGCATCGGACATTTTTCCAACTTCCACAACTGTATATACAATTGTATATCTGGTCAAGCCTGACTGGCTTGTGGATATGGACGGAACATATCATGAACATTAGATTAGTAAATTGCGCCGCCTGACGGATTTGCGTCTCTGGCGAATGACCTGCTGAGTGATCGGATCCCCATGCGCTTCACCGACCAGTTCCTCGAGGACCTGCGCGCCCGGCTTCCGGTCTCGGAGGTCGTGGGCAAGCGCGTCAAGCTCAAGCGCGCGGGGCGGGAGTGGAAGGGGCTGTCGCCGTTTCAGCAGGAGAAGACGCCGTCCTTCACCGTCAACGACCAGAAGGGATTTTACCACGACTTCTCTTCCGGCAAGCACGGCAACATTTTTGACTTCGTGATGGAGACCGAGGGCGTCAGCTTCCCGGAAGCGGTGGAGCGGCTGGCGTCGATGGCGGGCGTGGCGCTGCCGGCGGCTACTCCCGATGCCGCGCGGCACGAGCAGCGCCGCAAGACGCTCTACGACGTGATGGAACTCGCGGCAAAATTCTTTTCCGACACGCTGGCGTCGCGCAATGGCGCCAAAGCGCGCGGCTATCTCGGCGACCGCGCGATTTCGCCGCAAACGCAACTGCAGTTCCGCCTCGGCTACGCGCCGCCGGATCGTTTTGCGCTGAAGGAATATCTCGGCGCGCAAAACATTCCCGTCGAGGACATGATCGAGACCGGGCTTCTGGTCTCGGGCGACGACATTCCCGTGCCGTGGGATCGCTTCCGCGACCGCGTGATGTTTCCGATCACGGACGCCCGCGGGCGCGTCATCGCGTTCGGCGGCCGCGCGCTGGAGAAGGACGTTCCCGCAAAATATTTGAACTCGCCGGAAACGCCGCTGTTTCACAAGGGCGACAATCTCTACAATCTCGCCACCGCGCGCCAGGCCGCGCATAACGGCAGCCCGCTGATCGTGGTCGAAGGCTATGTCGACGTCATCGCCATGGTCACCTCGGGTTTTGCCGGCGCCGTGGCGCCGCTCGGCACGGCGTTGACCGAAAACCAGCTCGCGGCTCTCTGGAAGATGGCCGACGAGCCGATCCTCTGCTTCGACGGCGACCGCGCCGGACAGAAGGCGGCGTGGCGCGCCGCCGACCTCGCGCTGCCGCAGCTCAAGCCGGGAAAAAGTCTCCGCTTCGCGCTGCTGCCCGAAGGCCAGGACCCCGACGATCTCGCCCGCTCGGGCGGGCGCGGCGCGATCGAGGAGGTGATCGCCGCGGCGCGGCCGCTGGTCGACGTGCTGTGGTCGCGCGAGATCGAGGGTGGGAGCTTCACCACGCCCGAGCGCCGCGCGGCGCTGGAAGGGCGCATCGGCGAGCTTGCAAACTCCATCCGCGATGAGGTGCTGCGCCGCTACTATCGGCAGGATCTGCTCGAGCGCCTCCAGCGCACCTTCGCCCCCGAACGCCAAAACCGATTCGGGACAAAGGGCAATTTCCGCGAATCACCGCGTTCTCCACAGCGTTTTCCCGGCTCCGCCAACAGGTTTTCCACAGGGCGCGGGCAGCCTTTCACCCCCGGCCAGACCCTGGGCCGCGGGCCTTACCAGGCCGCGAGTGCGCAGCTTGCCAACAGCCCGATCATGCGCGGCCAGCGCTCGGCTTTCTCCCGCCGCGAGGCGCTGATCCTGCAATGCCTCATCAACCACCCCTGGCTCCTGCACGATCATCTGGAGGAGGTGGCCGCCCTCGAGCTGGCCCACCCCGAGGCCCACAAGCTGCGCGCCGGCATCATCGCGGCTTTCGCCAACGATCATCACCATTCCCCCGACCCCACCGAACAGGCCGAGAAGATGCACGCCGATCTCGAGAAAGCGGGATTCTCGCAAGTACTTCAAAGGGTTGAGCGGTCGATCACGACCCCTGCCGTATGGGGCGCCCGCGCCGGCGCCGCACGGGAAGACGTTCTTTCCACCTGGCATCAACTTGTTGTCTTGCATCAGAAAACCCACGCCCTACTTAGGGAGAAGAAAGACGCCGAGCTTGCCCTGGGCGAGGAGCCCAGCGACGCCAATATGGCGTGGTTGAAGGATGTGAGTTTCAGGCTGGAATCGCTGGAGGGGACCGAGGCGCAGATCGACGGGTTCGGGGAGCTTTCCGGCCGGTTCCAGAAGTCCGTTTGATCTAAAATATTGCGGGAAGGGCGTAAGCCCATCCGCAAAAAAACTCGCCAAACCGGGGGTTTGGCGGCACAAACAGGGTTAAGCGAAGCTTAAGACCGCACCTTTATTGGAGTGCGAACCTATCTGAAGAACTTTCGGGGGTGGCGACGGTTTGCGCCGCCCTTTATGCGTCAGGTGCATGATCCCGGAAAAGTGGATACCGGTTTTCCGATAAGGATCATGCACAAAAAAGCTGGAGCATGATGGCAATGCCATCGCGCCTTACGCATGACGCAATCAGGAACAAAGCGGGCGCGGGCGGCGCCGGTGGAAAGCGCGTTTTGGAGAGCACTGAATGGCCACGAAGGCAAAGACGCTGCAGGTAAAAGACAAGGAAAAAGACGACAAGGCAGCGGACGCCCCCGAGAAGGACTCCCCCGACGCGCCGTCGCCGTTGCTCGACCTGTCGGACGCTGCCGTCAAGAAGATGATCAAGCAGGCCAAGAAGCGCGGCTTCGTGACCTTCGATCAGCTCAATGAAGTCTTGCCAAGCGACCAGACCTCGCCCGAGCAGATCGAGGACATCATGTCGATGCTCTCCGACATGGGCATCAACGTCACCGAGGCCGACGATTCTGGCGAGGAAGAGGAAAAGGACGAGGGCGGCGACGACGACACCGACAACGAGCTCGTCGAGGTCACGCAGAAGGCCGTCACCGAGGTCAAGAAGAGCGAGCCCGGCGAGCGCACCGACGATCCCGTGCGCATGTATCTGCGCGAGATGGGCACCGTCGAGCTGCTGTCGCGCGAGGGCGAAATCGCGATTGCCAAGCGCATCGAGGCCGGCCGCGAGGCGATGATCGCGGGGCTGTGCGAAAGCCCGCTGACCTTCCAGGCCATCATCATCTGGCGCGACGAATTGAACGAAGGAAAGATCTTCCTTCGCGACATCATCGATCTCGAAGCGACCTATGCCGGCCCCGACGCCAAGAACAATCCGGGCATCATCGGCGCGCCCGTCGGCCCCGACGGCCAGCCGCTGGTGAACCCGGAAGGCGTTGCTGCCGTCGCCGCGACGGCGGCCACGGCACCGGCGCATGTCGCGCCTCCCGCGGCACCCCCGTCGCCGATCCCGTTCCGTCCCGCTCAGCCCGCGGGCGATGCGGGAGCTGAAGGCGAGAAGGATCCCGGCGAGGCCGCGGCTGAAGCCGAAGCCGACATGGAAGACGACGAGTTCGAGAACCAGATGTCGCTGGCGGCCATCGAGGCCGAGCTGAAGCCGAAGGTGGTCGAAACCTTCGACAAGATCGCCGACAACTACAAGAAGCTGCGCCGCCTGCAGGAGCAGGACATTGCCAACCAGCTGCAGAGCGAGTCGCTCTCGCCCTCGCAGGAGCGCAAGTACAAGAAGCTGAAGGACGAGATCATCGTCGAGGTGAAGTCGCTGCGGCTGAACCAGGCCCGCATCGACTCGCTGGTCGAGCAGCTCTACGACATCAACAAGCGCCTCGTCTCGCACGAGGGCCGCCTGATGCGGCTTTCCGACAGCCATGGCGTGGCGCGCGAGGATTTCCTGCGCAATTATCAAGGCTCGGAGCTCGATCCGCGCTGGCTCAACCGCGTCTCGAAACTTTCGGCAAAAGGCTGGAAGAATTTCGTCCATCACGAGAAGGACCGCATCAAGGAGCTGCGCCACGAGGTGCATCAGCTCGCGGCACTCACGGGGCTCGAGATCGTCGAGTTCCGCAAGATCGTGCACGGCGTGCAGAAGGGCGAGCGCGAGGCGCGCCAGGCCAAGAAGGAGATGGTGGAAGCCAACCTTCGCCTGGTGATCTCGATCGCGAAGAAATACACCAACCGCGGCCTGCAGTTCCTCGACCTGATCCAGGAAGGCAACATCGGCCTGATGAAGGCCGTTGATAAATTCGAATACCGCCGCGGCTACAAGTTCTCGACCTACGCCACGTGGTGGATCCGGCAGGCGATCACCCGCAGCATTGCGGATCAAGCGCGCACCATCCGCATCCCCGTGCACATGATCGAGACCATCAACAAGATCGTGCGCACCTCGCGCCAGATGCTCAACGAGATCGGCCGCGAGCCCACCCCCGAAGAGCTCGCCGAGAAGCTCGGCATGCCCTTGGAGAAGGTGCGCAAGGTCCTCAAGATCGCCAAGGAGCCGCTGTCGCTGGAGACACCCGTCGGCGACGAGGAGGACAGCCATCTCGGCGATTTCATCGAGGACAAGAACGCGATCCTCCCCATCGACGCCGCGATCCAGTCCAACCTGCGCGAGACCACCACGCGCGTGCTGGCCTCGCTCACGCCACGCGAAGAACGCGTGCTCCGCATGCGCTTCGGCATCGGCATGAACACCGACCACACGCTGGAAGAGGTTGGTCAGCAGTTCTCGGTGACGAGAGAGCGCATTCGCCAGATCGAGGCGAAGGCGTTGAGGAAGCTGAAGCATCCGTCGAGGAGCCGGAAGCTGCGGAGCTTCCTCGATAACTAATTCCGATCGTCATGCCCGGGCTTGACCCGGGCATCCATCGAAACAAAGCGGCGGGCGAAAGCCCGCCGTTTGCTTATAAGTTGTACCTTTTTGATTTGCAGCCATTCCTGGATAACTGAGAAGGGCGCCTCTGGTATAGCCTTGAAGCGCTAACACCTCTTGTAAGTTAATTGCAAAGATAAGTCATTCGGTTGATATTCGGGCATCGTTCAACCCCATGGGGAGCGTGGGCGTGTCTGACATCCGGTATCTTTTTCGCTTTCGCGACCTTGTCGCCGCGACAATTGACGAACATCGCCGTGTGATATCAGAGCGTGGTTGGTGCTGGTGGGGTTGGTGGAAGCGTCCTTCTGAAGACGACCGAAGCGACATCTGGAACAGCCTCGCAGAGGAAACAAAGGGAGGGCGTTCTGTCGACGTCGGCCTCTTTGATTCAGGCAAGGATATTTGCTACCGCGCAAAAGTCTCTGACGTCATCAAACCTAATCCATCCGGTGCGGGAACTCCGGTTAAGATTCCTGATGCGCAAGCCGATCATGTGCCCTCCTACTATCGAGCAAGCCCATTTAGCCGAGCTTGGTTCAAGCTTACGGAAATTGAGGAAGCGCCGATCGAGTTCTTTGGAAATTACTCGTTCACTGAGGCGCCTAAACTTCCGAACTACGCCCCATCAACACTCAAGAGATTTGTCAACAAGAAGATCGTGGGACCCGAAGAGCTTCGGGGCATGGATACAACCATCTGGCGTGTTAGGCCCTCCCAGCCGACTGACCCATCAGAATTCTATCTTGCTCAGCGTGCAGGCGCTGTCAGAACCGATCTCGACAGAAGTCGTGCGATGCAGGAGCGACAATATATTGCACCTAACTGACGCCCACTTTGCCGATGGTGGTAGCAGAACACAACATGTTTGGCGGTATGAGAGCGAGACACAGGAAACTCGTCATACTATGGTCGAGGCGATCGCCAGCGCATTGGACAATCGCAAGATTGGATTGGTGATTATCAGCGGCGACTTCACATTTGTTGGAAGCCAAACAGAATACAACGAAGCAACTACCGCAATACGTCGCCTCTTGGGGATCCTCGACCTGAGCCCTGACTACCTCATCATTGTCCCTGGTAATCACGACATGCGATGGTCCACGGATGCGACCTACGACTACGACGCCAAGGTTTCTCAAGCTCCGCCCCAAGCTAAGGCGAACTATGAGCAGTTTTATCGAGGGCTGATGCGACATGAGCCGGGTAGACACCTTTCGATGGGTCGCCCTTTTGCGCTGCCGTGCGGGCATATGGTCGAGATATGCGCCCTTAATTCTAGCTCACTTGAACAAGGTAAGAATTTCTTGGCCGGAATGGGAAAGATAGATGAGGCTGCCTTCGCCGAGGCGGCACAGGCCCTAGGTTGGAACGCTAAGCAATCGGCAGCGCTACGGCTGCTTGTTGTTCATCATCATCTTGCGCTCACGGAAGATTTGGAGCCGGCAGAGAGTTACGGCAAAGGATATGGTCTGGCGGTTGATGCGGTGCGGGTACAGCGAATGGCCGCTAATAAGGGTGTTCATCTGGCGTTGCACGGGCACAAACATCGTTCGTTCATCTGGCGTTCGACGGTTTATGAACTGCCCGAATTTGCTCATACGGAATATCGTCTAGGCGAACTTTCGATCATCGGGGGCGGAAGCTGTGGTTCAATTGAAACCGAGGCTTTCTCCAACTATTTCAACTTGATAGCGTTGGAGCCGGGCAGCCTCAGTCTCGATATTTTTCGTTCACGCCAACGGGGTGCCTTCGAGGTGATCAGTGAGTGGCGGGCCGGATTGTCGTTGGAAGAGGGCGGTCTAAAGTTGGCTGAGTGGAGCAAAATTCGTTGACGCAGCGGCCAAAGATATCCTTGGTCATCACTGACCTCGACAACACAATTTATGATTGGCTCGGGGCATTTGTCCCCGCGTTCTACGCCATGGTTAGGGAAGCTGCTCCCCTGATCGGCATCTCCGAGGAAGCGCTTCTTGATGAGTTGAAGCGCGTTCATCAGCGACATGGCAATTCCGAGCATCCCTTTGCGCTATTAGAAACTTCATCGGTGCGGGGGAAATGGGGGGAATTGGAGCAAACTAAGTTGACTGGGCTCTTGGACCCGGCATTTCATGCGTTCAACCGAGTTCGAAAACATAGTCTAAAGCTTTATCCGGGTGTCCTCGAGACGTTGCGGCGGCTATTTGAAATTCCGGTACCTATCGTCGCCTATACCGACGCGCGCGTAATAAACAGCCTGTTTCGTTTGAATCAATTAAATGTCAGACAGTTCTTTTCCAGGCTGTACGCTCCAGCACACCTCGCCAAAGATATCGGCGAGGAGATCAGCGCTAGCAATTTCGTGCACCTTCTTTCGACGCACGACCGGAAGCCAAATCCACGAACATTGATTGATATCTGTTCCGAATATTCTGTTGCGACGTCAGAGGCGCTCTACGTTGGCGATAGCCTCGCGAGGGATGTCTATATGGCATATAGCGCCGGACTGCATTCGGCCTGGGCCAAATTTGGTACGCTATATGACAAGACGTTGTGGCCGCAGCTAGTGCGTGTCACGCATTGGACCGAGGCGGATGTCTTGAGAGAGAATGAGCTGAGGCAAAAGGCGCAAGGGACTGTGCCCGAGTTTACGCTTGATGCGTTCAGCGATTTGCTGGAGTGCTACGACTTTGAGCCGATGGTGGCGACAGCTCTTCGTCAATCGTTTTGAGCATTTTGGTGGATTTGCGCGGGACTATGCCGCCACGTGAACTGATTTGCAGCCTGGGCAAAATAGTTCAATTTCGCAGCGCAGCCGCCGCCTCGGCCGTCCAAAATCCCACAAAGCTCTCTGCGCCAAACAACGAGTTTTACGTGACATTTCAATCTGATCCATCCGTTCAAGCCCTTACCTCAAAATTATTCTATTTCTTTTTTTCAGAAATTGTGTTTATGCTCCCCCATCCCGCCTCATCAAGAGGGACGTTACGGCCAATCGTCACGAAACGTGAGGCGGGGTGCGGTGGACGCTTCAGGCTTGCGAGCGACGATTGCAGGCCGGTGCGGACGGCGAAGACGCGTGGTCCTGATCTCCCGACGCTGGGATCAACCCTTAGGGCTCAAGAGCCCGGGGGGACGGTGGCTAACAAGCCCGGACACCGGCTATTCGATTCACACATTTTGGAGCCTCAGAGTCGTGCCGTATTTGATGCGGCGGAAGGCTTCGAGGCCGAATCGCATCACCTTGGGGCCGGGTTTTCCATAGTAGGCAGTCCACCCTCCAAGCCGGGCAATGACCCAGGCGGCGAAGGCGAGCGTACCCTTTGGATGCAGGTTCTTCTGCTTTATGGTTGGCCCCTCGAGTTGAACTGACAACGCTTCGAGCACTGGCTGATCACCGGGCTCGAAAGCGTCGGCGATCTCTTCCTGGGTCATTCCGTCCCGGGAACGAACCAACTGCATGATCGTGACCGCTGCCACAGCGGCTGCGGCCACAAACTTGGTCATGACCTCTGGGGCTCCAATGTCGGCCTCCTCGATATCAAAACCTGCGGTCTTGAGCGTGCGGAAGTACTCTCCAATGATCCAGCGCTTGCGATAGAGATCGACAATCCGGCGTGCTTGATCCGGATTAGCCGGAACATCTGTCGTGAGCAGCCGCCAATGGATCGGTTTGCCGCCACGCCTCGATGCCACTTCTCGAACGTCCACCAGGATAAGACCAACCGTCTCGGGCAAATCAGGGGCAGGACTTGGACGCGGCCTGCACAACGTCACAGGCGCGAAGCGCAGAACAAGCTGAGCCGTCCGCTGCTTGCGGCCCGGCGCCGCAGGAATGGTCACGCTGAACCGGGCGACCTTCGGCAAGCGGTCGCTGAACGCAAACAGCCGCGCGGACCTCCCTGATGCCAGTTTGATCTGACGGTCCCAGGAGGCCCTGACAATCAGTTCCACATTCGCCGGACGTCGTGTGAAGTGCTCGTAGATGTCGCTCTCCCGGTCGGAGATGACGGTTATGCTGCGCGCGCTCGATAGAGCCTCACCAGCTTTCGCCGCCACCGAGAGCCATCGTTGGGACTCCTTGTCCGCTGTTGCGCGCGAGCGGCGAGCCGTCACCTTGCCCTTGTCGCGATTCCAGACTTGTGCATCGACAAGCCCCAGTAGCGCATCATTGCCGGCATCAATCGCAAGCGCCGCATGCAGCAGCAGCCCGCGTGTTCCGCCGCCTTTGCCCACAGGACCATATCCGTTGGCCTTCGCGCGCCGCCCCCCAAGGAATAGTTCGCTGGTATCTTGAACAACGATGACCTCGCGACCGGCAACACGATCCGCCGTGCGCGCGGCCGCATGGCTCGCCATCTCGGCGATACCTACCCTTTTGTTGCGCAGAAAGCGCGTGAACTGAACTTCCCGCGCTCGGTTCCCAGCAAGACGTCGAATACACGAACAGGGCCTTCGAACCAGCGCCTCGTGCAATAACGCCCCCCTTATATGGGACGTTTGAAGTCAAGTGCTAATTTCATGGTGCTTCCTTTTTTCGTGCCATTCGTATTGGCGATTGGTGGTGATCGGCCGACGCCGATCGACCCCCACGAGTTCAGGCGGCGGCGGCCGATCACTTGACCTAAAGACAACAAAGCGACACGAGGCGGAGCCCGCTTCAAGTTGACGATGGTTGAAAAAAAACCGACCGCCACATCCTTATATACGGTGGATCCGTTGGATCCGAACCATGATGCAACTATGCGCATCGAAGGCGAGGCTCCGAAGCAGCAGCAGCCCATTCTTTTTCCCGGTGCAGAAACCATGGGGGGACGGCGGGCTACCGCTACCTCGGATCGTTTTTTGGCCGTTTCGTCGCTATGCGCGCCGAGGTGCCAAAATTTCTTCTTCCTTCCTGTTGCCGATTACGCCGCTGAATGCAGCCTGAAGCCTTCCGGTATGACGCCGTCATTCGCATAGCGCCACAGGGCAATGATGAGCTTGCGGGCAAGCGCTACAATCATCGGCTTGCGTGATCCCTTTGCATTCTCGGTGCGTTGTTTGAACCATTGTACCAGAGCACTGTCGGGCTGGAACTTCACCATGCGCCAGGCCAGCTGGATCATGATTTTACGTACCCGCGCGTTGCCCGAGCGGGAAAGGCCCTTTTCTCGTCGCTTCGAACCGCTTTCATCCGGTGAGCCGGTCAATCCGGCATAACGGGCTACAGCTTTGCGGTCGCGTAATGTTCGGGACAGAAGCTCATGCACCAAAAGATCGGCCGTCTCCCAACCAAGCCCGTAAATCCGTACCAGCAGATAAACCATCCTGTTCGCAAGAGCCTCCGGCTTTTGTTCAAACTGCTGCAGCCGGGTCTGCTCGATTGCCTTGATTTGTTCCTTGATGATCTTCAACCGCTCCATGTCCCGTCGAAGGGCGGCGATCGTGTTGGGCGGCAAGGACTTGCCCTCTGGTGTGCGAACAGTTTCCAGCTTCGCCCTTGCCTTGCGTAGCTTGGGATTGAAGTTACGGACGCCAAACTGGATCAAGGCTGATTTCATGCGATTGACCACACGGGTTTGTTCATGGACCAATCCCTCGCGCTCACGATGCGGGCGTTTGGCATCCTCTTCCTCCATGGTCGGGACAATCGCCACGGTGCAATGGCCACGCTCACCACGTAGCCAACCAAGGAAGCCGCGCTTCAACATCGCCGTATCGAGCCGATCCGTCTTAGCTCGCCGATGTTCGCGGGATACGGCCACGCTGGTGGCGTGGATGACATGCGCATCTATGCCGCGTTCCCGCAGCCAGCGAGCCAGCCAGAAGCTATCGCGCCCAGTCTCGTACGCCACGGCAATTCGGGTGATCGGCCTTCCGGCCTTAATTGCTTCGTCCCGCCAGCCATGCAGCAGTTTCAGCAGGTCTTCCGGGTTCGGCTCCAATTTCTTCAGCGGTTCCCGGCTAACACCAGGTATCAGCCCGGCGACCAGCCAGCTTGATAGACCGAGTTCAATGACCGCGATCAGTGTGTTATCCTGCATGAAGGCGGCGGGACTGGCTTTACTGTTGTCGTGGGGTTTCTGCATTCGGAGCTCCGTCAATTGCAAGTTGATCGAAGCGACGATTTTACAGCTGTCTCGCCGCTTGCCCCATAGCATCTTTTTCAAGGCGGCGATCGCCAAATCGCCCCAGCCCAATCTCCTCCCGCATGGATCGCCCTCCAAACACCGACACACGCAGGGAATCAGTCTTCGCCCGCCTCTGCAACAGAGATGTGTGCATTCAATAGCCGGACACCGGGGAGAGCGCGCTATAAGCCGTAAACCATCGCGCAGGGAATGCCGGCATGTTCGGCGTACCTGTGGTGACTTGCGTGCGTGCTTGCTTCCATTTTGGCACGCAAGGCAGCGGGTGCGTTCCGGCATCCGGCATTCCCTGCGCCCTCTTGATTTTTGAGGGCCTCGCTTGCTGCATCACTCGGGCATTTCGTGCCGCGGGAATGCTGAGTTACGTCTCTCTGTCGTCATTGCGAGGAGCGAAGCGACGACTTGTCCGCCGTAGCTCAAAGAGCGAAGGCGGAAGCAATCCATGTCAAAGCTTGCGGCGCAATGGATTGCTTCGCTTCGCTCGCAATGACGGCGGAGGCTGTTTGACAGTTGAATCTGAACGGAAGGTGCGCCTCGGCTCGCGGGCCGCAGCTCACATGCAACGGTGAAGCGACCTAGTCACCATCCAGTTCGACGAAGCTCTTGTAGAGCCAGCGGCGACCGTTATGGCGCCGCCAGACGCGGCCCCAGGCGATTCCGCCGTCGACGGAGAGACGAGGCAGGATCAGCGTCCACACGTGCCAGACATGCGTCCATGCGGGCGCCGTTTCGTTCGGCTCGATATCGTCGATCTCGTTGGGAGCAGTCGGTCGCATGTGTCTTCGTCGCGAGTTGGGAACGAAGCCGCCAGACGGAGTATGGTCGCGCCCTGCGACTTCGCCACGCTGGTCCCCGGACGGAGGGCAATGTCCGGACGGAACAGGACTACAGCGCTGACGCAGCCTTGCAACGAAATGCAGCGGTTAATCTTGATGCCGGCGAACGAGGTTAAATCCGGAACTCGAAGGCGGGTAACCTGAATTCCAGGAAGCGGTTGTCGATTCCTCTCTCGTGGGACACGACACGCGCCATGCTCGCTCAATACTTTCCTTTGATAGCCCTGACGGCGACGCTGCTGTGCCTCCTGGCGTTCGCAGCCGACGCAAGCACGCCGCAGCGCTAGAGGCTACTTCTTCTTCGCGCCGACCCGCTCCAGGCTCTTGATCGCCAGCGGCGGGCGGCCGGCTTTTTCGGCGATCTCGCGGTCCTGCTCGATGATGAAGCCGCGCGCCGGCTCGTCGCCTTCGAGGCCGCCGAGCAGCTCGGACGGCACGCGGCGGTTGGAGCGCTGGGAGCCGTCTTCATAGACGACATTGAAAAAGGCGAACTCGCCTTTGGGATTGGTTCCGGGCTTTTTCGGCATGGCCGGCTTGTCCCCGATTGGCGCGCCCGTGTCAACACGGTGGGCAAAACAGCGAACCGTAAAATTGCCTTGAGCCTTGCGATGATCGTGGGCGATATGAGCACCACCATGCCCGCCCCGGCTCTCACCGTCTGGTACAACACGCGCTGCCCCGTCTGCAACGGCGGGATCGACTGGCAGCGCAACAAGCTCGTCGCCGCCGTTCGCGCCGGCCGCATCGCCTTCAGGGACATCAACGAACAGCCCGATGCGCTCGCCGCTCACGGCGCCTCGCTCGACGACGTGCGCCGCCGCCTGCATGCGACCGACGAAGCCGGCCGCCTGATCGTCGGCGCCGATGTCGCGATTGCAACGTGGCGGCTGACACCGGGCGAGGGCTGGCTGGCCTCGCTGTTCGGCAATCCCGTGATGCTGCCGCTCACGCGTTTTGCCTACGATCGCTTCGCCGACCTCCTGTTCGCCTGGAACAAGCGAAACGGGCGGTGGTGAAACTCACGGCGACACCAGCTCCACCCGCCGGTTCAGCGCGCGGCCGCTGTCGCTGGCATTCGTGCCGATCGGCGCCAGGAAGCCGACGCCGGCGGTGCGCAGGCGGGGCTGCGCGATGCGGTAGCTCTTGACGAGCTCGGCGGCGACCGCCTCGGCGCGACGCCGCGACAGATCGAGGTTGTAGTCGTAGGCGCCCTGGTTGTCGGTGTGGCCGACGATGAAGACGTTGAGCTGCGGCTGGCCCGTCAGCAGCTTGGCGATCTGCTCCAGCGTCGGGCGGCTCTCCGGCTTGATGATGGCCTTGTCGGTGTCGAAATAGATGCCGTAGAGCGCGATGTGGCCGGTCTCGCCAAGGCCCTTCGCCATCGCCGCCGCATCCACCATCTTGTTCTCGATCGCGCCAAGCTCGGCGACGGTGAGCTGCGCGGTGATGTCCTGGTTGTTCTGGCTGACGAGGACGCTGGCAAAAATCTCGCGCCCGCCATCCTCCTTGCGCCCGGCATAATAATGATAGTTGAAGCCGTCGACCCACATCTGCGGAACCGGCAACACGTCGATCGCCTCGGTGAAGGGAATGGCGCCGCAGGCGTCGGTGTCGCAGGCGAGCAGCGTCTTGAAGCCGGCCTTGGCGAGTTGCGTCTCGAAGTTTTTGGAGACTTCGAGGATCGACGGCCCGGGATTGGTGCGATATGCGACGCGGATGATGCGCCCCTCCAGCCGCCGCGCGTCGGCCGGCTGGCCGTCCTTGAAGGCGGCCGCCTGCATCCGCGCCGCGTCAAAGTCCTTCACCACATAGCCGGTGATGACGCTGCCGCCGAAGCGGCCGATGCCCGGATAATCCCGCGCGCCCGCCACGTCGCGGGTCTGCGCGTGGGTTGCGGTCGCCGTGAAAGCCGAGAGGAGCGGAATGAGGACAAGCAGTGCGATGTTCTTGCGCAGAAAGGTCATTGGCATCTCTTTGGTTGGCAAAAAGGGGAGGAGCGGTCGCGGAAAGTTAGTCGCCGTCTCGGCAGGGCAGGTTCTGCCCGCGAACTATCCATGCGCAGAACGGTCGAAATTGTGACGAAGGCCTGGGTTCGGACGCTGTTCGCCCGCGCGCCGCTGCGGCGCGCGGCCTGCTCATCAGCGTTCGCGCGACGCCAGTGCCTGCATGGCAGGCTCTTGCAGGCCGCCGCGCGGGCGGTCGTCCTTCCGCTCGCTTTTGCCGAGCGCCATAATGGCCGTGCCCATCGCGACCGAGCCGAAGGTGACGAAGAACGAGCCAAGCAGCACGAAGATCGGCACGGCGGGCGCGCGGTCGGCGAGGATCAGGTCGCGCAGGCCGCCGGGATTGAGCAGCAGCAGCCCGCCCACCAGCAGCGCCGCGGCGCAGGCGCCGATCGCAAGGTTGATCGCGAGCAGCCGGAACAGCGGCACGCGCAACAGCGTAAACTGCGGCGAGGGAGGTCGGATGTCTGACGGGTTATCCTGCATGGCGCGAGGCTCGATGTGATGTGCGAGCATAGCGCATGATCCGGAAAAGTGGACACCGGTTTTCCGAAAAGATCATGCGCAAACAAGAATCTAGAGCGCGATGGCGATCCCATCGCGCTCTAGCACGCGGCGGGAAACCTTCAACACAAGACGAGCGGGCGCAAGGGCTTTTGCCTCACGCCACCGCCGCCACTGCGGCCGATGGCGCCAGCGGACGATGATGGGCCGCTTTGACGAACCTGATTTTGCCGTGGCATGATCACAGATTGATTGGGACAGGGGACATTGATGCGCAAATTTCATCGGGCCGTTTTCTTTTGCGCGTTGACCGCCTCCAGCCCCGCTCTCGCCGCACGCTGCGGCGGCGATTTCAATTCGTTCGTACAAAACTTCTCGGCGGAGGCGACCGCGGCCGGCGTCTCGCAGGGCGTCGTCGCCTCCGCGCTCGGCGGCGTGACGCAGGATGGCGGTGTGCTCGCCTTCGACCGCCGCCAGCGCTACACTTTCAACAAGACTTTTGAGCAATATGTCTCGACCCGCGTCGGCGCCGGGCGCATCAATGGCGGGCGCGCGATGCTGCAGCGGCATGCCGCGCTGTTGTCGCAGATCGAACAGCGCTTTGGCGTGCCGCGGCAGATTCTGGTCGCGATCTGGGGGCTCGAGAGCGATTTCGGCAAGGGCGACATTGGCAAGCTGCCGGTGATCCGCACGCTCGCGACGCTGGCGCATGATTGCCGTCGCTCCGAGCTGTTCCAGGGCGAGCTGCTCGCGGCGCTGAAGATCGTCCAGCGCGGCGATCTGCCGTTGCGCGACCTGATCGGCGCCTATGCCGGCGAGATCGGCCAGACCCAATTTTTGCCGTCGTCCTATATCAAATACGGCGTCGATTTCGACGGCGACGGCCGCGTCGACCTCCGCCACTCCGTCCCCGATGTGCTCGCTTCCACCGCCAACCTCCTGCACACCAACGGCTTCAAGATGGGAGCGCCCTGCAGCGAAGGCAGCGCCAATTTCGAGGCGATGCGCGAATGGAATCACGCGGTGATCTATCGCAAGACCATCGGCTATTTCGCGGATCAGCTGGTCGGGCGGTGAGGTGCCATACCTGAGGTCGTCATTCCGGGATGCGTGCGAAGCACGCAGGCCCGGAATCCATAACCACGATCGGGAGTATGGATTCCGGGCTCGCGCTTCGCGCGCCCCGGAATGACGATGCCTAAATAGGCCCTCGTCATTTCTTGTTCGCCATCTTCTCGATCCGCCGCGCCAGCGGCGCCCAGTAGGTCGTGGGCCGCAAGCGCTGCAGGATATCCATGAAGCGGGCGTCGCTGCCGATCAGGATCCGCAGCTCGTTGTTCTCGATGCCCCTGATGATCCGGCACGCTGCCGCCGCCGGCGACTTCTTCGCCACCTTGTCGAACCGCTCGATCGCATCCGCGCGGCGGGCATTGTCCGCAATCGCGCTGCCGCTGCGGGAATTGCGCGCGATATCGGTGGCGACGCCGCCCGGATGCACCACCGAGAGCCGCACCGGGCTGTTTGCCATCTGCAGCTCGTGCCGCAGGCTTTCCGAAAAGCCGCGCACCGCGAATTTCGAGGCGCAATAGGCGGTTTGTCCCGGTGGCGCAATGATGCCGAAGATCGAGGAGAGGTTGACGATGTGCGCCTCCGGCCTGGTCGAAAGATGCGGCAGGAACGCGCGGGTGGAATGCACCGTGCCCCAGAAATTGATGTTCATCACCCAGTCCATCTGCGACTGGTCGATCTCGCTGAACTGGCCGAGCAGCGCCACGCCGGCATTGTTGATGACGATGACGAGCGAGGGATGCGCCGCGATCGCGGCTTCAGCGAAGCGTGCGATCTCGGCCGGCTCGCCGACATCGACACGGTGCACCGTCACCTTCCGCCGGTTGCCGATTTCGGCCGCGACCGCAGCCAGTCCCGCCTCGTCGCGGTCGGCGAGCGCGAGGTCGGCGCCGCGCGCGGCCAACTCGAGCGCGAGCGCGCGTCCGATGCCACTGGCGGCCCCCGTCACGACGGCGGCAGTTCCGCGGATCGCGGTCATATCCTCCCCTTGTCCTGCCCTTGGCTAAAATTTGTGCAGCGGGACGCTGCTACACCAATTCGCCTTCCGGAACCATGCGGCATCGTCGCTTTTGACCCCCGTAGTATTTCGGGGGGGCGCGCTCGACATCCTGCACGAGGCGAAATTGGCGCAGGCGCGATCCGCGTCGCACTAGCCACACCTGAGAGGCCGGCTGCTATCGCGCGTTCGGCGTGCGTGATACGGTCGGTCGATGTCGTGGTCGTTCCTCATCACCTCGCTGATCGTCGTCGTCTCGCCGGGCACCGGCGTGCTCTACACACTCGCGACCGCGCTGACGAAGGGCTCGCGCGCCAGCATCGCCGCCGCCTTCGGCTGCACGCTCGGGATATTGCCGGCGATGTGCGCCGCCATGCTTGGGCTCGCCGCCGTGCTGCACACCAGCGCGCTGGCCTTCGCAACGCTGAAATGGCTGGGCGTGCTCTATCTCGGCTACATGGCCTGGCAGGCGCTGCGCGAAGAGGGCGCGCTGTCGGTCGAGACGCGGCTCGACGCAAAATCGAGCCGGCGGGTGATCGTGACCGGCTTCCTGATCAACATCCTTAACCCGAAATTGTCGATCTTCTTCCTGGCCTTCCTGCCGCAGTTCATCGCCGCCGACGAAGCCTATCCGCTCGCGCGCATGCTGGAACTTTCCGCCGCCTTCATGGCGATGACGTTTTTGGTGTTCGTGCTGTACGGCCTGTTCGCCGGTGCCGTGCGCGACCGTGTCGTGAGCCGGCCTCGCGTCATGACCTGGCTCCGCCGTGCCTTCGCCGGCGGCTTTGCGCTGCTCGGGGCGAAGCTCGCGTTCGCGGAACGCTAGGAATTAAAAAGGCGGGCCAAGCCCGCCGTTTTAAAATCCGGAGAGGACCGGTTGCCCGGGTGGAGCTGAGCACCCCACCCGGGCTCGAAGAGTTACTTCTTCTTCGACTTCTTGGCCTTCTTCGCCTTTTTCGCCTTCTTCGCTTTCTTAGCCATAGTATCCTCTCAGGGTTTTAATGGATTGAAACGCGACACGAGAGGCATGCTCGGCGGAGGGCCAGCCTCGCAATATCCTCGAAGCTAAACTCAGCAGATTCGCGGCGCGCTGCCCCGCACTGTCACGCGCGCGTCATGGCGTTATCCACAGCTGAAATGCGTTTTGATGCGCTTTTCGCGAAAATTTTCCGCTTCGACGACTGCGCACGCCTCGCTCGCGCGCCTCGCGCGGCGCGATCCGGTGCATCACGCGACGGCTCAAGACGGCGTAGCGGTGCGGCCGCGCCGCGGCGAAGATGTGTCGAAAATCGGCAGTCGCGGGCCACTCGCGCGCGCGATCTTCATCAATTCAAAACCACGCCGTGGTTTCGCCCGGCGAGTTGAGATTCCGTTAAGCCGCCTGGCCCAAGCTGTCCGTAACAAAACGGGGATATGGTCGGGCAGGGGGACAGGACAATGGATGTGCTGCGGTCGCGATGCTGAGCGTTCCGACATTGTGGACGGTCTTCGTCATTAACTTTCTCGCGGTGGCCCTGATCTGGGCCTATGTCGCCTTTACCTATCCGAGGTTCGAGGCCGCGCGGTTCTGGGCGGCCTCGTCGGCCGTCGGCGCGCTCGGCGGCTCCATGGCGATGCTGGTCATGGTCTTCACCGGCACGCTGCTGCCCCTGCTTGCCGGCGGAATTGTGCTGATCTTCGCGGTCTGCCTCGCCGCCATGGGCATCGAACGATTTTACGAGCGCCCGGTGTCCTGGACGAAGACCGCGCTGATCACCGGCTTGACCGGCGCCGGCCTTATCTTCTTCATCGCCGGCTATGACAGCAGTGCGATGAGGGTCCTGGTCTATTCGACCGGCCAATCGGTGCCGTTGGCGCTGACCCTGAAACTCCTGTTCTCGAGCCCCGACGGCCGCGCCAACCCGGGCGCCCGGCTGGCCGGCGGCATCGCCTGCCTGATCATCGCGCTTTATGCGGTCAGGGCCTTCGGCAACCTGCTCGGCCTCGATTTTTCCTTCATGCGCTCGTCGCTGCCGCAGGGCGCGCTGACCTTGGCGCTGATCTTCCTGTCGATGTCGCTCAATTTCGGTTTCCTGTTGATGGCGATCGACCGGCTGCGCAACGAGGTCGCCGATCTCGCGCTGCTGGATGATCTCACCGGCGTCGGCAACCGAAGGCAGCTGGTGCAGCGCCTCACCGAGGAATGCGCCCGCTCGGAGCGCAGCGGCGAGCCGTTTGCGCTTCTGGTGATCGATCTCGACGGCTTCAAGCAGATCAACGACACCCATGGTCATGCCGCGGGCGATGCCTGCCTGCAGCATTTCACGCTGATGGCGCAGACGCGGCTGCGGCCCGGCGACCTGCTGGCGCGCACCGGCGGCGACGAGTTCTGCATCGTGCTGCCGTCGTCGACGCTGCGCGAAGGCGCCATGATCGCGCGCCGCGTGCTGGATGTGTGTCGCGAGGATGCCGAGGCCTGTGTCGGCAACGACATCCCGATCGCGGTCTCGATCGGGGTCGCGCAATGGACCCGCGAGACCGGCGCGTTTCCGGACCGGCTGATCGCCGCCGCCGACCACGCGCTCTATGCCGCCAAGAAAGAGGGCAAGAACCGCTACGCGGCCTACAATCCCGCGCCGCCGCTCGCGCCCGAGCTCGAGGCGGATGCGTCGCTTGGGAGCGCAAACGCGCCTGATCCATGCTACCAAGAAGCCCCACGGGGCCTTTCCGATTATGAAATTCCGTTTCCTCGCGATGGCCTTCTCCATCGCGCTTCTATTTCCAGCTTTCGCGCAAACCGACCTCAAGACGATCGCAAAATCGTCCGGCACGCCCGATATTCCCGGCCTGAAGATGGTCTGGCTCTCGCCCTGGGGCGATGTCGCAAAAGCCCATCCCTGGAAAAACATCATCGTGCACCAGACCGAGGGGCCGGCGGGCTCGGCGCGCGGCGGCGCCATGGAGCAAAACAAAAACCCGACGCGCCGCGGCGTCATGGTCTGGGTCGAGACCGACGGCACGGTCTACTGGGCGGTGGCGGACAACCTCGTCCCGACCCACACCGACGGCGCCGACCGCAACGACAACAAATACGTCGACAACAGCAGGACCTATCACCAGGTCAACAAGGACACCTCGATCGGCGTCGAGTTCGCCGGCAACTATCCCGACGTGACGCGCCCCGCCACGCAGGCGCAGATTGATGCCTGGAAGGTTCTCGTCAAAATCCTGCGCGCGCGCTACGACATCCCGCTCGACCGCGTCTATGCCCACAACTGGATCGACTACAAGGACAAGCGCTATTGCGAGGGCTGCGCGCTCGCGACGCTGGCGCGGGAGTGGGGGGAGTAGCCGCGTCCGGCTCGATTGACGCCACCTCCGCCTTCGAGCAATCTTGCGCGAGCGGCGCGGTGGGGTGCAACCCGAGGGCAGACACCATGGCTGAGTTCACCGTCAATGCTTCGCGCCACGACCCCTACAAGAATTTCAAATTCCGCGTCAAATGGGACGGCCAGTATGTGGCCGGCATCTCCAGGATCAGCGCGCTGCGCCGGAGCACGGAGGTGGTGGAGCATCGCGAAGGCGGCGATCCCTCGATGTGGCGCAAATCGCCCGGCCGCACGCAGTTTGACCCGATCACGCTCGAACGCGGCGTCACCCATGATCTCGCCTTCGAGCAATGGGCCAACAAGGTCTGGATGTTCGGTGCGGGGCTGGGCGCGGAAGTGGCGCTGAAGGATTTCCGCAAGGACATCACCATCGACATGTTCAACGAGGCCGGCCAGTTGGTGCTGTCC
>CAWJYQ010000023.1:0-141724 GCA_963847045.1 uncultured Alphaproteobacteria bacterium | reverse complement strand
ACGGTTTGTCCGTCGCACGCATCGTCATCATCCTGTTTCCAGTTGTTTCGACCATACGACCGCCTGACCCGATCCCTTTGCTCCAGCCCCATTACAGGGCCTTCATCGCTCCTACTGATCGGTCCGTCCCAGTGCTCTGCATCGGTACTCTCGCCTCACGGTTTTCGCCGCTTGTGCTTCTCCCTTTCCATCAGAGCCCTGGTTCCTGCAGTTCCGCGCAAAAGCCTGCATCCGGTTCACGCCCCCTCAACGCCGGTCACCGTCTGCCCAGTCATCAGGCACCCGACAGACTTATCCCAGTGGAGATTCACGCCTCTGGTTTTGATGACGCTTGCTTCTTAACGACGCGTCGTCGGTGGGTTTGCTTTCGCTCGTCTCCCGGACGCACACCTGCTCAGGGTCATGCCCCAAGCTTTTCCCTCCAACGCTCACGACCACGGCTTTTGACCGCAGCCGCTTGGAGTGGTTTGAGACCCGCTCCTGAAAGCCGATCCCGGGGGGCCCGCCCCCATCTTCCACGCAGCTATACGACAGGTTATTGTTTCATGTTCCCTCCTTTCTATCTGTCTCTGCAGCACACTAAATCCGAGAAACTCGAACCCGCGCGCAATGTGCACAATCCGGGTCTTCGCCTGATTGAGCGCTACGCCGAGTTGTTCGAGAATCTTCACCGCTCGCGCCAAGGCGTGCTCCGCCTCGGCCCGAGTCCGACAGGTCACTACCCAGTCATCCGCCCATCGCGTGAGCTGGTACCCTTGTCGCCTCATCTCCTTATCAAAGGGAGTCAGCAGGATATTGCTCAGCAGTGGCGAGACGACTCCTCCTTGCGGAGTTCCCCGTGGGGTCGCAAATTTCTGTCCCCGTTCTTCATAGCCCGCCTCCAGCATCTGTCGAATGAGCTTCAGCACTCTGCTGTCGGCAATTTGCTTTCCGACCAGGGTCAGGAGCTTTTCGTGATCTACGGATCCGAAAAAGTCTTTGAGATCCGCATCGACGATCCACTCGTTTCCGGCCTCCACTTCGCGCCAAATCTTGGACATGGCATCGGCGGTCTTGCGACCTTTACGATACCCAAAGCTGCTCGGATCAAAGACCTTCTCAAAGATCGGCTCCAAGCGATCTGCTGACACACCCGGTCGTAGACCGAGGGTATGCCCAGTGGCCTTGTCTTGCCGGGGGCTCCTCTTTTCGGAATCTCCAATCGTCGCACGGCTTGCGGCTGATAGGTGTTCTCTCGGAGCTCTCGATGGAGCCGTTCCAGATTCTCATCCAGACGGGTCTCGAATTCCTCGATGGTCACCTTATCTGCGCCGCTGGCCCCTTGATTGGCGCGAACGCGCTCCCACGCAAGCTTCAGGTTCTTGCGTGAGTATACCTTGTCCACCAGGGAGTGGACCTTCTGCTTCCGACCTTCGAGGACCAGATGATCGGATAGTCTCCTCGAAGCGTGACGTTCGGGTTTTTCACAAAGGGAACTTTCCATCTTCACGCTTCTCGCTCATCTATCTCGACGTATCCTGCCTCGATCCTTTCACGAACGTCCTTCCCCGGACCACTCTCGATCCGCCATTGCTGGTCACACGAGTTGTTCGTCTCGCGCTTCAGGTACTATTACGTTCTCCGACTCCTGCCTGTGCATCACTTCCCACTTCGCTACCGCTTATAGGGTTGCTTACCCGGTTGCTGGCCGGGACACAGACAGGTCTCCTGGGGTCACGCATGAATCTTCCGTATCGTGCCGTCAGCAAACACCTTGGTACGATGGGTGAATGAGTAACGCCTTCGCCCCCATAGTGCGGGCTCGACCTTGCCCCATCTTTGGCCGACCTGTTCATCGTCGGGGTCGCCCCCATTGATTACAGCCCGATACTTCTCCTCAGACTCTTCAGATTCCGGATCGCTCCGGACACCCTGTCCTCCACCGGCTTGCGCCGCTGGCCGGCAAGGCATTACCCCTGCCTTTGGATACAGCGCTCCTCATCCGAGCGCTGGAGGGACTTTAACCCTCCTGACTCATGCGCTACCCAGCACACACTACGGCCTCTGCTGACTTCTCGCTCCACTGGTCTTGCGACCCGCGTCACCCTTTCAGGCGCAAGGCGAGACCTCCCCGGGTAAGACCATTGACCGTCGCTGCACGACCGCCGGATCTACGTCGCCTCGCCTTGGTCACAAGAGCTTCGCGGCCGTATGCCCGCTCGCCCTGCTCGGCTCCGCCTTCTATCCGCTTCCTGTTCGTCGGCCCGCAGCTTCGCTCCACGCTTCCTTCACGCCGTCCTCGCGGCTCGACGCTCTGCGCTTCCCTTCGCTCGCTGTGACCAGCTCACGGGAGGACTTCCACCTCCAAGTCAATGCCCATGCCGGGCGCACATACTGGATGCCCCGCTTTCGCGGGGCATGACAGTTGAAGGCGGGGGCGAAGCGAGTCAGCCCCCCACCAGCTTCAACCACTCGTCCTCGGTCAGCACCTTCACGCCGTGCTTCTGCGCTTCCGCGAGTTTTGAGCCGGCGCCGGGTCCAGCCACCACATAATCCGTCTTCTTCGACACCGAACCGGCGGCCTTGGCGCCGAGACGTTCGGCCATCGCCTTGGCTTCGTCGCGCGTCATCTTCTCCAGCGAGCCTGTGAACACCACGGTCTTGCCGGCGATCGCCGAATTGCTCTTCGGCTTCTCGGCATCGAGGATCGTCACTTCTCGTGTGAGCCGCTCGACAATGCCGCGGTTGTGGCTCTCGCCGAAATAGGCGCCGACGCTCTGGATCACGGTGTCGCCGATCTGGTCCAGCGCGTCCATTTCCGCGATCGCCTCCTCGTCACCCTTGGCGACTTTGAGCCCGGCATCATGAAACGCCTGCCACGAGCCGTAGCCGCGCGCCAGCGCCAGCGCCGTGGTCTCGCCGACATGGCGCATGCCGAGCGCATAGATGAAGCGCTCCAGCGAAATTTTTCGCCCGCTCTCGATCGCGGCAAAGAGATTGCGCACCGAAGTTTCGCCGTAGCCTTCGATTTCTTCCAGCTTGAGCTTGTTATTGCGCTTCGGCAGCGTGAAGATGTCGGCGGGCTCTTCCACCCAGCCTTCATCGAAGAAATATTGCAGCTGCTTCTCGCCGAGGCCGTCGATGTCGAAGGCCCGGCGCGAGACGAACAGCTTCAAGTGCTCGATCTTCTGATAGGGACATGCGAACTCGCCGCTGCAGCGGGCGCGCGATCCCTCCTCGCCGGTGGCGGTCTCCTCGCGCACCACATCGGTATGCAGCGGGCACGGGCACTTCTTCGGGAAGTGAAATTCCTTCGCGCCCCTCGGCCGCTTGTCGATCACGACGTCGACCACTTGCGGGATCACGTCGCCGGCGCGCTGGATCACCACGGTGTCGCCGATCCGGATGTCACGGCCCTCGCGCAGCTGTTCGCCGTCGCCGCCGATGCCCCTGATGTAATCCTCATTGTGCAGCGTCACGTTTTGCACGATGACGCCGCCGACGCCGACCGGCTCGAGCTTGCCGACCGGTGTGAACGATCCGGTGCGGCCGACCTGGATCTCGATGTCGCGCAGCACGGTCATGGCGCGTTCGGCGGGGAATTTGTGCGCGATCGCCCAGCGCGGCGTGCGCGACACGAAGCCGAGCCGTTCCTGCCAGTCGATGCGGTCGACCTTGTAGACGACGCCGTCGATGTCGTAGTCGAGCTCGGCGCGTTGCTCCTCGATCTTGCGATGGAAGGCGATCAGCTGCTCGACCGAATGACACAGCTTTGTCAGCGGATTGGTCATGAAGCCGCAGCGCTCGAACCAGTGGATCATGCCGGTTTGCGTGTCGTCCGGCATCTCGCTCATCTGGCCCCAGGCATAGGCGAAGAAGCCGAGCGGACGCGAGGCGGTGATGGATGGGTCCTTCTGCCGCAGGGAGCCGGCGGCCGAATTGCGCGGATTGACGAAGATGGTGTCGCCGGCCGCCTTCTGGCGTTCGTTCAGCGCCAGGAACCCCTTCTTGGTCATGTAGACCTCGCCGCGCACCTCGCAGATGTCAGGGATGTTGCGGCCCTTGAGCTTGTGCGGAACGTCCTTCAGCGTGCGGATATTGGCGGTGACGTCCTCGCCCTCGGCGCCGTCGCCGCGCGTCGCGGCGGTGACGAGTTCGCCGCCTTCATAGCGCAGCGACATCGACAGCCCGTCGATCTTCGGCTCGGCGGAGAAATCGATCTTGTCGTCGGGCAATTTCAGGAAGCGCTGGATGCGGCCGGCGAAATCGATCACATCCTGTTCGGCAAAGGCGTTGTCGAGCGAGAGCATCGGCACCGCGTGCCGCACCTTCTTGAATCGGCCCGACGGCGCCGCGCCGATCTTTTGCGATGGCGATTCGGAGGTGACGAGGTCCGGGAAGCGCTGCTCGATCGCGTTGAAGCGCTGGCGCAGCGCGTCGTATTCGGCATCGGTGACGCTGGGCGCATCTTCCTGGTAGTAGCGCCTGTCGTGACCTTCGAGCTCCAGCGCCAGCCGCATATGCTCGATCTTGGCTTGCGCCTTGGTGAGGTCGGCGACGTCGGGGAGCTTTTTGGCTTTCGCGGCTTTGGCCATGACGAGAAACTAAGCCGTTGCTGCCTTCAAGAGCCGCTCGGCGGCCGCCCGCGCTTCCGCGGTGATCTCCGCGCCCGCCAGCATACGCGCGATTTCCTCGCGGCGGTGATCGGCGGCGAGCGCGTTGACGCGGGTGGCGACGCGCTTGCCCCTGTCGAGCGCATCCTTGGAAATCAGCAAGTGTTGATTGGCGCGGGCGGCGACCTGCGGCGCGTGCGTCACCGCCATCACCTGCACCCCGGAGGCCAGGCGAGCCAGCCGGGAGCCGATGGCGTCCGCGACCGCGCCGCCGACGCCGGTATCGATTTCGTCGAACACGAGCGTGGGCGCCGAGCCGCGGTCGGCCAGCACCACCTTCAGCGCCAGCAAAAAGCGCGACAGCTCGCCACCGGAGGCAACCTTCATCAGCGGCCCTGGCCTGGTGCCGGGATTGGTCTGCACCCAGAACTCGATGCGGTCGAACCCTTGCGGTCCGGGAGAAGCCGGATCGCTCTCGATCTGGGTGGTAAAGGCCGCGCGCTCCAGCTTCAGCGGCGCGAGTTCGGCGTTGACGGCCTTGTCGAGCTTTTGCGCGGATTTTTCGCGCGCCGCGGAAAGTTTTTTCGCCGCCGCGCCGTAGCGCTGGTCGGCCTCCTCGGCGGCAGCGACCAGCTTCTTCAATAGCTCGGCGCCGGCATCGATCAGCGCCACGTCGGAAGCATATTTGGCGGCAAGCGCCGCCAGTCCATCGACCGGCGTGTTGTATTTGCGCGAGGCGGCGCGCAGCGCGAACAGGCGCTCCTCGATGCGCTCCAGCTCCAGCGGATCGAAATCGGCCGCGGCAAGGGCTGCGGCGAGATGCTGGTCGGCCTCCTCCAGCGCATTGATCGCGGTGTCGATCGCCTTGACCGCGGGTTCGACCAGCGAAGGCGAGTTCGCCGCGCGGCGCTCCAGCCGCCGCACCGCTGCCGAGAGCGCCGCGACCGGCGAATGATCGCCGCTGACGGCGTCCTGCGCCTCGCGCAGATCGGCCGCGATCTTCTCGCCCTGCATCATCACCGTGCGGCGATTGGCAAGCGTTGTCTCCTCGCCATCCTGCGGCGCGAGCGTCTTTAGTTCATCGGAAGCATGGCGCAGATAATCCGCTTCGCGCGCGGCGCGTTCCATGCCGGCGCGGTGCTCCTCAAGCGCACCGTTGGCCGTGCGGCGTGCGTCCCACAGCTTCTCGAGCGCCGCGACATCCTTCTCCAATCCCGCGAAAGCATCGAGCAGGCGGCGATGCGTGGCGGCATCGACCAGCGCGCGCTCGTCATGCTGGCCGTGGATTTCGACCAGCGCGCTGCCCACGGCCTTGAGCGTCTGCACCGAGATCGCCTGGTCGTTGATGAAGGCGCGGGTGCGGCCGTCGGCGAACTGCACGCGGCGGAGAATCATTTCGCCGGTGTCTTCCAGCCCGTTATCGGAGAGAATGGCGGTTGCGGGATGGCCCTTGGGCACGTCGAACACGGCCGTCACCTGGCCCTGCTCCGCGCCGTGGCGCACGAGGCCGGCATCGCCGCGGCCGCCGAGCGCGAGCGCAAAGGCATCGAGCAGGATCGATTTGCCCGCGCCGGTTTCGCCGGTCAGTACCGCCAACCCCTTGGAAAATTCGATATCGAGCCGCTCGATCAGGACGATGTCGCGGATCGACAGACGCGCCAGCATGCGAGATGCAATCCTAGCCGAGACCCATCTTCTTGAAGGCCCTGGAAATGTAGGAACCCTGATTCTCGCTCGGCTCGAGACCGCCGGACTTTACAAGATTATAAGCGTCCTTGTACCAGCGGCTGTCAGGAAAATTGTGGCCAAGCACGGCAGCGGCCGTCTGCGCCTCGGCGACAATGCCGATCGCCATATAGGCTTCGGTCAGCCGCGCCAGCGCTTCCTCGACATGGCGCGTGGTCTGGTATCGGGTCACCACGGTCTTGAAGCGGTTGATCGCGCCGATGTAATTGCGCTTTTCGAGATTATAGCGCCCAATTTCCATTTCCTTGCCGGCGAGCTGGTCGCGCGCGCCCTCGAGCTTGGCCTTGGCGCTGACGGCGTATTCCGACGTCGGATATTTGCGGATCACCTCTTCCAGCGAGGCCATCGCCTTCTCGGTACGGCCCTGGTCGCGGGAGATGTCGGGGATCTGGTCGTAATGCGAGGCGGCGATCAGGTATTGCGCGTAGGCCGCGTCGGGGCTGCCGGGATGCAGCGTCACGTAGCGCGTCGCCGCACCGATACAGTTGTCGTAGTCGCCCGCGTTGTACGACGCATAGGCCGACATCAGCAGCGATTTGCGCGCCCATTCGGAATAAGGATGCTGGCGGTCGACTTCCTCGAATTTCTTGTTGGCCGCCTTGGCGTCCTTCTTCTCGTTCATCAGGTACAAGCCCTCATTGTAGAGCTTGTCCGCGGGCTCATCGACGAAGGTGTCGTCCTTTGCCAGGAACTTGTCCCACAGCGCGCCGGTGCCGCAGCCGCTTAAGGGCAGTGCGAGCACGATCAGCGACGCGGCCAACCGCAGCCGGCCGAAAGCCGCCGATATCCGTAATTCGCGCGTGAAACGCTGTACCGACATGAGCCTTAAAACCTGACGCCTCTCAATGCGGTGAGTTGCGATACCCGCCCTGCGCCATGAACGTCGGTCATGAACGCCGTCCTTGCCGCGGCCCTGGCGCCCTTCGCAACCAAGGCCTGTGTAACCGAAAAAACCCCGTCAACCAATCGCATAGGCAGGCATTTCGCCCGGATTAAGGCGACTCCAGGAAGCCGCAGCCGATCATGGTTAATACGGGTAAATAACCGCCTAAAAGGCAGGAGAATCAGCTCGATTGAGCCTCAGGACACGTCCGGGCCGTAGGCCGCGGCCATCCGTCCAGCCACGATCCCTCGGCCGGTTTCAGCCTGGATGCGGGGACGCCGCACGGCCTCGCCCTCCACCACCCGCCAGGCGGCGCGGTCGGCCATCAACGCTGTCAGCACGGCGTGGTTCAGCTTGTGGCCGCCACGGACCGAGCGATAGGCCGCGAGCAGCGGCAGACCGGCCAAAGCGAGGTCGCCAACCGCGTCGAGCACCTTGTGGCGGACGCATTCGTCGGCGTAGCGGAGCCCTTCGGGATTGAGCAGGCGCTCTTCGTCGAACACGATCGAGTTCTCGAAGGAGGCGCCGAGCGCAAAGCCGGCGCTCCAGAGCCGCGCGGTGTCACTTATGAAGCCGAAGGTGCGGGCGCGGGAAACCTCGCGGCGGAACCCTTCTGCGCTCAATTCCAGCGCGTACTCCTGGCGGCCGATCACAGGATTGGCAAAGTCGATCTCGGCTTCGGCGCGGAAACCCGACGCATACGGGCGCAGTTCACCGAAGCTGTCGCCGATCGCGACCTGCACCGGCTTGACCACCTGGATGAAGCGGCGCGGCGCCGACTGGCTGACGATGCCGGCCTGATCGATCGCGGTGACAAAAGCTGCAGCGCTGCCATCCATGATCGGCGCTTCCGGGCCGTCGATTTCGATGGTGGCGTTGTCGACGCCCATGCCCCGCAGCGCAGCAAGCACGTGCTCGACGGTGGAAACCAGCGGACCCTCGGCATCGCCCAGCACGGTTGCAAAGTCGGTGGCGATCACGGCGCCGGCGGTGGCCTGCACTTCGCGGTCGCCGCCCTCAATTCCCGTGCGCACAAAAATAAGACCCGCATCCACTGATGCAGGTCCGATGGTGAGGCTGACGGTGGAACCGGAATGAACACCGACACCGTTCACGGTGGCTTGCGAGCGAAGCGTTGTTTGCCGGCTAAATTTCATGCGAAGACCGCCCACTACGACCTGCCCAACGACCAGATCGGCTCGCCAGCCCGCGAGCCCCGTGCCGATTTGTTTCGCTAGGTATCCCCAAGTCGCGGCAACCATAATCTTTGCCCCAAACAGCGCCAACTCACGCTTCTTTACCGATTGTTACCCCATCTATGCCGCATTCGCGCCAAGGCTTCACCAAACTGGAACGCGGCGGCGCATGATTTGCGCCTCTTGATTGGATCACCAACTGCATAATTATTGATTTAAAATCAGTCTCTTACGGAAATGTGACAGACACCGTCCGGGTCAAAAGCAAAGGCCCCGGCTCACATGAGCCGGGGCCTTTTTCATCGCCCTAATTGTAACAATCCTCAGGTAGCCTGACGGCGGAGAAAGGCGGGGATATCAAGATGGTCGTCGCCCTGTGGCGTTGGGGCAACAGGCGCCGGGCGGCCATGGTAGTCGAGACCCTGCGGCGCCGGCCGCTTGGCATACTCCGATACCGGGTCATTGCCCGCGATCTGCTCCTGCACCGACCGCTTGGCGGGCTTCCGCTCCGGCAGCGGCGGCATCGCCGGCATGGCGGGGCCGGAGGCGCGGGCCACGATTGGCGGCTCGTTCTCCTCGTCGCGGCGGCCGAGGCCGACATTGGCGAGGCGCTGCAGCAGCGACAGGCGCGACTTCTGCGGATGCTCCTCTTCCGAATTGCCGCGGCCTTGTTCACCCCGAGCCTGGCGAATCTCGGCCTGGGCCGGCATCGGCAGGTCCTCGAACTTCGGCATCCGCGGCGATCGGCCGGCCAGACGCTCGGCCTGCTGCGGGATGAAGGTTTCCGGGGTCATCGGCTCCTCGACCGGCTGGGCGTGCGCTGCGCCATGGTCGGGGAACAACGACGGCTTCTGCGCGATCGGACGAACCGTGACATCGCCATAGGAAGCCGGCTGCACCGGTGCGGCGGGCGGGGCATCCGGCGCAACCGCGGCGGCAATCGCCGCGAGCGCGGCACGCTCGACATTGCTGGCGGCGCGGTGCGGCGCGGCGACCGGACCCTGGGCTTCGAGCCTGGCGGCGCGCTCGGCGAGCCGGGCATTGTCGGCGCGGAGCCGCGCGGTCAGGTCGGCGAGGCGATTTTCGCCCACGTGGCCGGACACGACGGGGGCCACGGGAGCGGCGGTCGCCGACGCGGTCACACCGCCGCGCATCAGTTGGGCCTGCTCGATGCCGGTCGCAACCACCGAGACGCGGATCAGGCCGTCGAGAGATTTCGTCAAAGGTGGCGCCGACGATGATGTTGGCGTCCTGGTCGACTTCCTCGCGGATGCGGGTTGCGGCTTCGTCGACTTCGAACAGGGTCAGGTCCTTGCCGCCGGTGATCGAAATCAGGAGGCCGCGGGCACCCTTCATCGAGCTGTCGTCGATCAACGGATTGGCGATCGCGGCTTCAGCCGCGGTCAGCGCGCGCTTGTCGCCGGAGGCCTCGCCCGTACCCATCATCGCCTTGCCCATTTCCCTCATCACCGCCCGCACGTCGGCGAAGTCGAGGTTGATCAGGCCTTCCTTGACCATCAGGTCGGTGATGCAGGCGACGCCCGAATAGAGCACCTGGTCGGCCATCGCGAAGGCGTCGGCGAAGGTGGTCTTTTCGTTCGCGACCCGGAACAGGTTCTGGTTCGGAATGATTAGCAAGCGTGTCGACCACCTTGTGCAGCTCGCTGATGCCGGCTTCGGCGGTGCGCATGCGGCGGGCGCCTTCGAAGTGGAACGGCTTGGTGACGACGCCGACGGTGAGGATGCCCATTTCGCGCGCGGTCTTGGCGATGACAGGAGCAGCGCCGGTACCGGTGCCGCCGCCCATGCCGGCGGTGACGAACACCATGTTGGCGCCCGAGAGATGATCGCGGATCTCGTCGAGCACCTCCTGCGCGGCGGCCGCGCCCACGTCCGGCTGCGAACCGGCGCCGAGGCCCTGCGTCACCTGCGTGCCCATCTGGATGATGCGCGGGGCTTTCGACATCGTCAGCGCCTGCGCGTCGGTGTTGGAGACGACGAAGTCGACCCCCTGCAGACCCGCGGTGATCATGTTGTTGACGGCGTTGCCGCCGGCGCCGCCGACGCCGAAGACGGTGATCCGAGGCTTCAATTCAGAAATATCAGGAGGGGTAATGTTGAGTGCCATGGTTGCCTCTCGTCACGCGCGCGTGGGTTCGCCCGGGCCCTCGGCCGCAGGAGTTGGAGAAATTCGCAAGTTGCGGAAAGCCGTCATCAGAAGCCCTCGCGAAGCCATCGTCCGACCTTTCCGAAATAACCGTCCGTCCCTGTCCTGAGCTGCCGCGTATGCCGCGGTTCGGTATGTTCGAGGTGAGCGTATTGCGGGTAGACCAGAAGGCCGGTCGGCGCCGCAAAGGAGGCGGTCTTGGCCTCGCTGGGCAGCCGGCCGAAGCCGAGCGGGCGGCCGATGCGCACCGGGCGGTTGAGGATCTGGGTGGCGAGTTCGGGGATGCCGGTCAGCTGTGAGGCGCCGCCGCTCAACACGACCCGTGCCTTCGGCTCCGCCGCGAAGGGGGAATCCTTAAGCCGGTCGCGGACCATCTCGAAAATCTCCTCGACGCGATGCTTGACGATGTTCGCGATCGTGGCGCGTGACACGATCTGTGGAACATCCCGCTCGTTGTCGCCCGCCGCTGGCACGGACATCAACTCTCTCGCGTCGGACCCGCCGGTCAGCACGGTGCCATATAACGTCTTGATTCGCTCGGCATCCGCAATGCATGCCGAAAGACCCCGCGCAAGGTCCATGGTGACGTGCTGGCCGCCGACCGAGAAGCCGGAGGCATGGACGAAGCGGCCGCCGGAATAGATCGCAATCGTGGTGGTTCCCGCCCCCATCTCGACCACGGCGGCGCCGATATCGGCCTCGTCGTCGGTGAGCACGGAGAGGCCCGCCACATAAGGGCTTGCGGCCATCGCCTCGACATTGAGATGGCAGCGCTCGACCACCAGCATCAGGTTGCGCGCGACGGTCTCGTCGGCCGTGACGACGTTCATGTCGACGCCGAACTGGCGCGCCACCATGCCACGGGGGTCGCGGATGCCCTTGACGCCGTCGAGCGAGTAGTTGACCGGCAGCGCGTGCAGCACGGTGCGGCCCGCGCCGGTGGCGTGGTGCATGCCGGTCGAGATGATGCGGCCCATGTCGGCCGGCGTCACCGTATTTCCACGGATATCGGCGGCGGCTTCGATCAGCTGGCCCTGCAGCCGGCCGCCCGCCACCGAGAGCAGCACCGACTCGACGCGGACCTTGGCCATGCGTTCGGCCAGGGCGACGGCCTGGCGTATCGAATCTTCGCATTCGGCGAGATCGACCACCGCGCCGGCCTTCACGCCGCGCGACTGGATCTGGCTGTAGCCGATCAATTCCACCGCGTGAGTGCGGCCGCGCAGGGCGTCGCTCGGCGGACACGGTTTCAGCCGGGCGATCATGCAGGCGATCTTGCTGGTGCCGATATCAAGCGAGGCCACCAGCGCGGTGCGCTTGCCCGACATCGGCCGCGTCTTCGGCGTAAGCGTGCGATCAAGACCGGTCATGCGGCGTCACCGGGCTTTTTTTTGGTGGTCTTCTTGATCTGATCTTCGCGCGCCTTGGCGGCATCGTCGGACAGTTGCACCGTCAGCCGGTCGGAAAGCCGCATGTCGATGGCGACGATGTCGCGCGAGAACAAATGATCCTCCTTGTCGAGCCTGCTCAAGGTAGCGAGGGCGTTGCCGACATCATTTTCCGGCAGGCGGATGTCGAGGCCGTCCCTCGTGCGCAGATTCCAGCGCCGCTCGCCGACATAGATCGCGGCCCTGGTGACGGCGTTGACCTGCGGATAGCGCGCCAGCAGCGCGAGGAAGTCGCGCGCATGGGTTTCGGCGCCCTTGCCGACCACGAGCGGCAGGGACACGAAACGGCGCGTCACATAGGGCTCGAGCACCGCGCCGTCCTCCGCGATCAGCGAGAGTTTGCCGTTCTCCTGCCACAGCGCAAAGGCCGAGCGCTCGACAATGTCGATCTGCAGCGCGCCCGGATAATATTTGATCACGGTGGCGTCCGCGATCCACGGATTGGCCTTGAGTTGGTCGCGCACGGCCGCGGCATCGAGGAACAACAGCGACGAACGGCCGTTGACGCCGCCGATCGCGAGCACCTCGTCCTGGCTCAACTGCCTGCGGCCGTTGATCGCCACCGTGGTGATGCGGAAGCCGGCGGAATTGGCGAAGGCGTTGCGGGTGTTGCTGACGGCGGCGGCGAAGTCATCGAAGTGACCGCCCCTCACGATGCCGTAGCCGGTGGCGCCGAGCAGCAGCATCACGGTGGCGGCAAGCCCGGCGCGGCGCGGCATATTGCGCTCGATCCATGCGACCAGGCGCGGCGGCGGCTCGCGGTCGAGCATCGGCCGTTTTGCCGGTTTTTTGGCCGCGCGGGCTAGTCCCAAATACTCGCGCAACAGCACGACCGCACCGATCGCGGCCGCCTTCAGGTCGGCTTGAGGCCTCAGCTTTTCCGCGAGGCGTCCTGCACCATCCATTGCACGAGCTCGTCAAACATTGCTCCCCGCATGAATTTGCGAGGGCGTGGCCCAGATGGCTCTCGGTGATGCCGGTTCGGAGTTGAAGCGAAGGCTCCTTTCCCCTCTGGCGATGAGTGATTGCGGGTCTTTCGCAATGGCTCACGCGCCGGCAGCCAAGCGCCACATGCGCCGCCGGCGTTAACCTTCGGACTTCCTGGTAAACAAAGGGTAAAACCGCTCCGGTGGGAGCGCTTTTTGATGCGTCCTGTGAGGCATTTACCCCAAAATCTTAAGGATTTTAGCCTTCGGGGAACCCCTTTTGGGCGCTTCAAGCGCCTGACCCCCGTTAACCCCTGGGCTATTTCCGCAGGCGCCGCTCGGCCAGGACGATCTGATCGCGGAGGAAATCGGCGAATTCGATTCCCTTTGCCTTCAGCGCCTTGGGGTACAGCGAGGCCTTGGTCAGGCCCGGCAGGGTGTTGGTTTCGAGATAGACCGGGCCCTTGTCGGAGATGATGAAATCCGAACGCGAATAGCCGGAGCAGGACAGCGCTTTATGCGCGCGCAGCGCCTGATCCATGAGGGCGGCGGTGATTTCAGGCGAAAAGCGGCCAGGGCAAATTTCCTGAGTTGATTTCAGGAGATATTTTGCGGCGTAGTCGAAATTGCCCTCTCCGGGCACGATCTCGATCGGCGGCAGCGCAAGCACCTCGCCGTTCGACTGCTCCAGCACGCCGCAGGTGGCTTCCACGCCGGAGATGTAAGGCTCGATCAGGTAGGTCTCGGTCTTTGCCGCGTTACGGACTGCAACGAGATCCTGCCTGGCATTGACGAAGATCAGGCCGTAGCTCGAGCCGTCATGCGTGGGCTTTGCGATCAGCCGGCCATGCTCGGCGAATGCAGCGTCGAGATTCTCCAGCGGAATCTCGATGGTCGTCTTCACGCCCGCAATCGCCGCAAAGCGCTTGGCGGAAACCTTGTCGAAGGCCAGATGCGAGGAAGTCGAGTCTGATCCGGTATAGGAAACGCCACGGTATTCGCACGCCGCCTGCAGCTCGCCATTCTCGGCGCGGCCGCCATGCAGGCCGAGCACCAGCACGCGGCCGTCTGTCCTGGCCTGATCCAGCGCCTCCTCGATGCTGCGGCCGACGCGCCGGCCGCCGGGCACAAATTCCTGCTCGAACGGCCGCGCATGTTCGACCAGCGTCTTCGCTTTGGTCTCATGCACGCTGTCGTCGGCGGCCCAGAACCAGAGATCGGCCTCGGGCAGCGCCTCACACAACGCCTGCGCGCTTGCGGCCGAGACCAGCCGCTCCTTGTTGGTGCCGCCGAAGAGAATAGTGACCTTCATCATGCCCGCTCAATACCAATCCGCTTGATTTCCCAATGTAGCTCAATTCCGGAATTTTGTTTGACGCGGTCGCGCACGGTTTCGCCAAGCGCCTCAATATCATGGCCGGTCGCGTTACCGGTGTTGATCAGGAAATTGCAGTGCATCTCGGAGACCTGCGCGCCGCCGAGCTTCAAACCCCGGCAGCCTGCAGCATCGATCAGTTTCCAGGCGCTGTTATCAAGCGGGTTCTTGAAGGTCGAGCCGCCGGTCTTTTCGCGGATCGGCTGCGCGGTCTCGCGATGGGTCTGCACCTCGTTCATGCGCGCGCGGATCGCTTCTGATGCCGCGGGTTTGCCGCGAAAGCGCGCGGAGGTGAAGATGATGGAGGGATCGACGCCACAGTTGCGGTAGACGAATTTCATGTCGGCGTTGGAGAAGGTGTGGATGTTACCCTTGCGGTCGATGCCGGTGGCCTCGATCAGCACATCCTTCGTCTCGGCGCCGTTGGCGCCGGCGTTCATCCGCAGCGCACCGCCGATGGTGCCGGGAATGCCGAAATAGAATTCGAGGCCGGCGAGATTTGCTGCCGCCGCGGTTTCAGCCACGCGCTTGTCCAGCGCCGCGGCGCCGGCCGTGACGATGTCGCCTTCGCTCGCCGTCTCGCCAAAGCCGCGCGGCGCAAGCCGGATCACCACGCCCGGCAGGCCGCCGTCGCGCACGATCAGGTTCGAGCCGACGCCGACGACATAGACCGGCAGTTGTTCCGGCAGAGATTTGAGGAAATAGGCGAGATCGTCTTCATCTGTTGGCGTGAACAGCACCTGCGCCGGACCGCCGACGCGAAACCAGGTCAGCTCAGCAAGCGACTGGTTGGCGAGCAGCCGCCCGCGCAAGTCCGGCATCGCGGCCTTCAGTCCAGACGTGATGTCGGGAAAGGTCACGACGCTGCCTCAAGTGAGTGAGGCAGGGTCTCTCCGTTCCCTCCTCCCTTGCGGGGGAGGTACAGGGAGGGGGGTAGCCACGAACTCCGGCGCCCGGGGCTACCCCCCTCCCCGACCCTCCCCCGCAAGGGGGGAGGGAGTAGAGTGCGTCGTGCGGCAACTGATGCGCTCAAATCCACCATCTACCCCAGCGCCTTCAATTCGCCGGGCAACGCATAGGCCCATTGCGTGATGCTGCCGGCGCCGAGACAGACGACGAGGTCGCCCTTGCCGACGAGGCCCTTGACGATGCCGGCAAGATCGGAGGATTTCGGCAGCGGGATCACCTCGCGATGACCATGCGCGCGGAGGCCCGTGACGAAATGGTCGCGGTCGATGCCTTCGATCGGCGTCTCGCCGGCCGGATAGACTTCGGCGACCACGACGCTGTCGGCGTCGTTGAAGCAGGTACAAAACTCCTCGAACAGCGATTGCAATCTTGTATAGCGATGCGGCTGCACCACGGCGACGATCTTGCCGTTCGAGGACTCTCGCGCGGCCTTCAGCACGGCGGCGATCTCGACGGGGTGATGGCCGTAATCGTCGATCACGGTGACGCCGTTATATTCGCCGGTCCTGGTGAAGCGCCGCTTCACGCCGCCGAAGCCCGCCAGCGCTTCACGGATCGCGTCGTCGGATAGGCCGAGCTGATGCGCGACCACGATCGCCGCCGTCGCATTCGACGCATTGTGCCGTCCCGGCATCGGCAGCGTGATGTCTGATATTTCATGCGCGGTGTCGGTCTTGCGGTCGCGGATCACGACCTTGAACTTCGAACCGCCGCCCATCGGCGTCAGGTCAACCAGCCGCGCGTCAGCCTGCGGGTTCTGGCCATAGGTGATAATGCGGCGGTCCTCGACCTTGCCGACGAGGGTCTGCACCACGGGATGATCGGTGCACATCACCGCAAAGCCGTAGAACGGCACGTTCTCGACGAAATCGCGGAACGCATCCTGGATCGCGTCGAAGGTCTTGAAGTGATCGAGATGTTCGGGGTCGATATTGGTGACGATCACGATATCGGCCGGCAGCTTCAGGAAGGTACCGTCGCTCTCGTCGGCTTCGACCACCATCCAGTCGCCGGCGCCCAATCGCGCATTGGAGCCATAGGCGTTGATGATGCCGCCGTTGATCACGGTCGGATCGAGGCCGCCGGCATCGAGCAGCGTTGCGACCATCGTGGTCGTGGTCGTCTTGCCATGGGTGCCGGCAATCGCGACGCAGCTTTTCAGCCGCATCAATTCGGCGAGCATCTCGGCACGGCGCACCACGGGAATGCGCTGCGCGCGCGCCGCCACCAATTCCGGATTGTCGCGCTTGATCGCGGTCGAGACCACGACGACGTCGGCGCCGTCGACATTCTCGGCCTTGTGGCCAATCGAGACCTTGATGCCTTTTTCCCTCAAGCGCGTCACATTGCCGCCGTCAGCCGCATCCGAGCCCTGCACGGTGTAGCCGAGATTGGACAAGACCTCGGCGATGCCGCTCATGCCGATGCCGCCGATCCCGACGAAATGAATGGGTCCGATCTCGCGCGGCAGTCTCATGCAAACTTCCTCGGTGTCATCGTCCGCCTTGTGCGCAATTGCGCACTGGGCGGACGATCCAGTACTCCGCGCAGCCCGTTATTCAAAATCAGCGGCGCGGGTTACTGGATGCCCCGCTTTCGCGGGGCATGACAAGGGTTTTTTCGGCCTAAATTCCAGCGGTTTTCACCACCAGATCGGCCAGCCGCTCAGCGGCATCGAGCCGGCCGACGCTGCGGGCGGCGGCGGCCATGGCGGCGAGACGTTGCGGCTCGGCGGCGAGCGTGGAGATTTCGGCGGCGAGGCGGTCGGAGGTGAATTCCGTTTGCGGGATGCGGAGAGCACCATTGGCCTGCGACAGCACGCCGGCATTGGCGAACTGGTCCTGATCGATTGCGCCCGGAAGCGGCACCAGGATCGACGGCCGGCCGATCGCGGCGAGCTCGGCGACGGTGCCGGCACCCGAGCGCGAGATCACGAGATGATTGGAGGCGAGCCGCGCCGGGAGATCAGTGAAGAACGGCGCGAGCTCGGCCTGGATCTTGAGCCGGTCATAGACCGCGCGGACGCGGATCATATCCTCCTCGCGCACCTGCTGCGTCAGGATCAGCCGGCTCCATAGCGCAGGCTCGAGCCGCTCGATCGCGCCGGGCACGATGTCGCTCATGATCCGCGCGCCCTGGCTGCCGCCGACCACGAGCAGGCGGAACGGCCCGTTGGTTTCCGGCGCGGTGTAGTTCGTCGCCGCGGCGTTAAGGATCGCCGGACGCATCGGCGTACCGACGGCGGTGGCTTTTCCCGACAGCGCGCGGTCGCGGTCGAGCACGCCGGGCAGCGAGGTCGCGATTGCGCTGACATGGCGCGAGAGAAAACGGTTGGCACGGCCAAGCACGGCGTTGGCGTCATGGATGATACTTGGGACACCGGCGAGCCGCGCGGCGATCAGCGGCGGCAAGGTCGGGTAACCGCCAAAGCCGATGACAGCGACAGGCTTCAGGCGGCGGATCAGGCCGAGTGCGGAAAAGGTGCCCGCAACAAGCGTGAGACTTGCATACGCAAGCTGCAGCGGATTGCGGCCGCGCGCGGTCTCGCTTGCCACCACGTCGATCATGTCCTTGGAGAACAGGCCGCTGTAGCGCAGCGCGCGGTCGTCAGTGACGAGCCGAACGCGCAGGCCGCGCTTGATCAGTTCGACGCCGAGCGCCTCGGCCGGAAACAGATGGCCGCCGGTGCCGCCGGCAGCGAGGAGAATAAGGGGCGCGGTGTCCATGGCCCGTCTTTACAAGGAAATTGCCGTCATTGCGAGAAGCGAAGCGACGAAGCAATCCAGAATGTGTCCGCGGAGATAGTCTGGATTGCTCACATGGGGAATGTGTGTGTCAAGGATGGGTAGTCACCTTTTTGTTCGACTGCAGCGGCCACCTCTTCGTCCCGACCGCGGGCTGTGCAGGATGGCGCGCGCAGATCAAGTCAAGGCCGGCCCTTTAGGGCCGCCGCGCAGCGGCTTGGCCTTGAGTTGAGCAAGCACGTCATCATGCTTGGTCCGTCGGGCACGACAGGGGCTCCTTGTGTTGGCGGTTCTGTCAGGGCATCTGCAATCCTCGCATTTGCGATCCAAGGTTCGAGCCGGTTCGGCGATCTGGGTTGCTTGCCAGATCAAACTCACATTCGGTCGTCGCGCGAGGCGACCGCACCAGGATTCCGCTTGCGGCGGGCAGGCTCGAGAGGACAAGGCCATTCTTCGTTGCGGCGTTTGAAGCCATGCAATCCATCGGCTCATCCACCCGGATCTTCCGAGGCTGATCGGGCCTCGGCAGATGGGTTATGGTTCTTTCGTCGCGCGCGGGCGGCGAAGCACGCCGCTCGGTGCGGTCCAGGATCAGGCGGCTGGCTTCATCACGGCCCCCTCGATGACGACGCCCTGGGTGACATACTTCCACAAGGCCACGAGAAGCTTGCGCGCCAGTGCCACGATCGCGCGCTTGCGGCCTTGCGGGCTTCGCTCCTTGAACCAGTGCGTCAGGGCCGACTGCGGCTGGTGACGTATCCAGAGCCAGGCGAGCTGGATCATCGTGGTCCGCAGCCTTGGATTGCCGGCCTTCGACACGCCCTGCTCGTGCCGGATGCCTCCGCTTTGCCAGGGCGTTGCCGCAAGGCCCGCATAGGCGGCGACCTGGCGGCGGTTGGCGAAGCTCCGATAGAACGCCTCCGACCAGAGAACGGCGGCGAAGTTGGCGCCCATTCCCTTCAAGGCGAGCAGCATCGTGACCGGGTCCGGCGCGGCTTGTTCGCTTGCAGGCTTTCTCGCCGCCGCCAGCAGAGCTTCCTGCGCGGCCTCGACCGACTTGATCTGCTTCAGAAGCAATTCGATCCGATCGAGCTCGCGGCCGATTTGCGCCTTCAGATGCGAAGGCAGCTCCCGTCCATCTCCGGTGCGCAACGCCTCAAGCCGCGCCCGCCGGTCGCGCCGCAGCGGGGCGTAATCGGAGATGCCCTGCGCGAACAGAAGACCCTTGATCCGGTTCACATGCGTGATGCGCTCCTCGATCAATGCCCGCCGTTCGCGGCAAAGCCTCCGGCGATCCTCTTCCTCGGGCGAGGGCGCGACCACCATCGCACAGACCCGTGGCTCGCCGCGTTTGTGGGCGAGAAGCGCCCGCAGCAGCGTCTCGCCGTCGAGCCGGTCCGTTTTGGCGCGCCTGCGCCGCCGCGGCGTCGCGATCGAGGCCGGATCGACCACGTGGCTCTCAATGCCGTCCTGTTGCAGAACGCGGTGCAGCCAGAACCCGTCCAGCCCCGCCTCATGGATCGTGATGATCGGATAGCCCTGGCCGGTCCTGGCCTCCGCCTTGCGCCTGAAGTCCGCAAACAGCTTTCTCAACCCGGCAACATCGCCGGCCGTGACGCTATGCCGGGACATCTTCTCGCCCTTGCCTGGCGAAAGCGAGGTGATCAGCCAATTCGAACGGCTCAGTTCCAACGACACAAAAATTGCGCCAAACTGTGTGCGGATAGCGGCCGGTCCGTCGGAACGATGATCGAGCAACATTGTCGTCTCCAGGTTGAGTGGTTTCGCAACCTCAGTCTGGCCTCAGACTTGGTCGCTATCCACTCCCCATGGAATCTTCGCGGAGCCTGTCATCGGGCCGCGCTTCGCGCGGACCCGTTGGCTCGCAATGACGAGAGTCCTACGCGTAGCTATGCGCGCCCAGCAATTCCAGCTCGCTGCGGGGCCGCTGCCGGGTCAAGGCAAGCATCATGCCGACGCCATAGGCAAGCGACACGATGGACGAGCCGCCATAGGAGATGAACGGCAGGGTCATGCCCTTGGCCGGAATGAGCTGCAGATTGACCGACATGTTGATGGCGGCCTGCATGCCGAACATGATCGCCAGCCCCGAGGCCGCGAAGCGCGTGAACATGTCATCGTTGGAATAGGCGCGCGACAGCGTGCGGATCACGACAAAGGCAAACAGCGCCAACAGCGCCAGACACAGGAGGATGCCGAACTCTTCGGCTGCGACGGCAAACACGAAGTCGGTGTGGCTGTCCGGCAGGCTGCGCTTGGCGATGCCCTCGCCCGGGCCAAGGCCGAACCAGCCGCCATTGGAGAAGGCCTCCATCGCGGTGTCGACCTGGAAGGTGTCGCCCGAGGCCGGGTTCACGAAGCGCTTGATGCGGCCGGCGACATGCGGGACCAGAAGGTAGGCGCCGAACAATCCGGCGGCCGCGGCGCCCGCTAGCCCCGCCACCCAGATCATGCGCATGCCGGCGATGAAGAACAGCGCGCCCCACACCATCAGGATCAGCATGGTCTGGCCGAAATCGGGCTCCATGACCAGGAGCGCCACCAGCGTCAACAATAGGCCCAGCGCCATCGAGGTCGCCGGCATTTCAGGCTTTTTGGTCGATTCCGCGAACAGCCACGCCGCGATCACGACAAAGGCGGGCTTGGCGGATTCGGAAGCCTGAATGTTGAGGCCGAGCAGCGTGATCCAGCGCCGCGAGCCCTTCACCTCAGGCCCGACCATGAGCGTCGCCACGATCAGCACGACCGAGATCGCGAACACGATCAGCGCGCTGCGCCGGATCTGCCGCGGCGACAGGAAGGACACGCCGATCAGCACGAAGATGGAGGGCAGCAGGAACATCACGTGATGGCTGAAGAAGTGGAAGGGATCGAGCCCGATCCGGATCGCGACCGGCGGGCTCGCCGCCAGCGACAGCACGATGCCGCTCAGCATCAGCGCGAGGATTGCGCCCAGCAGCGGACGGTCCACCGTCCACCACCAGTCCGACAGCGGGTTGCGTTCTTCGCGGGAGAGCATGGGCGGTCCCTGGCGTTAAGGGGTCCCTCCCATTGGCGCCCATGGTGGTTTCCAAGGGGTTAATGGAATCCCCAACTTTGGAAATTGCCGACTGAACCGCCAGGAAAACGGTCGTCATCCACCGCGCATGCGGGGGATCCAGTGCGCCGAGCCGTCAGTGATTTTGCCGAGAGGCCTCTGGAATACTGGGTCGCCCGCCTTCGCGGGCGACGACAGCAATGCATAATCACACCACCGGCTTCACGCCCGGCAGCGCGTTGACGAGATCGCGGAACTTCGCGCCGCGGATTTCGAAATTGCGGTACTGGTCGAAGGAGGCGCAGGCCGGCGACAACAGCACGACGGGATCGTGCAGGCCGGAAGCTTCCGCGTCGCGCGCGGCGTTGGCGACGGCGACATCGAGCGTCTCGGAAATCTCGTGCGTCACGCTTTTCCCCAAGGTGCCGGCAAATTCCTGCGCGGCCTCGCCGATCAGATAGGCTTTCCGGATGCGCGGGAAGAAGCCGGTCAGGCTGGTGATGCCGCCAACCTTCGGCTTGCCGCCGGCAATCCAGAAGATATCCGCAAACGACGACAGCGCATGCGCGGCGGCATCGGCGTTGGTCCCCTTGGAGTCGTTGACGAACAGCACGTTGCCGCGCCGGCCGACTTGCTCCATGCGATGCGCCAGCCCGGGAAAGCTGCGCAGGCCCTTCTGCAGCACGTCCTGGCTGACGCCGAGCGCCAGCGCGGTCGCCGAGGCGCAAGCCGCATTCTGCGCATTGTGCAGGCCGCGCAGCGAGCCGATGCCGCCGATCCGCGCGATCTCGCTGCGCGCACCACCAGCGGCCTGCACAATCATCTCGTGCTCGACATACATGCCGTCAGCCAGCGGATTTTTCACGGACACGCGCACCACGCGCTTGCCCGCCTGATCGAGGCGGTCGGCGATGTTGCGGCACCAGATGTCGTCGACGCCGACGATCGCGGTACCCTGTGGCTGCACACCCGCGACCAGCCGCTCCTTCACCGCGGCATAATTGTCCAGCGTGCCGTGGCGATCGATATGGTCCTCGCTGACATTGATGAGGATGCCCACCATCGGATCGAGCGAGGGCGTGAGATCGATCTGGTAGGATGACATCTCGATCACATGCACGCGGCCCATGCGTGGCGGCTCCAGCGACAGGATCGCGGTGCCGATATTGCCGCCCATCTGGGTGTCGTAGCCGGCGAACTTCATCAGATGCGCGATCAGCGCGGTGGTGGTGGACTTGCCGTTGGTGCCGGTGATGGCGACGAAGGGCGCATCGGGCGCATGCCGGCGCCGCTCGCGGCAGAATAGTTCGATGTCGCCGATCACCTCGACCCCGGCCTCGCGCGCGAGCAGCACGCTCCAGTGCGGCGCCGGATGGGTGAGCGGCGCGCCGGGGGTGAGGATCAGCGCGGCGAAATTTTGCCACGACACGCTGCGGAGATCCGCGGTGATGAAACCGGCCTGGGCTGCCTTGGCGACATTGTCGGCACTGTCGTCGCCGGCGATGACCTCGGCGCCGCCCGCTTTCAGCGCATCGCAGCTTGCAAGCCCCGAGCCGCCGAGGCCGAACACCGCGACCGTCTTGCCCGCGAAGGAGGTGACGGGAGTCATGGCCGGCCGGTCAGCGCAGTTTCAGCGTGGAGAGGCCGGCCAGCGCCAGCATCACCGAGATGATCCAGAAGCGGATCACGATCTGCGGCTCGGTCCAGCCGAGCTGCTCGAAGTGATGGTGGATCGGCGCCATCTTGAAGAAGCGCTTTCCCGTGAGCTTGAAGGAGGCGACCTGCACGATGACAGACACCGCCTCCAGCACGAACAGGCCGCCGATCACCGCGAGCACGATCTCGTGCTTCACCGCGACCGCGATCGCGCCGATCATGCCGCCGAGCGCGAGCGAACCGGTGTCGCCCATGAAGATCGAGGCCGGCGGCGCGTTGAACCAGAGGAAGCCGAGACCCGCGCCGAACACGGCACCGCACAGCACCAGCAGTTCGCCGGTGCCCGCGACATAATTGATCTGCAGATATTCGGAGAACACGGCGTTGCCGGCGAGATAGGCGATCAGGCCGAAGCTGGCGGAAGCGATCATGACGGGCACGATGGCAAGGCCGTCGAGGCCGTCGGTAAGATTGACGGCGTTGCCGGCCCCCACGATCACGAAGGCGCCGAAAATCACGAAGAACCAGCCGAAATTCACCACCAGGTCCTTGAGGAACGGGATCGCCAGCGAAGTCGAGGACACGTCACGGCCGAGCTTGACCAGCGCATAGCAGGCCGCGAGCGCGATCGCTGCTTCGAGCAGAAGACGCAGCCGTCCGCCGAAGCCGGCCGTGGTCTGCTTGGTCACCTTCAGATAATCGTCATAAAAGCCGACAAAGCCGAAGCCGAGCGTCACCGCCAGCACGATCCAGACATAAGGGTTGAGCGGATTGGCCCAGAGCAAGGTCGACACCACGAGCCCGGACAGGATCATCAGCCCGCCCATGGTGGGCGTGCCCTTCTTGGCGATGATGTGCGATTGCGGGCCGTCGCTGCGGATCGGCTGGCCCTTGCCCTGCCGCAGACGCAAGTGATCGATGATCCAGGGGCCGAACAGGAACACGAACAGCGCGCCGGTGAAGACCGCGCCGCCGGTGCGGAACGTGGTGTAGCGGAACACGTTCAGGAGCGTGCGCAGCGCGCCGAACCCGGTCGGAAATGTATTGGAAATCTCGTACAGCCAGTAAAACATTCCGTTTCCGCCCTAACCCGCGGCCTCGTTCTGCGCGGAACCCGGAAAGCGCTTCTCCAGCGCATTCACAATCGTCTTCATCTTCGAACCCAGCGATCCCTTGATCATGATCGCATCGCCTGCGCGAATGGCGCCGACCGCCTGCGCTTCCAGGCCCACCGAGCTCTCCGCATAGCCGCCCCGTTTACCCGCGGAAAGCGCGTCCCACAAGTTACGCATCAGGGGACCGCAGCAATAAACCAGGTCGATCTGGTTGGCCTTGATGGCCTCGGCAAGGCCACGATGCAATTCGGCACCGGCCGGGCCCAGTTCGAGCATGTCGCCGAGCACCGCGATGCGCCGGCCATGGGGGCCGATTTCGGCCTGGCCGAGCACGTTGATGGCGGCGGCCATCGAGGCCGGATTGGCGTTGTAGCTCTCGTCGATCAGGGTGGCCTCGCCGCTGCCCACTTCCAGCACCCGCCGCACGCCGCGGCCGGCCGCCGGCACGACCTGCGACAAGGCAAGTGCGGCGAGCGCGAGGTCGGCGCCGGCCAGCGAAGCGGCTGATAGCACGGCGAGCGAGTTCAGCGCCATGTGGCGGCCGGGCATGCCGAGCTTGTAGATGATGTCGTGGCCGAGGATGTTGGCATGCACCGCCGAGGAGCTCGCATGCAGCGACAGCTCGAGCAGCCGCGCGTCGGATTTATCATCGCTGCCAAAGGTGACGATGCGCGAGATGCCGCGGCCCTTGGCATTGGCGGCAAGCCGCGCGAATTGCGGATTGTCGCGGTTGAGCACGACCGCACCGCCGGGCTCGACGCCGGCAAATATCTCGGCCTTGGCGTCGGCAATCGCCTCGATGCCGGCGAAGAATTCCAGGTGCACCGGCTCGACGGTGGTGATGATGGCGACCTGCGGCCGCACCATCTTCACCAGCGGCTCGATTTCGCCGGCGTGATTCATGCCGATCTCGAAGATGGCAAATCGCGCGGTGACCGGGCAGCGCGCCAGCGACAGCGGCACGCCCCAGTGATTGTTGAAGGAGGCGACGGAAGCGTGGGTCTCGCCCTGCGCTGACAACACGCCGAGCAGCGCCTCCTTGGTCGAGGTCTTGCCGACCGAGCCGGTGACGGCGATCACCTGCGCGCCCAGCCGTGCGCGCGAGGCGCAAGCGAGATCGCACAAGCCTTCGAGCACGTCGTCGACCACCAATAGCGGCGCGTCGGCGGAGAATTTGTCGCGCTGCGCGGTCTCGACCACGGCCAGCGCCGCGCCGGCTTTGAGCGCCGCGTCGACAAAGGCATGCCCGTCATGCACGTCGCCCTTGATCGCGAAATAGGCTTCGCCGGGCAGAAGCGTGCGGCTATCGATGGAGAGGCCGGTGATGGCATCCGGCAACTCGCCATTGGCGGAGGCGCGCATCGCCTCACGCATCGCCTGCGAGGTCCAGAGGGGCGCTGCGCTCATGCCACCCTCGAAGAGAGCGCCGATGCCACCGCGTCGTGATCGCTGAACGGCAAGGTCTTGTCGCCGACGATCTGTCCGGTTTCGTGTCCCTTGCCGGCGATCAAGAGCACATCGCCCGGCTGCAGACCATCGATCGCGGCACGGATCGCACCGGCGCGGTCGCCGATCTCGGTTGCGCCCTTCGTTGCCGCAAGGATCGCGGCGCGGATCGCTTCCGGCTTCTCGCTGCGCGGATTGTCGTCGGTGACGATGACGCTATCTGCATTCTCGCTCGCGATCGCGCCCATCAACGGCCGCTTGCCGGCGTCGCGGTCGCCGCCCGCGCCGAACACCACCACGAGCTTGCGCTTCGCATAGGGCCGCAACGCCTGCAGCGCTTTCGCCAGCGCATCCGGCTTGTGCGCATAGTCGACAAAGATCGGCGCGCCGTTGCGTTCGCCGACCCGCTCCAGCCTGCCCTTGGCCCCTTCGAGATGTTCGAGGCTCGCAAACACCGCAGCCGCGTCGCTGCCGGTTGCGATCGCCAGTCCCGCCGACACCAGCGCGTTCTCGATCTGGAAGTGGCCTACCAGCGGCAGCCGCACCGATATCTTCTTGCCGCGATGTTCGAGCACTAGTTTTTGCGCGAAGCCGTCGATGCCTGCATCCACCAGCCGAATGCCCTCGCCTTTGCCGTCACCGTTGGCGCCGACGGCCACAAGCCGCAAGCCGCGCGCCTTTGCGGCGTCGATCACCTGCGCCGAATGCTCGTGATCGGCGGAGATCACAGCCGCGCCATCAGGCGGAATCAGATCGCGGAACAGGCGGAGCTTTGCATTGAGATAATGCGCGACATCCGGATGATAATCCATGTGATCGCGCGAGAGATTGGTAAAACCGCCGGCCGCGATGCGCACGCCGTCGAGGCGATATTGGTCGAGCCCGTGCGAGGAGGCTTCGAACGCGAGATGCGTCACGCCGTCGCGCGCGATCTCGTCGAGCTGCCTGTGCAAGGCGATCGGGTCGGGCGTGGTCAGCGAGCCGTAGACGGTGCGCTTCGGCGAAACGAGACCGATGGTCCCGATGCTCGCCGACGCATGTCCGAGCCGCTGCCAGATCTGCCGCGCGAAGGCGGCGACCGAGGTCTTGCCGCTGGTGCCGGTGACCGCCGCAATGGTCGCTGGCTGCTGCGGATAAAATCTCGCTGCAGCGAGCGCGAGCGCACGGCGCGGATTGGATGTGGTGACGAACGGCACTGAAATATGTGGCGGCGGATGATCGCCCGCGACCGCCACCGCGCCGGCCGCAACCGCCGCGTCGACGAAGCGCGCGCCGTCGGTCTTGGTCCCTGCGAGCGCGAAGAACAGATCGCCCTTCTTCACCACGCGGCTGTCGACGGCGAGCCCCGTGACGGCGGTCGCCTCGGCTTGCGGGTCGATCCTTGTATCGACCCCTTTATGGATATTGGCCTCGTCGCTGAAGAGGTCGCGAAGCTTCATCTTGTTCCAGTCGAATGACGCGCAGACCTGCGGCAACCGCTTGAAGAGACTCAGATATGGCGGCTGAGTAAGGCTTTACTGCGTTGTTCTGGATGCCGCAAGAATAAGGCGGTCAGGCGGCGGCAGATCGAAGCGCGGCTCGATGCCCAAAAGCGGCCCGATCCGGGTGATCACATTGCCGGCGGTCGGCACCGCGTTCCAGCCCGACGTGATGAAGCCATGGGTCTCCTTCAGGGGCTGCGGCTCGTCCAGCATGATCAGGAGCTGGTAGCGCGGCTTGTCGGCCGGGATGATCGCGGTGAAGGCGGTGAGCACGCGCTTCCTGGCATAGCGGCCGTTGACGACCTTCTCGGCGGTACCGGTCTTGCCGCCGATATAATAGCCCTTGACGTCGGCCTTGCGCGCGGTGCCGATCTCGGCATTGAGCCGCATCAGGAAGCGCATCTTTTCCGAGGTTTCGGGCTTGATCACCCGTTTCGCGATCGCCCTCGCTTCCTCTTCGGAGCGTTTCAGGAAAGTCGGCGGAATCAGGAGGCCGCCATTGGCGAGCGCGCTGACGCCCATCACCGCCTGCAGCGGCGCCACTGCCATGCCATGGCCGAAGGCGATGGTGATGGTGTTCAGATCGCTCCAGTGCCTGGGCACCAGCGGCATGGCGCTCTCCGGCAGTTCGGTGCGCAACCGGTCGAGCTGACCCATCTTGCGCAGGAACGCCTTGTGCCCCTCCACGCCCTGAGACAGCGCGATCCGCGCGGCACCGACGTTGGAGGAGAAGGTGAAGACTTCCTTCATGCTGAGGAAGCGGCCCTTCGGCTCGTCGTCATGGATGGTGAATTTGCCGTAATGCAGCGGCCCGCGCGCATCCCACATCGAGTTGAGATCGTATTTGCCGGTGTCGAGCGCCATCGCCAGCGTAAAGGCCTTGAAGGTCGAGCCCATCTCGTAGACGCCGGTGGTGAGCCGGTTGATGCGATCGGGATCGTGCGCTTCCTTCGGATTGTTCGGATCGAAATCCGGCACCGAGACCATCGCGACGATCTCGCCGGTGTTGACGTTGGTGACGAGGCCCGAGGCCGCCTTGGCGTGGAACTTGTCCTTCGCCTTCAACAACTCGTCGCGCAGCGCGTGCTCGACGCGCAGGTCGACCGACAATTCCACCGGCCGCTGCAAACGATCCGTGGCGAAGCCCGCGCGGTGCAGGTCGGCGAGGCCATTGCTGTCGAGCCACTTCTCCATTCCGGCGATGCCCTGGTTGTCGATGTTGACAAGGCCGATCAGGTGCGCGACCTCGTTGCCGGTCGGATAGACGCGCTTGTTCTCGCGCAGGAAGCCGATGCCGGGAACGCCGAGGCGATGAATGTCCTGCTGCTGCTTCGGTGTGATTTCGCGCTTCAGCCAGACAAAGCCCTTCTTCGACGACAGGCGGTCGCGCACTTCGCCGACATCGAGATCGGGCAGGGTCGCGGTCAGAAGCTCGATCGCCTCGTCCTTGTCGATGATGCGGCGCGGCTCGCCGAACAGGCTCGGAGCCTTGACGTCGGTCGCAAGGATCTCGCCGTTGCGGTCGACGATATCCGGCCGGGCGGTCGCGATCGCATCCTGCGCCGCGGTGCGGCGCGAGCCATGGCTATCTGCGCCGATCGCGTACATCACCAGCCGGCCGCCGATGATGGCATAGATCGCGGCAAAGGCGAGGATCGCAAAACCGACGCGGGCGCGCGCCTTGACGGCGCGATCGACACTGCGCCCGTAAAGCAGGCTGCGGATCAGCCGCTGCCGCCACGGCTCCGTCGGTTTGACAGGCCCCGGCACGTTCATCGCCGATCCTCCGGCTTTGATGTCGAACCGGTGACGGTCGACGCGTCGGCCTTGGCTTCCAGCGTGCCGATCATCGAGCCGATCGGATCGGGATCGCCGGGTTTCACCAGGCTCGGCGGCCGCTCGGGCAGGTTTTTCAGATCGTTATATTGATTGGCATTGAGCGGTTTCAGTGCGAGGTGCCGCTCGACCAGGCCCTGCAGCCGCAGCGGCGAGTCGAGCTTGGCCCATTCGGCGCGCAGCACCGCGATCTTGTCGCGCTCCTCGCGGATTTCCGCGTGCAGCTTCAGCACACGCTCGGTGCGCACGGTCGAATCCATTTTGATGCGGTAGACATAGGCGGCCGCGAACACCAGCGCGCCGATGACGAGGAGATGGAGAAGCCGCATGCGCTAGCCTCCCCTCATCACGTCGGAAAGTCTTGGCCAGGACGGCGGGCTGTCGTCCGCATGCGCGGGGGCGTCGGTGCGCTCCGCGGCGCGCAGCTTGGCCGAACGCGCGCGCGGATTGGCGGCGACCTCCGCTTCGCCCGGCGCGACCGGCCGTTTGGTCAGCACCTTGAAGCTCGGCGCGGCCTGCTTCACTTCCGGCAGATGCCGCGAGCCGCCACCGGTCTTGCCGCGAGCGTTGAGGAAATCCTTGACGATGCGGTCTTCCAGCGAATGGAACGACACCACCGCGAGCCGGCCGCCAGGCTTGAGCATGCGCTCGGCCGCCTGAAGCGCAAGCTGCAGCTCGTCGAGCTCTTCATTGACGAAGATGCGCAGGCCCTGGAACGTCCGTGTCGCCGGATGGATGTCGCCGGGCTTCGAGCGCACCACGCGCGCGACGATGTCGGCGAGTGCCCGCGTGGTCGTGATCGCCGCTTCCTTCCGCGCGGCGACGATGGCGCGCGCCACGCCACGCGAATGGCGCTCCTCGCCGAAGATATAGATGATGTCGGCGAGCTCGGCCTCCGAGGCCTTCGCAATCACATCCGCCGCGGTCGGACCCGCATGGCCCATGCGCATGTCGAGCGGACCGTCGAGGCGAAACGAGAAGCCGCGCCCGGCCTGGTCGAGCTGCATCGAGGAGACGCCGACGTCCATCACCACGCCGTCGACGGCGTCGATGCCCTCCGCGATGCAGATCTCGGCGAGATTGGAGAAACGGTCCTCGACCAGCGTCAGCCGGCCATCCGACTGCTCCACCAGATCGAAACCGCCGGCGACCGCCGTGCGGTCGCGGTCGATGCCAATCACCTGGGTACCGGCAATGCCCAGGATCATCCGGCTGTAGCCGCCGGCCCCGAAAGTCGCGTCAACGTAGACGCCGCCGTGGCGAGGGGCGAGCATTTCGACGGCCTCGCGGCCGAGCACGGGGATATGGCGGACAGCAGCGCTCATGCGCCGGCCCCAGGCGCGCTCGCGCGAAATTCTTGGAAACTGGAAGCGAACGGACCCATTGCGCCTCGAATTCCCGGACCACCCAGTGCTATTCAGCCCAAACCGCAAGCACGCGCGCTCGCCGATCCCGCGCGACCCCGGGGACAAACCCGGGTGACCGCTTGGAATTTGCTGGGCTGCCATCGGTTTTCGCGCGTGAAAGCGGCGCCAAACCGGTTTTGGCGCTTCACCACTTAGTAACGACACGCAGCGTTAAGAAAGCGTTGCTGACATGGTTACATTTGGCACGGCACGGAACCCGTTTCCATCGCGTTAACCAGGTGATGCAGCCCGCACACACCTTAACCAAATTGCGCGCAAGCCGGCACCGGCGGATTGCCCCGGCGGCATCGTAAAGGAATAGTTGCAGCCAAACTCGCAACCATCATTGTATTGAAGTGTTTTATGCCGCTCGATACCCATATTCCTGATGCCATTGATTCGAAGCGCCGCCGGTTGCTTCCGATCCCGAGCGCCAACACGGGCATGAAGACCTTCACCCCCAATTCCTCGATCGCCTCCGACGTGATTCCGTCGGCGAATTACGGCGAGCGCAACAACGGCCGGCAGCCGGACATGATCCTGCTGCACTATACCGGCATGCCCGATGTCGAGGGCGCGATCGCCCAGCTCTGCACCGCTGGCACCGAACTGTCAGCGCATTATATCGTGCTCGAGGACGGCCGCATCGTGCAGTGCGTGCCGGAATCGAAGCGCGCCTGGCATGCCGGCGTCTCGTTCTGGGCCGGTGAGGAAGACATCAATTCCTGCTCGATCGGCGTCGAGATCATCAATCGCGGCCATGACTGGGGCTATCCGGATTATCCGCTGCGCCAGATCGCGGCGGTGATCGCGCTGTGCCGCGGCATCATGCTTCGCCGCAAGGTGCCGAGCCATCGCGTGCTGGCGCATTCCGACGTCGCACCCGCGCGCAAGAAGGATCCGGGCGAGAAATTCCCGTGGCATTCGCTGGCCAATTCCGGCGTCGGTCACTGGGTGCAGCCGGCGCCGATCGCGCGCGGCGACACGCTGAAGCTCGGGATCATCAGCGAGGAGGTGCGCGACCTGCAGCAGGCGCTCGCCAGATACGGCTACGGCGTGCCGGTCACCGGCAAGTATGACGGGCCGACCATGGAAGTCGTCACCGCCTTCCAGCGCCATTTCCGCCCCGCCCGCGTCGACGGCATCGCCGATCATTCGACACTGGTGACGCTGCACGCGCTGCTGTCGAGCCTGCCGGCGGACGCGATCACTGCGGCATCGACGCCGATCGCGGCGAGGTGACGCTCTGCGTCATTCCGGGATGGTCCGAAGGACCAGACCGCAGATGCGCAATTCGCATCGGGGAATCTTGAGATTCTCAGGTGCGCAACTGCGCACCATGGCTCGATGCTTTCGCATCGCCCCGGAATGACCTCACGAACTAATAATCTCCGCCATCCGCCGCGCGTAGAGCCGCCGCAGCGGTTCGAGTTTGGTCGCGGCGGTTGCCGCAAGATAAGCCTCGCGTGCGGCGTCGTGGCGGCCGAGCCGGCGCAACAGATCGGCGCGCACCGCCGGCAGCAGCTCGTAGCCGTCGAGGCCGCCTCTGGCCTGCAGTGCGTCGATCAGGTCGAGCGCCCGCGCCGGGCCGTCGACCATCGACACCGCGGCGGCGTGATTGAGCTCGACCACGGGCGACGGTGCAATCCGCAGCAGCACCTCATAGAGACCTGCGATCTGCGGCCAGTCGGTGTCGTTGTAGCTCGGCGCACGCGCATGCAGTGCGGCGATCGCCGCCTGCACCGCATAGGATTGCGGCGGGCCGGGCAGGCGCAGCGCGTCTTCGACCAGCTCCAACCCTTGGGCGATCTGCTTCTGGTCCCAGAGCGTGCGGTCCTGCTCTTCCAAGAGCACGATGTCGCCCGCGGCGGTCTCGCGCCCGGCGCGGCGCGCATCGTGCAACAGCATCAGCGCGAGCAGTCCCTTGATCTCGCGCCGCTGCGGCATCAGCACATCGAGCAGACGCGCGAGCCGGATCGCCTCGCGCGCAAGATCGGGACGCATCAAATCTTCGCCCGAGGTCGCGACATAACCCTCGGTGAAGACGAGATAGATCACCGCCAGCACGCCGCGCAGCCGCGGCTCCAGTGCTTCCCGCTCCGGCACCTCATAGGCGATTCCGGCGAGGCGTATCTTCTGCTTGGCGCGCACCAGGCGCTGGCCCATCGCTTCCTCGCTTGCGAGGAACGCGCGCGCGACCTGCGCGGTCGAAAGCCCGCAGACCGTGCGCAGGGTCAAGGCGACCTGGACCTCGGCGGCAAAGGACGGATGGCAGCAGGTGAAGATGAGCCGCAGCATGTCGTCGTCGAGCGCGCCTGCATCGGCCGTTTCTTCCGAGACCGACGCGTTCTGCAGCAACTCGTGTGTCAGTTCGCCGAGCTTGCCGCGAAACGCGATCTGCCGGCGGATGCGGTCGATCGCCTTGTTGCGTCCGACATTGACGAGCCACGCCCGCGGATTGGCGGGCAGCTCGGATTGAGGCCAGCGCTCCAACGCCGTCGCGAACGCTTCCTGCAGCACGTCCTCGGCAAGATCGAAATCACCGACGAGGCGGATCAGCGTGGCCAGCGCACGGCCTGCCTCGTCTCGGAATATCTTGTCGATCTCGCCGGGGGTCATGACGGCTGCGCCGTCACTTATAGATCATGATCGGCCTGACTTCGATCGAACCGTCTCTCGCGCCTGGAATCTTCGCGGCAATACCGAGCGCCGTATCGAGATCCTTGGCCTCGACCAGATAATAACCGCCGAGCTGTTCGCGCGTTTCCGCGAACGGACCATCCGTCGTCAGGACCTTGCCGTCGCGGACGCGCACGGTGGTCGCGGTCGTCGTCGGCTGCAAGCCATCGCCAGCCTTGAAGTGGCCGCTCTGGATGATGGACTGGGTAAACGTGCCGTATTCCGCCGACATTTTCTGGCGCGCGGCGGGGTCCATTTTGGCCAATTCGGCTTCGTTGCGATAGATCATCAGCAAATACTGCATTTTGGTCACTCCTCTTGATCGGCTGGATCGCCGACATCCAGTCGAACGGAAGACAGCCGGAACGACACGTTCAGGATAAATTATTTTTACGCCAACCGGCGGGGGTTATCGGCTTGACGCGCCGGCCTCAAACCCCCATGCCTAGGGCGTCAGTCGGCCGGACGGCCGCTCTCGCAAGCGCCGAAAGGCGGCGGGAGAGGAAAGTCCGGGCTCCATCGACATGCGGTGCCGGATAACATCCGGCGGGGGCGACCCCAGGGAAAGTGCCACAGAGAACGAACCGCCCGGCGAAGCTCCGAAAGGAGCGAAGCGGGGCAAGGGTGAAAAGGTGCGGCAAGAGCGCACCGCGTCTCCGGCAACGGAGATGGCAGGGTAAACCCCACCGGGAGCAAGACCGAATAGGGACGGCACACGCGGGAGGTTCGCGAAAGCGATAACGCCGCGGGAGCGATGTCAGGCTCGCCGTCCGGGTAGGTTGCTCGAGGCAATGTGCGAACATTGTCCCAGAGGAATGGCCGTCACGTATCGTCGCGCGTGAGCGCGGCGGTGCCCTACAGAACCCGGCTTACAGGCCGGCTGATATGTTGAAATGAGGGGTTCGGCGCGAACACGCCGGACCCCTCGCCATTTCTACTGGGCCTGATCGGCGATTGTTTGAAGAAACTGTCGCAAGACATCTTTGGCCTCGTCGGTCGCCGGCTTGCTGTACTCGAGATGAAATCCTTGGGCGTCAACCGGCTTTTGAAAGGCCGGCACATCGAATGCTGCATAAGCGTCGGGCAAGACGACGAACTGGATCGGCGCCCCGGCGTTAGGCTGCCGCGAGATTCCCATGTCATCCTCGCCGGCCGCCATCTTCCGGCAACGATCCAGCGTCCGCTCGTCTCGTGCGCCCACCATCACCAAAGTGGGGACCGCCATAATACCCTTGGCATCACCGCAAGGTGGATAGAGCGCCACGGCCCCGCGAAATTTATGCTTTGCTTTTCGTATGATACCGTCGCGATCGACGGCGGCGAAAGCGAGCGAACCACTTCGCGCAAACCCCATGATGAAGACCCGCTTGGGATCGACGAGCTTGCGCTCGACCAACAGGTTCAGGCCTCGATAGGCGTCCTCAGCGAGTTCTGGGTTTGCTGGATAGAGACAGGCAGTTCCACCGAGAAGGCCATGAGCCGTGAAGATGTCCAGCGTCAGCGTGAGGTAGCCCCAGGACGATAAAGTCTCTCCCCACTCTCGGTCGACATAACTCCCTCCGCACGCGGGAATAAGCACGACGCCAGGAAAAGGTCCCGCACCGTTCGGTCGCCTGAGATATCCCTTCAGATCGAATGGAAGCGGATTGAGTGGAATCTCCACGGTCTCCGCCGGCTTCGCGAATGATTCCTCCGCGCGCAACGGTGCGAAGACCGTCGATAGAGAGAACGTCGTAATGACGATGAGGGTCGCCTTCAGGCGCGTCATTCTTGTCTCCCATACGGGCTACGCGACGATCTCCTGCAACACTTTCATCAGCACCTCCGGCGCGGTGACGTTCGGCGAGTGGCTGGCCTCGATCTCGAAATAGCGCCAGCCGGGCTCGCTTTTGGCGCGCGCGGCGAACTGGCCGAACGTATCCGCCGGCGTGATACGCGTGGCGTAGATATAGCTGCGCGGCACGCCGGGGTCACCGTTCCTGAGCTTCAGCCCCATCTGGAAGCATTTGAGCGGCATCGCCACGCGGCGCTTGGAAAGCCACTCGAGATCCGCCTCGGCCGTGTCGGGCGAGCTCGGATTCGGCGGCACGCGCCAGGTGTCGCCGGATCCCGCCAGCGCCTCCATGGTCGGCCGCGCCGGCTCATTGAGATCGAGCAGCGATTGTCCGTCGCGTGGCACGAAGGCGTCGAGATAGATCAGCTGTGCGATGCGGTCGCGCGCACGGTCGGCAACACCGGTCGCGACCATGCCGCCATAGGAATGGCCGAGCAGCACGATGTCGCTCAGATCCTCGAACTTGATGACGCTGAGGATGTCCTGGATGTGGGTCTCCAGATCGATCGACGGATTGGCGAGATGCTCGCGCTCGCCCAGTCCGGTGTAGGTCGGCACCACCAGCCGATGGCCGGCCGCCTGCATCAGGGGAAACATCTTCTTCCACGACCAACCGCCGGACCACGCGCCATGGCAGACGAGGAATGTCTTTTCGGGCAGTGAACTCATCGGCGGCTTCCATGAAATTGTCTTTGCGGGGCAATGGCGATAGTACCTGCCCATCGTCCGGTGTAAATGACACCCGCGCTGATACTGCCATTTTCGAAAATGGCGCCAGGCACGAGAGGCGGAATGATAAGGGGTTGAACCATGCACGCGGCGGCCTACGCGCTGCTCCTGGTCGGCGCGCTCGCCGGCGGCTTCGTATCCGGCCTCGCCGGCTTCGGCACCGCACTCATGGCGCTGGGCATCTGGCTCTACGTTTTGCCGCCATCGATGGCCGTGCCGCTGGTACTGATCTGTTCGGTCATCGCCCAGACGTCGACCCTGCCATCGATGTGGCGAAGTTTCGATCTTTCGCTGGTCTGGCCGTTCGTGATCGGCGGCCTGTTCGGCGTGCCGCTCGGCACGATGCTGGTTGCGCATGCCGATCCCAGGGTTTTCAAATTGACCGTCGGCGTTTTCCTGCTGGTGTTTCCGACCGCGCTCTATTTCAGCAAGCCGATGGCAATTGCGATCGGCGGCAGGCTTGCGGATGCCGCGGTCGGCTTTGCCGGCGGCATCCTCGGCGGGCTCGCGGGCCTGTCCGGCCCGCTTCCGATCCTGTGGGCGAGCGTCAGGGGCTGGAGCAAGGAAGAGCGTCGCGGCATCTTCCAGACCTTCAACATCACCGTGCTGTTCGCAGCGCTGTGCCTGCAGGCGGCGAGTGGCCTGGTCGCGCGCGACTTGATCTGGCTCACCGCGCTCGCGTTTCCCGGGACGATCCTGGGCTCCTGGCTCGGCGCGCGGCTCTATCATATGCTGAGCGACCGCAATTTTCGCGACATCGTGCTGGCGCTTCTGGTTCTGTCCGGCGCGGGCCTCGTCTGGAACAGCATCGCAATCCAGTAACGCGCGCATAGCCGCCATGCGAGAGGCCCGCGTGCTGTACGCGGGCGGGCAAAGCGGATAGTTGTCGCGCGCCATGTCCTCTCCCGTTTTGCTTCGCCAATCCTCCTCATCGCTGTCGCGTGAACGCCTCGGGCTTCTGCTGGGCTTTGTCGGCATGGTGATTTTCGGCGGCACCTTGCCGGCCACGCGCATCGCGGTGGCGGCGATCGATCCGCTGGCGCTGACGGCGATGCGCACCGCAATCGCAGGACTGTGCTCGCTCGCGCTCCTGATCGTGCTGCGCCGGCCGTTTCCGCCGCGGCGGCTGTGGTTTCAGCTCGGCGTCGCCTCGCTCTGTGTCGCCATCCTGTTTCCATTCCTGATGGCGCTCGCGGTGCAGACCGTCGATGCCTCGCATGGCGGCGTGGTGATGGGCGCGCTGCCGATCGCAACCGCACTCGTTGCGGTGCTGATCACGCATGAGCGGCCAAAGCCCTTGTTCTGGATCGCCTCGACCGCCGGCGCGGCGATCGTCGTCGCGTTTGCGCTGCGCCAGGGCGGCGGCTCGCTCTCGCCCGGAGACTTCCTGCTGTTCGCCGCCATCGCGGCGTCCGCGATCGGCTACGCCTTTTCCGGCCGGCTGACGGCGTCGATGCCGGGATGGGAGGTGATCAGCTGGGCGGTGGTGATCGCACTACCGATCTCGCTGCCGGCGGCCGCGATGAGCTTTCCCGCCGACTACGAGCAGATCGCACTAAAGCCGTGGCTCGCGCTGCTCTATGTCGCGCTGTTTCCGCAATGGATCGGCTTCTTTGCGTGGAATGCCGGCATGGCCATGGGCGGGATTGCGCGCGTGTCGCAGATGCAATTGCTTCAACCGTTCGTCACCTTCACCCTCGCCGCCATCTTCGCCGGCGAGACCATCACGCCGCAGATCGTGCTGTTTGCCGCCGCCGTCGTGGTGACGGTTGCGATCTCGACGCGGACGCGGAGCCGGCCGTCGCCCGAGGATTGACCGTAAACCTCGGGCGCCGACCATCTATTCCGCTGCATTGACCTGCGCGAACTCGCTCACCTGCCGCTCGAACAGCGAGCGATAGATGCCGTCGCGCCGCGCGGCCAGCGCGGCATGCGTGCCCTGCTCGACGATCTCGCCGCGATCGAACACCAGAATCCGGTCGAGGCTGCGGACCGTCGACAGCCGGTGCGCGATCACGATCGAGGTGCGGTCCTTCATCAGCCGCACCATCGCCTCCTGGATCAGCGCTTCCGACTCCGAGTCGAGGCTCGACGTTGCCTCGTCCAGGATCAGCACCGGCGCATCCGCCAGGAACGCGCGCGCCAGCGCCACCCGCTGCCGCTCGCCGCCCGACAGTTTTACGCCGCGCTCGCCCACCAGCGTGCCGTAACCCTTCGGCAGGCGCAGGATGAAGTCATGCGCGTTCGCAAGCCGCGCCGCCTGCTCGATCGCCGCCGGGCTTGCGCCCGGCGCGCCATAGGCGATGTTCTCGGCCAGCGTCCGGTGAAACAGGATCGGGTCCTGCTGCACGATCGCGATCTGGCTGCGCAGCGATTGCTGCGTCGCCCTCGCGATATCCTGGCCGTCGATCAGGATGCGGCCGCCGGAGATGTCGTAGAGCCGCTGCACCAGCTTGACGAACGTCGTCTTGCCCGAGCCGGAACGCCCGACCAGGCCGACGCGCTCGCCGGCGCGGATGTCGATCGACAAGCCGTCATAGAGCGGCGCGCGATGGCCGCCATAAAGGAACGTCACATCCTCGAACTGGATGCGGCCGCCGTCGATCGCGATCGGCTTCGCATCCGCCGCATCCGCAATGCCGATCGGCTGGTCGTGGATTTCGACAAGCTCCTCCATGTCGTTCACCGAACGCTGCAGGTTGTTGACGTGCATGCCGACATCGCGCAGGTAGGCGTGAATGATGTAGTAGCTCGTCAGCACATAGGTGACATCGCCCGGCGACGCCTTGCCCGCCAGCCACAGCAGCAGCGAACCGCCGATCACCGAGCCGCGCAGGCAGAGCAACACCGACAGCTGCACCGCGTTGGTGGAGATGTAGCGCAGCCAGGTGCGGTTGACCCGCCGCCGCCAGCGGCTGACGACGCGCATCAATCGCGCGTCCTCGCGCAACTCCGCGCCAAAGGATTTAACCACCGCGTTGCAGGTCAAGGCGTCGGCCAACGTGCCGCCGACCTTGGTGTCCCAGGCGTTGGAAACCCTTGCGGCCGGCGCGATGTACTGCGTCGAGAATGCCACCGTCATCGAGACATAGATCAGCGCGCCGACGGCGATCACAAGCCCCAGCGACGTCCAGTGCAGCCCGAGCAGCACCACCGAGCCCAGCAGCACCATCAGCGAGGGCAACAGCGCCATCAGGATGGTGTCGTTGTAGAGGTCGAGCGCCCACATGCCGCGCGTCACCTTGCGCACGGTCGAGCCGGCAAACGAGTTGGCGTGCCAGTCGGTCGAGAAGCGCTGGACGCGGACAAACGCATCCTGCGCCACGTCCGCCATGATCTTCAGCGTGAACGGCACGATGGCTCTGAGCCCGATCATGCGCAGGATGATCGAGGTCAGGCCCAGTGCTACGATCGCGCCAAACGCCGCCAGCGCGGCATGGCGAGCAGCCGGATTGTCGGCACCCAGCGTCAAGGCGTCGACCAGATGACCGGAGTAGATCGGCATCAAGAGGTCGGCCACGGTTGCGCCCAAGAGGCCGAAGGCAATGGTCAGCGTCAGCCAGGGCTGGTTCAGCCAGTGGCGGAACACGAACGGGATCACCACGCGTAGCGCAGCGGGTTTGTTGGATGAAGCGGTCATATCGTCATCCGGCTCGCGCTCGCGCGCAGGTGCCGGCTCCAATCTGGACGCGCGTTCGCCCCAAGGCCGAACGCAAGCGTCGATAAAAATCAGTGACTTACTGGGAGATTTGGGGATCGGGGGAAGTTCGCCCGATCGTGGCTCGCGGACACGGCCTCCTCAGAGGCCGGATACAGCGTCCATCATGGGCATCGGACGCGGACGAGTGATCTGCGAAAATGCGATAATCATGCAAATCCTCCCCGGTTCGAGCGACGAATGGGCTGCTTATAAATCGATCAGCGCCGATTTGCAACCCATCATGCGCTAATGCGCGTCGCCGCCGCCCGCGGCCTGCACCGGCTTGTTCACGAACACGACCAGCATGCTCAGACCCGCAAAGAACAGCGTCAGCATGAAGAAGGTGTCGCTATAGCTCATGACGGCGGCCTGGCGGTGCACGATCTGCGACAATTGCTTCAGCGCCATCAGCGCCGAATCGCCCATGCCCTGCGCGCGCTGGGTCAGCATGTTGAGCGTCTCGACCGCGGTCGTGTTGCCCCAGGTGACGCGGTCCTGCAGGCGGCTGATGTGCAGGTCGGTGCGGTCATTCAGCATCTGGTTGATGACCGCAAGCCCCAGCGCGCCGCCGAGATTGCGCATCAGGTTGAACAGGCCCGAGGCGTTCTTCAACCGCTCCGGAGCCAGGGTGCCCAGCGCAATGTTGTTGGTTGGCACCATCGCGCACATCATGCCGATGCCGCGCAGGATCTGCGGCATCAGCAATTCGTAGAAATCGTAGTCGCGCGTCATATACGTCATCTGATAGGTGCCGAGCGCGAAGATGACGAGGCCGAAGGCGATGATGTAGCGCAGGTCGATTTTCAGCATCAGGCGGCCGATGACGGGCGCCATCAGGAACATGGTGATACCCGAGACGAACATGGTCTCGCCGATCATCATCGCGCTGTAGCCGCGCACTTCGGCGAGATAGCGCGGGTAGACATAGGTGAGGCCGTAGAGCCCGATGCCGATGCAGAATTGCAGCAGGCAGCCGACCGCGAAATTGCGGTCGGTGAAGGCGCGCAGGTCGACGATCGGCACTCTCGTGGTCAAGGTCCGCCAGAAGAAGGCGATCGCCGACAGGAAGCTGATGGCGGCGCAGACCGCGACCGACGTATCCTGCAGCCATTCATATTGCGGGCCTTCTTCCAGCACATATTCCAGCGCGCCGAGAAAGCCGGCCATGAAGATCAGGCCCCACCAGTCGAAATGCCGCAGCAGCGGAAAATTCGGCTGGTCGAAATCGATCAGCGCCAGCACGCCGATGGTGATGATGATGCCGGGCACGACATTGATGAAGAACAGCCAGTGCCAGCTCATTACATCCGTGATGTAGCCGCCCACCGTCGGACCGACAGTCGGAGCCAAGGTAGCGACAAGCCCGATGATGGGAGCGACGACGTGGAATTTCGAGCGCGGGAAGATGGTGTAGGCCGAGGCGAACACGGTCGGGATCATGCCGGCGCCCAGAAATCCCTGGATCGCGCGCCACAGGATCATTTCTTCGCTCGAAGAGGCGAAGCCGCAGAGCAGGCTCGCGAAGGTGAAGCCGGCAGCCGAGATCGCAAACAATATCCGCGTGCCGAGCGCGCGCGACAGGAAGCCCGACAGCGGGATCGCGATCACCTCCGCGATCAGATAGGCGGTCTGCACCCACGACACTTCGGTCGAGCTTGCCGACAGTCCCGCCTGGATGTCGGACAGCGAGGCCGAGACGATCTGGATGTCCAGGATCGACATGAACATCCCGAACACCATGATGACGAACGCGACGACGCGCTTCGGCTCGATCCGCTCGGAAGCGGCCTCAGGGGGCATCATGGCCGGGGATGCGGTGGTGGCGTTCGCCATGGTGTTCTCAGTTCAGAATCGGTCTAGCCGCACGGGCAGCGCGCTCCCTCGCTCCGCGCTTGCGGAGAGAGGGCTGGGGTGAGGGGCCTCTATCCGCGAAACCAGAGAGCGGAGCTCGCGGAGACTCCCCATCACCCGCGCCTTCGGCGCGACCTCTCCCCGAAGGCGGGGAGAGGTGAAGAGGAGATGCCGCGGCGGATTCAAATTTCGCTCCCCGAGGCTTACTGCGGATGGGTCATCAGGTTCGAGTCGAGGTCGGCATCGCTGTCGGCATCCTCGGCGCCCTTGTTGGTGTCGACGGTGGCGTAGACCGACATGCCGGCGCGGAGCAGGTTCTGGCGCGCGACGTCCTTGGGCACGCGGATGCGCACCGGCAGCCGCTGGACGATCTTGGTGAAGTTGCCGGTGGCGTTGTCCGGCGGCAGCAGCGTGAACACCGAGCCGGCCGCGGGCGAGATGCTGTCGACGATGCCGGTGAACTTGCGGAAGCCGTAGGCATCGACCTTGATCGTCACCGGCTGGCCGGGACGGATGCGCCTGAGCTGCGTTTCCTTGAAATTGGCGTCGATATAGACATCGTCGAGCGGCACGACATTGCCGAGCCGCTGGCCGACGGCGATGAAGTCGCCGGTATTGACCAGACGATTGGAGAAGGTGCCGTCGACGGGCGCGCGGACATTGGTGAACTCCAGATCTCGCTCGGCCTTGGCAAGCTGCGTCTTCAGTTCGGCGAGTTGCGCCTGCGCTTCGGCCTGCTGCGCCTTCGTCACTTCGACATTGTCGCGCGCGGCATCAAAAGCGGCCTGGGCCGCCTTCACGCCGGCGAGGCCCTGGTCGCGCGCGGCTTCGGACTGCTCGAAGGTGGCGTGCGAGGCAAAGCCCTTGGTGCTCAGCGACTGCTGGCGCTCGTAATCGAGGCCGGCGCGCTTGAGGGCCGCTTCGGCCGAAGCGAGATTGGCCTGCGACTGCTCCACCGCGCTCGCGGCCGCGGTGACCTGGCGGCCGATGCGGGCGATGGTCGCCTCCTGCGTGGCGATCTTCGTGCGCGCGGCGTCGACCGCGATCTTGTAGTCGCCGTCGTCGATGCGGAAAATCACGTCGCCCTTGTGCACCAGCGCGTTGTCGCCCGGCAAAATCGCAGCGATGTGGCCGGACACGCGTGCGCCGAGCATGGTGTTGTTGGCGCGGACATAGGCGTCGTCGGTCGAGACGAAGAAGCGGCCGACCAGCACGTAATAGGTCGCGTAAGACGCGGCGGCGAGCGCAAGCAGCGCCAGGAAGCCGAGCAGGATGAACTTGCGTTTTCCCGATTTCGGCGCTGCCGCAGGAGCGGACGCGCCGCCCTGCGCGGGCGCGCCTGGAGCAACCGCGGGCCTGTCGCCCGGAGGCGCGGCCGGTGCTTCGGCCCGGCGCTTTTCCTCGGCCACATGCGTGCGAAGGTGCTCGCCCAAGCCAGCAGAGGTGCCCGCGGACGCGTCGCGCTCGGCTTCAGTACCGTCAGCACGAAGAACGCGTGCGGCTTGGTCTCTCGCTGCGGCCATCCAGGCCTCCTACTCAAAAATCTCGCGCAGGCAGACGCCAGAATCCCGGCCCTTGCCTTACGTCATTTGTAAATTACCATTGACCGAACCGTTCGGTCAATATAGCTTGTCACGAGCGGGAACCTAGCCGCCGGGCCCTGTCAAAGCGTTTCCAAAATCGAAAAGTTTCGAGAGAATCTAAACCAATGGTTGCAGCCGATCGCTCTCCCCTTCACCTCCTGGGCGACGAGGACTCCTCAAAGCGCCGCCAGATCCTGGACGGCGCCCGTAAGGTATTCATGGACCTGGGGTTTGACGGCGCCAGCATGGGCGAGATCGCCCGCTCGGCGGGGGTCTCCAAGGGCACCCTCTACGTCTATTTCGCCGACAAGAGTCGCCTGTTCGAAACCATCGTCGAGGAAGAGGCGCGGGCGCGGAGCGCGGTGGCCTTCAACCTCGATCCCGCGCGTGAGGTCACGATAACGTTACGCGAGTTCGGCGAGACCTGGATCACCTATGTCTGCCGGCCAGGCGGCGGCTCGTCGATCCGCACGGTGATGGCGATCGCCGAGCGGATGCCCGACGTCGGCCGGCGCTATTACGAGCAGGTGCTGGAGAGCCTCATCAACCGGCTCGCGGACTATCTCGAGGCGCGGGTGAAGACGGGCGATCTTGCGATCGACGACTGCCGGCACGCCGCTTCGCAATTCCAACTGATGTGCCAGGCCTCGCTGTTCCTGCCCTACATCTTCCAGGCCTCCCCGCCGCCTTCGGCCGAGCGGATCCGCGAAGTGGTCGAAAGCGCGATCCGGATGTTCCTGGCGGCGTATCGCGGGAAGTGAGAGATTGCGTAGCCCGCATGAGCGCAGCGTGCGGGGGTTGACAGGATTTCGGAAAATCAGCCCGTCCGGGCAAATCAGTTGGCCTCCGCCGGTATCGTCAGCACCAGCTCGAAGCGCTCGCACCACAGCATCATGTCCGGCTGGTACAGCTTCAACCGCGTGAAGTAGCGCTGATGCGCGGCGCGCCAGTCATCCAGCGAGCGGTCGCCCTCGCCTTCGTCGAAGGCCAAGGAGGCGTCGACCTGGTCGAAGCGGCGCTTTGTCAATTCGAGCGTCCGCAACACGGCGCGCGGCCGGCCGCTGCCATCGAGCGCCACCATGCACTTGCCGAGCTCGGCGCCCTTCATGCCCTCGGCTACAGCCCAGCAGGTCGCGCGCTTCTTGCCCTCAAGCACGAGCGCCAGAAGCTCGTCTGCGAGTGCCGGGCTATCGCCGAAGGCGAAGGATTCCAGGTGCCGCCACTCCATAGCCGATCCTCATGGCGGCGATCGCGCCGTTCAGGCCGGCTGCTGCTCCCGCATCCGCGCGACCATGCGGCAGAGATGGGAGAACCAGATCAGCACCGAGCCCCCCAGCAGGAAGAGCTGGAAGCGGTCGATGTCGTCATGACCGAGCCGGCTGAACTCGAACACCGGCGGCATGAACGCCCACCACACGATGACGACGGAGGACAACGCGGTGAAGGCGCCGGCGGGGGCGCCGGCGATCAGCGAGATGGCGAGGATGACGGGAAAGAAGGTCGAGAAATAAAGCGGCATCCCGAAGGAGGCCAGCACCATGCGGATCGCAACCGCCACGGCGAGGCCGACTAACGCGACCAGGAGCGCCTGCGGTGACCACGGGTTCAGTCGCGGCCAGTACGCCAAACGAAGCCCTCGAAACAAGGTTTCCCCCAAAACCAGCGAATGCCCGGGGCGGAGCTAATACCGGATTGGGGTTCCCGCGCAATAGGTTCGACGCGGCCGCCGCATTCTTGATGAATCAGGGTGCAGTGCACACTGATTTGTTGGACTTACGGCGACGGCGGATTACGCTTGCGCTAATCCGCCCTCCGATCTCATTGCATGATTCAAATCCGGTCTAGCCGGTCCTTTGCGCGGCCTGCTCGCGCGCCAGCCGCAGCGCCTTGAGACGCTCGCGATTTTCGTAAAATGCCTTTTGCGCGGCCTCATGCTCGCGCATCGCCTGCTCGGCGTCGGCGCGCCGCACGGCGTCGCGGGCCTTGCGTTCTTCAGGGGTGAGCGATTTCGGGGGGCGAACGGAATAATCTTCTGCCATGTGCGGATAACCTGCGAAACGTCAAAAGGTTCCCGCGGGCTCATCCGCGCCGGGCGCATGTTGCCGTCATTGTCATCGAACCGTGATTTGACAGTTCAGCTTCATTTGTAAAATCTGACAAAATGCAGGCCCAAGTCAGACCCCAGGACCGCATCCTCGACGCCGCCATGCGCGTGTTCCGCCGCCACGGCTTCCGCCGTTCCTCGATCGAGCAGGCGGCGGAAGAGGCGGGGCTAACGCGGCAGGCGCTGTACCATCATTTCAATTCCAAGGAAGCGCTGTTCCGCGCCTTGATCGAGCGGCTCTATGAGAACGCGCTCGCCGCCGAGATCGCCGCGGCTAAAGCGGCAGAAGCAGAGGGCAAGGATCTCACCGAGATCCTCATTGCCGAAATCGGCGCGCGGCTGCAGGCGCTGTTCGCCTCGCTCGAGGGCTCGCCGCATATCGAGGAGCTGTTTTCCGAACACCTGGCGCAGGCGCGCGACCTCTATCAGGCCTATGCGACCCGCTTTGCCGCTGAGGTCGCCTCCACCATCACGCGCGTCACGCGCAAACGGAAACTTGCTCTCGCGAGCGGCGTCAGCGTGCGCGAACTGGCGCGCTGCGTCGAGATGGCGATCCACGGCACCAAGTCCGCCTACCCCTCGATGATGCCGGCGGATGCCTTCCTGAAACAGCTCGAAACGATGTTGCGAATGCTGGTCGCGGGCGCGATGGCGCCGGCGGCGAAGAAACCCCTGCGCAAAACGGGAGTCCGGAAATGAGCACCACGACCATCAACGGCCGACACGAAACGCTGCCAGAGGATCCCGACGCGCTGCTGGTCGACGTGATCCGCGACCGCTGCGGCCTCACCGGGACCAAGTTCGTGTGCGGCTCCGGCGTCTGCGGCGCCTGCACCGTGCTGCTCGACGGCGCGCCGGTCGTGAGCTGCCTCTTGCCAGCCCAGGCCGCCGGCGGCAAATCGCTGATCACGATCGAGGGCATCGGCGGCTCAAGCCTGCATCCGGTCCAGAAGGCCTTCATGGCGCATGATGCGCTGCAGTGCGGCTTCTGCACGCCGGGCTTTGTCGTGGAAGCTGTCTCCTTCCACGACCGCTGGCGCGCGGCCAGGGGCACGGCGGTGCCTTCGCGCGAGGAAATCGCAGCCTCGCTATCTGGACATCTCTGCCGCTGCGGCGCCTATGAGGGAATTTTCCGCGCGGTGGCGGAGGCTTGTGGCGGGCGCTTCGACGGCAACGATCCGATCGCGCCGCGCATGGAAGCCCGCGACAAGGTGACGGGGCTGGCGCGCTACACCGTCGACATCCGGCATGAGGGCCAGCTCGAAGGCGTGATCCTGCGCTCTCCCGTCGCGCACGCAAAGATCACCAGGCTCGATCTTGCGCCTGCGCGCGCCATTCCGGGCGTCGCTGCGGCCGTCTCGCTGCTCGCCGAAGATCAAATGGTGCGTTTTGTCGGCGCGCCGATTGCCGCCGTCGCGGCCAGGGATCGCGCGACCGCGCTGGCGGCGGTTGATGCGATCACCTTCGACCGCGAAGAGCTGCCCGCAGTGATCGGGCTCGATGCGGCGCGCCGCGAGGATGCGCCTGTGGTGTTCGAGAAACAAAACCGCAAGCGCGCCGGCAATGTGTCCGAAGGCGGCGGCGGACCGGCGCCATGGAACGGCAATGTGCGCGGGCCTTCGGCGGCGTTCTCGCAGAAGGGCAAGCGCGCCAAAGGCTGGCTTGCCGAAGCACGCGATGCGCGCAATCCGCTGCTTGTGGAAGAGACCTTTCGCGTGTCCACCCAGCAGCATGCGTGCCTGGAGCCGCACGCCGCGGTGGCGCGCTTCGACGGCGATCAGTTGACCGTGCACGTCTCGACCCAGGCCGTCTACGACGTGATGGAGAAGATCTGCAAGCGCTACAAGCTCTCGCACGACAAGGTGCGCGTGATCGCCGACCATGTCGGCGGCGGCTTCGGCTCCAAGGGCTCTTTTGGCATGGAGAGCATCGCAGCGATCGAGCTCGCCCGAGAAGCGAAGGCGCCGGTCAAGGTCGCGTACGATCGCGAGGAAGAGCTGTCCGTCACCGGCTATCGCCCGGCCGCGGAATTGAAGGTATCGCTGCTGCCGTCCGCGCAAGGCGATCTCAAGGCGCTGTCGCTGACCGCGCATGCCGACACGGGTGCCGCCGTCAACTCGACCATCGCCGCGCTGGCGCGGCTGATCTATCCGGCGGAAGCGAAAGAGCTGGTCGATTTCGACGTGCTCTCCAACCTGCCGCCGGGCGCGCCGTTCCGCGGTCCCGGCGGTCCGCCGATGGCCTTTGCGCTGGAGCAGGCGGTCGACGAAGCGGCGCTGCGGATGAAGGTCGATCCGATTCACTTGCGCAAGCGCTGGGACCCCGATCCGAACCGGCAACGGCTGTATGACTGGGCGGCCGGCCTCGAGGTCTGGCGCAACCGCAAGCCGGCATCGGCGCAAACCGGCCGCTATCGGCGCGGCGTCGGCATCGCCACCGGTTACTGGCTCTATTTCTGGCAGCCCGGCTCGTCCGTCGAGCTTGCAATCAAGGGCGGCCGGATCATTGCAAGCAGCGCGGTGCAGGATATCGGCACCGGCACGCGCAGCGTGCTTGCCAACGTCATCGCGAAAGAATTTTCGCTGGAGCCGCAGGACGTCGAGGTCCGCATCGGCCATTCGAACCTGCCGGAAGGCCCGGGCTCGGGCGGCAGCCGCGTCACCTCCTCGATCGTGCCGCCGACGCTGCTCGCGATCGAGAAGCTGAAAGCCGAGATCCAGCGCACAGCAGCGCGACCGCCATTGCCCGGCTCGAACGCGCCGTGGCGCGAATTGATCGCGGCCTCGCCCGATCTTTCGGTCTCCGCCGAGCGGCCGAAGGACGCAAGACCGGCTGCCGGCATCGCCTCGCCGCTGCGGCAGGCGGGGCTCATGGGCATCGTGTTCGGCTGGATGCTGAAATTCCTGAACAACATGGTGGTCGGCGCCGGCGTACCGAGCTCGGTGCAGGTGATGGAAGTCGAGGTCGATACCTGGCTCGGCCATGTCCGCGTGCTCAACGCTTACACCGGGCTTGCGATCGGCAAGCTCGCGGCACCTGCGCTGGCGCGCAGCCAGGCGGCGGGCTCGGTGATCCAAGGCATCGGCTACGCGCTCTACGAAGCGCGCGAGACCGATCCCAGGACCGGTCATGTGCTGAGCGGCAGCATGGAGGATTACCGCATTCCCGGCATCGCCGACATGCCGCGGCTGGAAGTGCATTTCGACGAGGCCGGTTTCGAGCACGTGCCGGGCGGCAGCGTCGGTATCGGCGAAGTCGCCACCGTGCCGACCTCGCCCGCGATCGCGAATGCGATTTGCAACGCCATCGGCGTTCGCCTGACCGAGATTCCGTTCCGGCCCGATCGCCTGGTCGCCGCACTCAAAGGGAGGGACGCCGCATGAATGTTGCAGCAGCAGAATTCCGTGCCGCCGGCACGGATCTAAGCGAACGCCGCCGCAGCGGCGTCTCAAAAGGCCCGCTGATCGACATCGCGTCCAAAGGCGAGCGCGGGATTTCGTGGGGCGCGGATGGCGCGGCCAACATCGGCGCGCTGACGACCATCGCTGCGATCGCGGCCGATGCGCGCATGGCCGCGGCGTATCCCGGCATCGCCGCAAGCGCGCAGGGCCTGGCCACGCCACAGGTGCGGCACCTTGCGACACTTGGCGGCAATCTCGCGCAGCGTTCGCGCTGCTGGTATTTCAGGAATCCGCATATCGATTGCCTGAAGAAGGGCGGCAGCGCCTGCCCTGCCCGATCAGGCAACCATCTCTACGGCGTCGCCTTCGACCTCGGCGACTGCGTCGCGCCGCATCCCTCGACCATGGCGGCGGCGCTGCTTGCCTATGACGCCGCTATCGGCACCGATCGCCGCAGCGGATTGAGCATCGCCGATCTTTTGGGTGACGGTTCGAACGGCCGTGCCGATCATGCGCTCGCCGCCGGCGAGATGATCACGAAGATCACGCTGCCCCTTCCCCTTGCCGGCGAGCGAGCGGCGTACAAGCGCGCGATCAGCCGCACCTATGCCGAGTGGCCGCTGGTGGAGCTTTGCGCCCGCGCGGTAATCGTGGACGGTACCTTCAAGTATGTCCGCTTGGCGGCCGGCGGCATCGCGCCGGTGCCATTGCGCCTGAGCGCTTCGGAAGCGGCGCTGCAAGGCAAGTCTGCCAACGCGGCGACGATCGCGGGAGCCGCGAGGCTGGCGACGACAGGCGCAAAGCCTTTGCCGATGGCGGCCTACAAGCTCGACCTGCTGGAAGGCCTGGTGCGCGATCTCATGGAGCAGCTTGCGGCGTAGGCCCATTCGTCGATACAACACGGCGTGACTTTTCTGCCGCATGACAACGCCATCGCCTGGGCCATCATTTTCGCCGCGACCGCCGGCGTGATCACCCGCCCCTTTCGCTGGCCGGAAGCGATCTGGGCAGTGGCGGGCGCGGTGCTGCTGGTCGCGCTCGGGCTGTTGCCGATCGGCGACGCGATGGCCGGCATGCGCAAGGGCGTCGATGTCTACCTGTTCCTGACCGGCATGATGCTGATCGCCGAGCTCGCGCGCCGCGAAGGACTGTTCGACTGGCTGGCCGCGCTCGCGGTCGAGCATGCGCAGGGCTCGCCGCAGCGGCTGTTCCTTTTGGTCTATGCGGTCGGCACGCTGGTCACCGTGCTGCTCTCCAACGACGCCACCGCGATCGTGCTGACACCAGCAGTGTATGCCGCGACCCGCGCCGCGGGCGCGACGCCTCTGCCCTATCTCTTTGTCTGCGCCTTTATCGCCAACGCCGCGAGCTTCGTGCTGCCGATCTCCAATCCCGCCAATCTCGTGGTCTATGGCGCGCACATGCCGCATCTCGCCGATTGGCTGCGGCAATTCACGCTGCCGTCGATCGCATCCATCGTCGCGACCTATGTCATCCTGCGCATCGCACTGCGCGCCGCGCTGAAGGAAGAACACCTCGAACGCAATGTGCCGCGCCCGCAGCTGAGCCATGAGGGCAAGCTCACGGCCTGGGGCATTGCCGCGATCGGCGTGGTGCTGATCGGCGCCTCCGCGCTCGACGTGCAGCTGGGCCTGCCGACCTTCCTTTGCGGCGTCATCACCGCAAGCCTCGTGCTGATGCTGGGCCGGCAATCGCCTTTGCCGCTGGTCAAGGACATCGCCTGGGGCGTGCTGCCGCTGGTCGCCGGCCTTTTTGTCATGGTCGAGGCGCTGATCCGCACCGGCGTGATCGCGAAACTCAGCAGCCTGCTGCATGAAGCCGTCGCGCAGTCGGCGATGCGGGCGATGTGGGAAGTCGGGATCGTCACCGCGATCGCCGACAGTATCGCCAACAATCTTCCCGTGGGCCTCGTCGCCGGCTCGGTCGCCGCCGCCGATCACCTGCCGAAGGCCGTCACCGGCGCGATCCTGATCGGCGTCGACCTCGGTCCGAACCTTTCCGTCACCGGATCACTTGCTACTATTCTTTGGCTCGTGGCGCTGCGCCGCGAAGGGATCGTGGTCAGCGCGTGGCGCTTTCTTCGGCTGGGCTGGCTGGTGATGTTTCCGGCGCTGATTTTTTCGCTTGCGGCTTTGGCGATTTCGTAGCCGGCGCCAGCGCATCGGCAATCACCCGCCGCGCCATGTCGAGGCTGGCGCAGATCAGGATCGACTCCTCTTCGGTGCCGACGACGATGCGTGAATCCACTTCGGTGATGCGATAGGCGAGCATGTCCCGTGTCCACCCAGTCCCGGCCCGAAAAGCATAAGAAATGCTGCGGGCTTGTTGCGCCCAACTGTGGCCGGTGTGTGCCCGGAAGGATGAACGGGGAAAACGCGGTAAGCGGAGTTTAACCGAATAGAACAGCGAGCCGGATTTGCGAGGATTAATCGTCCTCGAATTCATCTTCCTCGTTGATGCGCTCGCCGCCCTTGCGCCTGTGCGCCGCCTCTTTCCTGGCCCCGAGCGCGCCGGTCACGTATGGATCGCGCGCGGCGTAGGGGTTACGCCGCGACGCCCTTGCTGCGACCTCCTCGCCCGACACGGCCGAGGGCTCACAGATCACCCGCCGCGAGGCGCGGCGCATCAGGTCGACGTGGATATGGTCGTAGTGGTAGACGTTCGAACCCGGCGCGAGCACCGTGTTGAACTGCTGGCACGCCGCGGCCTGCACGTCGCGCAGAAAGCCCTGCTCTTCCGGCATGCCGTGCCAGCCGTCCTTGACCGTGATGCGGCGTCCGTCGGCCAGCGTGAAGGCGGCGATGTCGAGCGCATTGCCGAAGGCGTGCTCGGAAATATGCGCGCCCGGATTGCCGTTCATGCCGCGGCAGGAATAGGCGGAGATCTGCTTGATCTCGACCACGCGCGCGCCGAACCAGCGCTGCGCCGCCGGCTGCACGGAATCGGCAAGCCAGCGGTCGAGCGCCGAGACGATCGGGCACGCCAGCGTCGCCGTCGGCTTCACCGCGACGGGACCGACGGAAGCGACCGGATTGCCGCGCGACGGGCCGAGCGGCGGCAACTCGTTCTGGGCCGGCGCGGAATATGGCGCGCCATAACGGTCGCGCGGCGGATAGGCTTGCGATGGCGGATAGGCCGGCTGCGAATAGTTTTGTGGCGCGGGATAAGGCGAGCGCACGATGCCGCCGCGCGCGGCGGGCGTGCCCTCCGGCGGCAGGTCGATCTCGCCTTCCTCCGTCGCGACGCCGGGTGCGGCCAGCGAGATCGGCGCGCCAGGTGCGGCGCCATAATTCGGCTGGCGAACAGCCTGCTCCGGATAGGTCGAGGCTCGCGGATAATTTTGCGGCGGCGCGTAAGTCGGCTGCTGCGAATAGCTCGGCGGCGGCCGCGACACCGGCCAGCGCGGCTGGTTGCCGATGTCAGCGGGCGGGCGCAATGACTTGTCGGCAAAACCATAAGCCGAACCCGCTTCGCCCAGAGCCGCAACCTTCAGCGGAAAATCCGCGCCGCAGATGCCGGGACCGGAGATCGGCTCGACCCGGACCACATCGAGATTCTCCTTGACCGCTCCGGATTTCAGGCAGGCGATTTCGGCCTCGGCACGCCACGGCTCGCGCTCGCCGGACTGGAAAAAGCCGCGGCCGCAACCCGAAAGCGCTACGAGGACGAGCGAGCCGACGAGATACAAACGAACTCCGCGCGTCATCGCGCGAGCTTCGACGATTTTATTTAAGGACTTGTCAACGCCTTGATTTCACGAGTTTTTAACCACACGTGCCACGGTGGAACCGGCCTGCATGACAGCAGCGCTGCCTTTTTGGGGCGGGAACGGTTTGGTAGATTTCAATGTTAATGCGGGCAGTGACGTAAACCAAGGGAGCTTTCCCATGACTTTCGTCAACAGGCTGAGCGTATTGACGGCGTATCTCGCCTTTGCCCTTGTCGGCGCGATCGTTCTCGGTGTGATCTAGCTTAGCCACGCGTATCGGTTTTGGAGAGCCCGGTGGTCGAAAGACCGCCGGGCTTTTTCGTCGCGGCGCGGCGGCAGTGGCGATCACAGTCTTATGATCGCGGTGCGCCCGGCGCGCGTTGCGAGCTCACGAGTTCGTCGCCCTTGCCCGTCACGCGCGTCCAGTTGTTGCCGGAGCACAAGAACCGGCCGAGCGCGCAGGCCTCGACCCGCAGCGTGTCGTGGTCCCGCTTCAACGTCATGGTGCCGTAATAGCTGTTGCCGCTGGTACGGCTGAAGACGTTGCCGGTCCACTGGGTGTCGTTCTTCGGTTTCATGTTGACCAGAACGCTCTCGCCCTTGGTCCGCGTCGAGGGATCGAGCGTGTAGCCGCACAGCGCCGTGCCGCAGGCTTCGATGTGCACCAGCCCGCCGTTCTTGGCGTCGGTCTCCCAGTCGCCGAGCGGCGAGTTGGCCACGCTCTCGGTCTGCTCCGACACGCGCACGACGGGCGCCGCGGGTTGTGCGGTCGCAGGCTTATCCTGCGGCATCGCTTGCGGCCTGGCAGTATTGCGCACCGGCGGCGTCGGATTTTGTTGCGGCTTTGCCGTGTCGAAACCGACAGCCGGCGGTGGTGCGGGCGGTGCGGAGGTCGTGATCCGGGCCGGCTGGTTCGGCGTTGTGGCCAGGGTCGGCGCGCGCGTGATCACAGGCGGCTGAGACTGGGCGGTCACCAGAGGCGGTCGCGCCGGAGCAGCCGGCGGTTGGGCCGGGACCGGCTGCGCTTGCGGCGGTGGCGCGGGGGGCGCGGGGACCTGGGCAGGAGCCGGCGCCGGCACGGGCGAAGCGTCGCTCGTCGTCGCGGCATCGTTGTCGCGATCGCGGCGGTTGCCGATGCCAGAAACGGAGATGCAGGACAGGGAGCGGCAATGCGCAGCGATGTGGACCCGGTGTCCGTGGAACGCAAACGAATAGGAGCCGCGGGCATACGCGGGCGAGCTGAGCGCCATCAGTGCAACGAGACAGGCAATTCGCTTCATCGGAGTCTCTCCTACAATCGATCCAGCCTAGACTCCCAGGACCTCACCCGAATGTGAGCTGAGTCACGCCTGCATTCCCACTGGCGAACCGGGACCGGGCGCGCCGCGTCTACGGGAAAGGGCGCGCGCTTCTCACCATGCCTAGTGATGCCGATCACAGAAGGCACCGCGGCGCAGGCGTAGGGTCCGCTCACGTTCTCAAGCTCTTCAAGCCCAGATGGGAGGCACTCATGAAGAAGTCGTTTTACCTGGCCGCCGCCGCAGCCTTGCTGATGGCCACCACCAGCGCCCACGCCGGCAGCGGATTCTCCTTCGAGATCGGCGGGCAGAAGATCCACATCGACGCGCCGAAGAATTGCAGCTCGCTGAACTGCCTGTCGGTGTCCAACAACGGTTCGCCGATCAACCTGAAGAACATGAATCTGAAGGGCAAGAATTCCGGCGACGATGACGTCGCCACCAGTTCGCCGCCGCCTGCGCCGCCCGCCCCGCCCGCTCCGGCTCCGGCCGCGAACAATCCGCCGCCGGCTCCGCCCGCCCCGCCTGCGCCGGTTGCGAGCAATGCGTCGCCCGCCCCGCCCGCGCCCGCCGCCGATGCTTCGCGTGAGCGGATCTCCGGACTGCCCGCGACCAACGATCAACCGTCGCGCGCCGCCAACACCGCGCCGGCCAATCCGGCTCCGGTTGCCAACAACGCGCCGCCCGCGCAGCAGACCGCGCCCGTTGCGCCGCCGCCGGTCCAGCAGACTGCCCCGGTCGCGCAAGCCGCTGCGACCACGCCGCTCGGGCTGTGGCAGACCGCCGACAACAAGGGCAACGTCCGCATCGAGCCGTGCGGTGGCAACCTCTGCGGCTATGCCGAGCACACCAATGAGCGGATCCTGATCAACATGAAGCCGTCCTCCGACAACAAATGGACCGGCCGCATCCACGATCCCGACTCCGGCAGCAACTACGACTCCATCATCTCGTTGAAGGGGCCGAATCTCCTGAAAGTGCAGGGCTGCGCCTTCGGCGGCATGTTCTGCGGCGGCCAGACCTGGAAGCGCATCAGCTGACCTTCAGTTCCTCCCGAAGACTGGAGCGCGGTGATTCGTCATCGCGCTCTTTTTTTGTTTGGTGCATGCTCAGGATCGGACGACTTCGCGGTGTCCGTGCCTTATTAGGATTCGAGTAGATCGCAGCAAGGCATCCTTGTCGTTACCAAGGGTGAAGCGGCAACGGCGATGGTCCGGGAGGACAGTGGAAATTCCGGATCGGATCTCATTCCGACGTCGGGCGAAGGTTCCGATTGTACGGGACCGGGCCGTTTAACGCGAACGGTACGGTTGTCATTCGCCGTCAAGCTAGATGACAATCTTGCGCACGCCCGTAAACTCGCCACGATGCGGTAACCGATCTCTGCTCTGGCTCGCCGCGAAATTTCTTGTTCGACAAACGCGACCAGTTTTCCGCCTCAGCCATCCAGAGGACCCGATTTGTTGGCTCACGCTCTGCGAGTTGCCTGCATAGCGCAGCTCGCGCACTAAGTTCCAGTTGACTGGCCATTTGCGCCCCCTGCCTGAGGTTTGCTTTCTGCCATAGTACGGCAGGTGCCGTTCTCCGGACTACTGTCCTCATGGCCAATGTCCCAACGAGCATATTGCGTTGACCGAACCAAGTGGCGTAGCCGGGCGCGCAGCCGTAACAGCGGATCGAACGAACCGCCGCGCGGCGGCATCTCCCATCTGCTTGCAGAGGTACACCTTGGGGGCAATGGTCCTTGGGGCAATGGTCCTTAGGGCAATGTCCCGAGAACGGCACCCGTCGTAAGTTCGCCCAGGCTGAGATCCCCGAGGCGACATGTGACGAGCATGGTCGTCTAACAACCAGGGAGGCTTCCATGAAGCTTTTCAGCGTTAAGCGAGTTTGTTTGGCTGCTGCCGTCTTCACGTTTGGAATGATGGGATCGGTGCAGTGGTCAAACAGCAACGCCCCTTCGGTGGGGTTCATCAAGGGAGATTTCACGGTTACGACATCCACCGCCCGCGCCGGTGAAGCAAGCAGAATGGCCCGTCGTGCTTCCTGCACTCTCGTCCGGTATTACGTTGCGAAGTACAGCGCGCCTGCTGCCGAAGCGTGGGCGCGGAGCAAGGGTGCGACGGATGCAGAGATTGACACCGCTCGGCGCTGTATCACGCCTCAACAAACCGCGCTGGTCGGCGGCGTGGCGGATGGCGCCTTTTGACGCGCCTCGGCTCCGTCTGAAAATCTGCGGTGGACCTTTAAAGCGCCCCGCGCGTTGAGGCCTTGCGGACCGGGGGCGACCACGAACCTGGAGCGCTGGTCATGGAAATACCTCTTGACCTTGAAAGAAGGTTAGAGCGGCGGTGGGCCGCCAGATTTTTCCGCACCAAACGCATCGACCTGAAAGGCCGTATCAACCGAATGCCTCGCCCGGCAACAGCAAAATACCCGCCGGATCGCCAGCCAGCGAGAACCGGCGAAGGAATGGTGGCACCTGCGCCCTCGGCCTACGCGCCCCCGCCCAGCAAGCCCTCGAAGCCGCTCGACATCACGCCGAACTTCAAGCGCGGCTAAGGCGCGGTTGTTTCGACGGCTCGCGCATCACCCGCACCGCTCAAGAACGTGGTTGAACTCTCAGTGCTTGCACCGGCACTGCGTCTCAAACCGCTTCAACCAGTTCAACTTGAAGGCACGATGGACGAGATCACGGTTTAAGTGTTGGCGCCTTGAATCTGAAGTGCCACAGCTTTTTCTGCTGAGAGACGGCGCGAAGCGGTTCACACCAAGAATGTCGTTGAACGCTCAGTTCTTCGTGCTCGATGTAGCGCGTGAGGCGCTGAAGGATACGAATGAACGAGCAGCGCTTCGAGGTGACCTCGAAAGCGAGACCATCTTTTTCGCGATCCCGCTCTTGTATACAAGGCAGCGCTTAATTTTCTATGTCGCGCCTGCGAAGGCGCGATGACACCGTTTCTTGCGCGTTCATGTCAGCCGAGGGCTGCCGAAGAATATGCCGGCGAAGGCTGGCGATGCCGCTTCTGCCGCAAATCGCGCCATATTGGAGGCGAGGACGCGGCCGACATTCATTTAACGTTCAGCCGGGCGAAGCTGAAATTGCCAGACCTTCGCCGTTCCTCCCGTCCCCCTCGCCTGGGAAACCCATCGTGAAATCGCATCGGCTCTCGCTCGCGGCCGCCGTGTTCGGCTGCCTCCTGCTCGGCGGCACCAAGGTTTTGGCGATGCCAGTGCCGGCAACCGCCGACCTCGCGCCGCTGACGGTGGATGGACCGGGCCTGATCCGGCTGGCGCAGGCGCAACCCTCCCCTGCACCAACGCCCGATGCGCAGGCTCCCGACGCAGCGGCACCCTCCGATCAGCAGAACCCGGCCGACGAGCCGATCGGCAACGTGGCCTCGCTCACCGGGGTTGCCACCGTAACCCGCAACGACGCAGCCACGCCGCTGCAGCTCAAGGACGACATCTATCTCAACGACGTCGTGGAAACCCAGGCGAGTTCCTCGCTCGGCATCACCTTCAACGACGCCACGACGTTCCGCCTCTCGGCGAAGTCGCGGATCACCATCGACAATTACGTCTATGAGGAGAACGGCAGCAACAATGCCGGCGCCTTCGACATCGCCAAGGGCACGGTCGCCTTTGTCGCCGCTTCGGTGGCGAAGACCGGCAACATGCAGATCACGACGCCGACCGCGACGCTCGGCATTCGCGGCACAACGGGACTGGTCGAAGTGCCCGAAGGTGCCGCCACGGCGAACAACGTCAACATCAAGCTTTATCCCGATGCGGACGGGCGTGTCGGGCGGATCGAGCTCAACGACCGGCAGGGCGCGCGGCTCGGCGTGCTGACGCAGGGCGCGAGCGGCTTTTCCATCCGTCCCGGCATGGGCGGCGGTCGCTTTGCCGTGGTGCCGCTTGCGATCTCGCCGCAACAGCAGCAGCGCGACCAGGGTTTTGTGCGGCAGGTTCACACCACCCAAAATCTCGGCCGGCGGATCGTCACCGAGCAGCGCGCGTTCCGCCGCGCCAATCCCGGCCTCAACAACCGCAACAATCCGGCCCGGCAGCCCGGCCAGCCGCAACAGCCGAACCAGAACCGTCCGGGTCAGCCAGGTCAACCCGGGCAACGCGGACAAAACCGTCCCGGCCAGCCGTCGCAACCCGGCACGCCGAACAACCGGCAGGGGCAGCAGCAGCCGCGACCGGCCACGCCGGGGCAACCCGCCACGCCGCCGCGTCCCGGACAGAATGCGCAGCCGGCAAATCCGGCGCAGCCCGGCACGCCACCACGGCCAGGCCAGAACGCGCTGCCGACAACTCCAGCACGGCCCGGCACGCCGCCTCGTCCTGGACAGAACGCGACACCGTCAACTCCGGCACAGCCGGGCACGCCGCCGCGTCCCGGGCAGAACGTGACTCCGGTTCTGCCCGGCACGCCGCCACCGCTGAATGTTCAGCCACGCACGACGCCCGCCGCGCCGCCGCTGCCGAATGGCCAGCCGCTATTGCGGCAAGGCGGACAGCAATTTGCACCGGGCGCGCCACGGCCAGGCTTGCAAAACCGGCCCGGCCTGCTGCGGCCGCGGCAAGGCCCGCCGCCGAAGGACAAGAAGAAGCCGTGAGCAAGCGCGATCGGCCCTGATTGCATCATCAGGGCCGATCAGATCTCTGCTTCGTTGAATGACGCTCGCGCGCCGCCGATCAGGCGGCGCGGCCGAGCCAGTTGCGGACTTTTTGCGCCAGACTCCGGCGCTCGCGCCCATTGGGATCGGACGGGTCATCGCCCTCTTCCGGCGCCGCGCTGGCCAAAGCCTCCTGTGCCGGCCCTTCGCCTTCCGCAACATCCGGCTGCGGAATGAACTCTTCGTCGACCAAAGACGCGTGCGTTTCCGGCGCTGCGGCCCCCACCGGTGCTTCCGCAACGACAGCATCGCTCACAACCGGCTCCAGCTCGGGCGGTGCGGGCATCTCGACCACCGGCTCGACCACGAGCGGCAGCTCGGGCGTGACCACCGGCGGCTTGACGCGGCGCTTCTTCGCCGCCGGCGCCTTGACGGCCGGTGGTGCTGGCGGCGCATTAATCGCTGGCGGTGCCTTAATCGCTGGCGGCGCCTTGGCCGGCGCTTGCGCCTTCGCCTTCAGCCGCCGCGACAGCACGCTGACTGCGAGCGGCCCGACATTCTCCAGGAAGGTACGCTCATAGGCGCGCGACAGCCGTTCGACTGCAGCATCGAGCGGCAGCCAGTCGACCGCGCGGATGTCGTCCATCAATTCGCGGGTCTGCGTGCCGCTCGCTTCCATGCGCCAGTAATGCACGACCTTGGAGCGCCCGCCGAACTCATAGACCAGCGTGCCCAGGAATTCGTGCACGGTGACATTGTGTCCGGTCTCTTCCAGCACCTCCCGCCTTGCGGCGGCGCGTGGAGTCTCGCCGTCGTCGAGCTTGCCCTTCGGCAGCACCCATTCATCGCGCTTGCGCAGGCGCACGACGGCGATCAGCGGCGGTTGTTCCCGCCGCATCACGATGCCGCCCGCTGCCATGACAAGCACTCTCGCCATTTCTCTTTACCCGCGCCGTCCAAAAAAATTTTGAATCCGTATTTTATAACGGCGCATCGCGCAGGATGTCACGATAAAATCGAAATTACGCACGCGGATTTCGTAACAAGGATTCGCCGGCGCGAACGCGTCCCCACTCCCTGACATTATCACAAAACCCGTAATGCTCCGGAGCGAGCACAATGATGGTCGAGCCGTGCTCGAACCAGCCGAGTTCGTCGCCCTTGTTCACATTCACGTCGCAAGGGAACTGAAGCGGCCCTTGTGTCTGCGAATTGAGCACGAGATCGAGGAAATGCAGCCGGATGCTTGCGACCAGAATGGCCGCGACCGGCACCAAAGTGAGCGCGTCGCCGTTCTTGAGATGCGTGCGGATCACCGCGCGCTCGTTCTTGCAGAACAGTTTCTCGATCCGCTTCAGCGCGATCGGATTGACGTTCCAGGTGTCGCCATGGATCAGCGTCACGCGCTCGATATGCGCGTCATGGGGCGCGTGGAAGCGGTGATACATGCTCGACGTCAGCCGCAGCGTCAGGAACTTGCCGTTGCGGTGCGTCTCTACCAATGCGGGATCGCCGACGAGGTCGATCAGCGAATAGGGCGCGCCCTTGATCTGGTAGAGTTCGGCGTCCCTGATGGTGCCGTAGGCGCCGATGATGCCGTCGGACGGGCTGACGACGATCTTCGGGTCAGGGTCGGCCGGCCGCAGGCCGGGCTTCAGCTCCCGGGTGAAGCAATCGTGAAGACTCTTGAAATGGGTCTTTTTGGCCTCCGACAGGTCGAGATCGGAGAACAGTTTCCAGCAGCCAATCGAGAAATCCCGCAGAAGCGGGTTCTCGATCTTGGAAAACCAGCCCATGAAGCGGGTCAACGCCGCGCGCGGGACGCGGTTGGTCAGGAGGAAGTTGAGGTCTTCCTGTTGGGTCAACGAGGCGATAAGGCTTTTGACTGTCATGAATCTGTCAGCAGGACTGGTTAGCGCTTTGGTTATGGATTCGACGATACCGATTCTCTCGCTGGCCGCCGGGGCCGTCGCCGCGACCGCGGTCGTCGCCCCCAAGGTCAAGGCCCGCATCGAGCTGTCGCGGGCGAAACACCGCTCGCTGGCCGGACATTCCAAGATGTCGCGCCGCGTGGCGCGGCTGATCCCCTTCTACGAGTTCGACATCGGCGAGTTCTTCCGCTCCGACGGCGCGCCGGGGGACGTGGCAACGCAGCGGCAGGACAGCTTCTTCCGCCTCGCCGCGCTGTACCAGCAGCGCTTTGCCGAGAGCAAGAAGGCGACCGCCGAGGCTGCGACCCAGATCTCCGACCTGCAATTCACCCAGGCCTACCGGGTGCCGTTCCAGTACAGCCGCCTGGTACGGGAAAATCTCGGCGCCGGCTCGTTCCTGCAGGCTTCTTCCGGCGTCACCGTGACCGATCTCGACGGCAACGTCTTCTACGACCTGACCGGCTCCTACGGCGTCAACATCTTCGGCAACGACTTCTATAAAGAGTGCATCGAGATCGGCGAGAAGCGCGCGCATGGGCTCGGGCCCGTGCTCGGCGCCTACCATCCGGTCGTGGCCGATAACGTGCGCCGGCTCTGCGATATCTCCGGGCTCGACGAAGTCTCCTTTCACATGTCCGGCACCGAGGCCGTGATGCAGGCGGTGCGGCTCGCCCGCTACCACACCAAGCGCACGCACCTGGTGCGCTTTGCCGGCAGCTATCACGGCTGGTGGGGCGAGGTGCAGCCGGGCGTCGGCAATCCCGTCTCGCCGCACGAGACCTATACGCTGGCCGAGATGAGTGAGCGGACGCTGCATGTGCTGCGCACTCGCCGCGACATCGCCTGCGTGCTGGTCAATCCGCTGCAGGCGCTGCATCCCAATTCGAACGCGCCCGGCAATTCCTCGCTGGTCGATTCCTCGCGAAGTGCGCATTTCGATCGCGCCGCCTACACCGAATGGCTGAAGCGGCTGCGCGACGTATGCACCGAGCGCGGCATCGTCCTGATCTTCGACGAGGTGTTCGTCGGCTTCCGCCTCGCGCCCGGCGGCGCCCAGGAATATTTCGGCGTGCGCGCCGACATGGTGACCTACGGCAAGAGCCTCGCCGGCGGCCTGCCGATCGGCGCCGTCTGCGGCAAGAGACAACTGATGCGCCGCTTCCGCGACGAGCGTCCCGCCGATGTCTGCTTCGCCCGCGGCACCTTCAATTCGCATCCCTACGTCATGACGTCGATGGATGAGTTTTTGAGCCGGCTCTCCAGCCCGAACTTCCGCTCGGTCTATAACGGCATCGACGACATCTGGAACGGCCGCGCCAAACAGCTCAACGACATGATGGAGAAGGCTGACCTGCCGGTCCGCTTCGCCAATCTGTCGTCGATCTGGACGGTCTCCTATACCACGCCGTCCCGCTACAACTGGATGCTGCAATATTACCTGCGCGCCGAGGGCATCGCGCTGAGCTGGGTCGGAACTGGCCGGCTGATCTTCAGCCTGAACTATACCGACACCGATTTCACCGAGGTGGCCAACCGCTTCGTCGCTGCGGCGACCAGGATGAAGCAGGACGGCTGGTGGTGGCACGACGGCGCGCTCACCAACAAGAACATCCGCCGCAAGATCCTGAAAGAGATGCTCGGCAGCGCGTTCAAGCGTTGAGCTGTTCATCCTCACTGTCGCAGCTTCAGTGCGTAGGGTGGGCAAAGGCGCTTCAGCGCCGTGCCCACCATCCACGCCACAGCGATCCTCGGTGGGCACGCTTCGCTTTGCCCACCCTACAGGTCGCGTGCTCCTCGCCGCTTCTGCCAATTTCTTCGCAGCCCCTGAAACGTAAATGGCCGGGACGAGCCCGGCCATCGCATGAAAGCATATCTCACTCAACGCTCAGGCGTGCGCTTCTTCCATCGCCTGGTGCTCGAGGATGTCGAGGCCGGGATCGATCAGCTCGCCACGCAGCAGCGCGAGCGGCGCATGGCGATAGAGCATGAAGTCGTTGAAGGGGTCGGTGAGGATCTTGGTCATCCAGACGAGGCCGGTCTCGACATTGTAGATGAAGAACAGGTGCACGGTGCGGAACAGCAGGCCGCCGATGCCCACCACCAGCCAGATCTTGGCGACCTGACGGACGAAGTCGGCCGGCGTCACCCAGGGCGTGAACAGGCCGAACAGGGTGGGATCGACGTAGAGAACCAGCGGCGAGGCCGCCCAGATCGTCATCAGCACCACCTTGCGGCGCAGATTGTAGCCGACCTTGATCTCTTCCTTGTGCTCGTGGGTGGTCTGGTTGATGTGATCGTAGCCGCGCGGCTCGAAGAAGAAATGCCCGGCCTGGCGCGAGGTCATCGACACCAGCCAGCCGATCAGCGCCGACATCATCGGATCGAAGAACATCATGGCGTAGCCGACCATGAAACTGATCGCGCTGACGAAATGCAGGCTCTGGTTGATCCGGCTGTGGTGATAGTAGCGATGGTCATCCCAGCGCTGGACGCGGAGCTGTTCGAGAAAGTTCTGGATCATTGCGAACCCCAAAGAGGTGAGTCGTGATGTTTTTACACGAGGAACATTACCGGCGTATGACATCATGATAATGTCATGCCACTGTCATATTCGCCGTTGGCGATGTCAGCCGATGCGCGGTCTATGCGGCGGCAGCGACTTCAATTTTGCGGAAACGGACCAGAGAGAAGTGCCCGAGCGGCGGGATCAGGCGGCGCTCGACGAGCTCCATGCCTTTCGCACTGGCGAGCCACTTGGTGTAGCGCGACCAGGAAAACTCGGCCGTTCGGAAGCCGAGCCGGGTCACGACCGGCTGCAGCTTCTGCTCGATGAAGCGGCGCATGCCGGCATCAGCACTGACGCGGGTGAGGATGATCAGTTCGCCGCCCGGGCGCACCACGCGCGCGAATTCGTCAAGCGCTGCTTCCGGATTCGGCACCGCGGTGACGACATATTGCGCCATCACCACGTCAAAGGAATTGTCGGGGAATTCGAGCTTCTCGGCGTCCATCACCGCAAGCCCCTCTATGTTCTTCAGCCGCCCTTCGGCGACGCGCTGCTTGGCCTTCTTCAGCATGGCTTCCGAGATGTCGGTGCCGAAGATGCGGACATTGGGCGAATAAAGCGGCAGCGAAATGCCGGTGCCGACGCCGACTTCGAGCACACGGCCGCCGATCTTGTTGGTCGCCTGGATCGCAGCATCGCGGCCCTTGGAAAACACGCCGCCGAACACAAGGTCGTAAACCGGTGCCCAGCGGTCATAGGCCTGCTCGACCAACTCGCGGTCGAAATCCAACTGCCTTGCACCGTCAAGCTTCATGATCTCTGCCATAGGGTAGTTCTCACCTGTTCTAGGTTATATGGATTTTGTTAGCTGCGCACCGGGCTCGACCCAGCCAGAACGGGCGGTTGCCGCGGAACTCGACTGGGCTGGAAGGTCGCGAGATTGCCGATGAATTGCCTGGCGCATTTCTCCCAGGAGCGCTCCAGCGCAAACGACCGGCAGGTCTCGCGCGACATGGAGAGCGCACGCAGGCAGGCGGCGCGCAAATCCTTGTCCAGCGCTCCGACCGGATGATCGGCGATGACATCGAGCGGCCCCGTCACCGGGAACGCCGCGACCGGCGTTCCGCAGGCCAGTGCCTCGAGCTGCACCACGCCAAACGTATCGGTGAGACTCGGGAATACGAACACGTCGGCGGCAGCGATATGCGAGGTCAAATCCTTGCCGGTCTTCTCGCCGAGGAATTTTGCGTCAGGGAAGCGGCGCTCCAGCTCGGCCCGCTGCGGGCCGTCGCCGATCACCACCTTGGTGCCGGGCAGTTCGAGCGAGAGGAAAGCCTCGAGATTCTTTTCGACCGCGACGCGGCCGACTGTGGCAAAGATCGGCCGCGGGAAATCGAGCTGCGCCGGCTCATCGGGATTGAACAGATTGGTGTCGACGCCGCGCGTCCAGGCACCGAGCCTGGTGAAGCCCCTGCCCGCCAGTTCCTCGCGCAGCGAGTTGGTGGCCACCATGGTGGTCTCACCCGCGTTATGAAAGCGCCGCACCACAGCATAGCCCCACGACAGCGGAATGCGGGTTCGTACCGAGACATATTCCGGAAAGCGCGTGGTGTAGGAGGTCGTGAACGGCAGCTTGCGGCGCAGGCAATAGGCTCGCGTCCACCAGCCGATCGGACCTTCGGTCGCGATATGGATCGCCTCGGGCTCAGCCGCCTCGATCCGGCGCGCGATCTCGGTGCGGTTCGGCAGCGCTACCCTGAGGCCCGGATAGGTCGGCAGCGGCGCCGACGGAAAGCCGTCGGGGGTCAGAAACTCGATCTCGGTGCCGAGCGTGGCCGCGGCTCGCGCCAGCGAGGTCAAGGTGCGGACCACGCCGTTAACCTGCGGCCGCCAGGCGTCTGTAGCGATCAATATCCGCATCATGGAGCCCTGAAAGAGGGGTTGATTCTCAGGGCCAGAAAATCGGTCAGGGATATATCAGGCGTGTGACATCATGAAACTGTTGCAGAATCTTTTTGGGGGCATTTGGCCGCGTGGGGTCGCGAAACCGTCGTGAAACAATTCCCTAACCCGACGAAACCGTTTTAGGGGGGAGAAGCAAACGTCCCGAAACCTTTGACCTGTACTGAATTGAGGCAACGAAACACTGAACTGGCAACAAGCCGGTCAGGGCGAAACAGGGGACGATCAAATGCTCACGCTCAACGCATTCACGCGTAATTCCCGTCGCGCCGCTGCCTTCGGCGCCTTCGCGATCTCTGCGATCGCTTTCTCCGGTTCGGCTGCCGCTGCTCCGCAAGCCCCGCTGTTCCCATTCTTCCTGCTGCCGCCGGCCGAGCAATATGCGCCGCCGCCGGCCGTTGAAGCCGCGCCCGCGCCGGATCAGAGCACCACCTTCGAATTGCCGGCCCGTCTGCGCCGCCAGGTCGTGAGCTACGCCACCCGCGAAGCGCCCGGCACCATCATCATCGATACGCCCAACACCTATCTCTACTACGTGCTCGGCAACGGCCAGGCGATGCGTTACGGCATCGGCGTCGGCCGCGACGGTTTCACCTGGTCGGGCACCCAGTCGGTGACCAAGAAGGCCGAGTGGCCGGATTGGACTCCTCCGCCGGAGATGATCGCCCGCCAGCCCTATCTGCCGCGCCACATGGCCGGTGGCCCCGGCAACCCGCTCGGCGCCCGCGCCATGTATCTCGGCGGCACCGTGTATCGCATCCACGGCACCAACGCGCCGGAGACGATCGGCACGCATGTCTCCTCGGGCTGTATCCGTCTCACCAATGCGGACGTCTCCGACCTCTATTCACGCGTCAACGTCGGCACCAAGGTGGTCGTGCTGCCGATGACCGAGCGCCGCGCCGACCTCTCCACCGCGGTACGCTGAAATTAACTTATCGTAAGCCCCGAAAAGGCCCCGGCATTGCCGGGGCCTTTTTGTATAGGTTCCCCCCGCTGGCTGGCGCCGCCCCCCAGCGCCTTGTAAACTCTGCCTGAATCAGTCCGGGGGGACGATGGATCTGCCGCCAAGTCTCGAGAACCTAAGGCTCAAGACGCTCGAGTTCAAGAAATCTGGGCTTCCGACGACAAGGCTCAAAATGGCCGGAATCGCGATCGCCGTGGTCGCGGTCTCGTTCCTCGTCAGCCTGAAGGCCATCGACTGGCTGTCGCCGCGCGCCACCGTGCCGAAGGCGGCGCAGACCGAATTACCGCCGCTGCAGCCCTCCTCGCGCGCCTCCTACGTCATGGCTCCCGTCTCGATCGCGCTGTCGGCGCTTCGCGATGCCGCCGACCGTGCGGCGCCGCGGAATTTTGCCGGCAAGGCCGACAATCCGGTCTCGCAGGTGCTGCAGAACGCCGATATCGGCTGGACCGCCTCGCGCGGACCGATCGCCGCCAACGGCGCGCAGGACGTGCTGTCGCTGTCGACGCCGCTGACCGGGAAAATCAATGTCACGGGCTCGCTGTCGTCGAAGGCGACCGGCGCGGTGGGGGATGCGATCGGCGGCCTGCTCGGCGCCAACGCCGCCAAACAGATCGGCAGCATCAACATCAAGGCGCTCAATGCCAGCGCCGAGATCAAGGGGCTCGTCACCATCACCTCGCGTCCGAAGCTCGCGGCCGGCTGGCGGGTCGAGCCGAATCTTTCCGCGCAGGTCACGCTCGGCGACACCAGCCTTGTGGTCGCAGGCGCCAAGGTCAATGTGCCGTCCGAGATCAAGCCCATGATCGACAAGACCGTCGGCGAGCAGCTCAACGCGGTCGGCCAGCGCGTCCGCACCGATCCGGCGCTGGAGCGCAATGCTCGCGCGCAATGGGCCAAGGCCTGCCGCTCGATGCCGCTGCAGGGCACGGGGCCTACCGCGTCGCTGCCCGCACTCTGGCTCGAGTTCAGGCCGACCCGCGCGCTCGCGGCACAGCCGAGGATCGATGGATCGGCGGTCACGGTCACCATCGGCATCGAGGCGGAGACCCGGATCACGCCGACTGAGACGAAGCCCGATTGTCCGTTCCCGGAGAAAATCACCATCGTGCCGCCGACGCCGGGTGGCGTCAGCATCGCGGTGCCGATCGACCTGCCTTTCACCGATCTCAACAAGATCATCGAGGCGCAGCTCGCAGGCAAAACCTATCCGGAGGATGGATCGGGCGCCGCCGAGGTCACGGTGAAGCATGCGACCATCGCGCCGGCGGGCGAGCGGCTTCTGATCTCGCTCGATGTGCACGCCAAGGAGAAAAAGAGCTTCTTCGGCTTCGGCGCCGACGCCACCATTCACATCTGGGGCCGGCCGGTGCTCGACCAGTCGCAGCAGACCCTGCGGCTGACGGATGTCGAGCTTGCGGTCGAATCGGAAGCAGCCTTCGGGCTGCTTGGGGCTGCGGCGCGCGCGGTGGTGCCGAACCTGCAGCGCGCGCTGATGCAGAAGATGACGGTCGACCTGAAACCGTTCGCGAGTAACGCGCAGAAGAAGATCGCGGAAGTCGTCGCCGATCTTCAGAAGAACGACGACGGCGTGAAAGTACAGGCTGACATCAACGCGATCCGCCTCGCCGACATCGCCTACGACGCCCGGACGCTGCGCGTGATCGCGGAAGCGCAAGGCAGCATCACCGTCGTCGTCACCAAGCTGCCGGAGCTGTGAGTCTTCTCTTCTCCCTCTCCCCGTACTTGCGGGGAGAGGGTCGGGGTGAGGGGCTGCTTCCGCAAATACGGTGAGAGCCGGACTCGCGGAGAGTCCCCCTCACCCGGATCGCTGCGCGACATAGCCGAAGCTCCGCTTCGGCGTCACTTAAGAACGGCCGGCAAAGGCGGCCTATGCTCTCCCCGCAAGCGGGGCGAGGTACAGAAAATACCGCCCGCTTTTTGGGCATGGGTCCCTGCACGTCCGCCCTTTGCCGGTCCCGCCGATTGCGGCTAGAACCGCGCCGATAACCGAAGCCCTCAACAACAAGCCAGGGAGAAGAAACTTATGAAATCACTTGCTACTGCGGTCGCAACCGGCCTCGCATTGGCCGCCTTTGGCGGCGCTGCCCACGCCCAGCAGATTTCCGACGACGTCGTGAAAATCGGCGTGCTCACGGACATGTCGAGCCTCTATTCGGATGCCACCGGCAAGGGCTCGCTCGCCGCGGTGCAGATGGCGGTGGCCGATTACGGTGGCAAGGTGAAGGGCAAGCCGGTCGAGGTGATTTCCGCCGACCACCAGAACAAGCCCGACGTCGGCGTCAGCATCGCGCGGAACTGGTATGATAGCGAGAAGGTCGATGCGATCTTCGACGTGCCGACCTCTTCCGTCGCGCTGCCGATCTCGGCGCTGACCAAAGAAAAGAACAGGATCAACATCAATTCCGGCGGCGGCTCTTCCGACATCACCGGCGTCGCCTGCTCGCCCAACACCGTGCACTGGACCTACGACACCTACGCGCTCTCCAATGTTGCCGGCCGAGCGATGGTCAAGCGCGGCGAGGACTCCTGGTTCTTCGTCACCGCCGACTACGCCTTCGGCATGGCGCTGGAGCGTGATGCTGCCAATGTCGTGAAGGAGAGCGGCGGCAAGGTGCTCGGCGACGTCCGCCACCCCCTCAACTCCTCGGACTTCTCGTCCTTCCTGCTGCAGGCGCAGGCTTCCAAGGCCAAGGTCGTGGCGCTGGCCGATGCCGGCGGCGACACCACCAACGCGCTGAAGCAGGCGGCCGAGTTCGGCATCACCCAGGGCGGCCAGAAGATGATCGCGCTGCTCATGGAGATCACCGATACGCACTCGCTCGGCATCAAGGCAACCCAAGGCCTGATCGTCACCGACGCCTTCTACTGGGACATGAACGACGAGACGCGTGCCTTCTCAAAACGCTTCAACGAGAAGGTTGGCCACATGCCGACCATGATCCAGGCTGGCCTCTATTCGGCGACCATGCATTACCTGAAGGCGATCGAGGCTGTTGGCACCGACGAGGCGCCGAAGGTGATGGCGCAGATGCGCGCCACCCCGATCAACGACTTCTTCGCCAAGAACGGAAAGATCCGCATCGACGGCCGCATGGTGCACGACATGTATTTGTTCGAGGTCAAGAAGCCCGAGGAATCGAAGGGCGAGTGGGACCTCTACAAGCTGATCGCCACCGTCCCCGGCGACGAAGCGTTCCGTCCGCTCGACAAGGGCGGCTGCCCGCTGGTGACGCATTGACGTCGTAACAATCGTAGGGTGGGCAAAGCGAAGCGTGCCCACCACTTCCGCCAGGAGCGATTGTGGTGGGCACGGCGCCAATGCGCCTTTGCCCACCCTACGTCCCGTGAAGACGAACTAAGCTTCATTGCGAGGAGCCAACGGGTCGCGCGAATGCGCGCCCGATGACAGGCTCCACGACGAAGCAATCCAGCCTTCTTCGCGATTTTGGATTGCTTCGCTTCGCTCGCAATGACGGGGAAAAAAACGCGCCTGGTTTTCCAGGCGCGTTTGGTTTCAGCAACAAAGCTCAAGTGCCTTCGAACTTGAACGAGATGTTGAGCTTGGCGCGATAGGCTTCGACCTGGCCTTTGGCGTCCAGTTGCATGTCGAGCTGGACGACTTCGGCGACGCGAAGATCGCGGAGCGTTTTGGCGGCCTTCTCGACCGCGCCGGAGGCGGCCTTCTCCCAGGATTCCTTGCTGGTGCCGATCAGTTCGATCACCTTGTAGACGCTCTCAGGCATGACGTCCTCCCGTTCGGTGTGAAGCCGGCAGGCAGCAGGAAGCCCCTGCCGGCCTCAAGCCTAGCATCGACCCATCGGCACCGAAAGGATGCAACGCAGCAAGCATCCTCGCGGAAAGCGAAATGCCGAGCAAAAACGCGCCCGGTTTCCCGGGCGCGTTTCTCTTGTTCGATGCGTTATGGTCCAACCTATTCGGAGTATTTGAACTCCGGCATGTTCTTCAGCTCGTCCTTGGTCGCGTTGAACACGGCGTGATCCGGATACCAGGGATTGGGCTTCGCGGTCGCAGCGCCAGTCGGCGGATTGGCGGTCGAGCCGGTGGTCGTGGTCGACGACATCGGCGGCTTGGCGCCGCCCGTGTTGGCCGCTCCGGAAACGCCGGTATAGGTGACAGGCTCGTTGGAGAACTTGATCTTCTCATAGGGCAGCGCGACCAGGCGCGAGCCCATGCCGAGGAAGCCGCCAACGCTGATCACGGCCGCCTTGATGCTCCCGCTCTTGTCCATCAAGAGATCGTTGATCGAGCCGACGTTCTCGTTCTGCTCGTTGTAGACGTTGAGGCCGACGACCTTCGAGGCGCGCCAGTTGCCCTGGAAGGACGTTTCGGTGGCGCTGGCCTGTGTCTTGGTGGCGGAATCGGTGGTGGTCGTCTCCGCCGCGAAGGCGGCGCTCGCAAGCAGCATCGAACCGGCGACGCCGGCGGCGAGATATTTCGCTAACATTTGGGTTTCCTCCTGATCAGAAACTGATGCGGAGAAAACCGCTTCACCGGCGCGCCGTTCCCATGGACGTGAGCAATTTCAGATTTGCGATGCAGCGGGAACACGGAACCGTTGCAGCAGAAAGCGAAACAACCATCCTTCGCCGTGACGAAGGATGGTTGCGCCGAGCGAGAAGCGTGCGCGTCGCGTGTCGATCAGCTCTGGTAGTCTATGAGCAGCGCCGAGAGCGACGAGCTGTTGCTGCCCGTCGTGCCGCTCGTTCCCGTCGCGTTGTAGGAGCTCGAAGACGAGAGCGAGTTCTGCAGCGCCTGCAGGAACTGCTGCAGCAGGTCTGCGACCGAATTGTCGCTGGAGGAACTGTCAGTGCTGTCGGTCGAGGATGAACCATCCGACGGCGGGGGGCCAGGAGGCGGACCACCGGCGCCGCCCGGACCACCGGGCCCGCCGGGACCGCCGCCGCCCGGACCACTGGCGAAGGCCGCCTTGAACACGCCCTGCAATTCGGTCGCCTGGTCGCTGGTCAGCTTGCCGGACGAAACCTCGTTCTGGATGAGATCGTCGATCTTCGACTTCAGGTCGCCGGGCGAGGGTCTGCTGCCGCTCGACTGATCGCCGGCGCGGTCCGCCTGCAGCGAGGAGTCGATATCGGTCAGCGCGGACGACAGCGCCGACTGGTCGGACGAGCTGATGGCGCCGGAACTGACTTCCGACTGCAATTCATCCTGCAACCGCTGTAGCGGCGACTGTTGGTAGGAGTTGGCGGAGAGTGCCGAGATTGAGGTCATGATGGCTTCCTTCGATCGATTCCCTGGGTTTGGTGCTGAACTCGGGCGCGACGGTATGGTTAATGACCTTAACGAGGCCTTTGGGCCGGTTACCCGGTGTTGCAAGGCGCCGCTTGGAAACATTCAGAAACAAAAATCCTTCGCCGCGAGGGGCGAATCACCGACAAAAGGGCCCTATGGCCCAGGCATCGCCCAACATCCTCGTGGTCGAGGACGACCGCGAAACGCGCAACCTGATCGCGAAGTATCTCCGCACCAACGCCTGCAACGTCACCACGGCCAGCGATGGCCGCGAAATGGTGCGCGCCATGACCGACCGCCGCGTCGACCTGCTCATTCTCGACGTCATGCTGCCGGGTGAGGACGGCTTAAGCCTGTGCCGCAAAGTCCGCGCGGAATTGCAGACGCCGATCATCATGCTCACCGCGCGCGGCGAAGATGTCGACCGCATCGTCGGCCTCGAAATGGGCGCCGACGACTATCTCGCCAAACCCTTCAATCCCCGCGAATTGCTGGCGCGGATCAATGCGGTGCTGCGCCGCCATGCCGCGGGCAGGGTCGCGAGCGCCGCCGAGGGCGCGAGCGCGCTCGCTTTCGCGGGCTGGCGGATTGATCTGCGCCTGCGCGAACTGCGCAATCCCGACGGCGCGCGGGTCGCGATGACCAGCGCCGAGTTCGACCTGCTGCAGACCTTCTGCGAGCGGCCGGGCCGCGTGCTGTCGCGCGACAGCCTGCTCGACCTGACGCAGGGGCGCAATGCCGGCTCGTTCGAGCGCTCGATCGACGTGCTGGTCAGCCGCATCCGCCGCAAGATCGAGCCCGATCCGCAGGAAGCAACCCTGATCAAGACCGTGCGGTCCGGCGGCTATCTGTTCACGCCGACGGTGCGCGCGGTGGCGTCGGGCGGCAACTGACCATGAAGCTGTTCAGCTTTCTCAATCTGAAAGGAATCGGCGGACAGATCGCAGCACTGGTGGTGGCTTCGATCATCGCGCTGCATCTGATCATCACCGCAAGCTTCCTGATCAACCGTCCTGACCGGCCCGATCCGTTCGCGGTCGGCGGACAGCACCAGCTTGCGCTCGCCGCACAGCTTCTCGCCGCAGCGCCGCCGTCGGAGCGGCCGCGGCTCATCTCCGATCTCACGCAGGCGTATCCGCAGCTCGAGCTCGCAACCCTGTCAGCGGAAGCCGCGCCGGTTGCGACCGAAACCAATCATCCTGCCTTGCATGGATTGACCCGGCACCTCGGCAGCGATTATCGCGTCTTCGCGCTCCCGCCGAATGAACATCGCATCGGAATTGCGCTGCCGGACGGCGCGATGATCTCCGCGAAAATCCCGATGCAGGGACGGCAGCCGCCGTTCTGGGGAGGGCCGTGGATGATGACGCTGTTGTTTGCCGTCATCAGCGTTACCCTGCTTGGCCTGTGGGCAGCGCGCGCTCTGACCGCGCCGCTCTCGTCTTTCGCGAAGGCGGCCGAAGATTTCAGCCTGAACGCGGCCGCGGCCCTCCCCGAGCGCGGCCCCGAAGAAGTTCGCGCGGTGGCGCGCGCGCTGAACCGCATGCGCGAACGCATCACCGGTCTGATCGACGACCGCACCAGGATGCTCGCTGCCATCAGCCATGATCTGCGCACGCCGATCACGCGGCTGCGCCTGCGCTCCGAATTCATCGAGGACGAGGCCCAGCGCACCCGCATGCTCGCCGACCTCGACCAGATGCGGTCGATGCTGGAAGCCGTGCTGTCCTTCCTGCAGAATAACCGCCGGCCGGAATCGTTGACACTGACCGACATCGCAAGCTCGCTGCAGCTCGTCGCCGATCAGTTTTCCGACATGGGACACAAGGTGACCTATGCCGGCCCCGATCATGCCATGGCGACGGTGCGGCCCGACGACCTGCATCGCTGCATCACCAACCTCGTGGAGAACGCCGTGAGATTCGGCACCGAAACGACGATCCGCCTGGTCGTCCGGGCCGAGGATGCCGCGATCGAGATCGAGGACGATGGCCCCGGTATTTCCGATGCGCGCAAGGACAACATGCTGCAGCCCTTCGTGCGCGGCGACAGCGCACGCAACATGGATGAGGCCGCCGGCTTCGGGCTTGGCCTGTCGATTGCGAATGCGATCGTGCTGGCGCATGGCGGCATGCTATCACTGCACGACCGTAAGCCGCAGGGGTTGCGCGTCCGCGTTACATTGCCGCGCGAGCAGCGCGACCAGCGCTCGGCGGCGTGAGATCAGGCAGCGATCGGTTGCCGCTCGTCCGAGGCCTCATCGAAGAAGGCGATCGCCTCGAAGCGATAGTCGCAGGCCCAGCAGTGCCAGAGGTAACACGCGCGGCCTCCGCTGGACTCGATCCATTCCGGCATCGCGATCGGCTTTCCGCACTGTGCACAGGGATTTTGCCGGGGCAAATAGTTCAGACCGGCTCGGGCCATGGCGCACTCCCTTCATGCGTGATTTGTTTTTGCTTGGATTGATTTTTGCTTGGGCTGGATTTTTGCTTGGGTGGTTTGAACGCTTGCTTTGAATGCCAGCGGAGAATGCCAGCGGATGAGTCAGGAATGTTGCCGTAAACAAGCATTCCGAACAACTTACTGTAGACCAAATTGAGTCTTTTGCACGACGATGTGTTGTCGCAGCGCGCGTCGTCTCAAACTTTAATGATTCAACGTTTCGGCGTCGCGTCGACCGCGGGCTCGTGAGTGTGCACCGCACCAGCTTTGCGCAGATGGATGGTCGCGATGTCGTCGGCATAGACCTTCTGCCAGCCATCGACGTGATCGAGCAGCTTGGTCGCAGGACTTTGGCTGCGCATCAAGGTCGCCTCGATCTTGTATTCATCAAGCAGCCGGAACAGCTTTTCCGGCTCCTTCAATTGAGTGGCGGCGTTGTAATCGACAAAGAACTTCTCGCCATAGATTTCGGCGCGGCCGTCGATGAACGGCGCGACACCATTGGCTATCAGATAGCCGCCGAAATCGTATTCGTTGAACACGCGGGTGAGATTCATCTTCTTCAGTATCGCCACCGCCGCGACCGGCGATTGCCGGGCACTGGGTTCGAAGCGAGTGACCTCGGCATAGGCAATGGTTCCGGCCATCAGCACGATGGCGACGCCGGCGAACATCAGGCCGCGCCGCGGTGGTGCCGCGTCCGAATTTGAAAGCTCGGCGCCGCCGATCTGTTTGGCGAGCGGGACGGCGAGAACAAGCGGCGCAAGCAGCGCCAGGATTTCGGCAGCCCGGCTCTGGGACAGCGCCATGTGAAGCAGTCCCAGCAGCAGCAGGATGCGCGTCGGCGGCAGCTGGATGCCTCGCCACAGCGCAAATCCCATGCCCAGCAACAGGCAGATTTCGAAGGTACCGAGGCTACCGAAATCGACCGGCCGGAATTCCGTGACCAACGGCAATGCGCTGCCCAGCGTCAGGAACTCTTGCCGGCTCCAGCATCGAATTCCAGCCATAGGGCGTGCAACACGCTGCAACCAGCGCGGCCAGCCCGAATACCGCCCAGCGCAGCGCCAGCGATTTCCGCGACGCCGCATCGGCGCCCACGACCGCATCGAGCGCGACCGGCGCGACCATCATCAGGCCGAAGATGAAGCCACCATGCAGGTTGGCCCACAGAGCGATCCACGGCAGTAGCCAGAACGACGGCGCCTCGCGCCGATCGGCGGCGGCGATCAATCCGCCGACCCATGCCACCATGACCGGCAATGCCAGTACATGCGGCCGCGCCAGCAGATGCGGTGCAGTCAGGGCAAGCGCCGCGGCGACGAACACCATCGTCGTGCTCTCGTTCAAATGCCGGCTCAGGAGTCTTGCCAGCAGCGCGAAGGTCGCCGCGCTCGCGGCAGCAGTCAGCACCACCGGCCCGCTCCAGCCGAACAGCGAATAGGCCTTGGCGTAGAGCACCTGCGATACCCAGTACATCGAATTGAAGGGCTGGCCACGCATGGTGAACGAATAGACATCGGTCTCGGGCACCGCGCGGTGGTCGAGCATCCACTGCCCAACGGTGACATGCCACCACGTATCGGGATCGTTGAGCAGCCGGTTGCCGAGGGCGAGCAGCAGCACATAGACGGCAACGCCGACCCACAGCGGCAGGAGGCCGCGCAGGCTGCGGGCGTCCTCCGTGGCAGTCGTGACTGACATGGTCATGGCGCGGCCGGACCTCTTGGTTTCGCGCCTGATCGAAGCATGTCAGGGCATAATTCTTGGTAAATCTCCCCACCCGAAACAGGGCAACAAGCCTCTGATATGGTCGGGTTTTGGCCACATCTCGGCAATAAAGGCGGTGCCTGGGGTGTTAACGCGCGCCCCGCGGGCGGGGTCTCATCTGATGAAGCATTGGCTAACGATCGCTTGCGTTGCTGCCCTGGCAGCGCTCGCCTTTGCGCGCGACGCCCATGCCGGCAAGAGCGACTACGACGCTGCTATCGCGACCCACGCCAGGGCCAATCACGTGCCGGAAGCGCTGGTGCATCGCGTGATCCAGCGCGAGAGCAGATACCAGCCGCAGCTCGTGGGGCACGGCGGCACGATAGGCCTGATGCAGATCAAGCTCGCGACCGCGAGAGGGCTTGGCTACACCGGCGACGCCGAGGGCCTGCGCGATCCCAACACCAATCTCACCTATGGCGTGAAATACCTCGCCGGCGCCTATCGTGCCGCCGACGGCAACCACGAGCGGGCCATGCATTATTATGCGGCCGGGTATTACGACGCCGCAAAGCGGCTGCGGCTCGAGCTCGCGCAAGGCAAGCGGCTCGAGACGAACGGCAATCCCCAACCGCCAATGAACGGTGATGCAACGCGAAAGCCGCGCGAAAGGCATGCCGTGGTGGCGCGCACCAGGGTTCCACCGCCGCTGTCGATCATACCCGCCGGTACAAAGCGCGCTCAGGCGCGTTGACAGCCAAAATCATCGGCCTACATTAGCCGAGTTCCGAGGGGAGCTCCGAGGAGGAGCTGAGATACCGCAAGCTTGGGGAATAATCCCGAGACCGCGGTGACCCTTTGAACCTGATCCGGGTCATGCCGGCGAAGGGACAGGGATGTACCAGAACAGGTCTAGCAGCGGGGAATCCGCCGTTTCCATCATCGGCGCAGGCATAGCCGGTAGCTGGCATGCGCTGCTGTTCGCGCTGGGAGGACACGCCGTCACTGTGCATGAGCGCAGTGACGCTTCGATGACGGAATCCACAAGCCATTGGGCCGGCGGCATGCTGGCGCCCTGGTGCGAGGCGGAGAGCTCCGAGCCCGTGATTTCCAGGCTCGGCCTTCGCTCGCTCGATCTGTGGCGGCAGCATTTTCCGCAAACGCCGTTCAAGGGATCGCTGGTGGTGGCGCATGCGCGCGACCGCGCCGACTATGAGCGCTTCGCCCGCATGACGTCGAACTATCGGCGGCTCGACGCGCAGGCGCTGCGCGACCTGGAACCCTCGCTGGAGGGGCGTTTCCGCGAGGGCCTGTTCTATCCGGACGAAGGCCTGGTCGAGCCGCGGCTTGTGTTGCCGCAACTGCATGCGGCGATCGCGAAAGCCGGCGGCACCATCCAGTTCCAAAGCGATGCGAACAGCGCTGATCTCGACGGCATCGTGATCGATTGCCGCGGGCTCTCCGCACGCGACACGCAAGGCGAGTTGCGCGGCGTCAAGGGCGAGATGATCGTGATCGAGACCGATGAGGTCGAGCTGTCGCGCCAGGTGCGGCTGATCCATCCGCGCTTCCCGCTCTATGTGATCCCGCGCGGCGATGGCCGCTTCATGCTTGGCGCGACCTCGATCGAAAGCGAGGATACCGGCGTCAGCGTGCGCTCGGCGCTGGAGCTGTTGGGTGCGGCCTATGCGGTGCATCCGGCCTTTGCCGAGGCGCGCATTGTCGAATTCGGTTCGGGCCTGCGGCCGGCCTTTCCCGACAATCTGCCGCGGATTTCCATCGACCAGGAAAGGATTGCGGTGAACGGACTCTATCGCCACGGTTTCCTGCTGGCGCCGGCGCTGGCGGAGCTGACGCTCGGCTATGTCGCGCGCGGCGTGATCGACAATGAGGTGATGCGATGCGCGTGACGGTCAATGGCGAGAGCCGCGAGATTTCGTCCGCAAACGTCGACGCGCTGCTCGGCGAGCTTGAGTACGAAGGCACGCATTTCGCGATCGCGCTGAATTTCGACGTGGTGCCGAAAAGCCGCTGGGCCGAGACAAGACTTAAAGCCGGCGACGAGATCGAGATCATCACGCCGCGGCAGGGAGGGTGAGATGATTGAGCCGCTGCCGCTTGCTCCCCTTCACCTCGCCCCGCCTGCGGGGAGAGGCATAGGCCGCCTTCGGCGGCCGTTCTTAAGAACGCCGAAGCGAAGCTTCGGCTACGTCGCATCGCAAGATGCGATCCGGGTGAGGGGGACTCTCCGCAAGTCCAACTCTCACCGTCCTCGCGGAGGCAGCCCCTCACCCCACCCCTCTCCCCGCGAAGAGCGGGGCGAGGGAGCAGACCGCCACTTGCGGAGACACTGATGGTCAATTTCTACGGAAAGAACTTCAACTCCCGCCTGCTGATCGGCAGCGCGCTCTATCCCTCGCCCGCGATCATGCAGGCGGCGATCCGCGCCTCGGGTGCGGGCATCGTCACCGTATCGCTGCGGCGCGAGGCCGCCGGCGGCAAGACCGGCGATGCCTTCTGGGATCTGATCCGCGAGCTCGATGTCACCGTGCTGCCGAACACCGCGGGCTGCCGCAGCGTGCGCGAGGCGGTGACGACCGCAAAGCTCGCGCGCGAATTGTTCGCGACCTCCTGGATCAAGCTGGAGGTGATCGCCGACAACGACACGCTGCAGCCCGACGTGGTCGGCCTGGTCGAAGCCGCCACCGTCCTGATCAAGGACGGCTTTGAGGTGTTCCCCTATTGCACCGAGGATCTCTCAGTGGCCACACGGCTGGTCGATGCCGGCTGCAAGGTGGTGATGCCGTGGGCGGCACCAATCGGAAGTGCAAAAGGCATCATCAACCGCGATGCGCTGAAACTGCTGCGCGACCGCCTGCCCGACATCACGCTCGTGGTCGATGCCGGCATCGGCGCGCCCTCGCATGCCGCCGAAGCGCTCGAGCTCGGCTATGACGCCGTGCTGCTCAATACCGCGATCGCGAAAGCCGCCGATCCCGTCGCCATGGCCAACGCGTTCCGCCTCGGCGTCGAGGCCGGCCGCGCGGCCTATGAAGCCGGGCTGATGGAAGCCCGCGATTTCGCCTCTCCGTCCACTCCAGTTGTTGGGACCCCGTTCTGGCATGCCGTATCCTGATCGCCACGCGTATCCTGACCGCTTCTATCCCGTCGTCGACAGCGTCGCCTGGGTCGCACGCCTGGCGCTGCTCGGCGTCGGGACCATTCAATTGCGCGCCAAGGGGCTGAACGACGCCGAGGCGCTGCAGATCGTCACCGATGCCCTCGATGTCATCAAGGGCACTCCGGCGAAGCTCGTCGTCAACGACTATTGGCGCGCGGCGATCGTCGCGGGCGCAAAGCACCTGCATCTCGGCCAGGAAGACCTCGCCGATGCCGATCTCGATGCCATTCGCAAAGCGGGCCTGACGCTCGGCGTCTCGACCCATGATGACGAGGAGCTGGCGACCGCGCTGAAGGCAAAACCCGATTATGTCGCGCTCGGCCCGATCTTCTTCACCACGCTCAAATCGATGCGCTTCGCGCCGCAAGGCGTGCCGAAGATCACCGAATGGAAGAAGCGGATCGGCAACATTCCGCTGGTCGCGATCGGCGGCATCAAGTTCGAGCACGCACCCGAGATTTTCGCCGCCGGCGCCGATTCCATCGCGGTGGTTTCCGACGTCACCCAGAACGCCGACCCCGATGCACGGGTGCGGCAGTGGCTGGGCGCGTCAGCGGAGGCCGCATGAGCAGATTTTCCACCAGCGTCATTCCGGGGCGCGCGCAGCGCGAACCCGGAATCTCGCGCCACAACTTCGAGATTCCGGATCGGTCCGCGTCGCGGACCGTCCGGAATGACGACAGAGTTTAAAAGGAGGATACGCTATGAACATCCGCTCCAATCCCGACACCACCCTTCCCGCCGTCACCACGGGACCCCTGCCCTCCTCGCGCAAGATCTTTGCAAACCCGGAGGCCGCGCCCGACGTGAAGGTGCCGCTCCGCGAGATCATGCTCTCGGAAGGCGCGGGCGAACCGAACCTCACCGTGTACGACACCTCCGGCCCCTACACCGATCCTGATGTCACCATCGACGTCAATGCCGGCCTGCCGCGCAACCGTCTGGCCTGGGTGAAAGAGCGCGGCGGCGTCGAGGAATATGAGGGCCGCACCATCAAGCCGGAGGACAACGGCAATGTCGGCACGTCGCATGCAGCGAAGGCGTTCACCGCGCATCACACGCCGCTGCGCGGCCTCGACGGCCACAGGATCACGCAACTCGAATTCGCCCGCGCCGGCATCATCACCAGGGAGATGATCTATGTCGCCGAGCGCGAGAATCTCGGCCGCAAGCAGCAGCTCGAACGCGCGGAAGCAGCTCTCGCCGACGGCGAAAGTTTTGGCGCTGATATCCCCGCCTTCATCACGCCGGAGTTCGTGCGCAGCGAGATCGCGCGGGGACGGGCCATCATTCCCTCCAACATCAACCACGCCGAGCTCGAGCCGATGATCATCGGCCGCAACTTCCTGACCAAGATCAACGCCAATATCGGCAACTCGGCGGTGACCTCGTCGGTCGAGGAGGAAGTCGACAAGATGGTGTGGGCGATCCGCTGGGGCGCCGACACCGTGATGGACCTCTCCACGGGCCGCAACATCCACACCACCCGCGAATGGATTTTGCGCAACGCGCCGGTGCCGATCGGCACCGTGCCGATCTACCAGGCGCTGGAGAAGTGCGACGGCGATCCCGTGAAGCTGACCTGGGAATTGTACAAGGACACGCTGATCGAGCAGTGCGAACAGGGCGTCGACTATTTCACCATCCACGCCGGCGTGAGGTTGCCCTACATCCACCTCACCGCCAACCGCGTCACCGGCATAGTTTCTCGTGGTGGTTCCATTATGGCGAAGTGGTGCCTCGCGCACCACAAGGAAAGTTTCCTCTACACGCATTTCGACGAGATCTGCGACCTCATGCGCAAGTACGACGTCTCGTTCTCGCTCGGCGACGGCCTGCGTCCCGGTTCGATCGCCGACGCCAACGACCGCGCGCAGTTCGCCGAGCTGGAGACGCTCGGCGAGCTCACCAAGATCGCGTGGGACAAGGGCTGCCAGGTCATGATCGAGGGCCCCGGCCATGTGCCGATGCACAAGATCAAGATCAACATGGACAAGCAGCTCAAGGAGTGCGGCGAGGCGCCGTTCTATACGCTGGGCCCGCTGACGACCGATATCGCGCCGGGCTATGACCACATCACCTCCGGCATCGGCGCCGCCATGATCGGCTGGTTCGGCTGCGCCATGCTCTGCTACGTCACGCCGAAGGAGCATCTGGGCCTGCCCGACCGCAACGACGTCAAGGTGGGCGTCATCACCTACAAGATCGCGGCCCACGCTAGCGATCTCGCCAAGGGCCACCCCGCCGCGCAGCTGCGCGACGACGCGCTCTCCCGCGCCCGCTTCGACTTCCGCTGGGAGGACCAGTTCAACCTCGGCCTCGATCCCGACACCGCGAAGAACTTCCACGACGAGACCCTGCCGAAGGAAGCGCACAAGGTCGCGCATTTCTGCTCGATGTGCGGCCCCAAATTCTGCTCGATGAAGATCACGCAGGACGTGCGAGATTATGCGGCGACGCTGAACGATCCAACGGCGGTGGGGATGAGCATCAGCGGCACCATCGAGGACGGCATGGCGCAGATGAGCGCCAAGTTCAAGGAGATGGGCGAGAACCTGTATCTGGATGCGGAGAAGGTGAAGGCGAGCAATCGGGTGTTGTGAGGGCTGCGCACTCACCTGGACCGCAATGACCGACAATCTGACCGGTGTCTGGGACGGCACCTTTGTTCAGCCGCGAGCTGGAATGGTCACGTTTCTGGCGACGCTTATCGAGTCCGGTGGCGCGCTCGGCGGAAACGTGACCGAACCCTGCATGGTGCCCGGTTGCCCGTTGAGCATCCACAACGCTTCGATTGCGGGTCATCGATCCGGCAGTGCGGTCTCGTTCGTCAAACGTTACGAGCCGCCCGGCTACGGCTATGACACGGTCTCTTATGAAGGCCTGGTCAATGCCGAGGCGACGGAGATCGATGGGCGCTGGAGGCTGCCAGGCACCACGCTCTCGGGAACATTTCTGATGGTCCGCTCGACCAAGCCTGCACAATCGATCGCAACCGAAGAACGGACCAGGGAGCCGGCGCGCTAAGCGTCGCAGAATTCAAATCATTCACTTCGCGCTTCCCGGTCTGCCGAAGGTATGCCTTCGGTAGTGTGAAGGACTTGATCGATGCTTCTGGCAATTGAGCAGGGTAACACCAACAGCCTGTTCGCGATTCACGACGGCGAGCATTGGGTCGCCCAATGGCGCTCGGCTACCGAGCCCAGCCGTACAGCCGATGAATACGTCGTGTGGCTGTCGCAGCTGATGGCGATGCACAAACTTGAGCTCAGCCTTTTGAAGGCCTGTGTGATATCGAGCGTAGTGCCGCAGTCAATCTTCAACCTGCGAAACCTGTCGCGTCGTCACCTGCACGTCGAGCCGTTAATCATCGGGGAGAATACCGAGCTGGGCATCCAGGTGCGGACCAGCAAGCCCTCGGAGGTCGGATCGGACCGTCTGGTCAACGCGCTCGGCGCGCTCAAGACCTATTCCGGGCCTTTGATCATTGTCGACAGCGGGACCGCCATCACGCTGGACGTGATCGGGAGTGATGGCGGCTTCGAGGGAGGTGTGATCGCGCCAGGCGTCCACCTGTCGATGGAGGCGCTGCATGCGGCTGCCGCGAAGCTTCCCAGGGTCGCGCTGCAAAAGCCACGACGGGTGGTAGGCGACGACACGGTCAGCGCCATGCAGTCCGGCATTTTCTGGGGCCACGTTGCGCTTATCGAAGGAATGATCGCTCGCATCAAGGCCGAGCGGAACGAAGCCATGACGGTCGTCGCCACCGGCGGTGTCGCATCGCTATTCCACGGCGCCACCGAGGCGATAGACCACTTCGATCCCGACCTGACGATTCGCGGTCTGCTGGAGGTATACCGGCGTAATGCGGCGACAGTGCATCAGGTACACGGCCTCACCGGGGATCACCATCCTTAAGCCAGCTTTCTCCAAACCGGCGTCCAGCAAACCGTGGCGCTGATGTGACCAGCCCCGACCTCGAAGCTCTCCATAATTTCTTTTCGGGCCACATGATAAATCCTCTCCATCCAATCCTTTCGGGAGATCGTTATGAGCATTGAGGTCGAATGGGCGCGCATGACCGCTCCGGATCTGCGCGAGATAGCCGGACGCAAAGGGGCTCTGGCGATCCTGCCCGCTGGCTCGCTGGAGCAGCATGGCCCGCATCTGCCAGTCATCACCGATACCGCCAGCGCCAGCGCTGCCTCGATTGCGGCCGCTCGCTTGGTGGTCGAGGGTCCAAATCCGGTGCCGGTCGCTGTGCTGCCCGGCCTATGGTTGGGTTTGAGCGAGCATCATTTGCCTTTTGGCGGCACGATCAGCGTTGACTATGCCGCTTATCGCGCGATCCTTGAAAGCATCGTGCGATCGCTTCGCGCACTGGGCTTTGCCCGCCTGCTGATCGTCAACGGCCACGGCGGCAATATCGATCCGCTTGCCGTGGCATCGCGCGAACTGGCGGTGGCATACGATTTTCCAATCGTAGCCACGACGCCGTGGTTCCTGGCGCCCGCAAAGATCGCGGCGATCTTCGAGTCCGACACCGCACCGAAACATGCTTGCGAGGGTGAAACCTCGGTCATGATGGCAATAGCGAAAGATATCGTGAAGGCGCACAAGTTGGACGAGGCGATGCAGCAGGCTCCGACTCCGGTCCAGGCGCCGGCGGGCTTCTCCCGGTTTTACTCATTCTCCGAACGCGCGCCGATCACAGGCACCTGGGGAGACCCGCGGACCGCCACGGCCGAAAAGGGCGCGCGTTTCCTTGCAGTGCAGGCTGAGGCGTTGGCAGAAGCTATCCGCGACACGGCGCTATGGTCTCGCCCGGATCCGGTCTGGCGGTCGGGCCGTGGGCAAGAGACCACGGCCGGCAAGGTAGAGTGACAACACTGCTCACTCGGCGGCGCAGCTTCGTGACGACGCGCTGTCCCGCGCCCGCTTCGACGTCCGCTGGGAGGACCAGTTCAACTTCGGCCTCGATCCCGACACCGTAAAGAATTTCCACGACGAGACGTTGCCGAAGGAAGCCCACAAGGTCGCCCATTTCTGCTCGATGTGCGGCCCAAAGTTCTGCTCGATGACGCAGGACATGCGGGACTATCGGCACCCGTTGGCCGCTATCGTACATCCTCCATCTTTGGCAAGTTGAGCCAAATGCAGGACGGCATTCTGCGGAATAGAAGTCCCTTCGTCTGGCAGTTCTTGTCCGATATGAGCAGTTGTAATGTCGGTTCGCCAATTCTTGCGACAATCGTACCGTCGCATGGTCCATAATTAATTCTTCGTTCAACAGAAAACAGATTTTCGCCTTCGCCATTCTTTTCGACCCAGCGATCGGACGTCGGTCGAGACCAATTGCTAACGTGGAGATTTCCGGGGTCCGCTGCGCGATAGCTGAACGCGACAACACGTGTCGCATCGGTTTCAGGGTATTGGGCCAGCTTGTCATCGCACCGGGCCTGTTTTGATTCAGGCTGCGAAGGTCGATCGAAAACTATCGCCGCTAACGCCACCGCGCCACATAGAACAGCTAACAACGCGAACGCAGAGAAAAAGAAGAACTCACGTCGCGCCTTTATGCTAAGCTGCTCCAGTACAATTGCTGCCTGCTGCGCTACCGGCAGTCCCGATACATCGACGCGGAAAAATTCAGCGTTTGTTGCTATCGCCTCAAGACGGTCTGAAGGCTGCGCACTGCGGATAATTGCTGCATTTGTTCGAGATCGTTCGCGATAAGTGTAAAAAACTGCTGCCACCACGAACGCGGTCAAACTGAACCCACTGCCGACATACTGGACGGCCTGCCAAGCAGTCATGGCTATCCCCTCCCCGAAAACCCAACCCAAGATAGCAGACGTTTGGGCTGAATTAACAGAGACTTCGCAAGGAAATCTGCGGGAGATTACGCACTGTGGCGACGCTGTAACCGAGAGTCAAATTCCGATGCCTCGCCTGCGACAAAATAACCCGACGGGCAAAATTCCACTTAACCCGTCGGGCAAATCAGAGATACCAACTCGTCCCGTCTCACCCGATAAGAGGGGCGTTGCGCACGTCACGAACGTTGCGGTGGGATGCGGTGGACGCGATGACGGCGGGCGACGAATGCCTGATATCGCGGACGGCGAAGTCGTGTGGTCCTGGCGCCCCGATGCTGGCGTCAAGCTTCCGAGAAGCAGGCTTCTCGGGAGTGACGGTGGCAAAAAAAGCCCGGTCACCGGGGAGAGCACGAAGTAAGCCGTAAACCACCGCGCAGGGAAAGCCGGCGTTGCTCCGGTTCACCTGTGGTCCTACCCCCGTGCTTTTTGTTGCACGGGGCCCATGGGTGCAATCGGCACCCGGCTTTCCCTGCGCCCTCTGCTTCATGAGAGGGTGGCGAATGACGCAAAGCTCGGGCACCTTGTGCCGCGAGGATGCGGACGCGCACCTTCATCGCTGTTTGAAATGTGAATCAGGTTCTTGCGATGCGTGATACGCAGTGTCGTCATTGCCGGGCTTGACCCGGCAATCCATCGCGCGAAGCGCCATTTCAATGGATGGATGCGCGGGTCAAGCCCGCGCATGACGAGTTGAGGATGGTCAGCAAGCGTAGCCCGGATGAGCGGAGCGACATCCGGGATTCGTTGCCCCGCATGTCGCTGACGCTCATGCGGGCTACGGTCCTCAGGAAACCATGTTCTTCAACAGCGGCTGATCCTCTTTCATGTAGGGCTCGCAATCCGCGTCCCAGGTAAATCGCCGGGTGGCGTCCTGCCAGATCACCTGGAGGCAGGGAAACACGGTCGGACATTTGTCGTAGAACCAGAGCGCCCTGCCCAGATATGCGGGATAGACCATCAAGGGCACTTTCCAGAAGCAGACCTTGTAGTCATTCGCCAGGATGTCGTCGGCGATATCGCCGTCGGCGAATTTCCGGCCGACCGCCACGTGAGCGCGGACCTCGTTGATGATCGCGCTCGCGTTTTCGCCGTTCATGCCGAACAGGATGAGCTCGGGGTGGTTATAATTAGCGAACAGGCCGACCGAAAATGAGAAAGGTGGTTCGTTCTCTCCCCACGGGATGGAGATGATCGAGCATCCGTACTCACGGATGTGCCGGAGAGTATCCTCTTCGCCTTTGTTCTCGGGCTTTGGCCATTCGAACTCGTGGCGCATCGTCTCCCCCGACGAAGATGGTGGGCACGGCGCTTGCCGCGCCTTTGCCCACCCTACACCATCTACCGCAGCGTAATCGCGAGCCCACTCAGATCCGCGTTCGCCATCAGCCCGGTCTGATAGCCGGAGAGCTCCAGCACGGCGCCCTTCTGGTTGGTGAGCACGATGGCGCGGGCGCCGTGGCCGAGCGCGAGGCCTGCGCCGGCGGCGCCGTAGACGCCGGCGACGTCGGAGGGCTGATAGATGTTGCTGACGCGGCCGCGCAGGATGGTCTTGGAGCCGCCGAACACCAGGCCGTAGTCGATGCCGCCGGTCGAGAGGCCGTAGGAGCGGCCGCGGAAATGCAGCACGCCGCTTCCGCCGGAGCCGCCGATGATCCAGCCGCCCTTGTAGATCACGAGCGACACGGTGCCTTCGTCGGCGCGGGCGGACGACAGGCCGGCGAATGCAACAAGCGCTACCAGCGCGGCGCGGAGGGCGGAGGATAGCTTCATGGGACAACTCCCTCGATTTTGTGGGTGGACCGGCACGTCACTGCTTCAGCGTAATCGCAAGCCCGCTGAGGTCCACGTTTGCCATCAGCCCGAGCTGCTTGCCGCTCAATTCCAGGATCGCGCCGTTCGGGTTGGTCAGCACAATGCCGCGCACGCCGGCGCCGAACGTAACCCCCACGCCGGCCGCGGCATAGACGCCGGTGATATCCGATGCCTGGCGGATGTTCCTGACCCTCCCCTGCAGCGTGGTCTGGGAGCCACCGAAGACAAGGCCACCGTCTATCCCGCCGGCCGAAAGCGCGTAGGTCTGGTCGTGGAAGGTCAGGACGCCGCTGCCGGCCGAACCGCCGACGAACCAGCCCGCCTTGAAGATGACGAGTGTCACGGCGCCCTCGTCGGCTTTGGCCGAGGACGAGCCGGCGAACAGCGCCAGCGCGAGCAGCGCGGCGCGGGCGGCGGATGACAATTTCATGTGGTAACCTCTTTCATAGGCAGTCCCGGTCAGGAGACCACTCGAATCATGCCGAGGAATCTAGCCCGGCGACCAAAGCGGGCAAACCTCCTTACAACGGGGCGCGGCAGCGGAAAAGCGAAGCGGCGGGGCCGGGACGGAATATGACCAGGCAGAGCGCCGGCATCCTGATGTTTCGCCGCCGAAGCCGCACCATCGAGCTGCTGCTGGTTCATCCCGGCGGCCCCTACTGGGCCAACAAGGACGAAGGCGCCTGGTCGATCCCCAAGGGCCTGTTCGAGGACGGCGAAGACGCGCTCGCCGCCGGAGTGCGCGAATTCGAGGAAGAGACGGGAATGCGGCCCACCGGGCCGTTCACGGAGCTCGGCGTGTTCAAACAGCCGGGCGGCAAGCGGGTCTTCGCCTTTGCGGCGGAAGGCGAGTTCGATCTCGCCTCGTTCAGGAGCAACAGCTTCTCGATGGAATGGCCGCCGCGCTCGGGGCGAATGCGCGATTTTCCGGAGGCCGATCGCGCGGACTGGTTCAGCCCGGAAGACGCGCTCATCAAGGTGACCCGGGGACAGCGACCGATCATCGAGGTGCTGCTTGCGCGATTGGAATTGCCGCAGCGGGGTCGTAAGCTCTGATCGTTGAACGCAATCCGGCGTCGAACAAGGCATATCCCATGTCGAGCATCAAGCACTTCCCGCCACCTGCCGGCGTCAAAGCCCCGCCGCTCTCCTTTGCCGCGCGTACCGGCGACCTGCTCTACATCTCCGGCATTCCCGGCTTCGACGAGAAGGGCGGATTGCCGGAAGGGTTTGAGGCGCAGTTCAGGAATGTCGTCACCAACATCAGGCGCGTGCTGGACGAGGCCGGCGGCTCCTTCCGCGATCTGGTGAAAGTCAACGTGCTCTTGACCCGCGCCTCCGACGTCGCGGCGATGAATGCGCTCTATGCCGGCGCGTTCGGTCCGGCGCCCTACCCCGCCCGCACCACCTGCGTGGTGGTGGCGCTGCCCGATCCGAAGATGCTGATCGAGATCGAGGGCGTGGCGCAGCTTTCGGGGCGATGAGCGAAACCATGCTCACGCTTTACTCCTATCCGCCGCTGTTCGGGGTCGCCGACAACAACGGCTACGGGCTCAAGGTGTTCGCCTTCCTCAGGCTTGCCGGCGTGCCGTTCCGCCACGAGCACATCTTCGACGCCTCGAAGGCGCCGCGGGCGCAACTTCCCTATATCGTCGACGGCAGCGATACCGTCGGCGACAGCGAGAGCATCCTTGGCTTTGTCACCGAAAAATACGGCCTGACACTCGATGCCGCGCTGACGCCGGCGCAGCGCACGACAAGCCTTCTGGTCACGCGCCTGCTCGACGATCTCTATTGGGTGATGTCCTATTCGCGCTGGAAGGACGAGCGCTACTGGCACCTGTTCCGCGACGCGCTCAAGCGCGAGCATCCGAGCCTCACCGACGAAGGGCTGATGAAGGCAAAGGAGTTCAACGCCCAGCGCTATTACTACCAGGGCATCGGCCGCTACGAGCCGGATGCGGCAATGGCGCGCGGGCTCGCCGATCTCGCCGCACTGGCGAGCCTGATCGGCCCGCAAGGTTTCGTCCATGGCGACAAGCCGACCGCCATCGACGCCGGCATCTACGGCTTCATCGCCAACATCTATTTCTACGACATCGACACGCCGCTGAAGCAGTTCGTGGTCGCGCACGACCATCTGGTGCGGCATTGCCGCGCCATCCACGCGGCGGTCAGTAGGTAGGGTGGGCAAAGGCGCGCTTGCGCCGTGCCCACCACGGCCTTGCACAATTGCCAAATGGTGGGCACGCTTCGCTTTGCCCACCCTACGCACTATGAACCAACAAAACCAAGAACAGAGGAAACACCATGGCCCTTCTCTCCGATCACATCGCCGTCGTCACGGGTGCCGCCTCCGGCATCGGCCGCGCGATTGCCGGCGGCTATGCGCGCGAGGGCGCGCGCGTCGTGCTGCTCGATGTCAACGAGCAGGCCGCAGCCGAAGCCGTGAAGGAAATCCGCGACGCCGGCGACAAGGCGGACAGTTTCAGGCTCGATGTCGCCAAACGCGAGGAATGTTTTGCGGTCGCAAAAGAGATCGCCGCGAAAGTCGGCCAGGTCTCGATCCTCTGCAACAATGCCGGCATCAACCGCCGCAATGCCTTCACCGCCGATCCCGACGCCGTGTTGAAGGACTGGCAGGACATCATGGCGATCAACCTCAACGGCGTGTTCAATGTCACTCATGCCTTCCTCGAGCCTCTGAAGGCTTCGAAAGGCCGCATCGTCAATATCGGTTCGATCCAGTCCTTCGTGCATGTGCGCACGCCGAACTCGCCGGCCTACACCACCTCCAAGCACGGCGTGCTCGGCTTCACCAAGGCGCTCGCCGCCGAGCTCGGCAAGCACGGCGTCCGGGTGAACGCGATCGGCCCCGGGCTGATCGAGACGCCGCTGAACGCGCAGGTGCGCGCCAACAGCCCGGAGCTGGTGAAGATCTTTCTCGACCACACCCCGCTCGGCCGCGCCGGCACGCCGGAGGACATCGTCGGCCCCGCGGTCTTCCTCGCCTCCGATCTCGCGGCCTATGTCACCGGCGGAATCGTGATGGCGGACGGCGGCTACAGGTCGATCTGAAACCGGGAAGGTCAGCCATGTCCAACGCCCCGCACTACAACATCGATGTTCCCGCGTTCTGGGCCGATCCCTATCCCGATCTGGCGCGGATGCGGAAGGAGGCGCCGATCGCCTTCGTGCCGCAGCTCGGCTCGACCGTGTTCACCCGCCGCGACGACATCTTCACCCAGGAAAAGCGCATCGACATATTCTCCTCGCACCAGCCGGGCGGGCTGATGAACGTGCTGATGGGCCACAACATGATGCGCAAGGACGGCGAGGCGCACATGTCCGAGCGCGCCCAGATGTTTCCGTCGGTGTCGCCGCGCGCGGTGAAAGCGACCTGGCTGAAGAAGTTCCAGGCCCATGCCGACCGCATCCTCGATGAGCTCGCGCAGCAGGGACGCGCCGATCTCACCAAGGCCGTTGCGCTGCCGCTGTCGGCGGAATGCCTGAAAGACGTCACCGGGCTGACCAATATGCGCTACCAGGACATGGATGCGTGGTCACAGGCGATGATCGACGGCATCGCCAACTACACCGGCAACAAGGAAGTGGAAGCGCGCTGCAACGCCGCGACATCAGGCATCGATGCGGCCATCGACGACATGATCCCGGTGGTGTCGAAACATCCCAACACTTCCATCCTCAGCGTGCTGCTCGCCGCAAACCAGCCGATGCAGAGCATCCGCGCCAACGTCAAGCTTGCGATATCAGGCGGGCAGAACGAGCCGCGCGACGCGATCTCCGGCGCGGTGTGGGCGCTCTTGACGCATCCCGACCAGCTTGCGCTGGTGCGCGCTGGAAGAGCGAAATGGATCGACGTGTTCGAGGAATATGCGCGCTGGATCGCGCCGATCGGCATGTCGCCGCGCCGCGTGGCCAGGAAGTGCAGTTACGGCGGCGTCGACTTCGAGCCGGAGGATCGCATCTTCTTCATGTTCGGCTCGGCCAACCGCGACGAAGCCTGCTTTGCCGACCCCGACCGTTTCGACATCACCCGCGACACCTCGAAGAGCATCGCCTTCGGCGCCGGGCCGCATTACTGCGCCGGCGCGTTTGCCTCGCGCGCGATGGTGGCTGATGTCGCGCTGCCCTCGCTGTTCGCGCGGCTGAAGGATCTGCGGCTCGATCCTTCCGAGCCGGTCCGGATCGGCGGCTGGGCGTTTCGCGGGCTGTTGAATCTGCCGGTGGTGTGGGACGCGGATTAGCGCGCTGTCCCGCCGTCGAGCGGCCGCGTTTGCGGCTTCTGGCGCAGCCGTCGAAGCGCCCATGTCGCGGCCATCAGGGTGAAGGAGATCACCGCCACCCACGCCGCCGTCAACTCGATCGAGCGCAGCGCGAACGCGGTCATGACCGCCCAGGAGGCCTGCGCCTCCTCGCTATAGCCAATCGGCACGACGTCGGGCACGAGCAGCCTCGCCAAGGCAAAGGCCATGGCAAAAACGACGGTGCTTACCCAAAATACCTTCCAGCCTGCTTGCATCACCGGTACCTCGCGCCTTGCCATTCATGACACAGCCGCCACGAGCAGCGATTGATGTTGATCAAAGCCGCCGGTAGCGCCCGAGCAGCGCGATCATGGCAGCGCTCCGTGTCAGGCCGGCAGGTGGCGCTTCATCAGCGGCCGCAGCGACCACATCAGCGCGGGCCAGACCGTCACCACGAACAGCGACGAGATCAGCCAGTGCGAGTCGCCGGAGGGAATGAGCGGACCGACAAGATCGAGCAGGCAGGCGGTCGCAATGCCGGTCAGCGACATCAGCACGGTCCAGACCATCCAGGGATAGAGCCTTCTACGCGACGCAGTGACCGCATCGGCACGCGGCAACAGGCCCGTACCCTGGAAGATGAAGCGCATCGCCACAAACCAGCACACGCCGACCACACCGCCGCAGATCGCGAGGATGACGATGTTGGCGAGCTCGAACGATCCGTTCCACCACAGCATCCCGCCGCTCCACAGCACGGCAAAGACGAGCGCGCTCCATTTGAGCGAGGCGGTGGGATTTCCTTTCATGGCGAGGCTCCAGTGGCTTGGCCCCCAAATTTGGCCCCCACGCCACCATGAGCAACGCGAACCCGTTAATCCGTGAACTGCATCACACTTCGAAAAAAGTTACCCGAAGCGCTGCCGCGACCGCTCGCGCGCTTTTTCCGCCTCCATTTCGCGATCGCGCGCGGGCGCATGCGTATGCAGCGAGGTGAGCAGCCGCCGCGCTGCGTCCGAGACCTCGGTGACGGCGCGGTTGAACGCGGCTTCATTGGCCTGCGACGGCCGGCTAAAGCCCGACAATTTTCGCACGAATTGCAGCGCGGAAGCGCGGATCTCGTCTTCGGTCGCGGGCGGATCGAAATTGAACAGCGTCTTGATGTTGCGGCACATTTAACTCTCTCCTCGGCGTGGAACGCCCGCTCTTCCAAGGACGGTCGATCAAGCCAAAATCATACATCGCGACGCCGTTTTGTCCTAGAATGGTAAATGGGGTCACTCTCTCCATCATCCTCGAGGTCGAGTTCCCGATGAGCCATGTCACCTACAAGATCGTCCAGCACGATGGCGGCTGGGCCTACACCGTCAACGGCGTCTTTTCCGAGAGCTTTCGGAGCCACGCCGCGGCGCTCGCAGCAGCCAGGCGCGCGGCCGCCGAGCAGCGCACGCCGGGTCGCACCGAGGTGATCCAGTACGAGACTGCCGAGGGCAAATGGCTGATCGAGACTGCGGCCGGGAGTGACCGCCCGGAGACGGACGTCGAGGACTGAGCTCAAAACGGAATCTCCACCCCAAGCCGCTCGAAGAAGGCGCGGCCCTTGCGGGTGAGGCGCAGGGCGCGTGGAATCCTTCCGGGCTCGACGCCGCGCGTCTCGATCAGGCGCTTGAGAATCGCGTTGGGAAACGCACCCGAGAAATGCGGCACGCGCTCGGTCCAGTCGTTGCAGAGCCGAAAGTGCGGCGCGCGCGATGGATTGAAACCGATCTGCTCGGCGCGGCACCAATCCAGACCTTTCGCGGTGACCTGCCCTTCCCGGCCGCCGACCCAGACGAATTTGCGGCGGATGAGCGTCTCTGACAACGATACGCCCAGTTGTCCGGCGAGATGGCAATAGCATGAGCGTGACCGGCGCAGCTCCTCGGCAACCGCCGCACGCTGACGGCCTCGCGCGTCCGCCTTGGCAGCGAGGTTGACCAGATTCTCGATCAGGGCGGCGACATCATCGTCGCTGATCCGGTAGTAGCGGAACCGGCCCTGGGCCCAGACCGAAAGCACTTTTGCGTCCACCAGCTTTTGCAGATGCGCGCTCGCGCTCTGCGGCGAAATGCCGGCGAGGCAGGCGAGTTCGCCCGCCGGCATCGCCTTGCCGTCGGCCAGCGCGCTGACGATCGCCTCGCGCGCGGGATCGCTCAGCGCCTCCGCGACACGGGAAAATCCTGATTGTACCGACGGCCTCATCCTCAAGCTCCGGCGCCGATCATAGTCGGTTCCGGGCGCCCGTCATTTCAGAATTCGATGAAACATCGTGCCGTGCGCATTTGCCATTCTTGCCCCTCAACGAAGTTGAGGAGAACAGCCAATGACTGGCAATACGCCGCGGCAAGACATCGAACGCATCTACAGGCTCTGGGACGAGGCGCTCGGCAACAGAGACCTCGAGGCGTCGCTCGCGCTTTATGCGGAGGACGCCTCGATCGAAAGCCCGCTCGTCCAGCATCTGCTCGGCAGGCGCGACGGCAAGGTGCAGGGCAAGGAGGCTTTACGCCAATTCATCGCCCGCGTGTTCGAGACCAACCCGCCGCAGCGCAAGCGGTTCAAGCAGGGCTTCTTCACCGACGGCCGCGTGCTGACCTGGGAATATCCGCGCGCCTCGCCGGATGGCGAGCAGATGGACCTCGTGGAAATCATGGAGATCGAGAACGGCCTGATCAAGCGCCATCGCGTCTATTGGGGCTGGTATGCCCTCAATGTGCTGCGGGACGGCCATCAATAAAGATAAGTGCCACCGCCGCGCATACCCCTCGCCTGTTTCCGCCGGCGTGCTAGGCTTGCGTTTTGCGCGGCGTTCATCGCCGCTTTCACATTGGTATCGGTTGGTGCAATGGCGGCTGACTATCCCGCGCCGAAGCAAGGCGACTGGGTCGCGAAGGATTTCAAGTTCCACACCGGCGAGACCATGCCGGCACTGAAGCTGCACTACACCACGGTGGGCGAGCCGACCGGCCAGCCGGTGCTGGTGCTGCATGGCTCAGGCGGCTCGGCCGCGAGCATGCTGACGCCGACGTTCGCCGGCGAATTGTTCGGCCCCGGCCAGCCGCTCGATGCGGCCAAATATTACATCATCATCCCCGACAGCATCGGCCACGGCAAATCGCTAAAACCCTCGGACGGGATGAAGACGGCGTTTCCGCGTTACGACTATGGCGACATGGTCGACGCGCAGTACCGCCTCGTCACCGAAGGGCTCGGCATCAAGCATCTGCGGCTCGTCATCGGCAATTCCATGGGCGGCATGCACACCTGGATCTGGGCCGTGCGCTACCCGCAGATGATGGACGCGGCCGTGCCGATGGCCTCGCAGCCGACCGCGATGGCGGCGCGCAACTGGATCCTGCGGCGGACCATGATCGAGACCATCCGCAACGATCCCGATTACAACGCTGGCAACTACTCGAGCCAACCGCGCATGATGAAATATGCCATCGCTGCCTATCGCTTTGCGAGTGCGGGCGGCACGCTGGCCTACCAGACGCTGGCGCCGACTTCGGCGCAGGCCGACAAGATGGTGGACGAACAGCTGGCGCTGCCGGTCACGGCCGACGCCAACGACTATCTCTATCAGTGGGACGCCTCGCACGATTACGATCCGTCCGCCGGCATGGAGAAGATCGAGGCGACGCTGCTCGCCATCAATGCCGCCGATGACGAGCGCAATCCGCCGGAGACCGGCGTCACCGCGGCCGCCGTCAAGCGCATCAGGAACGGGCGCATCCATCTGATCCCGGCGAGCACCCAGACCCGCGGCCATCTCACCACCGGGAACGCGAAGTTTTATACCGAGCAGCTCAAGGAGCTGTTGCAGACCGCGCCGCAGAAGACGATGTAGGCACGAACGGCGAGCGCGATGTCGGCAAGCCAATTTCGCAAGGTCGCGCTCGGCCTCCCGGACGTGGTCGAAGGCGCACATCAGGGCCAAGCAGATTTCCGCGTGGGCAAGCGCATCTTCGCAACCCTTGGCTATCCGGACGAAGCCTGGGGCATGGTGAAGCTGACGGTCGAGCAGCAGTCGATGCTGGTCGAAGCCGAGCCAAAAATCTTCCGCCCGGTACCGGGCGGATGGGGCAAGAGCGGCAGCACCAATGTGCGGCTTGCCGAGGCCGACCCAAAAACGCTGCAGAGCGCGCTTGGGATGGCATGGCGCAATATCGCGCCGAAAGCGCTGGTCGAAGCGAAGGCAAAGACCAGGCGTTAATTTCGCAGCGCATCAATCCCGACGCGCCAAACATCGCTCATAATTTGAGCGTGCATCGGCGCAAGGGCTCAGGCTTAATTGCAATCACATCGTTCGAATCGCCGCGCCAGTAAACGAGCGCGTGACGGCGAGAAGGAGGATCGCATGCGAAGGCTCACGCAAGTTTTGTTGCTGGCGTGCATGGCGGCGCTGACCCCTGCGGCGCTCGCTTTCGACAACGGACAGTATGACGACGTGCCGGCCGACATCCGTGCCTGGTTCAGGAACGTGCTGGCGCCGAACGGCGTGCCCTGCTGCGACATCTCCGACGGCCACCGCACCGAATATGATGTGCGCAACGGCGCCTATTGGGTGCCGATCGAGGGCGAATGGATGCTGGTGCCCGAGCGCGCCATCATCCGCGACGCCGGCAATCCGGTCGGGCAAGCCGTGGTGTGGTACGTGCATCACCGCGGCGCCATCATCATCAGCTGCTTCGTGCCGGCGGACGCGGTGTGACCGCTGCTGAATATTGATTCGTCATTCCGGGGCGCGTCGAAGACGCGAACCCGGAATCTCGAGGTTCCGGGTCTGGTCCTTCGGACCATCCCGGAACGACGGCGTCGCGCTTTGACGGCTAGCGCGTTTTCCGCAGGATGCTAGTCTTGGCGGAAGGCAAACGGAGAACCACCGTGACCGACATTGTCGCAAGCGACCTCGCCACGATCTATCCCGCGCCGACGCCGCGCGTGATCGCGAAGGCGCGGCCCTCGATCGATGCGCATGCGAAGAAGTTCATCGAGATGTCGCCGTTCTGCGTGCTCGCCACCTCCGGCTCGGATGGCAGCGTCGATGCCTCGCCGCGCGGCGGCAACCCGGGCTTTGTCCACGTCGAAGGGCCGAATGGGCTGCTGATGCCCGACCGGTCCGGCAACAACCGCATCGACAGTTTTCGCAACATCGTCGAGGGATCGGGCTTGCTGCAGCTGATCTTCTTCGTGCCCGGCATCGACGAGACCTTGCGCGTCGGTGGCAGGGGCACGCTCACCACCGATCCCAAGCTGCTCGCCGCGATGGAAGAGTTCGCCAAGCTGCCGCGCGCGGTGCTGCGCATCGACGTGAGCGAGGCTTATTTCCACTGTGGCAAAGCGCTGATGCGCTCAAAGCTGTGGTCGGCTGCGCAGGTCGAGCGGGCGAGTTTCCCGAGCATCGCCGAAGTGATCCACGACCAGACCTCGCTCGGCGAGCCCGAGCCGCAGGCCGTGATCGAAGCGCGCTACAAGACGCAGCTGTAGTGACGTCGTGACCCACCGTAGGGTGGGCAAAGCGACGGCGTCCGCCGTAGTTCAACGAGCGAAGGCGGAAGCGTGCCCACCAGCGCGCGATATTTTGTGTAGACAGATGGTGGGCACGGCGCAAACGCGCCTTTGCCCACCCTACCAAGCGAAGCTCAGTCTTCCTTCTCCAGCCCGCCGATGTGCTTCTGGGTGTAGAGTTCGAGCCCGACGCGCTTGATCAGGTCGAGCTGTGTCTCGAGGAAGTCGATATGCTCTTCCTCGGCCTTCATCAGGCTCTCGAACAGATCGCGCGAGACGTAATCCTTGACGCCATGGCAGTAGGTCGCGGCCTCCTGGTAGAGGTTGCGGGCGCTGTGCTCGGCGGCGAGATCGCACTCGATGATCTCCTTGACGTTCTGGCCGATCCGCAAGGGATCGAGCACCTGCATGTTGGGAAAGCCGTCGAGGAACAGGATGCGATCGGTGAAGCGATCGGCATGCTGCATCTCCTCGATCGATTCCTTGCGCCAGGTCTTGGCCATCTCCAGGAGGCCCCAATTGTCGAGCAGCCGGTAGTGCAGCCAGTACTGGTTGATGGCCGTGAGCTCGTGACGCAGACCCTTGTTGAGATAATCGATGACTTTCGGGTCGCCCTGCATGGTGCACTCCAATGGTTGGGACCGAGTCCGGCCCTAAATCCAATTTAGAATGCTTCTAAGAAAGATTGGGGGATCGGGCAAGCCCCTGCAGCAACGCGGCGGGGGCGAAGTGCCCGCAGGTCCAAAGGGAAGTTCAGGACGCCGCGAGGGCGAAGGCGGTCTCGAGCTCGGTATCCTCAGCCGCATGGCGGTGGCTGTGCGAGCAGCCGTTCTGGCAGGCGAGCGCGCAAGCGCCGAGCGCCTCGTCGATGATGCCCTTGATGGTCCGCGCGCAACGGCCGCATTCGGCGCTACAGCCGAGGCAGCCGTAGATCTGCTTGGCGCTACGCGGAAGGTTGTCTGCGGAATAGACGGCATGACGCACGTCGTGATCGCTCAACACGTTGCAGGAACAGACAATCATTAGGGCAGGAAACCTTCCGTGATGCTGCCAAATTGATATTCATTGCAGCCGGTGGATGCAAAGGGAAAAGCCGTATTTTGAAGTGATTCCAAATTGGCCCCGCAAATTTCGGGAAATTCTGGAATCCATCTAAGTAGCCGTCATTGCGGCACATCAAGAAAAAGCACGGCTTTTTGCGCGCGCGAACGAAATTCCTGGCGCATGATCTTTCGGAAAACCGGTGCCCACTTTTCCGGATCATGCGTTAATCGCCGCTACCACCTCCGCCTCCGCCACCACTGTCCCCGCCTCCGCCGCTGTCGCTGCCGCCGCTATCCCAGCTGCCGGTGGTATCGGCGGAATTGCCGGAACTGTCGGACGAGGAGGACGAGCTGAACCAGCTGCCAAAACTCCAGCCCGAGCTGCCGCTATCGGCGGAGTAGCTGACGTCGCCGCCGCCCGTATCGGAGGACCAGCGCCGCCCGGGACGGCGGTTCTGCAGCCGGTACCAGACGATCGAAACGACACCGGCGGCAATCAGAAAAGGGATCCAGGGACCGCTCACGCTTTCCTCACAGGCTTGTGCGCAGCCGGGAGCTGGCTTGCCATAATTCGTCGCGGAATGTGGCGGCGCCGTTCATTGATCATTCAAGGCCAATATGGAACTTTCGGCCCAACAGACAGGTTTTCCGGCGAGGCTGAGTTAGCTTCGTAACAAGGGGACTCCCATGAAGAAATCATTGTTGGCGCTTGTAGCGGTCGCAACACTCGCCGTGTCGATGGCATCGCCCGCCTATGCCTGGCGCGGCGGCTGGGGTCCGGGCCTCGCCTTCGGCCTGCTCGGCGGCGCCATTGTCGGCGGCGCGATCGCCTCGAGCCCCTACTACGGCCCCGGTTATTACGGGCCGGGCTACGGCTATTATGGCGGTCCGGGCTACGCCGGCGGTCCCTACGGCCCCTGCTACTGGCAACGTCAGCGCTTCTGGGACGGCTATGGCTGGCGGGCCCGCAACGTGCGGGTTTGCGAGTAAGCCGTTCAGCTACATGAAATCTCGCATGACGTCCCGGGAAATGCCGTTCTCTTGGACGCCGTTGATCCAGACGGCTGAAAAGCACCGCTTTTCGGATCACGAGGCCGCGACTGTTTACCACTGTTTACCGGGGATTGACCGTTTTGGCGTTTTGCTAGGCCGCAAGCGGAAATTCCAAAGCGAGCGTTGAAAGTTTCCCGAAAACCCGGCGCTGCGTCCATGCGCGCCATCTCCAGGAGAGACCCAGAAATGAAGAAGACCCTTGCCGCCCTCCTTGCGGTCGCGTCGATCGCGGGTTCGCTGACCGCGACGCCCGCGCAGGCGCAGCGCGGCGTTGCCGCCGGCGTCGCCGCCGGCCTGATCGGTGGCGCGATCGTCGGCGGCGCCATCGCCGCCAGCCGCCCCTATCCCTATGGCGGACCGGTGTATTACGAAGCGGCGCCGCCCCCGGTACCGCCGGGCTGCTACTGGCAGCAGCAGCGTTATTGGGACGGCTTCGCCTGGAACGTCCATCCGGTTCGCGTGTGCTACTGAGCCTGGCGCATGATCCGGAAAAGTGTGTAGCGGTTTTCCCTCGCGACAAACGCGTAGCGTTTGCGCGGAGATCATGCGCAAACAAAAAACCAAAGCGCGATGATTTCATCCTGAAATCATCGCGCGTTAGAGATCGGCGGATCGAAGCGAGCAAAGCCCGGCCAGGATCTGGCCGGGCTTTTTTCTTTTGCTCAACGTGCCGCGTTGATCGACTGCAGCACGGCTTCGCTCGGCCAGCAATCGAGCTTGAAGCCGGCTGATTTCTGGTACGCCCCGAGCGCGGCGCGCGTCAGCATCCCGGCCTTGCCGTCGATCTTGTCCTTGTAGATCCCAAGCCGCGTCAACCCCTGCTGCATCGCCTCGACATCCTTGGTGCGCAGCTGCGTCGAGGCCGACCACGGCGTCGCAAACGGCAGCGGGCTCCTCATGCGGTCAGAGAGGTGGCCGACGAACAGCACATAGAGATCGGAAAAATTATATTCCTTGATTACGAAGTAATTCTTGGTGGTGAGGAACGCCGGGCCATAGATGCCCTCGGGTTGCAACAATGACGCGCCCTGCGCCTGCTCGGTCGCGTTGAGTTTTTCTCCGCGCACCGGCACGAAGCCTGCACGCAGCCAGTCGCCGATCGGCCTGGTCACTTCGGGCACGCCCTGGGTGCAGTCGACATTGGCGGGCGCTTTCACCTCATAAGCCCAGCGTACGCCGACCTGCCAGCCCTTGTTGACGAGTTGCTGCGCGGCGGAGGCGAGCGCATCCGGCACCGAGTGCCAGATGTCGACCTTAGCGTCGCCGTCGAGATCGACGCCATGCTTGTAGAATTCCGACGGCAGAAATTGCGTGAGCCCGGTGGCACCCGCCCAGGACGAGCGCATGTCCTTGCGCGTCACCACGCCGTCGCTCAGCATCTTCAGGCCCAGGATGAATTCGTTCCGATACTGCTCCTTGCGCCGGCCGACATAGGCCTGCGTCGCCAGCACACGGATCAGGTCATAGGGCAGCGTGTAGCGGCCGTAATCGGTCTCGCGCCCCCAGATCGCAAGCACGATGGTGGCGGGCACGCCAAAGCGAGAATTCGATCACATCGAGCGAGGAGCGGTATTGCTTCATCAGCTTCCGTCCATGCTCGGCAAGCCGCGCGATGCTCGCTTCCTTGATGTAGTCGGCCGGCACCTGCACGAACTCGGCCTGCGACGGCGCGCCGGTCGCCGGACGTCCGGGCAGGATCAGATCGGGCAGCTTGTAATCGGGCTCGAGGGTGCGCGTCTCGGTGTCGAAGGTCGCGCGCGAGACGCCGGCGGCCTCCGCCTCAGACCGGAGCGAAGCGATGAATTGCGTGAAGGCGGCGTCGGATGCGTGCGCGGGGGAATGAAGCGAAAACATCGCGAACAGGACGCAGAAGAACAGCGCGCGGTGAAAGCTCACCCCAACAATCCCGCTCAAGCGTCGGTCAAGTCGAGCCGCCGCTCAATGCGCTCGATGCGCAAATCCATCCGATCGAGCCGGTTCGACATGTTGGCATATTGGTTCTCGAGGTTACCAATACGCTGTTTCATTTCGCGAATGTCATCGCGCACGTCATCTATAGCGCCGCGGATGTGGCGCAAATGCTCAAGAACAATACTGTCCGTATCGGCCATGCAGCGAGACTATCACAAACTTATTTCACCGCCACGATGAAAATCCGCGGAAATCGGAACAGCACCTTTCCGTCGGCTTGCGGCGGATAGGCGCTCGCGACGCGCGCGGTGTATTCGGTGAGATATTGCTTGCGCTCGGGCGTCTCCAGCAGCTCCAGGAACGGCCGCAGGCCGGTACCCTTGACCCATTCCACGACGGCGGTCGCGTCTTCGAGCACGTGGTTATAGATCGTGTGCCAGATCTCGATGCGCGTGCAGAGCGGACTTAGTGCGTCATAATAGCCGCCCGGCGGCGGCAGCTCGTCGCGCACGCGCGCCTTCTCGGAAAGCTGCTTGCTCCACGGGCCCTCCCGCGCGACTTCGCGCATCAGGACGTGGGCAGGCTCTTCAAGACTGTCGGGGATTTGCACCGCCAGCGCACCACCCGGCGGAAGTTTTGCCAGGAGCCGCTGCAACTGCTTCAAATGACCGGGCACCCATTGAAAGATCGCATTGGCGAACAGGAGGTCGGTGCCATCCGGCGGCACCCAATGGGCGACATTGGCTTCGACAAAAGTCTGCCTCGGCAGGCGTTCGCGCGCCTGCCGCAGCATGTCGGCGGAAGTGTCGATGCCGATCACGTTGGCGTCGGGCCAGCGCTTGGCCAGAAGCTCGGTCGAATTGCCCGGACCACAGCCGATATCGACGATCTTGCGCGGCTCAAGAAGCGGAATCTGTGCCAGCAGATCGCGCGACGGGCGCGTGCGCTCGTCCTCGAATTTGAGATATTGCTGCGCGCTCCAGTCCGCCATTCCGATGCCGCTCTATCGCATGATCCGGAAAAAGCCTGCCCCGCACTTGATGCGGGGTGTGCAGCGGTTTTCCGAAAAGATCATGCGCAAACAATAAGCTAAAGCGCGGTGATGATTCATCCCTGAAATCATCGCGCTTTAGCGCGTCAGCTTTTTATACTTCATCCGGTGCGGGATGATCGAGTCCTGACCGAGCCGACGCATCTTGTCTTTTTCATAGTCCTGGAAGTTGCCCTCGAACCATTCGACATGGCTGTCGCCCTCGAAGGCCAGGATGTGGGTGGCGATGCGGTCGAGGAACCAGCGGTCGTGGCTGATGATGACGGCGCAGCCGGCAAAATCCTCCAGCGCCTCTTCCAGCGCGCGCAGCGTATCGACATCGAGATCGTTGGTGGGCTCGTCGAGCAGCAGCACGTTGGCGCCGGACTTCAGCATCTTGGCCAGATGCACGCGGTTGCGCTCGCCGCCCGATAGCGCGCCGACCTTCTTCTGCTGGTCGGCGCCCTTGAAATTGAACGAGGAGCAATAGCCGCGCGAATTGACCTCGCGCTTGCCGAGCAGGATCAGCTCGTTGCCGCCGGAAATCTCCTCCCACACCGTCTTCTTGCCGTCGAGATCGTCACGCGACTGGTCGACATAGCCGAGATGCACGGACTCGCCGATGGTGATCGTGCCCTTGTCCGGCGTCTCCTGCTTGGTGATCATCCGAAACAGCGTGGTCTTGCCGGCGCCGTTCGGCCCGATCACGCCGACAATGCCGCCCGGCGGCAGCTTGAAGGTGAGATCGTCGATCAGCAGGCGGTCGCCGAAGCTTTTGCTCAAGCCTTCGAAATCGACAACATTCTGGCCGAGCCGCTCGGCGACCGGAATCGTGATCTGCGCGGTCTGGGTCTGCTTCTCGCTCGCCTGCTTCAGCAGTTCTTCATAGCGCTGATAGCGCGCCTTGGATTTTGCCTGGCGCGCCTTCGGCGAGGACGCAATCCATTCCTGCTCGCGGGCCAGCGTTTTCTGATGCGCCGCATCCTCGCGGCCTTCCTGCTCCAGCCGCTTCTGCTTCTGCACCAGCCAGGAGGAGTAATTGCCCTCATAGGGAATGCCGCGGCCGCGATCGAGCTCGAGGATCCAGCCCGTGACATTGTCGAGGAAGTAGCGGTCGTGGGTCACGATCAGGATCGCGCCGGGATAGTTGCGCAAATGCCCTTCGAGCCATGACACGGATTCCGCGTCGAGATGGTTGGTCGGCTCGTCCAGCAGCAGCAGCTCGGGCTGGTCCAGCAGGAGCCGGCACAGGGCGACGCGGCGGCGTTCGCCGCCGGATAGTTTTGTCACATCGGCATCGTCGGGCGGACAGCGCAGCGCGTCCATCGCCTGGTCGACCTTGCTGTCGAGATCCCAGAGGCCCTGCGCCTCGATCTCGTCCTGCAGCTTGGTCATCTCGTCGGCGGTCTCGTCCGAGTAGTTGGCGGCGAGCTCGTTGTAGCGGTCGAGGATCGCCTTCTGCTTGGCCACCCCCTGCATGACGTTCTCGCGCGCGGAAAGCTCGGGATCGAGCTGCGGCTCCTGCTCGAGATAGCCGACGCGGGCGCCCTCGGCGACCCAGGCCTCGCCGGTATATTCCTTGTCGAGCCCGGCCATGATCCTGAGCAGGGTCGATTTGCCCGAGCCGTTGACACCGAGCACGCCGATCTTGGCGTCGGGATAGAAGCTTAAGTGGATGTTATCGAGCACTTTTCGGGTCGGATAGCTCTTGGTCAGACCCTGCATGAAATAAACGAACTGGCGAGCCATCGCGGTCCTTCGAAAAACGGGAGGATTTGAGGAAATTTTGCTGGCGCTCATGTAGCCGCGTGGCTCCCAAAGGGCAACAGCGGGAGGCCGTTTTCCGTCCGTTCACCACGGATGAATACGGGACGGACACCATGTGTGCGGCAGGTCACGACAATTGAAACCAACTTTTAATAAATCAGGCCAAAGCTCGTTTTCAGCGCACAAAAGCGCATCCAAGCGGCAAAAGCCGCATCCGAAAACAATGGGCCAGCGTCATGGCAACGATGATTGCAACCACCCTCTCCGCGCCGGCGATTGGCCGGAACGGTCAGGCCAACTCCACCGGCTTCAAGGCCTTCTGGCGCCAGTTTGTCGCCAGGGCATTCGATCCCTACCGCCCGGAACTGCACTATATGCGCGGCCCCGGTCCGGCCTGGCGCGCCAAGCACGGCGCGGAGGCCTCGTTCCGGCTCAAGTCCGTCGACATCTGACAGACCTGCCCGCGCGTTTTCGAAGCCGCGAACCGCTTGCGCGCGACCCGATGGCGCGCGACCATGGCGATCTCTCCGGACGGCGATCCTCCCGCCGTCATTCTCGCCATGAACGGACCTTCCCATGACGCGGCTGCGCTGTGCAATCCTTGACGACTATTTCAAACTTTCGCTGACGTCTGCGGACTGGTCCAAGGTCACCGACCGGGTCGACCTGACCGTTTTCGAAAAGCCCTTCAAGTCGCAAGACGAGGCGGCCGCGGCGCTGAAGGATTTTCCGATCATCCTCGCCATGCGCGAGCGCACCGCGTTCCCGCGCTCGCTGTTCGCGGCGCTGCCGAACCTCAAGCTGATGATCACCTCGGGCATGCGCAACGCCGCGATCGACTTCGAGGCGGCGAAAGACCACAACGTCGTGCTGTGCGGCACCAACTTTGCCCGCGACCCGACCGCGCCGCTCGCCATGGGCCTGATCCTGGAACTGACCCGCAATATCGGCCGCGAGAGCGCGCGCATGCATGCCGGCGAGCCCTGGCAGGCGCATCTCGGCGTCGAGATCGAGGGCCGCACGTTGGGGGTCATCGGCCTCGGCAAGCTCGGCACCAAGGTTGCGAAGCTCGCGCAGGCCTTCGGCATGAACGTGATCGCCTGGAGCCCGAATTTGACGCCGGAGAAATGCAAGGAAGCCGGCGTCACCTACGCTTCAAAGGAAGAGTTGTTCAAGACCGCCGATGTCGTCACCATCCATGTGGTGCTGGGTCCGCGTTCGCGCGGCCTCGTTGGCAAGGAGGATCTCTCGCGCATGAAGCCGACCGCCTATATCGTCAACACCGCGCGCGGACCGATCATCGACGAGGCGGCGCTGCTCGAGGTGCTGCAGCAGAAGAAGATCGCGGGCGCCGGCATCGACGTGTTTTCCGTCGAGCCGCTGCCGGTCGATCATCCCTTCCGCAAGCTCGACAACATGGTGATCACGCCGCATCTCGGTTACGCCACCGAGGAAGTCTTCCGCGGCCACTACGTCCAGATGGTCGAAGGCATCGACGCCTGGTTCAAGGGCGAGCCGCTCAGAAGGCTGGCGTAACGAAAGTCGGGCCGTCATTGCGAGCCAATGGGTCGCGCGAATGCGCGCCCGACGACAGGCTCCGCGAAGCAATCCAGAGCCACGAAGCAAGTCTGGATTGTTGCGGGTCGGCCCCTTAACGCCGGTCCCAACTCGCAATGACGAAGAGAGCGGGACTAGCGCACCGTCACCGGCGCAGGCAGCGGCGGCACCACGGTCGGCTGCGAGCCATAGGGCGGAGCAGCCGAGGCTTGTGCAGGCGGCGCACCGGCGGAAGGACCGGGCACCGGCTGCGCGGAAGCGGTCGCGGTTCCCGGCGGCGGGCCGCCGGGCATCACCACCACGCGGGTGCCGACCTTGGTGCGATCGAAGAGATCGGAGACGTCCTCGTTCAGCATACCGATGCAGCCCGAGGAGACGAACTTGCCGATGGTCGACGGCTGGTTGGTGCCGTGGATGCGGTACACGGTCGAGCCGAGATACATCGCACGCGCGCCGAGCGGATTGCCGGGGCCGCCGGCCATGAAGCGCGGCAGATAGGGCTGGCGCTCGATCATCTCGGTCGGCGGGAACCAGTCCGGCCACTCCGTCTTCTTCGTGATCTTCTGGACGCCGGTCCAGGTGAAACCTTCACGGCCGACGCGGACGCCGTAGCGGATCGCGCGGCCATTGCCGAGCACGTAATAGAGGTAGGTGTGCGGTGTATCGACGACGATGGTGCCTGCCGGCTCCTTGGTGACGAAGGAGACTTCCTGGCGGCGCAGGTTCGCCGGCAATTGCGCCGGCGCAGCGTCGGGCTGCTCTTCCGGCGGCAGCGAGGCAATCGTCAGCGGACGGCCATCAGGACCTGCGGCCGGCGGCGGCACAGAGCCGGTAACACCCGGAGGCGGACCACCGAGTCCGGGCGCTCCCCCGACTGCTTCCGGCGGGCGCGGCGCGTTGGGGTCGACATAGGAACGATCGGGATAGCCGCGATCGGGATAGCCGGGCGGCGGGCTACCTGGCGGACGGTCGGCATAGATCACCGCCGGCGGACCGGCCGGACGGCCGTAGCGCGGATCATCCGGCGACATCACCGGACCGGTCGGAACCGCGTTGGCGTAACGGGGGTCGTTGGGCGAGAGGATCGGACCGGTGGGGCCAGGCGGCGGCAAGGCGGCCGGATTGGCCTCGTCGTCCTCCAACTGATCGAAATCTGGCGCACCGCCGCGGCGATAGTCGCCGGGGTAGCCGGGCGGATAGGGCTGCGGAGCCGGCGAATATGCTCCTTGCGGTACCGGATAGCCCTGCTGGGCGTGGGCAGCCGACAGCGTCGCCGCGCCAGCCATCACGGCAGCAGAGATCGTCAGAATGCGAGTGATCATCATGGTTATCGTATAGTCCCCAAGCCGACATCGGACCGTTAACGGCACATGCCCTGAAGATCGCGGCGCATTCAAGACAATTCCGGCCGCTCCGCGCCCCATTTCCGGAATTTGTGATGTTCCATCAAGGCTGTGGCGGCAAAGCCGCGGTTTCCCAGAAAACGCTTTTCAGTCGTCCTATACCATTTGCAGCAACGAATTTTAACAAACGCTGAACAGCGCTTGCGATATCCTCGAATCGAGCCTGATTCGCGGGCAGCGAACGAAGGCCTATCCACCTCCCTTGTAAGTCACCGCGTTCCCACTTGGCTCCAGGGCCCCCGCGGCAAGCCTGCGGTGGCGGAATCGCACCCGAAATGCTCCCCGGCTTCCGTTTCCTGTTCGCCGCGATCGCGTTGTCCGTCTCCATTCTCATCTTCGGTCTCGGCGCGGCGGCCTTGCTGCGGGCCGCGCATGAGGAATTTGCTTCCAATTCGAGCTGGCGTGCGGCGCCTGAGCCGACGTTCGCGCAACCAAGCGAGCCGCAAAAGCCGATGTTGGCCATGCTGCGGATCGAGCCGCAGCCGGCGCAAAAGGCCGCCGAGCCTCAGGCTGCCGACACGCCGGCCGAGTCGGCGGCTCTGGCCGCCCCGGCTGAGCCGGAAGCCGTGATTGCTCCGGCGGCTGAGGCCGAGAAAGTCGCCGCACTCAGCACTCAGGATAACTCGCCTCCCCCTGAGACCAAGGCCGACGCCCAGCCCGCGGAAGCCCCGGTGGCGAGCGATCCGGCACCTGCGCCCGCCGAAGAAACGAAGGTCGCAACAACAGAAGAAGCGAAGCCGCCAGCCGGTGATGCTTCGCCTACTTCGCCGGAAACAGCAAAGGCCGAGCTGGTCAATACCGAGGTAGCCAATTCCGGGCCCGCCAAAGCTGAGTTCGCGATTGCGCCTTCCATACTTGCCACCGACCCCGCGACGACCAAGGTCGCAACATTGGGGGGGCCGCCAGTTGCGAATGAAAACGCGCCGCCCGGCAAGGAGGCGAGCGAGAAGGCCGAGCGAAGGGCCGAGAAGGCGCGGCTGCGGGCGCAGGCGCGTGCCCGGGCACGTCGCAGGCTGGCGCTACGCGCACGGCTGGCCAGGCAGCAGCAGGCCGCGGCGCAGCTGCAGCCGCTCGGTCTGTTCGGGCAGCCGCCGGGGCCGACGCCGGCACGCACGCCGTAGCTTGCTTCGATCAGGCAGGTCCCGTCGCGACCGGCGGTCCGCCCGCCTGCCCCCATTCCGACCATGAGCCGTCGTAGAGCGCGGTCTCGGTGATACCGAGCCGGTAGAGCGCGAGCGTCAGCACGCCGGCCGAGACGCCGGAGCCGCAGCTGGTCACGATCGGCGCATCGAGCTTCACGCCGGCGCCGGCGAAAGCCTTGCGCAGATCGTCGAGCGGCTTCATCGCCCCGGTCGCGGCATCGAACAATTGGTTGTAGGGCACGTTGCGGCTGCCGGGGATGTGGCCGGAGCGAATGCCGGGCCGCGGCTCCGGCGCGCGACCCTCGAAACGATCGGCGGCGCGCGCATCGATCACCTGCTCGGCCTTGCTGCCGACATTGGCGATCATCTCTTGCATGCTGCGCACGCGCTTCGCATCGTAGGTCGCCTTGAAGGCCGCGGGCCTGGCCTTGAACTCGCCACTCTCGACCGGACGACCCTCGGCGCGCCACTTCTTCAGGCCGCCGTCGAGCACGCGGATCTTGTCGTGGCCGTAAGAGAGGAACATCCACCACGCCCGGGGTGCTGCGACCCAGCCGCCGGAATCATAAACCACAACCGTATCCGCATTGCCGATGCCGAGCTGGCCTAAGTCGCGGCCGAATTGCTCGGCGCTCGGAAACATATGCGGCAGCGGGTTGGAATGGTCGGAGACCGCATCGACATCGAAGAACACGGCGCCCGGAAGATGGGCCGCGAGATAATCGTCCTTCGGCAGCGGCAGCACCCCCGGCAGCTTGAAGCTGGCGTCGACGACTTTCACGTTGGCATCACTGATGTGCGCCGCGAGCCAATCGGTGGAAACCAGGGGGTCGTTGGTCGAGGTCATGAATATAGTCTCCGGTACCTTCTCAAATCGTCATGGCCGGACTTGATCCGGCCATCCACCTTCTCATGAAAGGATGGACACGCGGGTCAAGCCCGCGTGTGACGAGCCTTAACTCTTCTTCTTCGGCTCCCATTTTTCCACCGGACCGCCGGCGTCGCGCCAGGCGGCAAAGCCGCCGCCCATATGGGCGACCGGCTTCAGCCCCATGTCCTGCGCGGTCTTGGCCGCGAGCGCCGAGCGCATGCCGCCGGCACAATGGAAGATGAACTTCCTGTCCTCCTGAAAGATCGGCTTGGCATAGGGGCTCGCCGGATCGATCCAGAACTCCAGCATGCCGCGGGTGCAGGAGAAGGCGCCCGGGATCTTGCCATCGCGCTCGATCTCTCTGGGGTCGCGGATATCGACGATGACGATGCCGTAGTCGGAGGCGAGCTTGATCGCATCGGTCGCGCTGATGGTTTCGATCTCGGCATTGGCCTCGTCGATCAGCGCCTTGATGCCGCGGTGAATGGTCTGGGGCATTGTTACTCCCTTTCTTATTCCGTCATTCCGGGGCGTCGCGAAGCGACGAACCCGGAATCTCGATCGAGTGAAACAACATCGAGCTTCCGGATCAGTCCGCTACGCGGACTGTCCGGAGTGACGTCTCTTGTTTTTACCGCACCAGTTCCTTCATCGCGCCTTCGAGGCCCTCGATCGTGATCGGATACATGCGCTGCGAGAAGATCCGCCGGATGATGGTGGTCGATTCCGAATAGTCCCAGTGCTTCTGCGCCACCGGATTGAGCCAGACCGAGTGCGGATAGGTACGTACGATGCGGTCGAGCCAGACCGAGCCCGCCTCTTCATTGACATGCTCGACCGAGCCGCCCGGCACCATGATCTCGTAAGGCGACATCGAGGCATCGCCGACGAACACCACCTTGTAGTCGTGCGGATATTTATGCAGCACATCCCAGGTCGGCGTGCGGTCGGTGAAGCGCCGCCTGTTCTGCTTCCACACGCCCTCGTAGAGGCAGTTGTGGAAGTAGAAATATTCCATGTGCTTGAATTCGGTCTTGGCCGCCGAGAACAGTTCCTCGACCTGCTCGATGTGGGAATCCATGGACCCGCCGATGTCGAAGAACACCAATACCTTGACCGCATTGCGCCGCTCGGGCCGCATGATCACGTCGAGATAGCCGTGGTTGGCGGTTTCCTTGATGGTGGAATCGAGGTCGAGTTCGTCGGGTGCGCCGGTGCGGGCGAATTTGCGCAGCCGCCGCAGCGCGATCTTGATGTTGCGGATGCCGAGCTCGACATTGCCGTCGAGATCCCGAAATTCGCGGCGGTCCCACACCTTCACGGCGCGGTTGTTGCGGTTCTTCTCCTGGCCGATGCGTACGCCTTCGGGGTTGTAGCCATGCGCACCAAAGGGAGACGTGCCGGCGGTGCCGATCCATTTGTTGCCGCCCTGGTGCCGGCCCTTCTGCTCCTCGAGGCGCTTGCGCAGCGTCTCCATGAGCTTGTCCCAGCCCATGGCCTCGATCTGCTTCTTCTCTTCCTCGGTGAGATATTTCTCGGCGAGCTTCTTCAGCCATTCCTCGGGGATCTCCGCCTTGTCCATGGCGTCGAGCAGGTTTTCCAGCCCCTTGAACACGGTGCCGAACACGCGGTCGAACTTGTCGAGATTGCGCTCGTCCTTCACCAGCGCCGCGCGCGACAGATAGTAGAAATTCTCCACCGTCTGCTCGGCGAGGTCGGCGTCGAGCGCCTCCATCAGCGTCAGATATTCGCGCAGGGTCACGGGGACCTGGGCATCGCGCAGCGAGGTGAAAAATTGCAGGAACATGGGCTACAGATTGCCCGTCGCACGGTGAAGGTCAAGGGCCGGACGGGGCTGGCGCCCACTTTCCGAAGTTCGTGTCCCGTCGCCGCACCAACTTTCACGAACTTCGGAAAGCCATGGGCACCAGCAAATTTATGATTCTAGTGCCGCTTTTCGATTTGAAGTCCCTGATCGATCTTGCCGCGTGCTGTGCAGGGACTTCAAATCGGCGGCACTAGACCGGCAGGCTTTTTCATCTAGAATTGCCTCAACGGAGCGTTTTGGCAGGGGGCTTCTTCCATGGGCATCATCGCGGCACTCGTGATCGGCGCGGTCGCCGGCTGGCTGGCCGGCCTGATCGTGCGCGGCGCCGGTTTCGGGCTGATCGGCAATATCGTGATCGGTATTCTGGGCGCGCTCGTCGCCGGCTGGATATTGCCGCAGCTTGGCGTCGTGCTCGCCGCCGGCACGCTGGGCCAGATCTTGAACGCCACCATCGGCGCTGTGATTATACTCGTCATCCTATCCCTGGTCCGGCGCGCCTGACGCATCGCCCCATTCCCACAACAAAGGCTGTTTCGGCCGATTTTTCCTGCTAAAGGCGGAGCAGAACCGCTGCGCCTGAGAGCCCCAACGAGGCAAGAATAGATGAAATTTACCGGCACCAAAGACTATGTCGCGACCGACGACCTCAAGGTCGCCGTCAATGCCTCGATCGTGCTCGAGCGCCCGCTCCTGATCAAAGGCGAGCCCGGTACCGGTAAGACGGTGCTGGCCGAGGAAGTCGCCAAGGCGATCAAAGCGCCGCTTCTGACCTGGCACATCAAATCGACCACCAAGGCGCAGCAGGGCCTCTACGAATATGACGCGGTCTCGCGCCTGCGCGACAGCCAGCTTGGAGATGAACGGGTGTCCGACATCTCCAATTACATCAAGCGCGGCAAGCTCTGGGACGCCTTCACATCCGAGCAGCGCCCGGTGCTCCTGATCGACGAGATCGACAAGGCCGACATCGAATTTCCGAACGATCTCCTGCTCGAGCTCGATCGCATGGAGTTCTTCGTCTACGAGACTGGCGAGAACATCAAGGCGAAGCTGCGCCCGATCGTGATGATCACCTCGAACAACGAGAAGGAATTGCCGGACGCCTTCCTGCGCCGCTGCTTCTTCCACTACATCAAGTTCCCCGACGCCGACACCATGAGCCGGATCGTCGACGTGCACTTCCCGAACATCAAGAAGCGCCTGGTGGAAGAGGCGCTGCGCATCTTCTTCGAAGTGCGCGAAGTGCCGGGGTTGAAGAAGAAGCCGTCGACCTCGGAGCTCCTCGACTGGCTGAAGCTCTTGCTCAACGAGGACATCTCGCCGGAGATGCTGCGGGAGCGCGACCCGCGCAAGCTGATCCCGCCGCTGCACGGCGCGCTGCTCAAGAACGAGCAGGACGTGCACCTGTTCGAGCGGCTGGCGTTTCTGAGCCGGCGGGAAGTGTAACTGCTCTCGTGTCCCGGACGCGCTGCTGCGTGGATCTGAGACCCAACGCGCGGGCAGCGCTGGTTAACTGGGCCCCGGCTCTGCGGCGCATTTCGCGCTGCGCTGCGTCCGGGCTCCGCGCGCTTTAGCTAAGCCACGGCCGTTTCCGAAAGCCTCGCCGCTTCCGGAGCGGCCTTCGCGGATCAGGTCGCTCGCCTTGTCGGCGATCATGATGGTGGAGGTGTTGATCACCCGTGCCGCGCTCGGAGGCGGCGGCCAGCAATTGGCCGTCGCTCTGATGTTCGGCCGGAAGTGGCGATCGAGCTTCGCAGCGCGGCTTGATCAAGCCGAAGGCTTGCGTTTTATCATCTTGCGCAAGGTCTCATCGATCCGCGATTGCCAGCCCGAACCGGTCGATTTGAAATGCCCGATCACCTCCGGGCTGAGGCGCAACGAAACAAGCTTCTTTGTCGGCGATTTATTTGGGCCTCGTCCCCTTCGAATGGATGCGTCCAGATCAGGGAACACTTCAGAGAACGGCCGGGCCTTGGCGAAATCCGCCTTTGTCAGCTCCGGATTATCACTGACTTCGCGCATATCCTTTTTGGTGTAGGCTGATTTTTTTCTAACGTTCGGCATAGAGTTTCCTTTCATTACGGCTTGCGGGCCGCATGCTGATGATACTTACGCCCTCGCGCCCCAGCCGGGCGAATACAACAACGACAACACCACGGATGTTCACGCCGACCGCGACCCAGCGCTTGCTCTTGTTGTGCGAAGGAATGACCACCGCATTATCGAAGAACGTCTCGTTAAGATCAGCGAAATCCAGACCGTGCTTTTCGAGGTTGGCGAGGCGTGTCCATGCGATCGGCGTTCAGCCCGCGAGCTTGACAGCTTCCGGCGCCACCTTGCCGCGGACCAGATCGCTGGCCTTGTCCGCGATCATCATCGTCGACGCGTTGAGATTGGCCGAGATCATGCGCGGCATGATCGAGGCGTCTATCACGCGCAGCCCCTGCAGGCCGTGAACGCGAAGCTGATCGTCCACCACCGCCCAGGTGCTGTCGGCCGGACCCATGCGGCAGGTGCAGCCGGGATGGAAGGTGGTGGTGCCGCGCTGGGTCGCGGCCGCCAGAAGCTCCTCATCGCTCTGCACCTTTGGACCGGGAAAATCCTCATAGGCGTAATAGGGCGCGAGCGGCTCCGATTTCAAAAGCCGCCGCGCCAGCTTCATGCCGGCGACGACGACGCGGCGATCCAGTTCATGCGTGAGATAGTTGGTCTGGATGATCGGTGGCGCGAACGGATCATTGGAGCGGATCCGCACATAGCCGCGGCTCTCCGGCCGCTGCTGCCAGGATGCGACAGTCATGCCCGGCTGGTCCTCGAGCTGGCCCTGCACGCCTTCCTTGTAGCTTGCCGGCGTGAAGGTGAGCTGCAGATCCGAGCTCTCGGTGGTCTCGCCAGAATGCCAGAAGCAATAGACCATGGTCGGCGACAGCGAGAGCAGGCCGCGCCGCGTCGTAGCCCATTTCAGCGCCTCGACCCAGAGATGCCAGCCCTGACGAAGCTCGTTGATGGTCCTGATGTTCTTCACCCGCGCGACCGAGCGCGGCGCATAGTGATCCTGCAGGCCTTCGCCGACGCCCGGCAGCGCATGGCGCACCTCGATGCCGTGCGACTTCAACAGCTCGGGCGAGCCGACGCCCGACAATTGCAGGAGCTGCGGTGAATTATAGGTGCCGCCGCTCAGGATCACTTCCTTGCTGGCGCGCACCTCGACCGGCGTGCCGCCGCGCCCGCCCTTGAGATAGCGCACGCCAATGGCGCGCTTGCCCTCGAAGATGATGTTGGTCGCATGCGCGTGCGTGCGCACATGAACGTTCGGCCGCTTGCGCGCGGGATGCAGGAAGGCGGTCGCGGCGCTGACACGCAGGCCTTTCTGGATGGTGCGCTGGGCATAGGACACGCCTTCCTGGATCTTGCCGTTGTAATCAGGATTGCGCGGGATGCCGAGGCTCATCGCGCCCGCCATGAACGCCTCGCACAGCGGATCCCGCCAGTCCATGGTGGTGACGGTGAGGTTGCCGTCGCGGCCGCGGAAGGTATCTTCGCCCTCGCCCACCCGCCGCTCCAGCCGCTTGAAGTAAGGCAGCACGTCGGCATAGCCCCAGCCGCGATTGCCCAGTTGCGCCCAGGTATCGAAATCCTGGCGCTGGCCGCGGTTGTAGATGTGGCCGTTGATCGAGGACGAGCCGCCGAGCGTCTTGCCGCGCGGCGCATAAATGCTGCGGCCGCCGGTATAGGGACCGGGCTCCTGCTGGTAGGCCCAGTTGATGCTCTTCATGTGGAAGGTTTTGATGAAACCCGCAGGCAGATGGATGTAGGGATGCCAGTCGCGGGGGCCGGCCTCGAGCACGCAGATGCTGGTGCCCGCGTCTTCGCTGAGGCGGTTGGCGAGCACGCTGCCGGCGGAGCCGGAGCCGATGATCACATAATCGAACGTTTCCATGTGCCCTGTCGTCTTTGTTTTGCTGCGCGGCTATTCCCGCGGCTTGTCGTTGAGTTGATACGTCAAATGCGCCTTCACCGTCGGCCATTCGGTGGCGATGATGCTGAAGACCACAGTGTCGCGCAGCGTGCCGTTCGGCGCAATCTGGTGATTGCGCAAAATGCCGTCCTGCCGGGCGCCGAGCCGCTCAATCGCGCGCCGGCTCTGATGGTTGAAGAAATGGGTGCGGAATTCGACCGCGATGCAGTCGATCGCCTCGAAGGCGTGCTGCAGCAGCAGCAATTTGCACTGGGTGTTGAGCGGCGTGCGCTGCACACGCCTGGCATACCAGGTCGAGCCGATCTCGACCCGGCGGTTCGCCGCATCGACATTCATGTAGGTGGTCATGCCCGCGATCTTTCCGGCGGCATCGAATACCGAGAACGGCAGCATCGAGCCCGCCTTCTGCAGGCCGAGCCGCCGGTCGATCTCCTTGGTCATGTCCTCCGCCTTCGGCACGAAAGTGTACCAAAGCTTCCACAGCTCGCCGTCCTTGACAGCCTCGACCAGGCCTGCGTGATGCTCATGCGACAGCGGCTCGAGCCGCGCATGCTCGCCGCGCAAGGTAACGGGATCAGGCCAGGGCATTAAACACTCCTTCTCGACACGTCGTTGCGAGGAGCGCAAGCGACGACGCAATCCAGTCTATCATTTCGTGGAGGCATGGATTGCTTCGCTTCGCTCGCAATGACGGCACTACTTGTTCAAGAAATTCAGCGGCAGCCCCGGCCGCGGCCAATCCATGGCGATCAGTTCGCCCTTGCCGGACAGCGTGATGTACGCCGTCTTCAGCTCCGGTCCGCCGAAGGCGATGTTGGTGGTGACGCGGTCGCCGGTCGGCACCTGCTCGACCAGTGCGCCATCAGGCGCGATCACGGAGATGCAGCCCGAGATCAAAGTCGCGACGCAGATGTTGCCGTTCGCTTCTACCGCGAGCGAGTCGAACATCTGGTAGCCGCCGAGGCCCGCGATCGGTTTTCCCCGCTCGCCGCGATAGATTACGTCGCGCGGCTTGAGCATGCCAGGCTCGGCGATTTCATAGGCCCACAACCGTGCGGTCGGCGTCTCTGCGACGTAGAAGGTGTTCTCGTCGGGCGAGAGCCCGATGCCGTTCGTGGGCAGCACGCCGAACACCACCTCGACGATCTCCTTCATGCCGGGCTTGAGGTAATAGACCGCGCCGACATCCATCTCGCGATGGCGCCGCTTGCCGAGATCGGTGAACCACAGGCCGCCCTGCTTGTCGAACACGAGGTCGTTCGGCCCGCGCAGGCCATGCTCGCCGCATTTTTCGACCACGGTCTCGACCTTGCCGCTTTGCAGATCGACGCGCTGGATCGAGCCGCCGCGATAATCATCCGGCTGCGGGCCCGGCATGATCATGTTGCGCGTCGGGATCCAGGTGAAGCCGCCATTGTTGCAGACATACATTTTGCCGTCGGGGCCGAGCGCCGCGCCGTTCGGGCCGCCGGGCATTTGCGCCACCACTTCCTTGCGGCCGTCCGGATAAACGCGCGTCAGCCGCTGGCCGCGGATTTCGACCAGCACCACCGAGCCGTCCGGCATGACGACTGGCCCTTCCGGAAATTCGAGATCGGTGGCGAGCACGCGAATATTGGCCATGGAAATCCTCCCGCTTCTTCTTGGCTGCAGGCGGATTCACCAAAAGCCCCCGCGCACGCAACAATGATGTTGCCTGCCGTTATGGCAAAGTGGCGGGAGCTTGCCAAGCAATCGCTGGTGTCAGCAAGACAGCGTTGCAGTGCGATTAGCTCTGGATCGGCACCCAGATCTCGAGGCCGCCATCGCCAGTCGCCGGATCGAATTTCTCGTCATAGCGCTCGAAACTCGGCGCGTCCGCGAGCTTGTGGCCCGAGGCCGGCAGCCAGTGATTCCAGATGGTGTTGATCGTGCGCCGGATGGCCGAGATGTGGTCGGCGTGGGTGAACACCGCGTAGCGCTGCTCGGGGATACGCACGCGGCTGAAGTCGCGTGGCAGGTCGGAGAAGTCGGCGACTTCGACGCCGGCGATGTAGTCGAAATTGCCGGCATCATCGCCATTGCAGCAGACGCCGTAGGCCACCTGCCCGATCCGGCCCGGAAAACTCTGGACGTATTGATGGAAGCGGTGCCACAGGGCGGGAATGCCGGCGCCGTTGTCGGTAGAGACGCGCTCGCCGACGCCGGCGACCAGCATGGCTTTTCCGGTTTCGAAGCGGGGCGGCGCGATTTTGTCGAGTGCGGTGGAATCCATGAGGATCGGCTCCTGAAGCTTGAGCTTGTCGAGGCACGTGGTGGCGCGGACCATTTCGGGCGTGATCCCGAAATGATCGCGGAACGCGCGGGTGAATGCTTCGTGGGAGCCGTAATCCGCATCCAGCGCGACATGCAGGATATCGGGCGCGCCGGCCGCGAGCGCGCGCGCCGCCTCGGTGAGACGGCGGGCGCGCACGTAGCGCATCACCGAAAAGCCGGTCGCAGCGGCAAATGCACGCACCATGTGAAAGCGCGAGATGCCCGCGACATCGGAGATGTCGTCGAGCGAAAGCTGGCCTGCAAGATGGCTTTCGATATACCACAGCGCCTTTTGCGCGGGATTCATGGATCAAGGCTTTCCTTCGAAGCACGCGCATCATGTGCGCGTTGCGATTGCCGCGTTTGACAGTCCTTGCTCTCTGACCTCACGCACCACAAATAAATCCGCCTTGCGGAAAATAGCAGGCAAATCGCTTGCTGGTAACAGATTCCCAATCGTGCATACTGGAGGTGCATTCGATCCGACGGCTCACCAAGCTGCCCAACAAGAAAACGACTGCATGAGCCATCGGCCAAGCACGTCAGGGAGGACGACAAATGCACGACCGTGTCTTTAAGGACGCCAAGAAGAATCTGAAGAAGATTGCGTTTGCCGCACTGCTGGTAACGGCCGTTGCCGGAACGGCTCAGGCGCAGAAGAAATACGATCCCGGCGCGACCGACACCGAGATCAAGATCGGCAACATCATGCCCTATTCGGGCCCGGCGTCGGCCTATGCCACCATCGGCAAGACCGAGGCCGCCTATTTCAACAAGCTCAATTCCGAAGGCGGCATCAACGGCCGCAAGATCAACTTCATCTCCTATGACGACGCCTATAGCCCGCCGAAGGCGGTCGAGCAGGCGCGCAAGCTCGTCGAGAGCGACGAGGTGCTGCTGATCTTCAACCCGCTCGGCACGCCGTCGAACAGCGCGATCCACAAATACATGAACGCCAAGAAGGTGCCGCAGCTGTTCGTCTCGACCGGTGCTGCGAAATGGAACGACCCGAAGAATTTCCCGTGGACCATGGGCTGGCAGCCGAACTACCCGACCGAGGCCCGCATCTATGCGGCCTATATCCTCAAGAACTATCCGGGCAAGACCATCGGCGTGCTCTACCAGAACGACGATTTCGGCAAGGACTATGTGATCGGGCTGCGCGAAGGCCTCGGCGACCAGGCCGGCAAGCTGATCCTGATCGAGACGTCCTACGAGACCTCGTCGCCGACGGTGGATTCGCAGGTGGTCCAGATCAAGGGCGCCAATCCCGACATCTTCGTCAACATCTCGACGCCGAAATTCGCGGCCCAGGCGATCAAGAAGATCGCGGAGCTGAACTGGCACCCGGTGCATTTCCTCACCAACGTGTCGGGCTCGATCGGCGGCGTGATGAAGCCGGCTGGGTACGAGAACGACCAGGGCATCCTCTCGACCGCCTATCTGAAGGATCCCAAGGATCCCGAGTGGAAGAACGATCCGGCCATGAACGAATGGCGGGCGTTCATGACCAAATGGTATCCGGAAGGCGATCAGGAAGACGCCGCCACCGTCTTCGCCTATGGCGTGGCGAAGGGATTGGAGCAGGTGCTGCGCCAGTGCGGCGACGATCTCACCCGCGACAACATCATGAAGCAGGCCGCGAACCTGAACTTCGAGATCGGCATCTATCTGCCGGGCACCAAGATCAAGACCAGCCCGACCGATTTTGCGCCGCTCGAGCAGTTGCAGATGATGCGCTTCAAGGGCGAGAGCTGGGAGCGCTTCGGGGCGGTCATGTCGGGCGAGAAGAACTCGTAACGATGCGGTCTCAATCGTAGGGTGGGCAAAGGCGCGCTTGCGCCGTGCCCACCATCTGACCGCGATGATCTGGATCGGTGGGCACGCTACGCTTTGCCCACCCTGCATTTTCGTCACGACGCGAACGCTCAAGAACACGAAGAAACACCCATGCAAATCACCAACGTCCGCGCCCATCACTTGCGCATTCCCTATGACGCCGGCCCCGCAAGCTTCCGGCAAGGAGCTTCGGCGATCTCCGCGCTCGACATGGTCGTGGTCGAGGTCACGACCGACGGCGGCCTCACCGGCTGGGGCGACGCTTTCGCCTATGTCTGTCCGCGCACCACCTGCACCGCGGTCGAGGAGATGATCGCGCCGCAGGCGCGCGGGCAGGAAGTGCCGGAGCCCGAGAAGATTGCGGCCTTCATGGAGCAGATCCAGCGCAACCTGCATCTGTTCGGCCGTTACGGCATCACCATGTTTGCTATTTCCGGGCTCGACATCGCGCTGTGGGACCTCGCCGCCAGGATCAAGGGGGTGCCGCTGCATCATCTGATCGGCGGCGCCAGGCGCACGAAAATTCCCGGCTACGCGAGCCTGCTGCGCATCGGCAAACCTGAGAGTATCGCCAGCGAATGCCAGGCGGCGCGGCAACGCGGCTATGGCGCGATCAAGCTGCATGAGACCACTGCGCCGGCGGTGTTTGCCGCGCGCGAGGCGATCGGCCCCGGCGTGCCGCTCTTGGTCGACATGAACTGCCCGCTCAGTGGCAACGACGCAATCGCCTTTGCGCACGCCTGCAAGGCGGCCGCGCCGATGTTTCTGGAAGAACCGGTCTGGCCGCCCGAGGATTTCGCGACACTTGCGGAGGTGCGCCAACAAGGCGGGCTCGACATCGCCGCCGGCGAGAACGCCTGCACCGCCTATCAATTCCGCGAGATGATGCAGGCCGGCGCCGTCAGCCACGCGCAGCCCTCGGTGATCAAGGTCGGCGGCGTCACCGAATTTTTGAAGGTCGCGGCCCTCGGCGATGAGCTCGGCGTTAAGATCATTCCGCACTCGCCCTATTTCGGGCCCGGCTTCCTCGCGACGTTGCAGCTGATGGCGGTGCGCAGCGAGGGCTACATCGAGGTCTTCTACATGAAGCGCGCCGCCTGCCTCTGGCGCGGCCGCATCGACGCCGATGCCAATGGTGACGTCGCCGTGCCGCAGGGGCCCGGGCTCGGCTATGAGCCGGACCCGAATGTCATGCAGCAATACCGGGTGTCGTGATGGTGCGCCTTCACTTCGTGCCTTCCTTGGCCGGCGGCGCATCGGCTTTCTTCTTCAGATCATCCGTCACCTGCTTCTGCGCGGCCTGCAGATCCGCCACCGTCTTCTGCAACGACGCCACCATCACCTTCAACGCCTCGATCTGGCGGTTGGCGGCATCCAGCTTTTGTTGATGATCCGCCGACAGCTTGGTGATGGTTTTCTGCAGGAAGTCGATATTGCTCTGCAGGCAGGAGGTGCGGCGGTCCATCGCCTTCTCGGCCGTGCAGATTTCGATGCCGGGAACGTCCTGCGCAAAGAGTTCCGCCGGTATCGCGGTCGGGAGCGCGAGCGAAAGCACGGCAACAAAAAAACTCGGTCGCATCACATCCTCGCGCTAGAAGCGCGCCTCACACCAAATTGAGTAAGCGCAGGGCGGGAGAGATATCACATTACTACCTCATTCAGGCGTTGTGATTTGAATCGCGGATGGGAAACCCGGGGCGGGGCGATTTTTGCAAATGCGGCGTGGGCGCGCCGCGCATTTAGGGGAAATATAGCAGATGGCAACACGCGAACGACGACTGGCCGAATTCGATGGCGCCGGTGTGCCGCCGCCGGGCCTGCCGGTTCAGGTTTTATGTGAGGATCACAGCGGGACTTATCAATTGCCCTTCCCGTGCCACTACATCGACGGCCGGTGGCACAATCACGAATCCGGCGGCACGGTCGAGGCGACCGTCGTTGGATGGCGGCTGCCTCGCCACTAGAGAAGGGCGCGCTGTATCAAAATGCGACGATCCGACACCGAACTTTAAGATTCGGAACGCGGTACGAACGAATCGCGCCCGAATCAGCTGTGCGGCGCCGTACTCTCCTGTTCACGGCTAGATGTCGGCGCCGCTTTGAAGCGGCGCACCACATCCAGCACCAGCACGACCGGCCGCAGCCAGCGGCCGACGACAAAGGTTAACTCCTCCGGCGACGACATCGCGTCACTTCCAGGGCGTCACCGGCGGCACTTTGTCGGTGGCCGGCGGCATGTCGACGGTCTTGAAGTCGGCGGGGCTGACGATCTCGAGATATTCCATGTCCGGCGAGTAGTCGTACAGGTAATGCACAAGGCCCGGCCGCTGATGCACGACGTCGCCAGCCTGCACCAGGGTCGGCTTGTCCTCGTACATGAAGCGGGCCCAGCCCTTCATCATGATCACGATCTGGAATTCGCAGTCGTGGCGATGCCAGCCTGTGCCGTCCTCGGGCGGCATGTCCGGATTGGCCTTGACCAGATGGCAGATCACCTGCCCGCCGGTCGCGGCCGCAATGCCGAGGTCGCGATACAGGAAGAAGTCGCGCAGGCCTCCTCCCTTGTAATCGGTATCGCCGGGCTTGACGTGGGAGAATGTTTTCAGGACAGCGTGTTGATTCATGACGGCCTCCACCTATGGGTGCGAGCCACGATCGTCACGAGGCGTCCAAATTTGCGGCAGCGTCGCATCGTCGCGTTCGCGCTGCATGTTGCTATGCGAAAATCGCGCCAGCCGCGCTGCGCTGCGGCGATTTGGCAGAAAGCGCGGGGAACACCGCGGAAGCGCCCCTATGCCAGCCGGCGCCTGGCCCGGCGAGCCTGCAACAGCGCGAGTTGCGCCCCTCAAACGGGCGCGGCCTGCCTAATATTCGACCTCGAGCTCCTCGATCTCCTCCGGCTCGGCTTTCGCCGCCTCGACCCAATCGACCATCTCGGGCATTGCCATGATCAGGTCGGCATAGGCCTTCAGCCGCGGCTCGATCTTCACGTCGTAGGTCTTAAAGCGCGTCACGACCGGCGCATACATCGCATCCGCCATGGTGCGTTCGCCGAACAAGAACGGCCCGCCGGATTTGGCGAGACAGTCGCTCCAGATCGTGCAGACGCGATCGATGTCGGCCTGCGCGCGGGTCCAGATCTTGAAGCCCGGGAAATGTCCCTTCAGGTTGACCGGCAGCGAGGCGCGCAGCGTGGTGAAGCCGGAATGGATTTCGCCGCAGATCGAGCGGCAATGCGCGCGCTCGATGCGGTCGGCCGGCAACAGGCCTGCGTCCGGCATGGCCTCGTTGAGATACTCGCCGATCGCGAGCGTGTCCCAGATCGTGGCCCCGTCGTGTCGCAGGCACGGCACCAGGATGGTCGGCGAGAGCAGCAGGATTTCGGCGCGCGCGGACGGATCGTCCGGCGCCATGACGATTTCCTCGAACGGCAGTCCGGAGAACCTGGTCATCAGCCAGCCACGCAGCGACCAGGATGAATAGTTCTTGCTCGAGATGGTCAGTGTCGCTTTCGCCATGGGGCCCTTCCCTCAACTCCTCGACGCGATCCAGGGACGATGGACACCCCGGCCCGTGCCCATTCCCTATGCTTTTCCCACAATATGCAGCAAGTGACGTGCCAATTTACAGGGCGATCTGCCCCCGTTCTGGCTTCGATATTGCATGGCAAGTGCCGCAAGGGCGGATGTCAATGATGTCAATGATGTACCAGGCCTATCAGAACCACATGGACCTGACCGAGCCATGGCGGTCGGGAGCCGCATCGGCGCTGCGGTATCTCAACCTCGTGCCGCAAGGCGTCTCCGACAAGCTCTTCGGACGCCTCGCCGCCGCGCTCGAGCTGATCTCGCGCTCGTCGCTGACCTACACGCGCCCGGCCTACGGCATCGACCGGGTGCAGGTCGGCAACCGCGAAGTCGAGGTCAAGGAAGAGGTCGTCTACTCCACGCCGTTCGGCTCGCTGCTGCGCTTCAGGAAGGTAGATGCGCCCGATCAGCCAAAGCTGCTGCTGGTCGCGCCGATGTCCGGGCACTTTGCGACGCTGCTCCGCGGCACCGTGAAGACGCTGCTGCAGGACCACGACGTCCACATCACCGACTGGCATAACCCGCGCGACATCCCCGTCGGGGCCGGCCGGTTCGGCCTCGACGACTACACCGGGCATCTCATCGACTTTCTCGGCCAGTTGGGTCCGCGCCCGCATATGGTCGCGATCTGCCAGCCCTCGGTATCGGCGCTCGCGGCGGCGGCGATCATGTGCGAGGACGATCATCCCTCGCGACCGGCGACGCTGACCCTGATGGCGGGGCCGATCGACACCCGGATCCAGCCGACCAAGGTCAACGAATTCGCCAAGGCCAAGCCGATCGAGTGGTTCGAAAAAAATCTGATCAACTACGTGCCGTTCCAGTGCAAGGGCGCGTTCCGGAAGGTCTATCCGGGCTTCGTGCAGCTCACCGCCTTTGTCTCGATGAATCTCGAGCGGCATATCAAGCAGCACCTGGACCTGCACAATCATCTCGTCAAGGGCGAGAAGGAGAAGGCGGAGACCATCAAGACCTTTTACGACGAATATTTCGCGGTGATGGATTTGCCGGCAGAGTTTTACATCGAGACCGTTCGCGACGTGTTTCAGGAGCATCTGCTGCCGCAGGGGAAGTTGACCTTCCGCGGCCGTCCGGTGAACCCCGCCGCGGTCCGCCGCATGGGACTGATGACCGTCGAGGGCGAGAAGGACGACATCTGCTCGATCGGCCAGACGCTCGCGGCCCAAGACCTCTGCACCGGCGTGCGCGCCTATCGCCGCGTGCATCACATGCAGGCCGGCGTCGGACATTACGGCGTCTTCAGCGGCAGGAAGTGGAATAACGAGATCTATCCGTTGCTGCGCGATTTCGTTCATGTGAATTTGTAACTCTGTTGCGGGTCGTCATTGCGAGCGAAGCGAAGCAATCCAGAATCTTTTTGCAGCAGCATTTCTGGATTGCTTCGTCGCTTCGCTCCTCGCAATGACGGAAGACGCAGTTCCGCATTCCCGCGGCACGATCCGCCCGAGTTTTGCAAGACAATGTCCCTCATAAGATAGAGGGCGCAGGGAATGCCGGGTGCAGGCCGCACCCATGGCCCGCCTGCAACAAGCAAAGCAGGCGGCAGTCACCACAGGTTCAGCCAGGACATCCGGCATTCCCTGCACAATGGTTTTAACGGCTGCTCCGTGCTCTCCCTGGTGTACCGGGCCTTTTAGCCACCATCGCCTGCGGGATCACGGCGTGTCGGGCCCGTAGGGCCGACATCGCCATCCCTCAAACTTGACACCAGCGTCGGGGTGTCAGGACCACACGGCTTGGCCATCCGCAAAGGTCTCTTCGTCCACGCGGGGCTTTGCCTGCGTTGAAGACCTTCACGTCCATCGCATCCTGCACCAACGTTCGTGACGATCGCGTAGCGCCCCTCTTGAGGAGCAGGACGGCGGCAAGAAAGCATAATTTCTGATTTTCGTAAAGACGAATTTTTGACCGAAAGGGCTGGGACCGTGCAATCAGCTTGAACCGGCTCACGAAATTAGTTTTTCGGCGCAGGCGATTTCGCACATGACCGGCCCGCGCGAAGCGCTGGCCGGCGAAAATTCGCGCAATCGCTTCGCTCGCTGACGGGCAAATCAGTTTCGGAATATGCTGGCTGGCGCCAGGGGGGCAGGTCCGTTGATGACCCGGCTCGGATTTAGCTGCCAAAGAAAGACCGCGCAGGGCGAAGCGGTACGGGTGAGGGTTTAATTCACTTTTTTTACGAGCCATTCCTTCATTTCGGCAAGGAGTTGATAGCCGCGGGCCAACTTCAATATTTCATGTTTCTTTGGTCCGGGTGGTAGTGCGGCGGCATTTTCAAACATGGCGGCTGCCAGCTCACGGCATTCTTCTAACGTCAAACTCGTGGGTTCATTTTTCCCTGACATCGGCTGCGCCCAGCGTCACACGAGGAAGAAAGATTATCTCTGATGCGGTATCAGCTTTTGCGGTGGATCAAATCTGGGTCGAAACAAGGTGCGGCGCTTTCAATTGTTCGGTCTGCCGATATGAGACCGCGGCGAAGTCCCAACGTTGTGAATAGGCGCTGCTACGCCAAACCCAACGACTTCCGAGTTTGTGCAGGTTTTCGGATGCCGGGATGGCGGGACTATGCACGCGCTCCAGTGGCCGGCGTCCGAAAAGCGCCAAGGCACGAAATCGCGGGATGTGGGCGGCAGCAGTGCCGCGGGTGCTATGGGGATTTCGCCACGAGCTCAGGTGCGCCTGCGATGACGCGAAGCGGCAGCGAGACCCGTTTTGCCACGTAGGCGGAACGTAGGTTGAAGCACGATCGAGCAGCGGGCGTTTTGAGCGACGAAATTTTGTGTCTTTTGGTTGTGATTGCGCAAAAATCCGGCGTGGCGAGGCAAACGGCGGCGCTGTCGGGCAAGAGCCAACACGGGCGGTGAGTGTTGCCGTGTGTGTCGAGGACTGGCATCGGCATCATGAGGTGTCGATCTTGATCTTTGGCGAAACCGGCGAGGGACGGTGCTTCGGCTGTTGCCCGCGCAAGAAGGTCTCGATGATGCGCAGGCGGCCGCCGCAGCAGGGACAAGGATGCTCTGGCGCTTTTGGCTCTTCGGGCTTGGCGTTGACAGCCTTGATGGCATCGATCGGGATGAGTGGCACTGCAAGCAGTTCGCGGATGCGTGCGATATTCTTGACGCGGGTTTGGCTCGTGAGCCAACCGTAATAACGGATCCGGTGGAAGCCTTGCGGCAAGACATGCATCAGGAAGCGCCGGATGAACTCGTGGGTATCGAGCGTCATCAGCTTGTATCGCTCGGGACCTTCGATGCGGTAGTCCTTCCACTTGAAGGTGACGCCGTTGTCGTCGAGCGCGACCAAGCGCCGGTTGGAGATGGCGATGCGGTGGGTGTAGCGCGCGAGATAGCGCAACACTTCCTCGGGGCCACCGAACGGCCGTTTGCTGTAGACGACCCATTCGCTGTTGCGCAGCGGAGCCAAATAGGCGGCAAAGGCTGGTGCATTGGTCAGGGCAACGTGCTTGCCGAAGAACTGTAGCTGTCCGGCGCGGTGAGCGGCATCAAGCCTCTCCAGGACCAGCCTGCGGAACAGGCGCGAGAGCACGCGCACGGGCAGGAAGAAGTTGGGTCGGCAGGCAACCCAGCGCTCGCGCTCAAGCGAGATGCCGCCGCCCGGCACGATCATATGGACATGCGGGTGGTGGGTGAGCGCCGAGCCCCAGGTGTGGAGGACGGAGAGGACGCCGATGCGGGCGCCCAGGTGCTTGGGATTGGCCGCGATGCCGATCATGGTCTCGGCCGAGGCCTTGAACAGGATGTCGTAGATCACGGCCTTGTTCTGGTAGGCAATGTCGGCGATTTGGGCCGGCAGCGAGAACACGACGTGGAAGTAAGGCACCGGCAATAGCTCGGCCTCGCGCTCGGCGAGCCATTCCCTTGCCGCCGTTCCCTGGCATTTGGGGCAATGCCGGTTGCGGCAGGAGTTGTAGGCGATCTGCGTATAGGCGCACTTCTCGTTCTCGCAGCGCGCGACATGGCCACCGAGCGCTGCCGTGCGGCAGTTCTCGATCGCCGACATCACCTTGAGTTGGCCGAGGCTCAGATGGCCGGCATTGGCTTGGCGCCATGCCGGTCCATGGCCGCGGAAGATATCCGCGACCTCCAATACTGGGCTGGACATGGCCGCGGGCGGTTATGCCGGCAGCGGGTCTTTCCTGTTCTTCCTGGGCTTCTTGCGAGGCAATGACAGCAGGTCGAGCGGGCTCTCGATGGCAGCGATCATGCCGGTGGCAACGCGCGTGTAGCGCGCCGTGGTGTCCAATTTGTCGTGCCCCAACAACGCTTGGATGATGCGGATGTCGGTTCCGCGTTCCAGCAGGTGGGTCGCGAAGCTGTGGCGCAGCGCGTGCAGCGTCACGCCCTTCCTGATCCCGGCCGCATCGGCCGCCTCATGAAACAGGCGGTTGAGCTGGCGGGTGGTCATGGGCTTGCCGGCCCTGGTGCCAGGAAACAGCCAGCGTTCCGGCACAGGCGTTTGCGCATCGTGACGCGATGGGCGCGCCTTCCACCATTGGCGCAAGAGATCGAGCGTCTCGGACGACAGCATGACATTGCGGTCCTTGCGGCTCTTGGACTGCTCGATGCGAATGATCTTCTGCGCACTGTCGATATGTTTGACCTTCAGCCGGACCACCTCGCCGGCGCGCAACCCGCAGCCATAGCCAAGACTGAGCAGAAGGCGGGCCTTGAGGCTGCTGGCGACGGCCAGCAGGCGCTTCGTCTCATCCGTACTCATCACGAGCGGAATCTTCTGAGGTTCGCGGAGGTGATAGATCTCGGCCGCAAGGTCCAATCGGCGCAGCGTCACGCGGAACAAGAACCGCAACCCGGTCATGATGCGGTTGCGGTTGCAGATGCTCGCGCCCGTCTCGGCCAAGTGCAGCTGGAAACGGCGGATATCCTCAAGTGTGGCCGTGTCTGGGGAGCGCTTGAGAAACGCAGCGAACCGCTTGCAGCTGCTGATGTGGCCCCTCTGCGTGCCCGCGCACAGCTTGCGCGCGTTCATGTCCTCGATCATGCGCTGGCGAAGCGGACTGCTAGTATCGGTCATAGACGACTCCTGTCTGGGATGAGGTGGATCACACCTCGATCTTCAAGACAGGGCGCCACGCCCGCCACCGACGATCTCTCCTCTGGAGACAGTGCTCGCGGTTAGGCCGCCCGCCTCAGCGGGTTATCGCGCAGCGATTTAGTGCTTTGGCCCTTCTGCGACCTCCGGCGACGCCCGCTATTGCGCCCCTAACGGCGGATAAGCGGACATCAGGCACGAGTTGCCTAAGCACCCCGATTTTGAGTACGCCGACCTGAAAACTTCCCCGATCAGACCTTTTGCCCCGATCCGATCTTGAAGGCGATCGGAAGCACGAGCCCGGCCGGCGTGCGATAGGCCGCCGCACGCCGCTCCAGAGACGCCCGGATGGCGGCCTGTGTTGCGGCGTCCTGGTGGACGATCGCCGACGCCGTCACCGCAAAGCTCCCAAGACCGCCGCGCCAGAGCGTGTCGACATCGGCGATCGCGTAAGTCGTCCGGTGGTCCTCGACCCTGACATCGTCTAGACCTGCGCCGACAAGCAGCTTACGAAACTCCGCGGTGTCGGAAAACCTCAAGTTCGAATGTCCGGCCGGCACATCGGGCGGAGGCGCCGCGCCGACTTCCGCGATCGCCTCGCGAAACAGCCCCTGAATGCGCTGCTTATCGGGCTGGTCCCACCAGGAGAAAGCCGTGCGGCCGCCGACCTTGAGCGTGCGCCGGCATTCGGCGACCGCAGCCTCGGGCCAGGGAAAATGCCCCAGGCCGAAATTGCACACGACCGCATCGAAAGACCGGTCGGCAAAGGGCAGGTGCTCGACCTCGGCGACCCGGAAATCGATGTCCGGATGCGAGACCCGCGCCAACGCGATCATTCCCGGCGACAGATCGACGCCGATGCAGGTGGCGCCGAGACCTCTGGCCTTCGCCGCGACCGATCCGGGTCCGGTTGCAATGTCGAGCAGGTTCGATCCTGCGCCGGCGCCAGCCGCATCAAGCAGAGGCTGAATTGCAAGCGCCGTGATCGGCGTGAAAAAGTCATGGTAGGTCGCAGCGAGGCTGTCGTGGCGCTGACGCTCGAAGCGGCGCAGGCGTTCGGCGTCCTGCGCGGAGAGGGGAAGGCTTGCATTGACCATGGAAAAACTCCAAGGGACGATACGCGAGCGGCGCGGAGTTTGAGCGCGTTGCCGGCGTCGGTTCAAGCGGAATTGGCCGCGAGCCGATCGGCAAATTCGCCGCCGACCGCTGGTCCGGCTCTGGACAAATCGGCGACATAGCGTACCCGTGTTTACTCATCGGATATGCTGCCGAGCATCAAGAGGTTGCAGCTGGAAGGGCTCTTGCCCGGCGTCACGATCAACGCCAGCGCTACTGACTTCGCTCCGATCAAGCAATTTCAGCTCAGGAAATTCAAGGGCGAGCGTTGGGAATTGTTCGGCGATGTCATCAGTAGCGAGGTCGGCGGGTAGTCATCCCGGTCCTAAACCAGTACAAGAGTATCGGGTGCAATCCTGGTAAACACCCCGACACTCGAACGACGGCAACTGGTTCAGACGACGACAGTCGCGATATCGTGCACGACAGGTGCTTATGCATTGCTGCTTAGCGGTCCGTGCGCGCGCCAAAGTACCAGTGGCACCATCTGTATCGCGCGCATTGAGTCTTCCAATACTCAAGGACAGAGGCACTGCTAGGACGATGCAGATGACGGTAAACGACCGCTTCGTGCATTTCATGGCTCAGCTCCCGTTGAGATCGATAACGGCACAGCGGCCGCATGTAAACGGACATTCCTGCGACCGCCTGTGACATAGCGACAGCAATGCCTGACTTTGGCGTCAATCGCCATTTACCACCAACCTCGCCAAAATGACCTCGCCATCAGTAACGTAGTGGTTGACGCGTTCGGTAGGGAGATTTTGGCCGGCTTGATACACTTGCTCCTCCTCGATAGATCGATTTTTCCTCAACTGACCGACGATATAGTCGCGCTCTGCGTTCGTATCCGAGTCCGTGGCGTGGGTGATCTGAAATGTAAGGCGAGTTAGGGATATGCCGGTGTCCCTGGTGCCGGCTCCTACCCACAGAGCGCATTCATTGTCGGGCGGGCGTTTGGTATTCAGCCAGAAGTCTTCCGCTCCCCAGGTCTCCCGGGCGCGCGTTTGGCTCAAAGCCCAGAACCGGATGTGATGGCGCTTTCGTGGGCTGTTATCGATCGCCTTTTGAAAGCCAATGTCTTGGCCACGTCCAAAAAGATAGAGGGTGCTAAACGGGGCGTTGGGATACGGAGAGTTGAATATGAAGGCACGGATCATGCCCCATGAGCTGGCTAGACTGAGCCGATCTGCTTCTGACCAGCCGAGCGCTGCAAAGGCCGCGCGAAGCTGCCGGAAAGTGCCTATGAGTGCGACGTTCACTGGGTCTCCAGGCAAACCGTCGCCCGTAATCGTGTAGCTCGGCACACGTTTGCGTTGGAGGATCCTCAGGCCCACGCGAATGGCGCGCGGCAGAACAATATACGCGGCGATTCCATAGGTGACGCTAACGGCCAGGATCCAAGGTAACCTACGGTCCGCGGTTTCAAAGACGACAAAGACGATCAACCAGACACAAAAGATGCCTAATCCAAAAATCAGCAAACGTTGCAAAAGACGTTTAATCAATTTCATGGTCTCGGCACCTTAAGCAGGCAACCGTGATGGCGTTCGCCTCTTTGCTGGCGACCCGCGCCGCCGCCATCCACCTTTTGCACCGTCCACGGAGGGAGGCTATGCAACTTCGGCATCGCTGGTCAAACGCACCGGTTTGCTCCTTGGCGGGGTGACTTCTGGTCTACCCCCAACTCCGGACATGCTGCTGCACCGCAATAACTGACGCGATGTGCCATTGCACTAAATCGCTGCGCGATAACCCGCTGAGGCGGGCGGCCTAACCGCGAGCACTGTCTCCAGAGGAGAGATCGTCGGTGGCGGGCGTGGCGCCCTGTCTTGAAGATCGAGGTGTGATCCACCTCATCCCAGACAGGAGTTGTCTATGACCGATACTAGCAGTCCGCTTCGCCAGCGCATGATCGAGGACATGAACGCGCGCAAGCTGTGCGCGGGCACGCAGAGGGGCCACATCAGCAGCTGCAAGCGGTTCGCTGCGTTTCTCAAGCGCTCCCCAGACACGGCCACACTTGAGGACATCCGCCGCTTCCAGCTGCACTTGGCCGAGACGGGCGCGAGCATCTGCAACCGCAACCGCATCATGACCGGGTTGCGGTTCTTGTTCCGCGTGACGCTGCGCCGATTGGACCTTGCGGCCGAGATCTATCACCTCCGCGAACCTCAGAAGATTCCGCTCGTGATGAGTACGGATGAGACGAAGCGCCTGCTGGCCGTCGCCAGCAGCCTCAAGGCCCGCCTTCTGCTCAGTCTTGGCTATGGCTGCGGGTTGCGCGCCGGCGAGGTGGTCCGGCTGAAGGTCAAACATATCGACAGTGCGCAGAAGATCATTCGCATCGAGCAGTCCAAGAGCCGCAAGGACCGCAATGTCATGCTGTCGTCCGAGACGCTCGATCTCTTGCGCCAATGGTGGAAGGCGCGCCCATCGCGTCACGATGCGCAAACGCCTGTGCCGGAACGCTGGCTGTTTCCTGGCACCAGGGCCGGCAAGCCCATGACCACCCGCCAGCTCAACCGCCTGTTTCATGAGGCGGCCGATGCGGCCGGGATCAGGAAGGGCGTGACGCTGCACGCGCTGCGCCACAGCTTCGCGACCCACCTGCTGGAACGCGGAACCGACATCCGCATCATCCAAGCGTTGTTGGGGCACGACAAATTGGACACCACGGCGCGCTACACGCGCGTTGCCACCGGCATGATCGCTGCCATCGAGAGCCCGCTCGACCTGCTGTCATTGCCTCGCAAGAAGCCCAGGAAGAACAGGAAAGACCCGCTGCCGGCATAACCGCCCGCGGCCATGTCCAGCCCAGTATTGGAGGTCGCGGATATCTTCCGCGGCCATGGACCGGCATGGCGCCAAGCCAATGCCGGCCATGTGAGCCTCGGCCAACTCAAGGTGATGTCGGCGATCGAGAACTGCCGCACGGCAGCGCTCGGTGGCCATGTCGCGCGCTGCGAGAACGAGAAGTGCGCCTATACGCAGATCGCCTACAACTCCTGCCGCAACCGGCATTGCCCCAAATGCCAGGGAACGGCGGCAAGGGAATGGCTCGCCGAGCGCGAGGCCGAGCTATTGCCGGTGCCTTACTTCCACGTCGTGTTCTCGCTGCCGGCCCAAATCGCCGACATTGCCTACCAGAACAAGGCCGTGATCTACGACATCCTGTTCAAGGCCTCGGCCGAGACCATGATCGGCATCGCGGCCAATCCCAAGCACCTGGGCGCCCGCATCGGCGTCCTCTCCGTCCTCCACACCTGGGGCTCGGCGCTCACCCACCACCCGCATGTCCATATGATCGTGCCGGGCGGCGGCATCTCGCTTGAGCGCGAGCGCTGGGTTGCCTGCCGACCCAACTTCTTCCTGCCCGTGCGCGTGCTCTCGCGCCTGTTCCGCAGGCTGGTCCTGGAGAGGCTTGATGCCGCTCACCGCGCCGGACAGCTACAGTTCTTCGGCAAGCACGTTGCCCTGACCAATGCACCAGCCTTTGCCGCCTATTTGGCTCCGCTGCGCAACAGCGAATGGGTCGTCTACAGCAAACGGCCGTTCGGTGGCCCCGAGGAAGTGTTGCGCTATCTCGCGCGCTACACCCACCGCATCGCCATCTCCAACCGGCGCTTGGTCGCGCTCGACGACAACGGCGTCACCTTCAAGTGGAAGGACTACCGCATCGAAGGTCCCGAGCGATACAAGCTGATGACGCTCGATACCCACGAGTTCATCCGGCGCTTCCTGATGCATGTCTTGCCGCAAGGCTTCCACCGGATCCGTTATTACGGTTGGCTCACGAGCCAAACCCGCGTCAAGAATATCGCACGCATCCGCGAACTGCTTGCAGTGCCACTCATCCCGATCGATGCCATCAAGGCTGTCAACGCCAAGCCCGAAGAGCCAAAAGCGCCAGAGCATCCTTGTCCCTGCTGCGGCGGCCGCCTGCGCATCATCGAGACCTTCTTGCGCGGGCAACAGCCGAAGCACCGTCCCTCGCCGGTTTCGCCAAAGATCAAGATCGACACCTCATGATGCCGATGCCAGTCCTCGACACACACGGCAACACTCACCGCCCGTGTTGGCTCTTGCCCGACAGCGCCGCCGTTTGCCTCGCCACGCCGGATTTTTGCGCAATCACAACCAAAAGACACAAAATTTCGTCGCTCAAAACGCCCGCTGCTCGATCGTGCTTCAACCTACGTTCCGCCTACGTGGCAAAACGGGTCTCGCTGCCGCTTCGCGTCATCGCAGGCGCACCTGAGCTCGTGGCGAAATCCCCATAGCACCCGCGGCACTGCTGCCGCCCACATCCCGCGATTTCGTGCCTTGGCGCTTTTCGGACGCCGGCCACTGGAGCGCGTGGATTGCCCCGCCATCCCGGCATCCGAAAACCTTGTATGGGGCCTATTGGCGTCAAGGAGAGAGTGGCGGTGCTGTTGAGTCATTTTGTCACGTCACCAGATTGCATTTGCGGCATGGACAGCCCCTTGCTCGGCTGCGCCGAGCGGTCAAGCCCCAAAGCCGCTTGCGGCGCGCCGAAGGCGCGGGGCTTGACGGCGAATGCGCAGTCCGAGCCATCATAATTTGTCGCCGCAACGTACAAAAGTCATTCGGCGCTGTTCGAGGCACTGTGGATTGCTATTGTGGGGACCTCTCCTTTCACCGACATGAGTAGTCTTGCAGCCTGAAGATCGGCACGACTGATCCGAGGGGAGCTTGCCATCGGGGCGCAGAAGTCACGCCACAACCTTGTATTCGGTCGATCCATGTGTGGATCGCACCATGATGCAGTCATACGCATCGTCGGCGAAGCTCCGGGGCGGCAGGCCCAATCTGCACAGCGGCATTTGAAGCCATGGTTTTAAGGCGGGACACCGCCACCTCGGATTTATCGGCAGGCTCCTAGCACGGGCTGCCAAGCCGTTTGTCCTGTCGTTGCTCTCTTTCCATGCTGTTGCTCATGACGCCGGCCGTAGCACGATGCCCTGCGGAACCTCGCCCCTCGTAACGAGACGCCAGAGGGCGATGAGCAGCTTACGCGCCAGCGCCACGATCATCGTCTTGCGTGTGCTGGCGCGTCCGTCGGCGGTTCGCGCCGCGAACCATTGGGCCAGGGCGCTGTTCTTTTGGAACCTGACAAAACGCCAAGCCAGCTGAATCATGCCGCAGCGGACGCGGACATTGCCGGCGCGCGCAAGACCCCGTTCGCGTCGACGGCTGCCGCTCTCGTCGGGCGAGCCGGTAAGACCGGCGTAGCGGGCGACGGCCTTGCGATCGCGCCAGTGGCGCGAGAAGATCTCGTTGACCAGCATGTCCGCCGTTTCGATACCAGCGCCAAAGACACGGGCAATCAGGCGGACCATCGCGTCCGGGCTTTTCGTCTCCGCGGCAGGAGCCACCGCGAGCTTGCGCAGGCGTTCCTGTTCGACCGCACGGATCTGGTCGCGTACGAAACGTAGCCGCGCGAGATGACGGCGCAGTTCCGAAAGCGTGTTCTGTGGCAACGACGTGCCTTCCGCCGTGCGCAAATCTTCGAGCCCTTCGGCAAGCTTGCGCATGGTCGGGCGCAAAGTGCGAAGGCCGAAGCGGGCAAATATCGCCTTGATCTGGTTGATAATCCGCGTTTGCTCAGTGACCAGATTCTGGCGCTCACGGTTCGGTCGCCTCGCGTCCTCCTCCTCGATCGTCGGGATTGCCACCATGCTGCAATGGCGCTTTTCGCCACGCAGCCAGCCGAGAAAAACGCGCATCAGAAGTTCCGTATCGAGACGATCGGTCTTTGCGCGCCGGTGTTCGCGCGACACCGCGATGCTGGTCGGATGGATGACATAGGCCTCGACATCGCGTGCCCGCAGCCAGCGCGCTAGCCAGAACCCATCGCGGCCAGCCTCAAAGGCGACGACGATACGCTTGATGTTGCGCCCAGCCTGGCCGGCTTCGCAGTGCCAACGATGCAAGAGCTTCAGCAGCATTTCTTCTTGGGCATCGAACTTCTTAAGAGGTTGACGTTCGACGCCGGGAACCAGCGCCGCAACCAGCCACTTCGTTTGGCTCATCTCGATCACGGCGACGATTGTGCTATCTTGCTCGAGAGCGGTGAGGGATCTGCTCGCGTCAAAACGAAAATGTTGCGACATGGGTGAGCTCCATCGGTAGCCGTTGAACAGCGCCCATGGTGCCATGTCCTCGCCGCTCGCCCCATATCATCTGCACAGGAGCGGAATTGATCCGCATCAACCTTTCAGCTCAGTGTCTCTGGCATGCTTAGTTAGCAGATCCTCCTGCTGCACTCTTGGAATGTGAGATTGGAGGGATCGGCATATGATCGAACCGCGCAACCGTGTTGTTCAACTCCGGCACTACGGCGGTCCTGAGGAGCTGGAGGTCGTCGACGCTCGCCTACCGATGGCTGGTCCGGGCGAGGTGCGGGTCCGGGTGCTCGCCTCGGGTCTTGAGTACACCGACACGTTGATCCGACGCCATCTATACCCACAAACGGCGTCCCGCCGTCCACCGCTTGTGATGGGCTACGATGTGATCGGGGAGATCGATCAGCTCGGCAACGGCGTGAGCGGATTTCAGCTTGGCGACCGAGTGGCCGACATGACGGTGCTCGGATCGAATGCTGCCTATCGCACGCTCCAGGCGAGCTACTTGACCCCGGTGCCGGCGAGCGTCGATGCGGCAGAGGCCGCCTCGCTGGTCCTGAGCTGGATGACTGCGTACCAACTCCTGCACCGTGCTGCGCAGGTGCAGCGAGCACAGCGCGTACTGGTGCATGGAGCTGCCGGTGCAGTCGGTCAGGCGCTGCTCGTACTCGGCGGCATGGCGGGGCTCGAGCTGTGGGGCGGTGCCCACGGGAGGCACGCCACCCTGATCCGCGAGCTCGGGGCTACTCCGATCGATTATCAGCGCGAAGACTTCGCGCGGGTCCTGCCGGGCGGCTTTGATGTCGTGTTCGACGGCATCGGGGAGGACGGCTATCGCCGCTCGTTCGCGGCGCTCAAGCCCGGCGGCCTGCTCTGCGCCTATGGCTACTCGGCGGGCGTGCAGGGACAGCGACGCATGCTCACCATGCTGATGTGGATCGCGCGCCTGTATCTCTGGAGGTGGTTGCCTGGCGGCAGGCGGGCGTTCTTCTACTCTATCAACGCGATGCGATTGCAGCATCCTGCATGGTTTATAGAGGACCTCAAGCGCCTGTTCGCTCTGTTGGCCGGTGGCGCCATCCAGCCGCGCGTAGCCGAGCGGATCGCGCTGGATGACGTTGCTGAAGCGCACCGACGCCTTGAAGCCGGCGGTCTCGAGGGCAAGCTCGTGCTGTGCCCGGATCTCCCGTCGCGACGCGACCAGCGTGCCGCCTGATAATGGCGCTCGTTGCAGATCCTGACGTCGTCTTCTCACCGCCGAACGTGTGAAGAAAGCAAGCGACACTCAACTTCCGACTTGGGTCATTCTCGGGCGAATTGAGCTGTCCGCGCCACGTCCGGTTTAGCCCTCATAGCGGCCTAAAGAGCGGACATTCCAGGTTCGACAGCTTTGTGCCAATAGCCGATGTCCGACCGACATCGCATAGTGAAACTTGGCGCGAGCTCCCGCGCCGCAACAGGTGCCACTCCGGACCCGCAATGGATTCGTTTGACGGATAGACAGCCGGCCCCGGCCGTTGGATGCTCGCGTCACGATCCAGCAGGAGGAGGACATCATGGCGGCATTGGAGAAAGGCATCACGCCGAATGGCGAGGGCTATCGCGGCAAGACCTGGAACATCCTGGGGCAGATCTATTTTCCGAAGGCGGTAACCGACTCCACCTTTGCCTTCGAAACCAACAGCGATCCCGGACAGTTCGTGCCCGTGCATGTGCATCCGACCCAGGACGAATTCATCCTGGTACAGGAAGGCGTGCTCGACCTGAAACTCGACGGCGTTTGGGTCAAGGCCAAGGCCGGCGATCTCGTGCGCATGCCGCGCGGTATCCCGCATGGCTATTTCAACAAATCCGACAAGCCGGCGCGCGCCCTGTTCTGGGTTTCACCGATGCAGAAGCTCGAGGCGTTGTTCGACAAGCTTCATAACCTGACCGATCCGGCCGAGGTCGTGCGCATTTCGGCGGCGCACGAAGTGGACTTTCTGCCGCCAGAGGCGAACGACTAGGCCCACCGCGCGGAGCATTTTCCCGACAGTCGCGTGACGCGCGAGGCGCGATCGATGACGGCTGCCTGCAACATGGAGAGGAAAATCACATGGTCAGCCCAAAGCAGGTTTGCGTGATCGGCGCCGGCGTGTCCGGGCTCGCGGCGGCAAAGGCATTCGCGGGGCATGGACACAAGGTCACCATCGTCGAGAAGGCGGGCGATCTCGGCGGCGTGTGGGACCCTGCCCGCTCCTATCCGGATGTGCAGACGCAAAGTCCAAAAGACCTCTATCGCTACACCGACGAGGCCATGCCGGACTCCTATCCGGAATGGCCGAAGGGGCCACAGGTCCACGCCTATCTTGCCGACTATGCGCGCGGCCATGGGCTCGACCGCCTGATGCGCCTTGGGACCAGCGTGACCGCGATGCGCCGGCGCGCCGACGGCAAGCCGGGCTGGACCCTGGAGCTGACGACGGCGACCGGCACGGCCAGCGAGGATTTTGATTTCATCGCCATCTGCACCGGCCAGTTCAGCGAGCCGCAGACGCTCGGCCTTCCGGGCGAGGATGCCTTCAAGGCGCAAGGTGGAAGAATCCTTCACTCCTCGAACTACAATGACGCGACGCTTGCCAAAGGACGCAAGGTCGTCGTGCTCGGCGGCTCGAAATCGGCGACCGACATCGCGGTGAACGCTGTCGCCTCAGGCGCCAGCGAAGTGACCATCGTTTATCGCGAGCCGGTGTGGCGCATCCCCTATTTCATCGGCGGCCTCGTCAACTTCAAGCGCATCCTCTACATCCGCGCGCAGGAGCGGATGTTTGCGAGCTGGGGCATCGGTCCCATGGCGCGATTGGCGCACGCCCTCGCCAAGCCGATGGTGTGGGCAAACTGGCGCGGGCTCGAAAGCCTGTTGATGGCGCAATTCAAGCTCGGCAAGTGCAACATGGTGCCGCGGACGCGAATCGAGGACGACGTCAATTGTTCGGTGCCGATCGCAACTCCCGACTTCTATCCGATGGTGGCGGACGGCCGCATCAAGGCGATCCGCGGCACCTTCGATCGATACGACGGCAAGACCATCGTGATGAGCAACGGCGAGCGCGTGGAAGCCGACATCGCGGTGCTCGCGATCGGCTACAAGCTCGGCGTGCCCTTCCTGCCCGAGGCGTATCGCAACAAGCTCGTCGACACGGATGGGCAATATCGGCTGTACCGCCTGATCGCCAATCCGGACCTGCCGGATCTGGGCTTTGTCGGATTCAATTCGAGCTTCTGCACCGTGCTCTGCGCCGACATGGCCGCACACTGGCTGGTGCGCTATGCCGATGGCCAGCTCAAGCATCAGCCGAGCGAAGGCGAGATGCGCGAAAACATCGAGATGATGCTGCATTTCAAGCGGGTCGAGCGCCCGGCTGCCGGCGTCTATGGCGGCTTGTGCGTCGCACCCTATCACTACAAGCATTTCGACGAATTGCTGGCCGATATCGGTGCCGCCAAATACCGCCGAAATCCCCTGGCGGAGATGTTCACGCCGCCCGACGCGGACGCCTATGGCGAATTTCTGGCTTCGGCGCCGCCGTACAGGGCTGCCGCATGACCTGACTGTCCCAAGCACAATGTGCGCGTCAGGATTCCTAGACCCGTTCGTACACGTTCCGAAGCATCCCAGCGGTCGCGCGAAGCGCCCGCCGGCGAAAATTCGCGCCACTGCCTCGCCCGCCGATGGGCAAATCACTTTCGGAACATGCCGGCTGGCGCCGGGAGCGACGCCGGCCGCCGTTCCTGAGCCCGACCAAAATAGCGGGGAAAAATCAAAGACCAAGACTTGCCCAAATTGTCCGTTCGCCCGAATCGACTTTTGATGCCATCGGGACCGGGCAAACGGGGGCGCATATGGGAATGCTGGCAGGCCTGCGGGCTGTGGGTGTGCGAATTGTATTCGATCAATCTGCCGGAGAGGAGGATCATGGCACCACGCTAAGCAGCCTCGCGTCCGCGACCTGCATGCTCTTGCTGGGCCGAATTACTGGTTTCCGGAGCGCCCTCCTCACGCGACCGGAACAGGCCTGCGCCAGGCCGGTTGCCCGCCTGACCACGGGACCAATGATTTTGGCGTTCACGATGGTGATTGCGCAATGTGCTCGCGCGGAGGACGCCTGTATCGACCCTTCAGCGCTCGCGGCAACAACGGTCAGCATCACGCGATACTTCACCGCGGACGAGAAACCCAGACCATCGCTTGACGGATATCGCGCGACAGCTTGGTTTTACGGCAGCACGCGGTATTTGGTCTCGATAGCGCACTTCGTCGATGACGCCCCCGTACTGCCGAGAGGCGAGTGGAGGAAGGTCGATGTGCGGCAGCGGGACGTCACCGTGCAGGTGAGTGCTCGGTTACTCGCCGTCGTAAGTGCACTTCCCGAGGGGTTCGCGATCTTTGAGTTGCGGGAACCATTTCCCAACGCGCGGACTCTCAAACTTCGCGAGAAGCCGCTCTCAAGAAACGAGCCAGTACGCAGCATTGCTTATCTCGACGGACTCCGCTTTGCAAAAGGCAGGTTCGCTGAAATTGCGGGCAGTGGCGACATCCCTCGCGATCATCCGTTTGCCAAAGTGCGACCGGGATCGGGTCTCTTCGAGATGTGGGATATCGGAGAGAGCAACAACGACCGTTATGTGCTCGACCATGGCGCGTCAGGAGCCCCCATCGTCGACTGCGAGGGCAATGTGGCAGCCGTAGCAAGTAGTATCGTAACCCAAGGGAGCTTGTATTTCGCCGGACGGGAAATCAAGCTGACCACCCCATGGGGCATGGCAAACAACACCGCCGCACTTATCCAACCGCTGTTTGATGTTACGCTTACTCAGTAGTCCCCTGGGCCGCGACACGATGCGTGCAACGACGAAGTCCGCTTTGCCCCGTGAGCAGACATCGCCAGAATACCGATAGTGTTGAAAAAATCTTCTTAGGGTGGTGACCGAAATTTTCTAGGATCACTGAAGCGTTTGGCGTGCGACGACATGAGGGACCTCATCGTTTCACACAAAACAACCGCGGACCTTCGTAGCGCCACTACCGAGCCTTGCAGCGGCAAGAATGTCTAAGAATCAACTTTCGCGAGATTTTCGGTGCAGCTCGATTTTCGACTTTTGCAACAGTATCTGCCAACAAGCGACACAGGGCATATTGATCCATTACGCGAACCAGCCAAGTTTGCGCTCTCGCGGCACCGAGCAGGTTGTAACGCCTTGGATTATTGCCTCGGCTAACCCTTCGTGAGCCCGTGGATCAAATGGCGCTGCAAGGACCCGCTGCCAGCGCTTACGCCGGACACGCTCAATGGCCAATCCTTTGGAGTGGTCAAGCAGCCAGTCGTAAAAGGTATTCCAAGTGATGTCGGCACGCTCGTATGGGTCCGGAGTATTTTCGGCCCCCGCAAGTCCAGGCGCTACAGCGTGTTTTTCGAGGCTAGAGCCGACCTTGCATGGGTCGCCCGCTCTATTTCTGGCGGCGGATGTTGCAGTCCTGCCATCGCACACCAGACACTGACATAGGCAGCATGCAATGACCTGTCTTCAACGCTATCCTTGAAGTTCGGGTAATCGATATGTTCGATCATTGCGGCCAAGGCCTGTTTCACCACATCGCGTGGCAGAACTGCCCGATACAGATAATCACTGTTAGTGTTCCGGGTTACCTTGGCATCTGGGAATACCTTCTCGATATCCCCGGTACGCCGAGCCCTGACAAGCAGTTCAGCCGGGCCACAATCCTTGCTTACGATCGACAGGTAGCTGTTGTTCATCATTACCCACATTTAATCCTCTCCCTTTCTATTCTAGAACCCTCGGTCCAGTTCTTTCGCGCGGAAAGATCAATCAAGGGCCTTATTCGTCACCCTTAGTCGTTGTGCGAGGGTCCTCATGAGCTTGAGGGCGAAATACGGGGTTTGGCTTACAAGAAAAAGAAACTGCTTTTCCGAGATGGGAACAAGCTCAACGTCAGTGATCGCCATGGCAGTCGCGCTCCTTGGCTCGCTGTCAATCAAAGCCATTTCACCAAAAATATTGTCAGCCGTAAGCTCGGCCATCGTTCTGTTGCCGATTTGAATGCGCACGTAACCGCTCTTGATAACGAAAAGCTCGTCAGCCTGCTCGCCTTCGCGGAAAATGACACCGCCGGCTCTTACCCTGCGCGTCTCGATATTATTTCCAGTCAAGACGCTAAAGCTTGTATCGGCCGTCATTGCCGGTTCCCCAAACCACGAAAAGGCGATGTTAGCAGCAGTACGAACCCTGGTATCCGGCTAAAATGTCTGTTCTGGGTCAAAATTGGTCCTGACGGTCCCCAAACGCCACTTCCGGGTTACCCCGAGGAACGGACATCATCGGATCCGCCCAGTTGGTCCCGTTCGTGCCATCAAGGGACATAGGGCATTTTGATCCATTACGCGAACCAGCCAATTAGCGCTTTCGGACGCCTCGCCCAACGCACCGCGGGGTTCGTTTTCTGCAATCTCTCGTTGGCAGCGTACCGCCGGTAACATTAGCCCTGCGATTCTTAACCCTTGCGGTTACTGCGCCCGCCCACCATCATTGGTGCCAATTCCTGATCGCAGCCAGGTGGTGATCATGCTGGGCACGAGTAGTTGGCGGCTCCGCGACGGTGAACAACTCATTACTTGCAATAGAAGCCTCTTGGGTCATAGGCACTTTTTGATCGGAATCACCCGCGTTCGCAACGAAGCACTTATACTCCGAGATACACTGGACTACGTCGGCAAGCACGTAGATGCGATAGTCGCCTATGACGACGCGAGTACGGATCGAACGCTGGAGATTCTTGGCGGGCACCCAAAAGTCGCTCTGATTGTGGCAAATCGATCGTGGGAAGCAGACATCGAGGCGCGGCGGATTGCCGAGGGTCGACATCGCGGACTTTTGCTGCAGACCGCGCGCGAACATTTGCAGTTCGACTGGATGTTTTGCTTCGATGCGGATGAGCGCGTTACCGGAGATTTGCGCGGATACATGGAACGAACTCATTCCAGCGACTACGACGGTGTGCGGGTTCAGCTGTTCGACGCCTATATGAACTCTTGGCGATCATGCACCCTATCAAGCCGATAGCGAACTGTTGGGCTTTCGTCATTTCTTCGGCCCGGAACGGCGAGACATCCTGATGTTGTGGCGAAACCGGTTGGAGGTCATCTTTGCGGAGCACCATGGGCGAGAGCCGGCCGGCGTAGAACGCGTGGAGACAGGTCTATATTGCCAACACTATGGTAAGTCGCTGTCGGTCGAACATTGGGACGAGACTTGCGAATACTACATGCGACACTTTCCGTTCGATACCTACGGACGAAAATGGCGCGATCGCAAAGGTCGAGCAATCCACACCCAATCTGACTTCATGCGGCCCTTGTACGAGTGGGGTGACACGCTCTTCGCGAATGCAGTCGAGATGTGACTTGTCCGAAAATCGAGCGTGCCTTCCGTTTCATGCCAATGTGACCGCTTGGCTGACAGGCTCACGCCGAGTTTCTCACGCCGAGTGCCGCAATATTTTTGGGCAAAACGGTCAACTAGAGCGCGATGAAATAAGGATGATCGTCATCGCGCTCAAGATTCTTGTTTGCGCATGATCTTTTCGGAAAACCGCTACACACTTTTCCGGATCATGCGCTAGATCAGCGAATGCAAAGCCCTGACCGCGGCCTCGCGGCTCTCGGCCGGAATAATTAAATTCACCGAATGCGGTGACAAAACATATTTGTCGGCGATAATCCCGTGATGTTGCAGAATTTGAATTGCCTTAAACGGCAAGTCTGAAGAAACGCCGCCGAAGCAAGTGAGGCTGACCGAACTTAAAGCCTCACGCTGTTGGCGCAGGTCTTTGCTCGTCTCCAGCGTGCGCAGCAAAGTGTCGAGCGACTCCGAATCGGAAGTCATCATCATGCGCGTTTTTCCGCCGGTGAAAGCCGAGGCGAGGAGCTGCGGCCAAGACAAGCCGCTTTGTTTAAGATGCTGCGCGAATTTCTCAAAGCCTTGATTGAGATCCGCCGAATTGATCTCCACGTGCTCAATGCGAGCCATTGAGTTGACGGCCAACACTTTTCCGCTTTCCATCCCAATTACCTCTCTCATCACTTGCGTGCTTTGTTCAGCGCCGCCCATTCTTTTCAGAACCAAAGGAACGTTTTGGCTTTGTGCCAGCTCCACGCTGCGAAAATGCAAGACCTTGGCGCCCCAAAAACACATTTCGGATAGCGATGCAAAATCCAGCTGACGCAAGGGTTTTGAATTCGCCACGATGCGCGGATCGGCCGAGCAAACTCCGTCGACCTCTTTGATGATCTCACAGCACTCGGCTTTTAGCGCCGCTGCCATGGCGACCGCAGTAGTGTCGCTGCCACCTCGGCCCAACGTGGTGATTTCCTTGGTCACTGGATTCACGCCCTGAAAGCCAGCCAAGACCACGATGCGTCCGCGGTCGAGTTCTTCGCGCACGCGAATGGGCCGCACTTCCAGAATGCGCGCGGAAGAATGGGAGTTGTCGGTCATCACTCCGGCTTGACTGCCGGTAAAACTGATCGCGGGCACGCCGAAATCAGCCAGCGCCATGCTCATTAGAGACATACTGATGCGCTCACCGGTGGTTAGCAACATATCGAGTTCACGGCGATTGGGATGCGGGCTTACTTGATAGGCCATCTTAACAAGTTCGTCGGTGGTCTTACCCATCGCTGAAACGATTGCTACCACCCGATGACCACGCCTGTGCAGGTCGGCGAGACTGCTCGCGACCGCGCGGATTTTTGCCGGTGTTTCAAGACAAGTGCCGCCGTATTTTTGCACGATGATGGGATTGTTGCGCATTCTACCTACAGAAATACCCCGAGGGAGCCCTGCGCACCAGCGCGAACAAACTGCGACACGCGCGGCTGCGCGCTCTTATCAGGAGGACAGTCCGCTTTGGGCCAAAGCACT